>NZ_JBICVX010000001.1:0-682627 GCF_043199435.1 Streptomyces sp. NPDC048604
CTCGCCTCGGTCCAGGTCGTCCTCGGCATCGCCCACATACCCGAGTTCCACGTCCCGCTCGGCATCCTGATGTTCGGCCTCAGCACCCTGGCCCTCGGGCAGGTGCTCACCACCCGCCCCTGGGCGCGCACCGCCTGAGCGGTGCGCCGGTGCTCAGCCCACGGCGCCGGCCGGGAGCGGCGGGGGCGCCGCGGATCCGTCGTCCGGGGCGGGGGAGTCCTCGGACTGCGGCAGAGGGTCCGGCGGGGCCGCCGTGAGCAGGACGACGCCCCGCGCCGCGACGGCCCCCGCGGCCACGGCGGCCGGCCAGCCCCACGCGCCGCCCCGGAACGTCTCGCCCAGCAGGGCGACCCCGATGACCGCGGCGGCCGCCGGGTTCGACAGGTTCACCACGGCCAGCGGCGCGGCGAGCCCCGCCCGGTACGCCGTCTGCGAGAGCAGCAGGCCGCCCACCGCGAAGCCGGAGATCAGCACCGCGAGCAGCGCCGACTGCCACCACGGCACCGGCCCGCCGGGGAGTTCCAGCGCCAGCGCCGCCGTCAGCGTCTGCGTCAGGGCCGACGCCACGCCGGACGCGACCCCCGACGCCGTCGCGTGCCCGAGCCCCCGCCCCGACCGCCGGCCCGCGGTGACCAGCGCCACGAACGACGCCGTGGCCGCGGCGACCACCAGCGACTCGTGCAGGCTGAGCGCGTCGCCCGGCGTCGCCGGGCCCGTCACCGCGACCAGCCCGACCAGGCCCGCCAGCGTCCACAGCGCCCCGCGCCACTCGCCGCGCGTCACCCGTCGCCGCGCACCGTACGCGCCGAGCGGCAGCGCCGCCACCAGCGTCAGCGCGCCGAGCGGCTGCACCAGCGTCAGCGGCCCGTAGTGCAGCGCCGCCACATGCGCGAGCGCGCCCGCCGCGTTCAGGCCGACCGCCGCCCACCAGCCGCCGCCCCGCAGCAGCGCCCGCAGCGCACCGCGCCCGGGCTCCGTGCGGGCCGCGAGGCGCGCCTGCGCCACGGCGGCGAGCGCGTATCCGACGGCGGAGACCAGCGACAGCAGGACGGCCGTCACGGTGCCGCCGACCCCGGTCATCGGACGGCCTCCGCAGCGGCGGCCACGGCCTCGTCGTGCAGGAGCAGCTGGGCGGGGCGCGCGGCGCGGACATAGGACACGCCGGGCGTCCCGGGGGCGCCGACGGTCCCGGGTGCGCCGCGTGTTCCGGGTATGCCGGAGTCCCCGGTTCCTCCCGTGTCTCTTCCGGCACCCATGACGCGGCCCCTCGTGCGCTTGCTCGTTTGTCCGCCGAATCGGCACAAACGGAGGAAGCGTAGATCCGGATTCATCGAGACGCAAACGTCTCGATACGTTTGCGTCTCGATTGCGCGCCGCCTACCCTCGGAGGGGCAACCCCCGTCGCCCCAGGGAGGAGGCAGCGATGACCCCGCAGGCCGTGACCACGACGCGCGCCGCGTCCACCAGTGCCGCGACCGCCGCGGCGCGGCGCAGCAAGATCACCCCGGAGCGGGAGAGCGAGCTGTTCGACGCGGTGCTCGACCTCCTCCGCGAGGGCGGGTACGACGCCGTGACCATGGAGGGCGTCGCCGCCCGCACCAAGTGCGGCAAGGCCACCCTGTACCGGCAGTGGAAGAGCAAGCCGCAACTCGTCACCGCCGCCCTGGACAAGAACCGCTGCCCGTACTTCTCCGGCGTCGACACCGGCACCCTCGTCGGCGACCTGCGCGAGGTCGCCCGCCTGGCCGACGACCGGCACGGCCACGACGCCGAGCTGATGGAGGCGGTGAGCCAGGCGTACGTCCGCCATCCCGACCTCCGCGAGGCGCTCTACGAGACCGTCATCCAGCCCGAGGTCGCCGCCGTGGACGCGATGCTGGCGCGCGGTGTGGAGCGCGGCGAGCTCGCCGCCGACAACCCGGCGACCGCCTTCGTCGCGCCCTGTCTGCTGGGCATGCTGCGGGTCGAACGGCTGCTGGAGGAGCGGTTCGCGGACACGCCCGGGACCATGGCCGCGTTCCTGGAGTCCGTGATCCTCCCGGCGCTCCGGCTCGACGCACCGTAGGGCATGCCAAGGTCCGCGCTGGGCGCGTCCGCGTGCGCCCGCCCGGTACCCGCTGCACCCTGGTGCAATGCCGCGCACCCCCGCCCGTGAGCCCGCCCCCGCCCCCGACGTCCGCGTCCGCCGGATCTACGACCCTCCGGAGCCGGACGACGGCACCCGCGTCCTCGTCGACCGGCTCTGGCCGCGCGGCCTGAAGAAGACCGACGCGCGCATCGACGAATGGCCCAAGGCGCTCACCCCGTCGACGGAGCTGCGCCGCTGGTACCACGGCACGGAGGGGGAGTACGAGGAGTTCTGCCGGCGGTACGAGGAGGAACTCGCCGCCCCGGAGGCCGCCGCCGCGCTCGACCGGCTCCGCGAACTCGCCGCCGGCGGCCCGGTCACCCTCCTCACGGCCGCCAAGGACCCGTCCCGCAGCCACACCTCGGTGCTGGAACGTGCCCTGGCATGACGAGCAAGGGCCGCGCCCGGCGAGAGCGCGGTCACCGCACCGTTTCGAGCTCCCGGCCGAGCTTCTCCAGGACGCGATCACGCAGGAGTTCGTACTCCTCGCGGAGTCTGCGCCACTCGGCGACGGGAGGGCGGGGAATGACGATGCCTCCGGTGACGATCTCCTCCGGCCGGAACTGCTCTCGGGTGAGGTCGATCTCGATGTCCATGCCCAGCCGGTTCCACCAGTGGTAGTCCACGCGTTCACCGTTCACGTGGACCTCCCCGCGGATCAGCTCACCTCCCAGGAGGTCGTTCAGCACCATGGCCGTGACACCGCACTGGTCCCGGGCCGGGTTGTCCGCGGTCCAGCGGGGCCGGAACTCGGGCGTGCACGTTTCGGCACTCCAACTGCTGCGAACAGCACGTTCGATGTCGCCGAGGAGAAGTGTTGTCATGCCTCCGATGCTCTCAACCGGCTCTGACAACGCCGGCGCGGTCGACCCGGCTGTCAGGCCGTCAGGTCTGGCCGACCGCCGCGAGGATCGCGCCGCCGTGGAAGCGCCGGTAGACGGGAGTGCCCCCGGGCCACCCCGGATGGCGGCCGAACGGAACCGCGGTCGGCCCGGTCGCCCCGCGCAGGTCGGCCAGGAGCGCGCCCTCGGGCAGCCGGGAGCCGGCATCCGCGAGCACCGGATCACCCGAGGCGCGCGCTTCCCGGACGGTGACGGGTCCGGCGGTCGCGGGTTCGGCCGCGCGCGCCAGGGCCTCCGGCGCATCCTCGGGGAACTCGTCGCCGGCGTCGGCGAAGTCTCCGGAGAACCAGTTGAGGAAGGCGGTGGAGAAGTCGCCGAAGTGCTCCTCGTCCCTCGCGGCACACCGCACCAGCCCGGCCACGGACACCAGCCAGTGCGGGAGCGACGGCGCGACCAGCTCGGCGCCGTGGTTCTCCCAGAACCTGAACACCGGACCCCACGCGCCCGTCGCGGGGTCGACGTCCACGTAGTAGGTCTCCGCGCTCGCGTTGGTGTGGACGATGCGGAACGAACCCGGATCCCCGCACCGCCACGCGGCCCCCTCACCGACGCCTGGGGCGCGGTAGGAGGGGCCGAACTCGCCGTGGCCGCCGACCTGGAGCGCTCCGGCCCTGCGGCAGATCTCCCGGATCGGCTCGGGCACCGGAACGCCCCAGCCGTCCATCTCCTCGTCGCTCACTTCTTCGCCCAGGCGTACGCTCTGCTCGGCTTCCGAGGCATCCCGCAGGACCTGCACCACGTCCTGCCACGAAGGGGTTTCGCTGTTCCACATCATGCGGAGAGCCTCACATACGGACGGGCTTCAGGGAGCCGTGCGCTGGGTGGTCGCCAGGCGCGCTGCGACGCTGTCGAGGATCAGGTCGAGGCCGTACGCGAACTCGTCGGCGTAGGAGTAGTCCTGATGCATGACCTGCTCGGTGATCAGCTCGGCCAGGTGCGGGTAGGCGTCGGGGGACAGCCGGTCCTGGATCTCGCCGACGAATTCCTCGACGCCGCCGTCGGCATCGGTGCCGAAGGGCAGATTGAGTTCCGTGAGCACGAAGCCGTAGACGTAGGAGTCGATCGCGGAGAAGGTGTGCGACGCCAGCGTCATCGGGAAGCCGTTGTGGCGCAGGCAGCCGAGCACGGTGTCGTGATGGCGCAGCAGGGCCGGGCCGGGGGAGCGGCGCGACTCGACGAGGCCGAGGGCCCAGGGGTGCTGTGACAGGGCGGCGCGGGCCGACGCCGCGCGGTCGATCATCGCCTGTCGCCACGGCTGCCCGGGTTCGGGCAGCTCGATCCGGGTGAAGATCCAGTTCGCCAGGGCGTCCAGCAGTGCGTCCTTGCCGGTGAGGTGATGGTAGAGCGACATCGCCTCCACGCCGAGCTCCTTGCCGACGTTGCGCATGCTCACCTGGGCCAGGCCGCCGCGGTCGGCGACCTCCACCGCGGCTTCGATGATGCGGTCGCGGCTGAGCGCTGGACGCCGGGGCATGACAGAACCTTTCGCATCGGACTTGCTGCCTTACGGGCGTAAGGCTACCGTGGAACCCAGACTTACACCTGTAAGGAGACGGTGATGCAGGCAGCAGTCGTCGACCGTTACGGCGCGCCCGACGTCGTACAGATCCGCGAGGTTCCACGGCCGGCGCCACGTGGGGACGAGGTGCTGGTGCGCGTCGGGGCGGCGGCGGTCACCTCGGCCGACTCGCGTATCCGCGGGGCCCGTTTCCCCTCGGGGTTCGGGCCGTTCGCCCGGCTGGCCTTCGGCGTCCTCCGCCCTCGGCGGAAGATCCTGGGCAGTTCGTTCTCCGGGGAGGTCGTGGCCGTGGGCGGGCACGTCCGCGACCTGGCGCCGGGTGACGAGGTGTGCGGCATGACCGGAATGAAACTGGGCGCACATGCCGAGTACGTCGTGGTGGCGGCGAAGAAGCTCGCGCGCAAGCCGTCCACGGTGAGCCACGAGGACGCGGCAGCACTGCTCTTCGGCGGCTCGACAGCGCTGTACTTCCTGCGGGACAGGGCGTCGGTGGGCCCCGGCATGTCGGTGTGCGTCAACGGCGCGTCGGGGGCGCTCGGCACCAGTGCCGTCCAGCTGGCGAAGCACTTCGGCGCGACCGTCACCGGTGTGACCAGCACGGCGAACGCGGGCCTGGTGGCCGACCTGGGAGCCGACCGGGTCATCGACTACACGAGCGACGACCTGGACGGCGTCGCCGACCGGTTCGACGTGGTGCTGGACGTCGTCGGCAACCTCTCGATCGCGTCGGGCCGGCGCCTCCTGAACCCCGACGGGGTGCTGCTGCTGGCCGTCGCGGGGCTGGGCGACACCGTCCGCGCCCGTGGCAACGTCGTCGCGGGCCCCGCACCCGAACGCGTCGAGGACTTCGAGTACCTGCTGGGGCTGGCCGCCGATGGCGCGATCAGCGTCGTGATCGACCAGGTCTACGAGCTGCGCGGCATCGCCGAGGCCCATCGTCGGGTCGACAGCGGGCGCAAGATCGGCAACATCGTCGTTCGCCCGTAGGCTCACCGCCCGGTGCGGAATCTTCCTCCTTCGTCCCGTAGCCAGGGCCGCCTCCCCCCGGTCACGATGTCCGAGCCCGCACTGCAAGGCACCGCACCGCAAGGCACCGCACCGCACCGCAAGGCACCGCACCCTTCCCGTCCGGAGGCGAGCGTGGACGCGACAGCGCAGGAACGGTCCGACCTGACCGAACGGCAACAGCGGCTCGACGACTTGTACCGCGACCCCTATCCCCTCTACGCCCGCGCCCGCAGGGCCGAGGGCCTGACCTTCGTACCCGAACTCGACGCCTGGCTCGTCGCCCGCGACGCCGACGTGCGCGAGGTCCTGCTCCGGTCGGAGGACTTCTCCTCCGCACAGGCCCTGCGGCCCGACGTCATGCCCGCGCCCGCCGCCTTCGGCGTCCTCGCCCGCGGCTTCGCCAAGCGCCCCACCGTCGTCTCCACCGACGGCCCCGCGCACCGCCGCCACCGCGCCCCGCTCAACAGCGGCCTCTCCGCCTCCCGCGTCACGGCCCTCCTGCCGTACGCCGCCGAGCAGGCCGCCGCGCTCCTCGACGGCTTCGCCGCCGACGGCCGTACCGAGCTGATGTCCTCGTACGCCCGCCGGCTCCCCGGCGCGGTGATCGGCCGGCTCATCGGCTTCGACCCGGCGGACGTGCCGGCCGCCGTGCACGGCGGTCACCAGGCAGAACAGCTCCTCTTCCGCCCGCTCGACGAAGCCGGCCAGCTCGCCGCCGCCGAGGACGTCGTCGCCCTGCAGCACCTGCTCGACCGCTACGCCCGCGCCCGCCGCGCCGAGCCCCGCGACGACCTCTGCTCCGCGATGGTCGCCGCTCTCGCCCCCGGCGGCGGCGAGCTCACCGACGACCAGCGCGCCGAACTCGTCTCGAACCTCCAGAACCTCCTCATCGCCGGCCACCTCACCACCACCGCCCTGATCGGCAACACCCTCCACCACCTGCTCCGCGACGGCCGGGCGCAGTGGGAGCTGCTCTGCGCCCGGCCCGAGCTGATACCCGGGGCGGTGGAGGAGGCCGCGCGCTTCGACACCGCCGTCCAGGGGTTCCGCCGCACCACCACCCGTCCGGTCACCCTCGCCGGCACGAAACTGCCCGCCGGGGCCACGGTGTTCGTGGCGTACGGCTCCGCCAACCGCGACGAGGAACGCCACGACGATCCCGATGTCTTCGACATCACCCGCCCGCCGACCCGGCACGTCGCCTTCGGGCACGGCGCGCACGGCTGCCCCGGCTCCCAGCTGGCCCGCGGCCAACTCCGCCTGACCCTGGAGCTGTTCACCCGCGAACTGCCCGGGCTGCGGCTCGACGAGGACCACGTGGTCGTGATGCGGCCGACGATGATCCACCGCTCGCCCCTGGAGCTCCGTCTCACCTGGTGAAACACGCGGCTGGGGGACTCCCCGGGCGTATCCTGCGCCCATGCGTGTCGCACTCTTCGTCACCTGCGTCAACGACGCCCTGTATCCCGCCACGGGGGTGGCCACCGTCCGCATTCTGGAACGGCTGGGAGTCGAGGTCGACTTCCCGGCCGGCCAGACCTGCTGCGGCCAGCCGCAGTTCAACACGGGGTACCGGAAGGAGGCGGCGCCGCTCGCCCGGCGCCTCGCCGAGGCGTTCCACGGGTACGAGCACGTCGTCACGCCCTCCGCGTCCTGCGCCGCCATGGTCCGGACCCACTACGCCGGCCTCGGCCCCGAGGCGGCCGCACTCGCGCCCCGCGTCCTCGAGCTGACCGAGTTCCTGGTGGACGTCCTCGGGGTCACCGACGTCGGCGCGTACTTCCCGCACACCGTCACCTACCACCCCTCCTGCCACGGCCTGCGCCTGCTCGGCCTCGGCGACCGGCCGCACCGGCTGCTCCGTGCGGTCAAGGGCCTGGAGCTCGTGGAACTGCCCGGCGCGGAGGAGTGCTGCGGCTTCGGCGGCACGTTCGCCGTGAAGAACCCGGACGTGTCGGCGGCCATGGGCCGCGACAAGATCGCCCACGCCGCAGGTACCGGAGCGGACGTGCTCTGCGGGGCCGACAACTCCTGCCTGATGCACCTCGGCGGCATCCTGCGCCGCGCGGACGCCCCGCTGCGCACCCTGCACCTGGCGGAGATCCTGGCGAGCACGGAGACGGAGCCCACGCCGTGAGCGGAACCTTCCTCGGCATGCCCGCCTTCCCCGTCGCGGCGAAGGCCGCCGTCGCCGACCCGACCCTCCGCGCCAACCTGCGGCACGCCACCCACACCATCAGGGACAAGCGCGCCGCCGCCGTCGCCGAACTCGCCGACTGGGACCGCCTCCGCGAGGCGGGAAGAGAGATCAAGGACCACACCCTGCGCCATCTCGACCGCTACCTCCTGCAGTTGGAGGAAGCGGTGACGGCCGCCGGCGGCACCGTCCACTGGGCGGCGGACGCCGACGAGGCGAACCGGATCGTCACCGACCTCGTCCGGGCGACCGGCGAGACCGAGGTGGTCAAGGTCAAGTCGATGGCCACCCAGGAGATCGGCCTCAACGAGGCCCTGGAGGCCGCCGGCATCGCCGCGTACGAGACCGATCTCGCCGAACTCATCGTCCAGTTGGGCCACGACCGCCCGTCCCACATCCTCGTCCCCGCCATCCACCGCAACCGCGGCGAGATCCGGGACGTCTTCCGGGCCGAGATGGGGAAGTGGGGCCGCCCCGCCCCCGACGGCCTCACCGACACGCCCGCCGACCTCGCCGAGGCGGCCCGGCTGCACCTGCGGGAGAAGTTCCTGCGCGCCAAGGTCGCCGTCTCCGGGGCGAACTTCATGGTCGCCGAGACCGGCACGCTCGTCGTCCTGGAGTCGGAGGGCAACGGCCGGATGTGCCTGACGCTGCCGGAGACCCTGATCTCGGTCGTCGGCATCGAGAAGACGATCCCGACCTGGCGCGACCTGGAGGTGTTCCTCCAGACCCTGCCACGTTCCTCGACGGCCGAGCGGATGAACCCGTACACGACGATGTGGACGGGCATCACCGACGGGGACGGCCCGAAGGACTTCCACCTCGTGCTCCTCGACAACGGCCGCACCGCCACCCTCGCCGACGAGGTCGGGCGGCAGGCCCTGCGCTGCATCCGCTGCTCGGCCTGCCTGAACGTCTGCCCGGTGTACGAGCGCGCCGGCGGCCACGCGTACGGCTCCGTCTACCCGGGCCCGATCGGCGCGATCCTCAGCCCCCAACTGCGCGGTACCGAGAGCGAGATCGACGCCTCGCTCCCGTACGCCTCCTCGCTGTGCGGCGCGTGCTACGAGGTCTGCCCGGTGGCCATCGACATCCCCGAGGTCCTGGTGCACCTGCGCGAACGCGTCGCGGAACAGGGCGGCCACCGACTGGAGCGCGCCGCGATGAAGGCGGCCGGCGCGGTCCTGGGCAGCCCCCGGGCCCTCGCCGCCGCCGAACGCCTCGCGACGAGCACCCGCCGCCTGCACCCGAAGCGGCTGCCGGGGGCGTCGGCCTGGACGGACAGCCGCGAGCTGCCGGAGGTCCCGAAGGAGTCCTTCCGTGACTGGTGGAAAAGGAACCGCACATGAGCGCCGGAAGCACCCGTGACCGCATCCTCGCCCGGATCCGCGAGGCCGTCGCCGAGGCGCCCCACGCCCCTGAACCCGACAGGACGTACCTGGAGTCCCATGCCCCGGACGCCCCGTCGGCCCTCCTCGACCTCCTGCACCGCAACCTGACGGAGTACCGCGCGGCGGTGCACCGCACGGACGGCGCGGGGATCGCCGAGCTGCTCATGCGCCTGCTCGCCGCACGCGGATCCCGTACGGTCCTGGTCCCTCCGGCCCTCCCGCCGGAGTGGCTGGCCGCGGCCGACCCGACCCGGATCCACGACCGATCCGACACCACCCCCGCGCAACTGGACGCCGTCGACAGCGTGGTCACCGGCTGCGCGCTGGCGATCGCCGAGACGGGCACGCTGGTCCTCGACGGCGGCCCCGACCAGGGCCGACGCCGCATCACCCTCATTCCCGACCACCACATCTGCGTCGTCCGGGTCCCGTCCCAGCTGGTCGCGTCCGTCCCGCAGGCCCTGCCCCGCCTGGACCCGACCCGCCCGCTGACCTGGATCTCCGGTCCTTCGGCGACGAGCGACATCGAACTCGACCGCGTCGAGGGCGTCCACGGCCCCCGCACCCTGGAGGTGGTCCTGCTCCAGGAGGACTAGTCGACGTCGCCGTGCATCATCAGCCGCGGAGCTTCGGCGACCGGATCGACCGGATCGACCGGCGGCCCCTCTCCGGCCACCCTGTCGGCCAACTCCCGTGCCCACGCCACGAGTCCGGGCAGGTCGATGCCGTACGGATGAGACTCGGGCCACGCGGAGACACGCGCCGCGCCGCGACGGAGCAGCCGGGCGCCGCCCGTCGTGTTCCCCCGGGCGGCATGGGTCAGCCCCACGGCGAGCTGCGCCAGCCCCTGCCACAGATCGCGCTCGCCGGCGGGTCCGGTCTTCCAGGCGTCCTCGAAGACCTCGTGCGCATGGAACGGCATACCGGCGTCCAGCAGCCGCTGCGCCTCCCGTACCGTCTGCTCGGGTGTCCGCGTCACCCCTTCGGGCTGCCGCGCGACGCCCGCGGCCCCGTACGGCAACGGCCGCCCCAGCCCGTCCCGGGGCCGCGCACTGCGCGCCCGGCCCTGCTCGTCACGGTCCCGCGCCCCGCCCGTCGGCTCTTCATTCACGCCCCCATTGTCCCCCGCACCCCTGCGACGTGCCGGAACGTGAATGCGGTAGTGTTCTCCGTGCACGCCGTCACCGGGAAACCCCGGCGACCACGGGCAACGGGACGTGGCGCAGCTTGGTAGCGCACTTGACTGGGGGTCAAGGGGTCGCAGGTTCAAATCCTGTCGTCCCGACTCGTAAGAGTCGCAGTTCAGAGGCCGTTTCAGAGTGATCTGAGACGGCCTCTTGATCGTTTTCGGGCCGCGGGTTGCTGAGGGCGCGAACGCCGGTCGGTTCACACGGGGTTCACTCGTCGCGCATTGTGCCGGCTTCCGTTGACCAGGTCGTTCCAGCGGCCGACCGTCCAGATCATGCCGGGCATCTTCTTGCGGTACAGCACTAGGAGAGGTCGCTGTCCGTGGAGGGAAGGACCTGTTCGGCCCAGATGACCTTGCCCTCCGGCGTGTACCGCGTGCCCCAGTGCTCGCTGAGCTGCGCGACCAGGAACAGTCCGCGGCCTCCCTCGTCCGTGGTGGCCGCGTACCGCAGGTGCGGGGCGGTGCTGCTGCCGTCCCACACCTCGCAGGTCAGGGTGCGGTCGTGCAGCAGACGGACGCGGACGGGCTCGGCGCCGTACCGGATGGCGTTGGTGATGAGCTCGCTGAGGATCAGCTCCGTGGCGAAGGCGAGTTCCTCCAGGCCCCACTCCTCGAGCTGCTCGGCCGCGAGCCTGCGTACGGCGCCGACCTCGCTCGGGTCCGACGGCACGTCCCATTGGGCGACCCGGCCGGGGTCCAGCGTCCGGGTCCGGGCGATGAGCAGCGCGATGTCGTCGGACGGCCGGCTGGGGAGCAGGGCGTCGAGTACGGCGCGGCGGCTGGCGTCCGGGGCCCGGTCGGGGTGGGTCAGCGCCGTGCGCAGCTTTTCCACGCCCTCCGCGATGTCCCGGTGCCGCTCCTCCACCAGCCCGTCGGTGTACAGGACGAGCTGACTGCCCTCCGCCAGGTGGATGTCCGTGGTCTCGAACGGCATGCCGCCCAGCCCCAGCGGGGGGCCGGCCGGCAGTTCCGAGATCGTCGTCGTGCCGTCCGGGGCGACGACGAGCGGCGGCATGTGCCCTGCCCGCGCCATGGTGCAGTTCTGGGATACCGGGTCGTAGACGGCGTACAGGCAGGTCGCGCCCAGGACGCCGCCGTTCGGGGCGGCGCTGTCGCCTTCCTCGTCCATGCGCTGGACGAGGTTGTCGAGACGGGCGAGGAGTTCGTCGGGCGGCAGGTCCAGGGAGGAGAAGTTGTGCACGGCCGTGCGCAGCCGCCCCATGGTGGCCGCGGCGTGCAGGCCGTGCCCGACGACGTCTCCGACGACGAGTCCGACGCGACTGCCCGGCAGCGGGATCACGTCGAACCAGTCCCCGCCCACCCCGGACTGGGCGGGCTGGTAGAAGTGCGCGACGTCCACGGCGTTCTGCTCGGGCAGATCCTGCGGCAGCAGGCTGCGCTGGAGCGTCACGGAGAGGTTGTGCTCGCGGGTGTAGCGGCGGGCGTTGTCCATGGTGACCGCGGCGCGGCCGACGAGTTCCTCGGCCAGGGACAGATCGTCCTCGTCGAACGGTTCCGGCTTCTGCGACCGCCAGAAGTTGACCACCCCGAGCACGACGCCCCTGGCCTTCAGGGGAGCCGCGATGAGCGAGTGGATGCCGTAGTCGACGATCTGCGACGTCCGCAGCGGGTCCTGGGCGTGCCAGCCCGGGGCGTCATGGAGATCGGGCACGAGTTCGGCCGTGCCCGTGCCGTACCCACGGGCCTGCGGGGTGGACGGCAGGAAGTCGATCAGTGCGCCGAGCGGGTACAGCGGGTGATCGGAGCGGATGCCGCTGACCGCCGTGCGCCGCATGTCGGCGCCCGGGCCCGGTTCGTCGCCCGTCAGTACGGGATCGGCCAGGTCGACCGTGACGAAGTCCGCGAACTGGGGAACGGCGACGTCGGCGAGTTCCTCCGCGGTGCGCACCACATCGAGGGTGGTGCCGATGTCACCGCCGGCGTCGTAGAGCAGCTTGAGCCGTCTGCGGGCGGTCTCCGCGCGGCTGCTCAGCAACTGCATCTCGGTGGAGTCGCGGATGGTGACCGCCGAGCCCTGCGGGCGGCCCTGGGGGAGGGTGGGGCGCTGATTGACCACGAGCAGCCGGTCCCCGGCCTCCAGCACCTCGTCGGTGGCCACGCGGCCGGACAGCAGCAGTTCCGCCATGTGGTGGTCCATGCCGACCTCGTCGACGGGGCGTCCCTCGGCGTCGTCCGGCAGGCCGAGCAGCCGTCCGGCCTCGTCGTTCGCCAGGAGCAGCCGTCCGTCGCCGTCGGTGATCAGCACCCCTTCGCGGACGGCGTGGAGCACCGCGTCGTGGTGCTCGTACATGCGGGTCATCTCCTGCGTGCCGAGCCCGTGGGTCTGGCGGCGCAGCCTTCGGCTGATCAGCGCCGTGCCGACGGTGGCCAGAGCCAGGCCGACGGCGATGACCAGGAGGATGACCGGAAGCTGGCGGTCGGCGGCTCCGGTCACGCTCTCCACCGTCAGCCCTGCCGAGACCAGGGCGACGACCTCGCCCTCGGGCGAGGTGACGGGCACGATCGCCTGGATCTCCTTGCCGAGCGGCCCGTCCACACTCTCGGTGTGCACCTCGCCGGCGAGCGAGGGCTCGATCGTGCCGACGAAACGCTCGCCGATACGGTCGGGCTGGGGGTGGCTGTAGCGGATGCCGTTCGTGTCCATCACCACGATGAAGTCCACGCCCGCGTCCTTGCGCGTCTCCTCGGCCAGGGGCTGCAGGATCGCGGACGGGTCCGGCGAGTTCAGCGCTTCCTGCAGGCCCAGGGAGTTCGCGAAGGTCTGCGCCACGGAGACCGACCGGTTGCGCGCCTCACGCTCGATGTCGTACCGCGACTGCAGGACCAGCGCCAGCAGCGCCCCGGCCGCGAGCAGCACCACGATCGCCACCTGAAGGACGAAGACCTGTCCGGCGACGCTTCCGAATCTTCTGCCTAGGTTCGACCGCACCCGGACGCCGGGCACGAGAGACGGGACGGGCTCACATTCCCAGTTGTAGCACCTCCCCGCGACCGGGCTACCGGTGCTCACGCTCTGCGTCGGGGCCATGGCACAAGGTCGCCGTCGACCCGTCGCTGCGCGGCGGTGCTGACGACGCCATACCTATAATTCTGGGGTGAATGCTCGACTCGATCTGCTCGCGAGCACGGAGGCGGGGATCACCGAGAGTGACGTCTTCAGGCTGGCTCTCCAGCACGCGGTGGCCGAGCTGGGCGGGCTGGGCGGGGTCATCCACCTGGGTCGTAGCGGCTCGGCGCTGTTCCTGGTGTCGTCCTCCGGGCTGCCGCCGGGCCTCACCCGCCTCTGGGAGTTGATCGAGCGGACGGACCGGACGTTCCCGAGGGCCGCCCTGCGTCCCGGCCGCAGCGTGTGGGTGCCCACAGCGGCCGCCGACGCCCCCGCACCGCCTCCGGAGCGGTGGCCCGGCACCGGGTTCGCCGCCCTTCCCCTGACCGACGAGGGACGCACGCTGGGCGCCCTGACCGTGGTGACGGGCGACGAGGGCGAGCCGACCGCCGAGCAGTGGGCGTTCCTGCGGGACGTGGCCGACTGGACGGTCGAGCGCATGGGCCAGGCACCGCTCCCCGCACCCCCTCCCCGGGACGAGCTGGTCGGCGGTCGGCTACGGCAGGCGCTCAAGGAGGTCGAGGTCGGCACCTGGAACTGGGACCCGCACACCGGAGAGCTGGTGTGGGACGAAGCAGGAGCGGCCCTGTTCGGCACCGAACTCGTCACCCGCGAAGATGCCTGGATGAAGGCGCTCCACCCCGACGACCTGCCGTCCGCGCTCACCGCGATGGAGCGGGCGATGCGTGAGGGGACCGTGTACGACGCCGAGTACCGGGTACGGCTGCCGGACGGCGGCTACCGCTGGGTGCACGGGCGCGGCGCTGCGGAGTACGACGGCAGCGGGGAACCCGTGCGGATGATGGGCATGGTGTGGGACTGCACCGAGTCCCGCACCGCCCGCGACACGCTCAGCCGCGCGCTGCGCCACATGAGCGACGGCTTCCTCCTGGTGGACGGCGACTGGCGGATCGGCTTCGCCAACCTGGAGGCGGAGCGCACGCTCGGCGCCCCCGAGGCCGAACTCTTCGGCAGGGTCCTGTGGGAACTGCCCGCGGTGCACGGCATCCCGGACCTGGAATCCCGCTGCCGCAAGGCCGCCACGGCGGCCACGGCCCTCGAATTCGACGTGGAGATCGCCACCGGGCGGAGTCACCATCTGCGGCTGGTCCCGAGCTCCGACGGGCTCGCCCTCTACTTCACGGACGTCACCGAGCAGCGGCGGCGCGGGGCCGAGCGCGCCGCGGCCGAGAGCGCCGCGGCCGAGCGCTCGGCGCGCATCGCGGAGCTGACCGCGGCGCTCGCGACGGCGACGACCTCGCGCGATGTCGTGGACGCGGTCGCCGAGAGGGTGCTGCCGCCGTTCGGCGCCACCGGTCTGATCGTGGTCGCCGTCGAGGACGACCGGTCGGAGATCGTCGGCGCCGTGGGATATCCGCCCACGTTCGTCGATGAGATCGACGGCCAGAAGCTGCCGGCGAGCGATCCGATCAGGGACGTGGCGCGGAGCGAGGCGCCGCTGTTCATCGCCTCGGCCGAGGAGTTCATCCGGCGCTACCCGGGCCTCGCGTACCGCCCCCGCGTGGCCGGCAAGGAGGCGTGGGCGTTCCTGCCGCTGACCGTGTCCGGGCGCACCCGCTCGGTCTGTCTGATCTCCTTCGACCGGCCGCGCCGTCTGGCCCACGACGAACAGACGCTGCTCACCGCGATCAGCGCCCTCTTCGCGCATGCCCTGGAACGGGCACGGCTCTACGACGCCGAGCACACCCGCTCCCAGGGGCTGCAGCGCGACCTGCTTCCCCGGCGGCTGCCCGAGATCCCCGCGTGCACGGCCGCCGCACGCTATCTCCCCGCCGGACAGGGCATGGAGGTGGGAGGCGACTGGTACGACGTCATCCCGCTCTCCGCCGGCCGGGTCGCCCTCGTCGTCGGCGACGTGATGGGCCACGGCCTCGCGGAGGCGGCGACCATGGGCCGGCTGCGTACGGCCGTCAACACCCTGGCCGACCTCGAACTGCCCCCCGAAGAGATCCTGAGCCGCCTCAACGACCTCGTCGGCGAGCTCGGCGGGGACTTCTACGCCACCTGCCTGTACGCGCTCTACGACTCCACCACCCGGACCTGCACCATCGCGGGCGCCGGTCATCCGCCGCCCGCCGTGGTCCTGCCCGACGGCACCGTCCACTTCCCCGAGCTGCCCTCGGACCCCCCGCTCGGCGCCGCCGAACCACCCTTCGGAACGGTCGAGTTGGCCGTGCCCGACGGCAGTCTCCTCGTGCTGTACACCGATGGCCTGGTCGAGACCCCGGGCCGCGAGATCGACGAGGGCATGGCAGAACTCGCGCGGCTGCTGCGTGGTGCCGACCACGGGGACCTGGAACGCCTCTGCGACACGCTCACGACCGGTCTGCTGCCCGACGGGCAGCTCCCCACCAGGGACGACGCGGCCCTCCTGGTCTGCCGCGTCCACGCGCTCGCCGCCGACCGGATCGCCTCCTGGGAACTGGATCTCGACCCGCGGGCGGCCGGGCAGGCGCGCCGGCACATCCGGGAGCAGCTCGCGGTCTGGGGACTGGACGACCTCGCGCCGACGACCGAACTGATCGTCAGCGAGCTGATCGGGAACGTCGTGCGGTACGCGAGGGGCCCGGTGCACCTGCGGCTGCTGGAGAGCGCCGGCCTGACCTGCGAGGTCTACGACGGGAGCCTGGCGACTCCCCGCATCCGGCACGCCGCGGAGACGGACGAGGGCGGGCGCGGTCTACAGCTCGTCGCGGCGCTCAGCCAACGGTGGGGCGCGCGCTACACCACGGCCGGGAAGTGCATCTGGACGGAACAGGCCCTCTCCGCCGACCCGGACGATCCGGACGCCCTGGCGGCTGCTCTGCTCGCCGCCCCACCCCTGTGAGGCACACGGTGTGCCTTGTGAGGCACGCGGTGTGCTACCCGGCAGCCACGACCTCCCCGGCCGTGATCTGAGGCCGGTGGGGGAGGAGCGACGCGAGGTTGTCCCGTACGAAGTCCGCCGCCCTCGCGACCGACTCCTCGGCCCCGGCGCGGTCGTCGAAGACGCTGGTGGAGACCATCACTCCCTCCCCGGCGTCGACCCAGTAGTAGGCCACGAAGCCGGGGACCTGGCGGAGGAGGGGAACGAAGCCCTCGTCCACACGGCGTCCCGCCTCGGCGGAGTCGGTCACCCCTTCGTAGCGTCGAATCACTGCGTACACAGTTGTTCTCCTCACGGATCCCGACGTCGTACCTGCGCGAGACGACCTACCCCCCGTGGGTGTCTCTGCCTCGGGGGACGCTCGGAAGCGACCCGTTCAGCGGTCGGCCGCGCGGCCGCGGGTTCTGGGAAACCCTTGTGAACGGTCCTGAGCCTCTGCCGCCTTTCCCTCGTACTTGACGAGAAGCCGGGGCGTTTCGTGAGGCATGGGACAGGGCTCCGTCGATGTTGCGTATACCTCACTCGTGGGTCCTGTTCAGGGAGAGCTCTCGACGGTCAAGCTGAGCGGCGTGCTCCGGATCACGGTGGGCGCACTTCTGATCGAGTTGGGAACAGGCCGTTGTCGGCAAGAGCAGCGAACGGAGAACACTCGTGATTGTCGGAGTCCTCAAGGAAGCGCGGGCAGGTGAGAGTCGCGTTTCGGCCACCCCGGCCACGATCGAACAGATCCGCAAACTGGGGTACGACGTCGTCGTCGACCCGGGCGCGGGCGTCGCGGCCGGCTTCACCGACGCCGCCTACGAGGCTGCCGGTGCGACCATCGGCGACGCGACGGCCGCGGAAGTGGTGCTGGGCGTCAACGCCCCGGATCCGTCCCAGCTTGACCGGGTACGGCCGGAAGCCACGGTGATCGCGCTGTTCGCGCCGGCGTTCGACCCGGCGATGGTCGAGGACCTGGGCCGTCGCCCGTTCACCGCGCTGTCGATGGACGCCGTGCCGCGCATCAGCCGGGCCCAGTCGATGGACGTGCTGTCGTCCATGGCGAACATCGCCGGCTACCGCGCCGTCGTCGAGGCCGCGCACGAGTTCGGGCGCTTCTTCACCGGCCAGGTGACCGCGGCGGGCAAGGTCCCGCCGGCGAAGGTGCTCATCGCGGGCGCCGGCGTCGCCGGTCTGGCGGCGATCGGCGCGTCGGGCTCGCTCGGCGCGATCGTGCGGGCGACCGACCCGCGTCCCGAGGTGGCCGACCAGGTCCGCTCGCTGGGCGGGGAGTACCTGTCGATCGAGTCCGCCGAGGTCGAGGTCTCGAAGACCGGTTACGCCAAGGAGATGGGCGACGACTACAAGGCGCGCGAGGTCGAGCTGTACGCCGCGCAGTGCCGCGAGGTCGACATCGTCATCACCACCGCGCTGATCCCGGGGCGCCCCGCGCCGACGCTGATCACCGCGGAGATGGTCGCGAGCATGAAGCCGGGCTCGGTGATCGTCGACATGGCGGCCGCGAACGGCGGCAACGTCGTGGGCACCGTGAAGGGCGAGAAGGTCGTCACCGAGAACGGTGTGACGATCATCGGTTACACCGACCTCGCGGGCCGGCTGCCGGCGCAGGCCTCGCAGCTCTACGGCACCAACCTGGTGAACCTGCTGAAGCTGATGACGCCCGACAAGGACGCCCAGCTGGTCCTCGACTGGGACGACCAGGTGCAGCGCTCGATCACCGTCGTGCGCAAGGGTGAGCTGGCCTGGCCGCCCCCGCCGGTGCAGGTCTCGGCGGCCCCGGCTCCCGCGCCCGCGGCGGCCGTGGCGGCTCCGGCGCCCAAGAAGGCGCCGATGACCGCGAAGCAGAAGTTCGGCGGCGTGGCCCTGGCCGCGCTGGCGCTGTTCCTCACCGCCGGGTTCGCGCCCGCGGCGCTGCTGCCGCACGTCACGGTCTTCGTGCTCGCGATCGTGATCGGGTACTACGTCATCGGCCACGTGCACCACGCGCTGCACACGCCGCTGATGTCGGTGACCAACGCGATCTCCGGGATCATCGTCGTCGGCGCGCTGCTGCAGATCGGGCAGACGAGCACGACGGTCACGGTGCTCTCGTTCGTGGCGATTCTTCTGGCCAGTATCAACGTCTTCGGCGGCTTCGCGGTGACGCGTCGCATGCTCGCCATGTTCAACCGGAGCTGACATGACTGCGACCATCGCCGCACAGGCGGCCTACCTTGTTGCTGCGCTGCTGTTCATCCTGGCGCTGGCAGGACTTTCCAAGCACGAGTCGGCACGGCTCGGCAACGCGTTCGGCATGCTCGGCATGGGCGTCGCGCTCGTCGCGACGATCGTGCTCGCGGTGGACGGCGACGTCAGCACCGCAGGCCTCGGCCTGATGGTCGTCGCCATGCTGATCGGCGCGCTGATCGGCCTGCAGCGGGCCCGTGGCGTCGAGATGACCGGTATGCCCGAACTCATCGCGCTGCTGCACTCCTTCGTCGGTCTGGCGGCCGTGCTGGTCAGCTGGAACGGCTACCTGGAGGTCGAGAACCACCCGGGCGGCCACGAGGCCAAGGCCCTGGACGCGCTCGGCACGCTGGGCATCCACCACGCCGAGGTGTTCATCGGCCTGTTCATCGGCGCGGTGACCTTCACCGGCTCCATCGTGGCGTACCTGAAGCTCGCGGCGAAGATCAACTCCAAGCCGCTGGTGCTGCCGGGCAAGAACTTCCTGAACCTGGGCGCCCTGGGCCTGTTCGTCGCCCTGACCGTGTGGTTCGTCATCACGCCGCAGCTGTGGCTGCTGATCACCGTGACGGTCCTGGCGCTGGCCCTGGGCTGGCACCTGGTGGCCTCGATCGGCGGCGGCGACATGCCGGTCGTGGTCTCGATGCTCAACAGCTACTCCGGCTGGGCCGCGGCCGCCTCGGGCTTCCTGCTCGGCAACGACCTGCTGATCATCACCGGCGCCCTGGTCGGCTCGTCCGGCGCCTACCTGAGCTACATCATGTGCAAGGCGATGAACCGCTCGTTCTTCTCGGTCATCGCCGGCGGCTTCGGCATCGAGGCGCCGTCGAGCTCGGACGTCGACTACGGCGAGCACACCGAGATCACCGCCGAGAGCGCCGCCGAACTCCTCGGTTCGGCCCGGTCGGTGGTCATCACGCCCGGGTACGGCATGGCCGTCGCCCAGGCGCAGTACCCGGTCGCCGAGCTCACCTCGAAGCTGCGCGCCAAGGGCGTCGACGTACGGTTCGGCATCCACCCGGTCGCCGGCCGCCTGCCCGGCCACATGAACGTGCTGCTGGCCGAGGCCAAGGTGCCGTACGACATCGTGCTCGAGATGGACGAGATCAACGAGGACTTCTCCGAGACGGACGTCGTCCTGGTGATCGGCGCCAACGACACGGTCAACCCGGCCGGCGCCGAGGACCCCAGCAGCCCGATCGCCGGCATGCCGGTGCTCACCGTCTGGGAGGCCGGCAAGGTCATCGTCTTCAAGCGCTCGATGGCCTCCGGCTACGCCGGTGTGCAGAACCCGCTGTTCTTCAAGGAGAACACCTCGATGCTCTTCGGTGACGCGAAGGCTCGGGTCGAGGACATCGTCGGCGCGCTCTGAGCGACGCCATACGTCATACGCAAGGGCCTCCTGGACCGGTTCCAGGAGGCCCTTGTGCTGCACGGGGGCGGTCACCCCATGTGACGTCACCGCAAGCCACACCCTGAGTGGGTGACGCTCCGTCATGCCGCCCTGGCAAGTAGCCGCCATGGCACGTTGCCGCCACCGACCGGCAGCTCCTGAACCCGCCGCATGCCCCCCACACTTTGCGGAACGCCCGGCTCCACCCCCGTTACCGGGCGTCAAAGGAGAGGCATTCATGACCAGAGCACCCGCGAGGAGGCGGGTCCGGCTGCTGGCGGCAGGGCTGTCGCTCGTACTGCTCCCGGCCGGACAGGCCCTCGCCACGGAGACCCCGGGCGGCCCGAACGAAGCGGCTCCGAACCCAACCGCCGCGCCCGCGCGGTCGGCGCCCCGGCACACCGTCACGCTCATCACCGGCGACAAGGTCACCGTCACCGACCTCGGCGGCGGTCGGCAGGCCGTCACCGTCGAGCGGCCGAAGGGCGCCACCGGCGCCGTACGCAGCGAGACGTCCAACGGCCGGATCACCGTCATACCCGACGAAGCCCGCCCCTACCTGGCCTCCGGCGTCCTCGACCGGCGGCTGTTCGACGTCACCGGGCTCATCCAGCAGGGTCTCGGCGCGGGCGAGGCGCTGCCGCTCATCGTCACGTACTCCCAGGGCAGCCGGGCCGCCGCACCGCGCGGCGCCGACGCCGTACGGGCCCTGCCGAGCATCGGCGGCGTGGCGATGAAGGCCGATCCGGGCCTCCTCTGGGACGCGGTGGCCACCTCGCGCCGCACCTTCTCCGGCGGCATCGAGAAGATCTGGCTGGACGGGCGCGTCCAGGCCGACATGGCCCAGTCCAACGCCCAGATCGGCACCCCCGCCGCCTGGGAGGCCGGGCTCACCGGCAAGGGCGTCAAGGTCGCCGTCCTCGACACCGGCGCCGACACCGGCCACACCGACCTCGCCGGACGCATCAGCACCACCAAGAGCTTCATCGAGGGCCAGGAGGTCGCCGACCGCAACGGCCACGGCACCCACGTCGCCTCCACCGTCGGCGGCAGCGGCGCCGGCTCCGACGGCAAGGAGAAGGGCGTCGCGCCCGGCGCCGAACTCGCCGTCGGCAAGGTCCTCTCCGACGACGGCTTCGGCAGCGAGTCGCAGATCATCGCCGGTATGGAGTGGGCCGCGAAGGACGTCGACGCCAAGATCGTGTCGATGAGCCTCGGCTCGCGCGAGGGCAGCGACGGCACCGACCCGATGGCCGAGGCAGTCAACACCCTGTCCGCGCAGACCGGCGCCCTGTTCGTCATCGCCGCCGGCAACTCCGGCGCCCCCGGCACCATCGGCTCGCCCGGCGCCGCCGACTCCGCGCTGACCGTCGGCGCCGTCGACGCCGCCGACCACGCCGCGTACTTCACCAGCCAGGGCCCCCGCACCGGCGACTTCGCCCTCAAGCCGGACCTGTCCGCGCCCGGGGTCGGCATCCTCGCCGCACGCTCCCAGCTCGTCCCCGGCAGCGGCCTGTACACCTCGATGAGCGGCACCTCGATGGCCACCCCGCACATCGCGGGCGTCGCCGCGCTGCTCGCCGAGAAGCACCCCGACTGGACGGGCGCGCAGCTCAAGGACGGGCTGATGTCGTCGTCGAAGCCGCTCGATGCGTCGCCGTACGCGCTCGGCGCCGGCCGCGTCGACGTGCCGGCGGCGACGGGCGCCACGGTCACCGCCACCGGCTCCGCCGACCTCGGCTTCTACAGCTGGCCCTACCCGGCCAACCAGCCGGTCGCCAAGCCGGTGACGTACACCAACCACACCGACGCGCCCGTCACCCTGACGCTCGCCGTCGAAGGCATGCCCGCCGGCGCCGCCACCCTCGCCGACGCCACGCTCACCGTGCCCGCGCACGGCACCGCGCGGACCACCGTCACCGGCGACGGCGGCAAGGCGCCCGTCGGCAACAGCGGCGGCCGGATCACCGCCACCGCGGCCGACGGAAAGGTCGTCGCCCGCACCGCGCTCGGCCTCGTCAAGGAGGAGGAGCGCTACACCCTCACGGTCCACGTCAAGGACCGTGACGGCGCCCCGACGCCCGCCTACCTGGGCGTGCAGCGGCTCGCCGCGGGCGTGGACCCGTTCCCGGCCGCGGTCGGCGAGTCCGGAACGCTCGAACTGCGCCTGAAGCCGGGTACGTACACCGTCGACACCTTCCTCGACGTGCGCGGCTCCCACGGCAAGGACTCCCTCGGCGTCGGCCTGATCACCGCGCCGGAGATCGTCCTCGACCGCGACCGCGCAGTCACCCTCGACGCACGGAAGCTGCGCGAGATCCGGGCGGAGGTCGACAAGCGCACCGAGACCCGGCAGCTCATCATGGAGTTCGACCGCAAGGCGAACGGCGCTCACTACGGCGGCGCCGTCATGGTCCCGCCGAAGTACGACTCGGTCTTCGCCGCGCCCACCGAGAAGCCCGCCACCGGCACCTTCGACTACCGGACCGTGTGGCGGCTCGGACAGCCGATGGTCGAGGCGAAGGTCGACGGGGTCCGGCTCTCCGGCGCCACCCCGCAGGGCGGTACCACGGTGCTCGACGGCCGGTTCCGGCTCGGGCTCGTCGACGCGGGCACCGGCACGGCCGCCGAGTACGAGGGCAAGGACGTCGCCGGAAAGGCCGTCCTCGTCCGCCGCGCCGGCGACGCCGACACCGCCCAACTCGCGCAGAACGCCCAGGACGCCGGTGCCAAGGCCCTGTTCGTCACCGACGACCGGCCGGGCCGGCTGATGTCCTGGTTCGGCACGGCGCAGTACGAGGACCGGCCGCTGGCCGTCGCCACCGTCAACGCCGCCGACGGGGCTCTGCTCGCCGCCGGCGCCGCGCGCGGCGAGCGGCTCGACCTGACCGGCACGCGCTACACGCCGTTCACGTACGACCTCTCCGAGTCCCACCCGGGGCGGGTCGGCGAGGACCTGGTCTTCCACCCGTCCGACGAGGAACTGGCCACGGTGGACTCCACGTTCCACATGCCGACGGCCCGCAAGGAGACCGGCGGCGAGTTCCGCTACGCGATCACCGACGCCTTCCCGAGGGGCTGGGGCTTCAAGGAGCGGATCGCGTTCCCGACCCAGCGCACCGAGTACGTCTCCACCGGCAAGGGCCAGTACTGGCACGAGTCCGTCGACCTCGACCAGTCCCTTGAGCAGCGCGGCGGTCTCAGCACCTACCGCGGCGGCAGCAAGGCCCGCCTGACGTGGTTCGAGCCGGTCTGGCACCCGTGGCTGGGCACCGGTCTCGGCTGGGGCCAGACCCGCCGGGGCAACACCCTGCGGTTCAACACGCCCGGCTGGGGCGACTCCGGCTACGACCACACCGGCTTCGGCAACGTGTGGAACGACGACTCGATGAAGCAGTTCACCGAGGTGTACGTCAACGGGGCCCGGGTCGACCGCAAGACGGGCTCCGGCGCCTACGCCTGGACCGCGCCCGCGGAGCAGGCCGAGTACCGGGTCGTCACGGACACCGCGCTCGACCCGGAGCGGTGGCGGCTGTCGACGAAGGGCCACGCCGAGTGGACCTTCCGCTCCGCGGAGACCGCCACGGACCGGGAGACCTTCGTCCCGATGATCAACCTCGGCTTCGACGTGGACACCGACACCCTCGGCGACGTCCGCGCGGGAAGCCGGCTGCCCGTCGGGATCTCCGCGGAGTACGTCAAGGGCGCGACCGGCACCGGCACGATCGGCGCCGGCACCCTGGAGGTCTCGTTCGACGACGGCACGACCTGGACGAAGCTCGGCCTCGACCGGGTGGAGGGCAAGGACGCGGCGTGGAAGTCCGCCGTGACCGTGCCGGACGGTGCGCGGTTCGTCTCGCTGCGGGCCTCGGCGACCGACGACCGGGGCGGCGCGGTGAAGCAGGAGATCATCCGGGCGGTCGGCGTGAAGTGACCTGCTGACCCCCGGGAGACCGCAGCCCGGTACGGCGCAAAGGCGTCGTACCGGGCTGCACGACGGAGCCCCGCTCGGATCAGTCCGTCGTCAGCTCGCGCTTGAGGATCTTGCCGGTGGCGGTCATGGGCAGGGTCGGGCGGAACTCGACGATGCGCGGGTACTTGTGGCCCGCCATGTTCTTCCTGCCCCAGGCCACCAGCTCCTCCTCGGTGACGGTGGAACCCGGCGTGCGGATGACGAAGGCCTTGACCTCCTCGCCGTGGCTCGGGTGCGGCACTCCGACCACCGCGGCGAGGCTGACGTCCGGGTGGGTGTGCAGGACCTCCTCGATCTCGCGCGGGTAGACGTTGAAGCCGCCGCGGATGATCAGGTCCTTGGTGCGGTCGATGATGAAGAGGTAGCCGTCGGCGTCGCGCTTGCCGATGTCGCCCGTTCGGAACCAGCCCTGCTCGTCGATGGCTTCGGCGGTCGCCTCCGGCCGGTCGAGGTAGCCCTTCATCACGTTGTGGCCGCGGACCTGGATCTCGCCGGGCTCGTCCACGTCCGCCTCCGAGCCGTCGCGGCGGGTGACCCGGACCTCGACGCCCCAGATCGGCAGCCCGATCGAGCCGATCTTTCGCGGACGGCCCGGCCAAGAGCGCGCGAGATTCAAACTCGAATCGATTCGAGTTTAGCCATCGGAAGAGTGCCGTCAAGGTCTTGTCATCGGTGAGGTCGATTCGAGTTCGGGAGTCGAGGAGACCACGTTTCACCTGCGCATTGATCGTTGCCGTTCGGGGTCTTGACGTGGGTGCGAGACGGGTCTAGGGCGTTCGGCGCCCCTGCTCAACGCGTCCCCCGCTGGTACGATCCGGAATCATGATCGACAAGGCAGCCGGGCGGCCGGCCGTGGTGCAGCGGCGCAGGATCGAGCGGGTGAAGGCCATCCTGGACGCCGCCGAGGCCCTGCTCGGCGAGCAGGGGTACGAGGCCGCCACGCTCAAGGCGATCGGCGAGCGGGCCGGCATCCCGACCGCGTCCGTCTACCACTACTACCGCGACCGCGGCGAGGTCGAGACCGAGCTGCTGCAGCGCCACGTGACCTGGTTGCGCGAGCGGATCGCCGCCCGGCTCGGCGAGAGCGCGCCGCGGTCCGTACGCGACACCGTCGACGCCGTGATCGACCCGCTGTTCGACTACGGCCGCCGCAACCCCGCCTTCGTCCAGCTCTGGCGGGAGCGCGGCGCGACGCTCGCCGAACTGGGCCGCGCGTTCGACGAGTCGGTCGCCGAGCAGACCTGGCGCGTGCTGGTCAAGCACCGGCTGATCGACGCCGACACCCCGCTGTACGTCATGCAGTGCGCCTTCGAGGCCGGCGACCGGCTCTTCGACCTCGCGTTCGAGCGCTCCCCGGGCGGCGACGAGACCACGATGAACGAGGCCCGCAGGCTCGTCACGGCGTACCTGGAGACCTACGCGCCGCAGGAGGACTGACCCCCTACTGACCCGCTCAGGCCCGTCCGGCGGCCTTCTGGCTGCGGCGGGACAGGGAGTCCACGACCACGGCGGCCAGCAGCACCGAACCGGTGATCATGAACTGGACGGCGTTGCTCACGCCCATGATGTTCATGCCGGACTGGATCGAGCCGATCACCAGCGCGCCGAGCAGCGCCGACCACACCGAACCGCGCCCGCCGAACAGGCTCGTGCCGCCGATGACCGCGGCCGCGATCACGTTCATCAGCAGATTGCCGCCGCCGGAGGTCTGGCTCGCCGACTGGATCTGCCCGGCGAGGAAGATGCCGCCGACCGCCGCCATCGTGCCGGCGATCGTGAAGACGCTCATCCGCACGAACGGCACGCTGATGCCGGCCCGCCGCGCGCCCTCGATGTTGCCGCCCACCGCGAAGACCTGCCGCCCGTAGCGGGTGCGGCGCAGCACGAAGTCCAGTACCACCAGCAGGATCAGGAACAGCAGCAGCGCCAGCGGCAGCCCCTGGTACTGGTTCAGGATGTACGCCGTGGCGAACGCGATCGCCCCGATCACCACCGTGCGCAGCACGATCTCGGCGAGCGGCCGGTACGGCACCCGCGCCACCCGCCGCCGCCGGGAGTCGAGGAGCTGGGCGAACAGGAACAGGCCGACCCCGACGCCGGCGGCCACGTACGCCGCGGCCGGGCTCTCAAAGATCTTCGAGTACAGCTCGGCGACCACCGACTCGCTCGGGA
Organism: Streptomyces sp. NPDC048604; assembly: GCF_043199435.1. Classification (NCBI taxonomy): domain Bacteria; kingdom Bacillati; phylum Actinomycetota; class Actinomycetes; order Kitasatosporales; family Streptomycetaceae; genus Streptomyces; species Streptomyces sp. NPDC048604. The sequence goes on from NZ_JBICVX010000001.1 coordinate 26,113, forward strand.
TGTTGACCGTGCCGGTGCTGCCCAGCACCTGCAGCATCAGCCCGTTCCAGGCGAGGTTTCCGGCGAGCGTCACCACGAAGGCGGGCACGCCGACCTTGGCGAAGAAGAAGCCCTGGATGAGCCCGACCGCCGCACCGCCCGCTATCGCGACCAGCAGCGCCAGCCACTGGTTCATCCCGTTCAGCACGTTGAGCACGGCGAAGATCGCCGCGCACAGGCCGCTGACCGAGCCGACCGACAGGTCGATCTCGCCGAGCAGCAGCACGAACACGATCCCGACGGCGATCATTCCGGTGCCGACGATCTGCTGGCTCAGGTCGGACAGGTTCTGCGCGGAGAGGAACGCGCTGTCCAGACTGCCGAACACCGTCCAGATGATGATCACGGCGATCACGACGGGCAGCGAGCCCAGTTCGCCGCTGCGCAGCTTGCGCCGGAATTCGGTCACGTATCCGCGGACGCCCTCCTCGCGCACGATCAGCCGGCTGTCGACGGCCGGCATCGCCTCCGGGGCGGGCTGCTGGGCGGCCGAGTCGTCGGGGATGCGGTTCGGGCCGTCGGAGTCGCCGCGCCGTCTCATCGTCCCTCCTCCCCACGGGCCTCCCCGCGGGCCTCCCGTTCCTCGCGGATCCGGGCCTGGCGGCGGGTGACCGCGCTCTCCGTGGCCCCGGTGATCGCGGAGATGATCTCCTCGGTGGTGGTGGCGCGTTTGTCGAAGACGCCGTTGTTGCGGCCGAGGCGCAGCACCGCGATCCGGTCCGCGACCGCCATCACGTCCACCATGTTGTGGCTGATGAGAATGGTCCCCAGGCCGTGGCCGCGGAGCCGCTCGACGAGGTCGAGGACCTCGGCGGTCTGCTCCACGCCCAGCGCGGCGGTCGGCTCGTCCAGGATCACGACCTTCGGGTCGCCGACCAGGGAGCGGGCGATCGCCACCGTCTGGCGCTGGCCGCCGGAGAGCGAGGCGACCGGGATGCGTACGGAGGGGATCCGGATCGACAGGGTGTCGAGCAGTTCGCGGGAGCGCTGCTCCATGCGGACCTCGTCGAGCACCCCGAAACGGCGCAGTTCCCGGCCGAGGAAGAGGTTGCCGACCACGTCCAGGTTGTCGCAGAGCGCGAGGTCCTGGTAGACGGTCGCGATGCCGAGGTTCTGGGCGTCGTGCGGCCGGTGGATGGAGACCGGCCGGCCCTGCCACTCGATGACGCCCTCGTCGGGCGGGTTCACCCCGGCGATCGCCTTGACGGCGGTGGACTTGCCGGCGCCGTTGTCGCCGACCAGCGCGACCACCTCACCGGCGTGGACGTCCAGATCGAAGTCGGACAGGGCCTGGACCGCGCCGAACCTCTTGGAGACCCCCCGCAGTGTCAGCACAGGTGCATCCGGCAACTCAACCGCCTCCTCGGCGGGAACCGCCTCGTGGGGGTCGCTCCTACTCGAGCCCGGCCTCCTTGCAGGCCGCCTCGTAGGCAGGCGTGCAGATCTCGTCGACCGTGTACAGACCGTCCTTGACGACCGTGTCCTGGATGTTGTCCTTGTGGACCACGACCGGGGTCAGCAGATTCGCCGGGACCTTGTCGCCGCTGCCGCTGGTGACGGTGATGGGGGTCAGGTCCTCCGGAATCGGCTTGCCCTCGGCGAGGTTGACGGCCATCGTGGCCGCGATGTCGGCCTCGGGCTTGTACGGCTTCTCGACGGTGATGGTCTGAGTGCCCAGCAGAATCCGTTGGATGGCGTCGAGTTGGGCGTCCTGACCGGTCAGCGGCACGTTCATGCCGGCCGACTTCAGCGCCGTGGCGATGCCGGCGGCCAGACCGTCGTTGGCGGAGTAGACGCCGACGATGTTGTCCTTGCCGAGTGCGCTGATCGCGCCGGACATCTGCTGGTTGGCGTTGTTCGGGTCCCAGTTGGGAGTGTCGTACTCCTTGCCGATCTTCACCTTGCCGTCGAGGACGGAGTGCGCGCCGGCCTTGAACTCGGCCGCGTTGGGGTCGGTCGGGGAGCCGTTGTGCATCACGATCTGCCCGTCCTCCGCCTTGTCGCCGAGCGCCTCGAGCAGCGCCCTGCCCTGCAGTTCACCGACCTTGCGGTTGTCGTACGAGACATAGGCGTCCACGGGGCCCTGGGCGAGACGGTCGTAGGCGACGATCTTCACGCCGGCCTGGTTGGCCTTCTCCACCGACGACTGGATCGACTTGGCGTCCACCGCGTCCAGGATCAGCACCTGGTCGCCCTTGGCGAGCGCCGTGTTGACCTGCTGCTGCTGGGTCGTCGCGCTCTCGGCCGCGTTGTAGTAGTCGATCTGGGCGTCCGGCGCCAGTTCCTTGATCTTCTGCTCGATGTACGGCCGGTCGAACTTCTCGTAGCGGGTCGTCTTGCTCTCCGGCAGCAGCAGTCCGATCTTGACGTCCTGCTTCGCCGCGGCGTCGTCCGACGCCAGCGCCGTTCCCGTCGTGGCCGCCAGCCCCAGGGTCAGGGCCGCGGCTCCGGCCACCGCGATCGCGCCTCGCACTGTACGGGTCATGGGAGGCTGCTCCTTTCGCGCGCCGACCGTTCCTCCCCACACCGCGGAGGGGCCGCGGGAGCGCGGGCGCGCCTCTGACCAGACACCTGGTCCATACATCGACATTAGTCCCAACGGTTCGGGGCGACCATTCGGGTGATCATCGACTACGGTCGACGCGCGGCGCATGATCATGGACTTCGCGGCTGTGATCCGGGTCACGTGTGTCACAACCTCAGGGCCTGCGGTGTCTCAAGGCCGAACCCCCTGGAACCGGAGGAGACACCATGACCGAGCACACCGCCCCCCGCACCCGGATCGTCGTCATCGGCGGCGGCTACGCCGGCGTCATGGCCGCCAACCGCATCACCGGCCGCACCGATGTCGCCGTCACCCTGATCAACCCGCGCCCGGCCTTCGTCGAGCGGATCCGGCTCCACCAGTTGGTCGGCGACACGCACGCCGCCGTCGTCGACTACCGGGACGTCCTGGCCGACGGCGTCCGCCTCCTCGTCGACACCGTGGACCGGATCGACGCCCCGCAGCGCAGCCTGACCCTGGCGAGCGGCGGCACGATCCCGTACGACTACCTGCTGTACGCGGTGGGCAGCGGCAGCGCCGACCCGAGCGTGCCCGGCGCGGCCGAGTTCGCCTACCCCATCGCGTCCCTGGAGGAGGCCGAGCGGCTTCGCCCGGTCGTCGAGCAGGCCGCCGCCGAGGCCCCCGTGACCGTCGTCGGCGCCGGCCCGTCGGGCATCGAGACGGCCGCCGAGCTGGCGGAGCAGGGCCGCCGGGTGACCCTCGTCTGCGGCGGGGTGCTCGGCCCGTACCTGCACCCGCGCGGCCGCCGCTCCGTCGCCGGCCGGCTCGCCGACCTCGGGGTGACCGTCGTCGAGGGCCACGACGCCAAGGTCACCGCGGTGACCCGCGACAGCGTGGAACTCGCCGACGGCCGCACCCTGCCGAGCGCGGTGACCATCTGGACCGTCGGGTTCGGCGTCCCGGACCTGGCCGCACACAGCGGGCTGACCACCGACGCCCTGGGCCGTCTGATCACCGACGAGACCCTGACCAGCGTCGACGACGACCGCATCCTCGCGGCCGGCGACTCGGCGGCGCCGTCCAACCTGCCGTACCGCATGAGCTGCCAGGCCGCCGGCCCGCTGGGCGCGCACGCCGCCGACACCCTGCTCAGCCGCCTCGACGGCGCCCGGCCCGCGACCCTCGCCATCGGGTTCGCCGGACTGTGCGTCAGCCTGGGCCGCCGCCACGGCATCTTCCAGTTCGCGCGCAAGGACGACAGCGCGAAGTCGGGCCACCTCGGGGGCGTGCCCGGAGCGAAGCTCAAGGAGTTCATCTGCAAGCACACGGTGAAGCAGCTGGCGGACGAGGCCCGCAGGCCCGGTACGTTCCGTCTGCACAAGAAGTCCAAGTCGGAGGGGAAGCGGCGTCAGGAGATGCTCGCGCTGCGCGCCGGGCAGTCCGGCGCGGCGCTCCCCGAGGCCGCGCCCGCGGCCCGGAGCTGAGGGAAACGACGTGAAGAGAAGGGAAGTCGCCGTGGACGAGCCCGAGGTGCCCGAGAGCCCCGACGAACTCGGCGTGAGCGACGGGGACTCGCGCGAGCGCGCCGTACGTGACCGGGACGCCGCCGACCCGGCGACCGAGGCGTTCGTCGCCCACCGGAACCTCCTCTTCACGGTCGCGTACGAGATGCTCGGCTCCGCCGCCGACGCCGAGGACGTCCTCCAGGAGACCTGGCTGCGCTGGGTCGACGTCGACCTGGACCAGGTCCGCGACCGGCGCGCGTACCTGGTCCGGATCACCACCCGCCAGTCGCTCAACCGGCTGCGCAGCCTGTCCCGCCGCAAGGAGTCCTACGTCGGCCAGTGGCTGCCCGAACCGCTGCTCACCACACCGGACGTGGCCCTGGACGTCGAGCTCGCCGAGAGCCTGTCGATGGCGCTCATGCTCGTCCTGGAGACGCTGTCCCCGACCGAACGCGCGGTCTTCGTGCTGCGCGAGGTCTTCGACGTCGGCTACGACGAGATCGCCGCCGCGGTCGACAAGAACCCCGCGACCGTACGGCAGATCGCCCACCGCGCCCGCAAGCACGTCGACGCCCGGCGGCCGCGCGAGGCCGTCTCCCCGGACGCGACCCGCGCGGCCCTGGACTCCTTCCAGCGCGCCGCGACGACCGGAGACATCCAGGGCCTCCTCGACGTCCTCGCCCCCGACGTCGTCCTGATGGCCGACGGCGGCGGCTTCAAGCAGGCCGCGCTCCGCCCCGTCATGGGCGCGGACAAGGTGGCCCGCTTCCTCCTCGGCGGCAAGGCCAAGCTCGACGCCACGCTCACCATCGAGCCCACCGTCGTCAACGGCAACCCCGGCCTGCTGTTCCGTCTGGACGACGAGCTCGACGGGGTCATGGGCATCAGCTTCGAGGGCGACCGGATCACCGGCCTGTACTACGTCCGCAACCCCGAGAAGCTCACCCGCATCGAGGAGGAGACCCCGCTCACGGCGCGCTGAACTGCCGCCGCCACTCGCACGACTCTCCGCCGGGCCGGCCCTTTCGAGGGCCGGCCCGATTTTTTTCGCGTGTCCCGGGAACCGAATGCCGGCCTCCGCGTTCATGATCCATGGAGCCCGCGGCCGACCACCGCACCGCTCCGCCGAACGAACGAGAAGAGCCGAGGAGACAACGTGCCCTTGTCACTGCACCGCCGTCTGGCCGTGAGTGTCACCGTGATCGCCGCGCTTGCCGGGGGGCTCGCGCCGGCGGCCGCCGTCGCAGCGCCCGCCCCCGCCGCGCCCACGCCCGCCAAGCCCGTACCCGCCCCGGACATGAACAGGGTCGTCGCCGCGCTGAACGACGCCCTGGCCAAGGGCGCGCCGGGCGCCATGGCGCGCTACTCCGGCCCCGACGGCGTCCGGAGCCGCACCGTCGGCGTCCGCGACAAGGCGTCCGGCGCGGCCATGGACATCCGTGCCCGCTTCCGCATCGGCAGCGTCAGCAAGACGTTCTCGTCCGTGGTGCTGCTCCAGCTGGTGCAGGAGGGCCGGGTGGAACTGGACCGGCCGGTGAACGGGTACCTGCCCGGCCTGCTGCCCGACGACCGGATCACGGTCCGTCACCTGCTCACCCACCGCAGCGGGCTGGCCGACTACACCGACAAGATGTTCGCGCAGACCGTGCCGGGCTTCGAGGCGGTACGGAACCGGGTCTTCACCTACCAGGAGCTGGTGAACCTGTCGCTCGCCGAGCCGCGCACCACCGAGCCGGGCGTCGCGTACAAGTACTCCAACACCAACTTCGTCGTCGTCGGCATGCTCATCGAGAAGCTGACGGGCCGCCCGGTCGCCGACGCGTACAAGCAGCGCATCATCAAGCCGCTGGGGCTGCGCAACACCTCGTACGTGCACCCCGACACCGCCATCAAGGGCCTGCACGTGCGCGGTCACCTGCACCCCGACGAGGCCGGGGCACCGCTCGTCGACTCGACCGAGCAGACCGTGTCCTGGGCGCAGTCCGCCGGGGCGTTCATCTCCACCCCGGCCGACCTCAACACCTTCACCAGCGCGCTGATGCGCGGCCGGCTGCTCTCCCCGGCGATGCTGGACGCGATGACGACGGTGACGCCTACGGACACCACGAACACCCGCTTCTACGGGCTCGGCCTGCGCCGCTACGACCTGTCGTGCGGGACGCAGATCTTCGGCCACACCGGCACCGTGCAGGGCTACTACACGTACGCCTTCTCGACCCGTGACGGCCGCCGCAGCCTGTCGGCCGTGGCGAACACCTCGAACCACGGCGTGGCCAACACCGCTTTGGGCGGCACCCTCGAGGCCGCGTTCTGCGGCACCCCCGCCAAGACCGGCAGGTCCGCCCTGAAGGCGGAGCCCCGTCCGGTCGCGCCCGCGGACCGTGACCTGCCTGAGCGTCACTGACGCCGCGGCTCGGACAGTGCCGGGCCGCGGTCCCGTACCGCGGCCCGGTCACACCGGTCCGGGGCGGCCGTCCAGGGCGTCGTCCAGCGTCGTCGCCGCCATGATCAGGGACAGATGGGTGAACGCCTGCGGGAAGTTGCCCAGTTGCTCGCCGCTCGGGCCGATCTCCTCGGCGAACAGGCCCACATGGTTGGCGTACGTCAGCATCTTCTCGAAGGAGAACCGGGCCTGACGCACCCGCCCCGCCCGCGCCAGCGCGTCCACGTACAGGAAGGTGCACAGGCTGAACGTGCCCTCCGAGCCCCGCAGTCCGTCGGGCGAGGCGGCCGGGTCGTACCGGTACACCAGGCTGTCCTTCACAAGGTCCCGCTCGATCGCGTCGAGCGTCGACAGCCACATCGGGTCCGTCGGGCTGAGCAGTCCGACCCGGGGGATCAGGAGCAGTGAGGCGTCGACGACGTCCGCGTCCCCGTACGACTGCACCAGCGCCGCACGGCGCTCGCTCCAGCCCCGGCTCATCAGCTGCTCGAAGATCTCGTCCCGGCTCCGCCGCCAGGTCTCCAGGTCCGCCGGGCGGCCGAACTCCTCGGCGAGCCGCAGCCCGCGGTCGAACGCCACCCACGACATCACCCGGCTGTACGTGAAGTCCTGCTGCCCGCCCCGCGTCTCCCAGATGCCCTCGTCAGGCCGGTCCCAGGACCGCGCCAGCCAGTCGAGCAGGCTCGAAACCGCCTGCCAGCTCCGGTAGTCGGGGCGCGCGTCCAGGCCGCCGCGGCGCTGTGCGAGCGCGTACAGCGCCTCGCCGTAGATGTCGAGCTGCAGCTGGTCCGCCGCGCCGTTGCCGACGCGCACCGGGTACGAGCCGCGGTAGCCCTCGAAGTGCTCCAGGATCTCCTCGGACAGCAAGGGGTCCCCGTCCACCCGGTACATGATCTGCAGCGGGCGGTCCCCGTCCGCCGACGACGCGGCCCGCTCGGTGACGCGCGCGGCGAGCCAGCCGGAGAAGGCCGCCGCCTCCTCCACGAAGCCGAGGTCGAGCAGCGCGCGGACGGCCAGCGAGCCGTCGCGGATCCAGGTGTAGCGATAGTCCCAGTTGCGCTCGCCGCCGACCTGCTCCGGCAGCCCGAGCGTCGCCGCGGCGATCGGCGCGCCGGTCGGTAGATAGGTGAGCAGCTTCAGCGTGATGGCGGAGCGGTGCACCATGTCGGGCCAGCGGCCGCGGTACCGGGTGGTCCGCACCCACGACTGCCAGTAGTCGACGGCGTCCCACAGCATCCCCTCCGCCTCCTGCGGACGGGGCAGCGGCGGTACGGGCGCGTCGGGGCCGGTCACCGTGAACGCGGCGCCCGCCAGCCCGCCCTCGGCGAGCTCCAGGCTGCCGCGCACGTCGTGCGGCCCGTCGTGCTCCAGCGGCACGCTCGTCTGCAGGAACCCGCAGATGCCCGAGGCCCGGAAAGCGGCGGTGCGTCCTTCCAGCGTCGTCTCGTGAGGATCGGCGCCGAAACCGAAGCGGGGCCGGCACTCCAGGGTGAAGCGGACCTTGCCCCGGGTGCAGCGCATCACCCGCAGTATGGCGTGCCGGTCGGAGGGGACCGCGGAGCGGATCGGCGGCATCCAGTCGATCAACTCACCCACGCCGTCGGGGGACATGAAGCGGGTCACGAGCAACGCCGTGTCCGGGTAGTACAGCTGCTTCACCGACACGTCCGGCCCGTCGACGGAGAGCCGGAAGTACCCGCCCCGATCGTGGTCGAGCAGGGCAGAGAAGATGCCGGGCGAGTCGAAGCGTGGGGCCGCGAACCAGTCGACCACGCCCTCGTCGGAGATCAGCGCGGACGTCTGGAGGTCGCCCACCAGGCCGTGGTCCGCGATCAGCGGATAGCGCTTCATGGCTCCACTATCACGGCCCCGGCGCTGCCGCGCGCTTCGGACCCGAGATGCCGGTGGGGCGCCCAGGACCAACAATGACCCTATGGACCGAGTGCACTCCTGCGGTCCACTCCTTTCGCTCGGGGACGTACGCACGCAACGGACACGCCAACCGGAACGTCAACGGATACGGCCACGACATGAACGCAGGTAGCTCTCCGCAGGGCAGCCGCGCACCGGGCAAGAGCGGGCTGTACCGCCTCGGACACTGGTGCGCACGGCATTTCGTCGTCGTCATCGTTCTCTGGCTGGCCGCCGTCGGCGGCCTGCAGGCGCTCGACCGGGCGTTCGGGGGCGAGTACTCGGACAACTTCTCGCTCCCCGGCGTGCAGTCGACGGAGGGTCTGGACGTCCTCCAGGCGCACGACCCCTCGGCCGGCGGCTACGGCTCCCAGATCGTGCTGAACCGGCCCGCCGGGCCGCTCACCGACCAGGCCGCCACGGTCGACGCGACCGTCGACGCGCTGGAGAAACTGCCCGACGTGATCAGCGTCCAGAACCCGCTGCCGCCGCCGGGCTCCACGCCGCAGCCGCCGCCTCCGGGGACGCCGAACGTCGGCCCGCTGTCCACCGACGGCAAGACCGCGTACATCTCCATCCGCTTCAGCGTGACTCCCTCCGTCCTCGGCGACGACTACCTGAACGGCGTAGACGCCGCCGTCCAGCCGCTGCGGGACGCCGGCGTCACCGTCGAGTACGGCGGCTCGCTCGGCGAACTCGCCCGGCCGGAGGCCGACGACCGCACCAGCGAGGCGATCGGCTTCGCCGTGGCGATCGTGGTGCTGCTGATCGGCTTCGGCAGCGTCATCGCGGCCGTTCTGCCGCTGATCACCGCCCTGATCGGGGCGATCTGCGGACTGGCCCTTCTCGGTCTGATTGCGGCCGCGTTCACCTTCGGCACCGTCTCGCCGACCCTGGCCACCATGATCGGTATCGGTGTCGGCATCGACTACGCGCTGTTCCTCATCACCCGGCACCGCCAGAACATCATGGACGGCCACGATCCCGCCGACTCGGCGGGCCTGGCGACCACCACGAGCGGCCGGGCCGTCCTCGTCTCCGGATGTACGGTGATCATCGCGCTGTCCGGGCTGTGGGTCTCGGGCGTCACGTTCATCGGCAAACTGGGGCTCGCGGCCGCGTTCACCGTGATCACCGCGGTCCTCGCGGCGCTCACCCTGGTCCCGGCCATGCTGGGCCTCGTGGGCAAGCGCATCGACAAGTACCACGTGCGCACCCCCGTCGCGGAGACCGAGCCCGAGGCCGGCGCGGTGGCGGGCGAGGAGTCCGGCGCCGCCGCGCACGGCACCTGGCACCGGTACGCACAGCGGGTCGAACGGCGCCCCTGGACGTTCCTGGTGTGCGGGGTGGTCGCCCTGGTGATCCTCGCCTTCCCGGTGTTCTTCATCCAGCTCGGGCACATCGGCGACGGCGCCGACCCGGAGTCCTTCACGGACCGGCGGGCCTACGACCTGATCTCCGAGTCGTTCGGACCGGGCGCGAACGGGCCGCTCACGCTCGTCGTGGACCAGACGTCCGTGCCCTCGGCGGACCGCGCCGACCTGGCCACCAAGCTCCAGCAGTCCCTGACGAACGTGCCCGACGCCCACTACATCACCCCGCTGCGCCCCACGCCCGACGGCGACGTGCTCATCGGCACCGCGTACTCGGTGGCCTCCCCGCAGGACGAGGAGACCACGCAGCTCACCGAGCACCTCGTCGACGACGTCCTGCCGCAGGCCGTCGCCGGCACCGACGCCCAGACGTACGTCACCGGCACCACGGCGGCCCAGGTCGACTTCCTGGAGATCGTCTCCAGCCGGCTGCCGCTGATCATCGCGGTCGTCGTCGGGCTCGCCTTCCTCGTCATCCTCATCGTCTTCCGCGGACTGCTGGTCGCGCTGAAGGCGGCCGTGCTCAACGTGCTGTCCATAGCGGCCTCGTACGGCGTGGTCGTCGCCGTCTTCCAGTGGGGCTGGGGCGGGCCGGCGCTGGGCGTCAACGGCGAGGTGCCGATCGAGAGTTACGTGCCGATGATGATGTTCGCGATCGTCTTCGGCCTGAGCATGGACTACGAGATCTTCCTGCTCTCCCGCGTCCACGAGGCATGGCTGCGCACCGGGGACGCCAAGGCGAGCGTCGCCCACGCCCTGGAGATCACCGCCCGGGTCATCACCTGCGCCGCGCTGATCATGGTGAGCGTGTTCGCGGCGTTCATCGTCTCGGACAACATCGTCATCAAGATGCTCGGCCTCGGGCTCGCGGTGAGCGTGCTCATCGACGCCACGATCGTCCGTCTGCTGCTCGTGCCCGCGGTCATGACCCTGCTCGGCAAGCACGCCTGGTGGACCCCACGCTGGCTGGACCGGATCCTGCCGCACCTGGACGCGGAGGGCGAGGCGGCGCTGGAGCGCGATACCGGGGTGAAGTCCTAGGGACACGTGGGGCACGATGCCCCGGTGAATCGAGTATGGGAGGGGCTCGCGGAGAATCCGTCGCTGCCCGCGGAACTGGTGGACCGGCTGATCGGCGCCGCGGTGCGGGAATCGGACGAATGGCTGGCGCGGTGGCTCGGCGACCGGGACGACCTGGACCGCGAACAGGTGCGGACGCTGGCCGAGTTCGACGACCTCACCGCGGCGGGACTCGCGCGCCGGGGGCTGCTGACCGCCGCCGACGTCGACCCGGTGACGCGGCCTCGGACGGCGCTCGCCCTGCTGGAGGAGGGCCGCGCGGGGGAGTCGACCGCGCCGTGGGCGCGGCTGCTCGTACGGGACCCCGACGTGATGCGCCGCGAGAAGCTGACGGAATGCCCGGGGCTGCCGCAGGACGTGGTGGAGACGCTGCTCGCCGACCCGGAGATCCGGGTGGTGGCGGAGGTGGCGATCTGGACCACGTCACCGGAGCGGGCGGCGGCGCTGGCACGGCATCCGCACGCCAAGGTGCGGCGCGGGGCGGCCACCAACCCGGTCACGCCGCCGGAGGCGCTGGCGGCGCTCCTCACCGGGGAGGGCCTGACGCCGGCGGACCGCTGCGAGGTCTGCGACCGGGAGCCGCCGCCGTTCGTGCACGCCGCGGACTGCCCGCGCACGGACTGCGACCTGCCGCCGGACGCGCGGTGCGACGGCACGCACGAATACACCGTGCACTACACGCGGCTGGCCGCGCTGGAGAACCCGGCGACCCCCGCGGACGCGGCGGCGGGCTACGCCGACGCCGAGTCGATGCTGCACCGAGCGGCCGTCGCCGCCCGCACCGACCTGCCGCCATGGGCGGCCGTCCGGCTGGCCGCCGACGAAACGCCGTACGTACGGGAGGAGTTGGCGGCCAACGCGGCGATCGGCGAGGAGACGATGCGCCTGCTGGCCCGTGACCCCTACGACGACGTGCGCCGCGGTCTGGCGCGCAATCCACGGATCCCCCTCGACCTCCTGTCGGAGGTGGCGGCCCGGACGAAGCCGGCCGCGGGGGTGCTCCCGCGCGTGGCGGCGGCGACGCGGGACGAGCTGGAACTCCTGGCGGCCTCGCCCCTGCCGTCCACCCGCCTGCTGGCGGCCCGCCGCCGGGATCTTCCCGCCGAGCTGCGCGACGCGCTGGCGGCGGACGCCGACGCGAAGGTGGCCGGGGCGGTGGCCCCGCACACGGGACTGACGGAAGGTCAACTCCGGGAGATCCTCCGACGATTCGGCCCACAGGCGGCCGCGGCCGTCGCGTCCAACCCGGACGCGTCCCCGGCGCTCCTGACCGACCTCGCCGCCCTGCCCGCCCCGCCGCGCAAGGCGCTCCAGGCGATCGCCGCCCACCCGCACGCCACCCCGGCCGCCCTCCGCGCCTGCCTCGGCCACCCCCGCACCCGCTCCCTCGCCGCCGCCCATCCCGCCCTGCCGCCGGACGTCCTGGTGTCCCTGCTCGTCGACCCGGACGAGTCCGTGGCGGAGGCGGCGGCCACGAACCCGTCACTGCCGGTCGGGGCCATGGCGAACCTCGTCCCCTGACCGGCGCGGTCAGCGGCGGGCGACGGAGCCGAGGAGCCGCAGGTCGTCCTCGGTCAGCCGGAGTCCGCCCGCCGCCACGTTGTCCTCGACGTGAGCCGGGTTGCCCGTACCGGGGATGGCGAGGACGTGGTCGCCCTGCGCCAGGATCCATGCGAGCCGGACCTGCGCCGCCGAGACCCCGTGCGCGCGGGCCACGCCGAGAACCTCGTCGTGCTCGGCCCGGACCGCCCCGGACTCGCGTCCCTCGCCCGCGAGGGAGAAGTACGGCACGAAGGCGATCCCCCGGTCCCCGCAGGCGCGCAGCATCGCCGCCCCGTCGGCCGCGTCGATCCCGTACCTGTTCTGCACGCACACCACCGGCGCGATCGCCTGCGCCTGGTCCAGGTGCTCCGGGCGGGCGTTGGAGATGCCGAGGTGGCGGACGAGTCCGGCGGTGCGCAGTTCGGCGAGGGCCCCGAAGTGCTCGCCGATGTCCTCCTGGCCCATGATGCGCAGGTTCACCACGTCGAGGTGGTCGCGGCCGAGCTGGCGCAGGTTCTCCTCGACCTGGCCGCGCAGTTCGCCGGGCCGGGCCGAGACGGCCCATGCGCCGGAGGCGTCGCGGGCCGGGCCGACCTTGGTGGCGATGACGAGGTCGTCGGCGTACGGCGCCAGCGCCGAGTTGATCAGCTCGTTGGCGGAGCGCAGCCGGGAGAAGTAGAACGCCGCGGTGTCGATGTGGTCGACGCCGAGTTCGACGGCGCGGCGCAGGACGGCGATCGCCCGGCCGCGGTCGCTGGGGACGCCCTCCTGGAAGGCGGCGCTGCCGGTCAGGCGCATGGCGCCGAAGCCGATCCGGCGGACCGTGAGGTCACCGAGCGGCCAGGTGCCCGAGGCTTGTGCGGTGACCGTGCGCGACATCATCAGTTCCCTCAACTCCATCCGTTCGTCGGCCCTGGAGTATGCGCAGGTCACGGCCGGGCGGGGAAGGCACGCCGGGGCGGCGGAATGTCACAGCGCGGGCGGGAACACCGGGCTCCGCGCCAGGCGTTACCCCTACTGGCGAGGTCACCGCTCGGGGGTGGGGTACGGGCCGGGGTCCGTCGTGTGGGGGGTCAGGATGCGCAGGGCCTCGGCCTGTTCCGGGTCCTGGACGGCGATGCGGGAGTACTCCGCGGCGGGGCGGAAGTTCAGGCACAGCACCGGCCGGCCGGGCCGGAAGGCGGTGAAGTCCTGGGTGTGGTCCGGGAGTTCGCGGGTGCCGACGGCCACGCGGTCCGGGATCCACAGGCCGCGGCCGCGTGCCCCGCGCAGGGCGCGCCACCAGTCCGGTTCGATGTAGGCCTGGCGGAGGGCCGAGAGCGGGACGCGGATGTCGCCGCGCCGGGCGGCGAGCCGCTCCCGCCACGTCAGCCGGACCACGATGTCGGTGTCCCGCACCGTCACGCGGGCCATCACAGGCCGTCCAGCAGGGCCGGGAGGTCGGCGAACGAGTCCACGACGTGGTGGGGCGTCCCGTCCGCCGCGCGCACCGCCTCCGGGCGGTACTTGCCGGTGCGGACCAGGACTCCGGTGATGCCGGCGCGCTGCGCCGCCAGGACGTCCGACTCCACGTCGTCCCCGATCATCACCGCCTGCGCCGGCTCGACGCCGAGGTGTTCCAGGGCCGCGCCGAAGAACGCCGCCGAGGGCTTGCCGGTGACGACCGCCTCGACCCCGGCCGCCCGCTCCAGGCCGAGCAGGAACGCCCCGGTGTCGAGGTCGAGTCCGCCGGCGGTGCGCCAGTACAGGTTCCGGTGCATGGCGACCAGCCGCGCGCCCCGGTCCAGATACCGGAAGACGCGGTTCAGCGCCGCGTACGTGAACGCCTCGCCCGCCCCGCCGAGCACGATGACGTCCGGGGCCTCGCCGCCCGGGTCGTCCTCCACCAGCCTGACGCCGTCCAGGTCGCCCCGGACGTCCCCGGTGGTCAGCAGCAGGCATCGGGCGTCCGGGTGGTGGGTCCGCAGATACGCGGCCGTGGCCGCCGGCGCGGTGAGGATGTCGTCCGTGCCGACGGGGAAGCCCAGCCCGGCCAGGCGCGCTGCGATCGAGGCACGGGTGCGGGAGGTGTTGTTGGTGACCAGCGCGAGCGGGCGCCCCGCCTCGCGCAGCGCGGTCATCGCCTCGACGGCCCCGGGCAGCGGCTCCCAGGACACCGTGAGCACGCCGTCGATGTCGATCAGGATGCCCGGGCCCCTATGACCTTCCATACGACCGACCGTTGCCCAGCGGCTGAGGACGCGCAAGCCGAACGGCGTGCGCCACGCGCTCCTGCCGGGGCCACGTCCGGGCCGCGACGCCCACCGCGGCCAGCGCCAGCACGGCGAGCACCGCTGCGGCGGCCGGCAGGCCCGCCGTCGCCCCGAGCCCGCCGGCCAGCGGGTACGTCAGCAGCCAGCAGGCGTGCGAGAGGGAGAACTGCGCGGCGAACGCGGCCGGCAGCTCCGGTTCGGCGGCCGACCGCCGGATCACCCGCCCGGCGGGCGTGAGCACGGCGGAACAGGCCGCTCCCAGCCCCGCCCAGGCGGCGAGCACCGCCGCCCATGTCCCCGCGCCGGGCGCGCTTGCCGCCAGCGCCGCGGCCCCGGCGAGCAGTGCCGGCAGCGCGGCCGCGGCCCCCAGCATCACCGTCCGGTCGCCGCGCCGCCCGAGCAGCCGGGGCAGCAGCAGGGCGGCGGCCACGGAGCCCGCGCCGTACGCGCCGAGGGCGAGCGACAGCGCCTCCGCGGGGCGCTGGAAGTGGTCCCGTACGAGCACCACCGTGTCGGCGAACACGAGCGCCCCGGCCGCCGCGACGGCGAGGTGGAGCGCGAGCAGGGCGCGCAGCGGAGGCGCGGCCAGGAACAGCCGCGCGCCGCCGGCCGCCCGCGCGTACGGGCCCGGCGGCGCCGACGCGGGCGTCCCCGGGCTGCCGGCGTCAGCGGCCTGCCCCGGGCGCGGCAGCGCGGTCGTCACCACCAGCGCGGCCGAGCCCAGGAATCCCGCCGTCGTGCCGGCGAACAGCCACGGGTACGGGACGACGGTCAGCAGCGCCGCCGCGAGGGCCGGACTGAGCAGGCTCTCCAGGTCGTACGCGAGCCGGGACAGCGACAGGGCCCGGGTGTAGTCCCGTTCGTCGGGCAGCACCCGCGGGACCGTCGCCTGGAAGGTGGGGGTGAACGCCGCCGACGCGGCCTGGAGCAGCAGGATCAGGGCGTAGACCTGCCAGAGCTCGGTGACGAACGGCAGCGCGAGCGCGGTCCCGGCCCGGATCGCGTCCGCGCCTGCCATCAGCGCCCGGGGCGGGATCCGGCCGGCCAGCGCGCCGACGGCGGGGGCGACGGTCACGTACGCGACCATCTTGATCGCCAGCGCGGT
Organism: Streptomyces sp. NPDC048604; assembly: GCF_043199435.1. NCBI lineage: Bacteria > Bacillati > Actinomycetota > Actinomycetes > Kitasatosporales > Streptomycetaceae > Streptomyces > Streptomyces sp. NPDC048604. The sequence goes on from NZ_JBICVX010000001.1 coordinate 41,869, forward strand.
CCCGAGGACGGCGGAGGCACGCGGTCCCGCGAGGTCGTACGCCAGCAGGCTCAGCGCCACGGTGGCCAGGCCGGTGCCGGTGAGGGCCACGACCTGGGCGGCGAACAGGCGGCGGTAGACGCGGTTGCGCGGCAACGCGGACACGTCACCATCGTAATCAATATGTGCGTACCTGTGCACATGTTTGACCGGAGCCGCCCCCCCCGGCCGGGACCGCCCCCGGCCGCCCCGCGCGGGCCCCTCAGTCGTGCGGCGGCAGGGCGCCGATCTGGTGATCGGCCACGTTCAGCGCCTCGTCCACGAGCCGGCGCAGATGGCCGTGGCGCAGCGAATACACCACCCGCCGCCCGTCCTTGCGGGTGCTCACCAGGCCCGCGAGGCGCAGCTTCGCCAGATGCTGGCTGACCGACGGCCGGGCCGCCCCGCACGCCTCGGTCAGCGTGGTCACGTCCGCCTCGCCCCGTCCCAGTTCGGCCAGCAGGGCGAGCCGGGTCCGATCGGCCAGCAGGGCGAGCACGGACACGGCGACGTCCAGCCGCTGCCCGGCCACGCGCTCCTGCACACCGTGCGCACCTGCCGCATTCCCGCTCGCGCTCATCCGCCCATCGTAGGCGCGTCTCGGCCGGAACCGCCGGTCACCGCCCGTTCACCCCCACGCCTCCTGCGATGATGTCCCGAGACCGCACGCCTGAGACCCGGGGGGGCCATGGGAACCGTTGGGACCGCACTGTCCGAGCTGAGATCCGCGCAGAAGACGGCGAAGGGCGTCTCGCTCTACTCCCGCTTCGTCAACCGACCCGTCGGCCGGTACCTCGCCGCCGGCTCGTACGCACTCGGCCTGACACCCAACCAGGTCACCCTGGTCAGCGCCCTGTTCAGCTTCGCCGCGATCGCCGGCCTGGCCCTCGGAGGGCCATCCTGGGCCCTGGGCGTCCTCGTCTGGCTCGGGCTGGCCGTCGGCTTCGCCTTCGACTCCGCGGACGGCCAGCTCGCCCGGCTCCGCGACGGCGGCAGCCCCCTGGGGGAGTGGCTCGACCACGTGGTGGACTGCGCGAAGCTCACCGCGCTGCACAGCGCCGTGCTCATCGCCTTCTACCGCGACCGCGACCACTTCGGCACCACGGACGACACCTGGCTCCTGGTCCCACTGGGCTTCCAACTCGCCGCCGTCGTCACCTTCTTCGGGGGACTGCTCACCGAGAAGCTCAAGCCGAAGCCCGCCCCCGGGACGCCCGCCGCGCAGCCGTCCACGCTGCGCGCCGTCGCCCTGCTGCCCGTCGACCACGGCGTGTTCTGCCTGGTCTTCCTGCTGCTCGGCGGGGGCGGACTGTTCCGCTGGGCCTACACCGCGCTGGGCGCCGCGGCCGTACTGTTCCTGATCGCCTTCCTCACGAAGTGGGCCCGGGAACTGAACGCAGCACGTCGCTGACCCCGCCCACCGGCCCCGGCTCGGCCTCCTGCGTCAGGAGGTCGAGCGCCCGCCGCAGCTGCGTGCTCGACGTGTGCACCGTGTACGGGAAGTAGACGATCTCCACCCCGACCCCCGCGAAGTCCTTCTCCAGCCTGTCGCCCTTGGGCGTGTCCCGCCAGTCGTCGCCCTTGAACAGCACGTCGAACCGGACCTGCTTCCAGGTCTCCAGCTTGTCCGGCACCGTCTCCACGAACGCCGCGTCCACGTACTTCACGCTGCGCACGATCTCCAGCCGCTCCACCAGCGGGATCATCGGCCGGCGCCCCTTCGCCAGCTCCGCCATCTCGTCGGACACCACACCGGCCACGAGGTAGTCGCAGCGACTGCGCGCATGGCGCAGGATGTTGAGATGACCGATGTGGAACAGGTCGTACGCGCCGGGCGCGTATCCCACACGGTACGGACGGTCAGCGGTCATGAAGTACCCCCCAACTGCTCGCGCTCCCCAGCGCGATGGAGATAACGACGATAGCGTGCACATTCCGTTCAGACCGGATGAACGATTAGGGTGAGGTCCGGTTCACGTCTGGGGGAGAGGGAACGGCGCGTGACGCATGCGGCGGGGAACGAAGACACCGGGACCGCGGGGGCGGGGGCGCGCCGGCGCCTGCTGATGGTGTCCACCAACTACGCGCCGGAGCACGCCGGCATCGGCCCGTACGCCACCCAGATCGCCGAGCACTGGGCCGGCCGCGGCCACGAGACCCATGTGCTCGCCGGCATGCCGCACTACCCCTCCTGGTCCCTGGACCCCGCCTACGCGGGCGTCTGGCGGCGCACCGAGGAACGGGCCGGCGTGATCGTCCACCGGCGCCGGCACACCGTGCCGCCACGCCAGACCGCTCTTAAACGCGCCGCGTTCGAGGCCAGCGTGCTCGCCCACGGCCTCGTCGCGCCGCCCGCGATGGCCCGCCCCGACGCGATACTCGCCCAGATGCCCAGCCTCGCCGGCGGCGTCATCGGCGCCCGGCTCGCCGCCCGCTGGCGCGTCCCGTACGTGCCCGTCGTCCAGGACCTCATGGGCGCGGCCGCCGCGCAGAGCGGCATCAGCGGCGGCGACCGGGCCGCGGCCCTGGCCTCGAAGGCGGAGACGTACGCGCTGCGCCGGGCCACCCTCGTCGGCGTCATCCACCAGACGTTCGTCGACAAGGTCGCCGCGATGGGCGTCGACCGCTCCCGCATCCGCCTGGTGCCCAACTGGTCGCATGTCTCACGCCCTTCGGCGCCCCGCGAGAAGACCCGCGCCCGGCTCGGCTGGGGCGAGGAGACCGTCGTCCTGCACTCCGGCAACATGGGGCTCAAGCAGGGCCTGGAGGTCCTCGTCGAGGCCGCCCGCCGCGACCCGGCCGTCCGCGTCGTACTGCTCGGCGACGGCAACCAGCGCGAGTCTCTCGAGGCGCTCGGCGCGGGCATACCGAACCTGGACTTCCTGGAGCCCGTCGGCGACGACGAGTTCCCCGACGTCCTCGCCGCCGCCGACGTCCTCGCCGTCACCCAGCGGGCCTCCGTGCTCGACATGAGCGTCCCGTCCAAGCTCACCTCGTACTTCGCGGCCGGCCGGCCCGTCGTCGCCTCCGTCGCCGCCGGCGGCGGCACCGCGCAGGAAGTGCTCCGCTCCGGGGCCGGCGTCCTCGTCGAACCCGAGGACCCCGACGCGCTGCTCGCCGAGATCCGTACACTCGGCAAGGATCCGGACGCCGCCGACGCACTCGGCGCCCAGGGACCCCGCCACGTCGAGGCCCATCTGACCCGGGCGGCCGGACTGGCCCGGATCGACGCACTGATCGACGAGGCCATGGGGGTGCCGAGCACGTGAGCAACTTGCACGGAGCGGCGGTGGAGGACGACGAACCGGAGCTGCTGCGGGACCAGTTCAAGCAGCTGCTGCGCTATCGCGCGGTCATAGGGACCGGCATCGGCATCGGCCTGCTCGGCGGCGTCTGGTTCGGCCTCAGCAACGCCGACACGTACGTCGCCACCAGCCAGGTGGTGCTGCGCGCCCCGGTCAACGACCCCTTCAACCCGAGCATTTCGCAGGACAAGACGCTCAACGTCGGCTCCGAACGGCAGACCGCGCTCAGCAGCAGTGTCGCCCAGGGCGCGGCGAAGAAGCTCGGCTGGACCGGCACCATCGGCAAGCTGCAGAAGGACCTCCAGGTCACCAACCCGCCGCAGAGCCAGGTCCTCCAGTTCAGCTACACCGCCGACAGCCCGCAGGCCGCCGCGGATCGCGCCAACGCCATGACCGAGGCGTACCTGGAACTGCGCGAGAAGCAGTGGACGGCCATCCGGGCCAAGATGCTCGACGGTCTGCAGATCCAGCTCAACGAGGCCGCGCTCAAGCACGACAAGCAGGTGAAACTCGTCGACCGGATGCCGGCCGGCACGGCCCGGGACGAGGAGTACGGCACCAAGACCAACCTCGCCAACCGGATGATCGAGCTCGAAGGCCGGGTCAGCGCTCTCAAGGCGCTCGACATGGCCGCCGGCACGGTCATCCGCACCGCCACCGCGCCCGGCTACTCCGACGGCCCCAGCCTCACCATGAGCCTCGGCCTCGGCGCGCTCGTCGGCGTCGCCCTCGGCCTGCTCGCCGCCTGGGTCCGGCTGGTCTTCGACCCCGCGCCGCGCTCCGCCGGCGACGTCGCCCGCGCCGTGCGCGCGCCCGTGCTCGGCACCCTGCCGCGCGGCGCGACCGAGACCCTGCTGGCCTGCGAACACAGCGACGCCCGGGTGGCCGAGGAGTTCCGCTCCGTCGCCTTCCGGCTCGCCTACGACCAGCGGTTCGCCGACCGCCGCCGGCTCCTCGTCGTCGCCCCCCGCGGCAGCAGCGAGGCCGCGGCCGCCGTCGCCACCAACCTGGCCGCCTCCTTCGCCGAGACCGGCAAGGACGTGCTGCTCATCGAGGCCGACCTGCGCACCCCGGCGCTCGCCGGCCGGCTCAGCGCCGGAGCCACCGAAGCACCCCGCTGGAGCGCCCCGGCCGAGACCGACGACACCGGCTGGCCCGGCCGCCGCCGGCTCTCCGTCGACGCCGGCGAGTCGGGCTCCTTCGGCCTGGTGCCCGGCGAACGGGTCCGCAACGTGGCAAGGGCGCTCACCTCGCCCCGTACCAGCCGGCTGATCGCCGAGGCCGACTCGCCGAACGCCACCGTCGTCGTGCTCGCCCCGCCCGTCCTCGCCTACGCCGACGCGCTGGCCCTGGTCGACCGCGTCGACGGCGTGCTCATCGTCTGTGATCCGCGCAGCGTCCACCGCACCGACCTCCAGCGCATCCGCGAACTCATCGGCGGCGCGGGCGGCACGGTGCTCGGCGCGGTCATGTTCACCCCTGCCGGCCGGCGCGCCGCGAAGGCCGCCGCCCAACGGGCCAAGAAGACCGGGCAGTCCGCGCAGACCGCAGCCCCCGCCCAGTCGAGCGCCGTGGCCCCCGCCCCGCAGGGCCGGCGCGGCGGCCGCGGCAGGTCCGCCCGGCCGCAGCAGCCCGAGGCGCAGGACGAGTTCGAGCCCGAGAACGGCCCCGACCCGCGGGTCTGGGGCGGCGAGAACTCCGACACCGTGACGCTGCGTTCGCTGCGGGCCGAGGACTTCCACACGGGCGACCGGTGAGACGTTCGGTATCGGTCGCGGCCTCGGTCCTGGACCAGGCCGCGTCCAGCCTCACCAACATCGCCTGCGTGCTCATCGCGGCACGTGTCTCCACCGCCGAGGGCTTCGCCGACTTCTCCCTCGTCCAGATCACCTTCGGCGTGCTGCTCGGCCTGAACATGGCCCACGTGGGCCAGACGCTCGTCCTGGAACGCGGCGACGACACGGCCGTCGGCGCCGCCGCCCGCTCCTCCCTCGCCTTCACCGCCGCCGCCTCCGTCACCGCCGCGCTGCTGCTCGCAGCGCTCGGCGCGCTGCTCGGCGGCGGCACCGGGCGGGCCTTCCTCGCCCTCGCGGCCGTGCTGCCCGTCACGCTGCTCCAGGACGGACTGCGGTACGCGTTCTCCGCCCTGCGCCGCCCGGACAAGGCCCTCGCCGCCGACCTGCTGCGCCTGGGCTGCGTGCTGCCCGCCCTGCTCCTCCAGCCCCCGTCGTCGAGCGCCGCGCGGCTCGTACTGGTCTGGGGTCTCGCCGCGCTGCCCGCCGCGCTCCTCGGCCTGCTGCTGCTCCGCCCGTACGTCGCCGGCCACCGCACCGAACTGCGGCGGCTGCTGCGGCGCGACCACCTCGGGCGGCGGTTCGTCGTCGAGTACGCCGTCGGCAGCGGCTCCAGCCAGCTCGCCGTGCTCGGCCTCGGCCTGTTCGCCGCACCGCTCGCCGTGGGCGCGCTGCGCGGTGCGACGACGCTGTTCGGCCCGCTCAACGTGCTGTTCATCTCGGTCAACACCTTCGGGCCGCCGCTGCTCGGCCGGGCCGGCTCCCGCCGCGGCACGATCAGGTCCGCCGTCGTGCTCGGCGGGGCGCTCTGCCTCGTCGCGTCCGGCTGGGCCGCCGTACTGGCCGCCCTGCCGGACCGGTACGGGCGCGAACTCCTCGGCGCCACCTGGGAGACGGCGTCCGCGCTGCTGCCCGCGAGCGGGGCGCAGTACGCGGTGATGGCGCTCGGCACCTGCGCCCTGGTCACCCTGCGGGTGCTCAGCCCGAAGGCCACCCTGTCCGTGCAGGTCGTCTTCTCGCTGCTGTCCGTCGCCCTGATGCTCGGCGGGTACGCCCTCGGCGGCGTCCTCGGTGCGGCCTGGGGGCTCGCGGCAGGCTCCGCGCTCAAGGCGGTCGCCGCCTGGACGCGGGTGGCCCGCACCCGCCCGGAGGCGCCCGCACCGGAGCCGGCGGAGGATCAGCGCAGCAGCGCGCGCTTGTCCTGACGCCAGGTGGTGATCAGCAGGATGCAGATCAGCGCGATCGCCACCCGGCCGGAGGCCTGCAGCAGCGGCCCGCGGAGCAGGATGAACGAATAGCCCGCGACCAGCGGCACCACGACCGAGATCAGACTGCCCGGCGGTGCGCGCCGGGTGCCGCGCCGGGCGAACCGGCGGTCCACCCGTGCCGCCCCGTACCCGAGGACCGTCAGCCCGCCGGCCATCCCGACCGCGCCGAAGTCGATCCACAGCTCGGCCCAGATCGGCGACGACAGATTGGTGTTCACCGCGCCCATCCACTGGCCGACCATCACGCCCGTGTCGCGGGGCTTGCCCGGCCACACCGAACGGGGCACCACGAACAGCACCGAGCCGGCGAGCTGCCGGCCGTACCGGTGCCGGGCCCCGGACTCGACGAACGTGATCGTGTTGGCGAACATGCCGATCTGGTCGTAGTCCTTCATCGCCAGCGGCTCCAGGACCGACGTCGTCTCGACCGGCTTGTAGTTCTTCTCGTCGTACCGGAAGCGGTCCGAGAACGGGAACACGATCAGCGCCATCACCACGCCGAGGCTCAGCGCCGAGCGGTACATCGCCGCGCTCCTCGGGAACACCGTGAACAGCAGCGCGAACATCACCGTCAGGAACCAGTAACGCGGGTTCGATATCGGGTTGTTGACGACCAGGTTCAGCGCCACCAGGGCGAGGAACACCGCGATCACCGCCGGCCGCCGGCGGGCCCGCCGCGAGGTGACCAGCCAACGGACGTACACCAGCAGCGCGATCAGCGCCGGCACGGTGCCGAAACCGCGCAGGAACGCCTGACCCGCCTGCGAGTCGGCCTGCGAGACGCCGGCCTCCTCGATACCGGCGATGATCTCCTGCCGGCTGGAGAAGAACACCGCCGGGCCGCCCAGCTTCATGACGAACAGCCCGCTGCCCGCGAACGCGAGCAGCACGAGCAGCTGCAGCCGCCTCCGGTGCACCAGCGCCGGACGCTCCTCGGCGCGCGAGGCCCGGTTCGGCCGGCCGCGGGCCAGCAGTGAGCCCACGTCGAAGGCGGCGCAGCCGATGAGGACCAGCGCCACCGCCTCCGTCAGGTCCGAACGCGGCCCGACGACCGGCGTCGGCACCCGGCCGAGGACGGCCTGGGCCAGCGGCGCGACGCCCATCGCCATGTAGACGAACAGCCAGAACGAGCCCTGCAGCAGCTTGCGCCGGCTGGTCAGGATCATCGCCGACAGCCGGGCCCCGGCGTACATGGTGAGCGCGATCTGCAGGTAGTACGCGGCGTCGTGCACGCCCGCGCCCGGCTGCACCGCGACCAGCAGCGGCATGAACACCGTCAGCCCGAGGACCAGCGGGATCGACAGGGCCCGGGAGAGCAGCGTGCGCGGCTTGACCGGCGGCGCGAGGATCATCGGGACGGACGTGGGCCCACCGGGCCCGGCGGGCGCGAGGCGCGCAGGCGGGTCCGGGCTTCCGCCGTCAACGGCCCCGTCGCGCACGTCCGTCGCCATGCAGCCCCCCGAACTCCCGTGCTCCCCGCCCCCGGAGAAGTCACCCGCCCGCAGTCTACCGACGACCCCCCTGTCACCCTGCGTCAACCGATAGTCTGGACGTCTCGGCGTCTGGGGAGGCGCCGATGGGGGTGAACTCATGCGGAATCTCCCGGCCTTCACTCTGGCCGGCTATGACAAGGGCCGCTCCAAGCTGGTCCAGGCACTGTGGTTCGCGGTGATGAACACGCTGTTCATGGCGTGGTTCTGCCCGGCCCGGCTGCGCGTGGCCCTGCTGCGGGCGTTCGGCGCGACGATCGGCGAGGGGGTCCTGATCCGGCACCGCGTCCGCGTCCTGTGGCCGTGGAAACTGACCGTCGGCGACCACACGTGGATCGGAGAAGGGGCCTGGCTGCTCAACCTGGAGCCGGTCACGCTCGGCGCGCACGTCTGCGTCTCGCAGGAGGCGCTGCTCTGCACCGGCAGCCACGACCACCGGGCCGCCGACTTCCGCTACCGCAACGCGCCGATCACCGTCGAGGACGGCGCGTGGATCGCCACCCGCGCCACGGTCCTCGCCGGCGTCACGGTCGGGCGGCACGCCGTCGTCGCCGCCGGCACGACGCTCCACCGCGACCTGCCGGAACTGACCCTGCACACCGCCGACGGGCGACGCTCCCTGCCGGTGCCCGCATGAGCGCCGCCCGCCCGCTCAGGGTCCTTCACACCGTCACCCTGCACAGCCCGACGCACGCCTTCGGCGGTCCGGTCCGGGTGGCCCTCAACCTCTGCCGCGGACTCTCCGCACGCGGACACACCGCCCGGCTCGTCGCCCTCGGCGACGGCTTCGACGGACCGCTGCCGACCGAGGTCGAGGGCGTGCCCGCCCGCCTCTACCAGGCGCGTTCCCTCCTGCCGCTCGGCTTCAGCGGCATCACCTCGCCCGCCCTGCTCGCCGGGGCGCACGGCCTGGTCCGCGACGCGGACGTCGTCCACGTCCACCTCGCCCGCGACCTGGTGACGCTGCCGATCGCGCTTGCCGCGCTCCGCGCCGGCCGGCCCCTGGTCCTGCAGACCCACGGCATGGTCGACCCCAGCGAGAGGCTGCTCGCCAAGGTCCTCGACGCCGTCGCCGTACGCCGGGTGCTGCGCCGCGCCTCCGCGGTGCTGTACCTGACCGGGCACGAACGCAAGGGCCTCGACGCCGTGGTGGGCGGCATCCTGGAGCAGTCCGTGCGACTGGTGAACGGCGTGCCCGCCCAGGAGGCGCGACCGGTGCCGTCAGGTCCGCCGCGGATCCTGTACGCGGCCCGGCTCCAGGCCCGTAAACGGCCGCGGGACTTCGTGGCGGCCGTGCCGGAGATCCTGCGCCGGCACCCGGACGCGCAGTTCGTGCTCGCCGGCCCCGACGAGGGGGAGCGGGCGGGGGTGGACGCGCTGATCGCCGAGCTGGGCCTGGAGGACCGGATCAGCCGGCCGGGGGCGCTGTCGTCCGAGCGGATGCTCCAGGAGCTGCGCCGGGCGCATGTGTACGTGCTGCCGTCGGTGGACGAGCCGTTCCCGATGTCCGTCCTGGAGTCCCTGTCGGTGGGCACGCCCGCCGTGGTGACCACGTCCAACGGCCTGGCCCGGGACATCTCGGGGGCGGGCGCGGGCCGGGTGGTGGAGAACGCCGACGGGCTCGCCCCGGCCGTGCTCGACCTGCTGGACCCGGCCGTGAACGACAGCGCCTCCGCGGCGGCCCGGAAGCTCGCGGCGGAGGCGTTCTCGATGGACTCCGTCCTCGACACGCTGCTCGACGTGTACAGGACGGCTGCGCGGTACGGCCGCTAGACCGGCAGCCAGGCGTAGCAGCTCGTCGACACGAACTCGCGGGCGCCCGACGGGATCGTGGCCTTCACGGGCCCGTCGGCGCCGGTCGACGGGCCCGAGGCGAGCAGCTTGCCGTTGCTGCCGAGGGCCCGCCAGGTGCAGGACGGGTCGGTGGTCAGCGCCCGGTACGTGCCGGGCTTCGGCCGGGTGACGGTGCCGTCCGGGAAGCCGGTGGCGGCGGTGGCGAGCAGCGGCTTCTGCTGCGGGCACAGGTGCTCGATCGCGCCCTTCGCGTCCGGGACGTCGCCGGCGATGATCGCGCCGATCGCGGCGTCCTTGTCGCGCTTGGCGGTGCGGGCGATCCGCTGGCAGGACTCCTCACCGGTCTGCAGCACCGCCGCGGGGTCCATGGCCTTGGGCACCCGGCCGCTCAGGTACTCCTTCTGCCGCTTGGTGAACGAGCCGGTGACCGGCTTGAGTTCGCCGTCGGGCAGCGCCTGGTCCTTGGGCAGCGCGGAGGGTCCCGCGGCGGGCCCGGTGGGCTCGGTCTCGATCTGCCGGTCCGGGACGACGGGGCTGTTCGAGGACCGCGGGCCCTGGGCAGAGCCGGGCTTCCCGCTGTCGGACGAGCAGCCGGACACCGTCAGCAGCGCGGCGGCCAGCAGGGCCGCGACGGCCGCCGGCCGGCGGTGGAGTGGACGATGCATGGGGACTCCCGTGATACGTGGAATGCGGGGCCCGGCAGGCCGGGCCCCGCATCCTGTCAGTGCGTGTCGCGCAGCGCCCGGACTACGGGGCGCCGAAGGTGAGCACCAGCTGCGGGGTGCCCTCCGCGGCCGCGGCCTCGGTCGACCACAGCCACAGCGGATCGGTACCGGTGCTGGTCAGCGCCATGCTGTACGAGCCGCCGAGCGCCGCGGACAGCTTGGCGGTGTCCAGGTCGGCCGAGTAGACCGTCGAACCCTCCGTCGCGCCGGTCAGCGTGCCCAGCGTCCCGGAGCCGAGCGCGGGACGGTTGTTGTACGTGAGCGTGGTGTCCGTCCACGCACCGGTCACCGGGACCACCGTCTGGGTGTCCGCCGAGCCGGCCCCGGCCATCGTGGTGGTCTTCACCGCGAGCCGGGCGCTCTTCAGCACCGTGCCGGCCGGGGCCGACGGGAGCGTGAAGCGCAGGTAGCTCTCGTACGCGGAGGTGCCGCGCACCGCGAGCGAGCTGGAGGTGGCGTAGTTGGTGGACGGCGCACCCGCGTTGGCGTACGTGTCGTCCGTCGCGGTGACCACGGAGACCGTGTCGGCCGTGGCCTTGGCGAGGCTGTGGTGCTGGGCGACCTGGGCGGCGGTCAGCGCGCTCGGGTAGACCGCGGCCTCGTCGATCTGGCCGGCGAAGAAGTTGCTCGTCGGACGGAGCGGCCAGCCGCTCAGATTGTCCGCGCCGACGTGCCAGTAACCGGCGTACTGCTGGTTCCCGGTGACGGTGTTCGAGGCGATCTTCTGCCCGTCGACGTACAGCGTCATGCCGCCGGGGCCCTGGGTGCCGACGACGTGGTGCCAGGCGCCGTCCCGGTACGAGCCCAGGGTGGACAGCGTGCGCGTGGTGCCGTTGTACACGCCGAACACCAGCTGGCCGGTGTTGGTCATGTACAGGTGCTTGTCGTAGTTGCCGCTGTTGCGGGTGGTGTTGTTGCCGAAGCCGATGATCTTGCCGCCACGGGTGGTGGTCGTCTTGATCCAGGCCTCGACGGTGAACGCCCCGGTCACGTTCTGGCGCTTGTCGCTGTAGATCTGCTCGTCCGTGCCGTTGAGCGCGACAGCGGTGGACGGGCCGGTGACGGCCGCGGGGGTCTGGCGCAGCGCCGGGGCGTTGACGTACAGACCGCTGTTGTTCCCGTCGGAGGAGTCCGCCGCGTACGGCGTGGTGGACTCGTCGAAGCGCCAGTACAGGCTCGCGCCGTCGGCGACGACCCGGGAGGCGTACGGCTGCGCCGAGGTCGGGACGGTGACCGTAGCGGTCGCGGAGAGCGCGCTGGTGTTGCCGTCCGCGTCGGCGGCGGTGACCCGGTAGCTGTAGGTCTGACCCGGCGTCACATCGGTGTCCTTGAAGGAGACCTGAGGCCGAGACCAGTACAGCGAGTCGCCGTCCACGGTGTGGATCGGGGTGGCCGAGCCGTTGCGGTAGACCTTGTACGTCAGCTTGCTGTCGTCCAGGTCCAGGCTGGAGCGCCAGCGGACCTGCACCGCGTTCGGGGTGAGCGCGGAGGCGGAGGCTACCGGGACGGTCGGCGCGCCGGTGTCCGGGCCGGAGGAGAAGCGGGTCAGACCCTGCGCCGCGGAGCCGTTGACGGTGGTGAACTCGCCGCCGACCCACAGGTACTTGGTGGTGCCGGTGCCCGTGACGGCCATCACGCGCGGGCCGATGCCCTCGACCTCCGGCGGGGAGCCGCCGTCGTTGGTGTCCGGGAACCAGCCGAGCTTGCCGGTGGACGTGGTCGGCTGGGCCAGCAGGTGGTAGCGGCGCCCGTCCGGGAACTCGCCGACGCTGGAGCAGTCGTGCGCGTGCGAGGCGCTGTACAGCACGCCCTGGTAGGACTCCACGGCCTGGGTGGCGCCGAGGCACGTGTCGCGCCAGCGCTGCTCGAAGTTGCTCAGGTCGAGCGCGATGCGGCCGTCGAAGACGCCGCCGCCGGTGCCCTCGTTGCCGGTGTAGAAGCCGGTCGCGTCCGTGTCGATGTCCTTGACCACGGAGTTGCTCGGGATCCAGCCGTTCGGATACGCCTTCGTGACCGCGCCGGTGGTGGCGTTCACCACGGCCAGGGCGTGCGAGTTGGCCCCGTTCACGGCGAAGAAGTCGCCGCCGAGCAGCACGTGCTGGCCGTCCGGGGTGACCTCGATGGCGCGGCCGGGCTCGTCCGCGTTCGCGGTGAACGGCAGCAGGTCGCCGGCGGTGGACACGGCCGCGAACCGCTGGCGGGTCTGGCCCTCGACGGTGCCGAAGTCGCCGGCCGCGTAGACGGTCGTGCCGGTGACGGCCAGTCCGCGGACGGTGGCCGGGAACGAAGGCGTGAACGAGGCCTTCGGGGTGCAGGTCGCGATGTCGATCGCCGCGAGGCTGCTGACCGGCGTGCCGTTGACCGCGCCGAAGTAGCCGCCCGCGTACAGCGTCTTCTTGTCCGGCGAGACCGTCAGGGCCCGCACGGTCGCGGTGCCGCTGCCGACGGTGAAGGAGAGGGTGCAGTCGGTGGGCGCACCCGTCGCCGCGTTCATCGCGACGAAGTTGACGGCGCTCTTCGGAGTGCCGGAACCGCCCTCGGGCGGCCGCACCTCGGAGAAGGTGCCGCCGATGAAGACGGTGTCGTTCGCCTCGGCCATCGCCCAGACGATGCCATTGGTCTGCCAGGTCGGCAGATCGTCCGCGGTGAAGGCCACCGGCGGCGTCAGCGCCGCGGCCGTCGGGGCCAGGGAGCCCCCGGCTCCGGCCGCGACGGTCAGGACGAGGGCAGCTGACAGCCCCCAGGATCTACGCATGTTCCCCCCAGGCGAGTGAGCCCAGTCAATGTGGCGTGCAGCAGTGCGTGAAGCAATGCACGTGCCATGTGGTGAATGCGCACTGTACGACGAAATGACGGTGAGAAACGGCCACTTGACCAATTCCGTACCGTGCGCGGCTGGTTGTCCCGAAGCGGAACGTCCGGCTCAGCGGTCGATTCGCACGGTCACGCCGGCCAACTGGTCCTCCACCTGGCGCACATCGGCGTCCACCATGATCCGGGCCAGTTCCTCCACGTGCACGTCCGGCTTCCAGCCGAGCAGCTCGCGGGCCTTCGACGCGTCGCCGATCAGCGCGTCGACCTCGCTGGGGCGCTCGTACTTGGGGTCGTAGCGGACGTGCTCGGCCCACTCCAGGCCGGCGTGCGCGAAGGCCGTCTCCACGAACTGCCGTACCGTCGCCGGGACTCCGGTCGCCACCACGTAGTCGGTCGGCTCCTCCTGCTGGAGCATCCGCCACATCGCGTCCACGTACTCGGGGGCGTACCCCCAGTCCCGTACCGCGTCGAGGTTGCCCAGGTACAGCCTGTCCTGGAGGCCGGCCTTGATCCGGGCCACCGCGCGGGTGATCTTGCGGGTCACGAAGGTCTCGCCGCGGCGCGGCGACTCGTGGTTGAACAGGATCCCGTTCACCGCGAACATGCCGTACGCCTCACGGTAGTTGACCGTGGTCCAGTAGCCGAAGACCTTCGCCGCGCCGTACGGGCTGCGCGGGTGGAAGGGGGTCTGCTCGTTCTGCGGCGGGGGAGTGGAACCGAACATCTCCGAGGAGGAGGCCTGGTAGATCCGGGTGTCGATGCCGCTGGCCCGGATCGCCTCCAGGAGCCGCAGCGCGCCCAGGCCCGTCACGTCGCCGGTGTACAGCGGCGCGTCGAACGAGACCCGCACATGGGACTGCGCGCCGAGGTTGTACACCTCGTCGGGTCGGATGTCCCGCAGCAGGTTCACCAGCGCCACCCCGTCCGACAGGTCCGCGTGGTGCAGCACGAAAGAACGGTTCGCCTGCTGCGGGTCCTGGTAGACGTGGTCGATCCGCTCCGTGTTGAAGCTGGACGACCGGCGGACGAGGCCGTGCACCGTGTAGCCCTTGGAAAGCAGCAGTTCGGCCAGGTACGAGCCGTCCTGCCCGGTGACGCCGGTGATGAGTGCGGTCTTGCTCATGCGTGATGCCCCTCCCGTACGGACCGGCCCCCAGCCGGTCCGCATCCTGCGGATATGTGATGGTCGATGCGGAAAATCCTGGTCTGGCGTACTGCGTGCCGTCCCGGCCTGGCATGATCCGGGCCATGACTGATTCGACGAGCGCAACGACGTCGTACCTGCCCGAGCGGGCCCGGATCTTCGTCGCGGGCCACCGCGGCCTGGTCGGCTCCGCGGTCGCCCGGAGGCTCACCGCGGACGGCCACGAGGTGCTCACCCGGACCCGCGCCGAACTCGACCTGAGCGACGCCGCACGCACCGCCGACTACCTGCGTCGGACCCGGCCGGACGCGGTGGTGCTCGCCGCCGCCAAGGTCGGCGGCATCATGGCCAACAGCACGTACCCCGTGCAGTTCCTGGAGGAGAACCTCCGGATCCAGCTGAGCGTGATCGCGGGCGCGCACGCCGCCGGCGTCGGCCGGCTGCTGTTCCTCGGCTCGTCCTGCATCTACCCCAAGCTCGCCCCGCAGCCGATCACCGAGGACGCGCTGCTCACCGGCCCGCTGGAGCCGACCAACGAGGCGTACGCGCTCGCCAAGATCGCCGGCATCGTGCAGATCCAGGCGTACCGCAAGCAGTACGGCGCGGCCTACATCTCCGCGATGCCGACCAATCTTTACGGCCCCGGCGACAACTTCGACCTGGAGACCTCGCACGTCCTGCCGGCGCTGATCCGGCGCTTCCACGAGGCCCGTGAGGCCGGCCTGGACGAGCTCGCGCTCTGGGGCTCCGGCACCCCGCGCCGCGAGTTCCTGCACGTCGACGACCTGGCCGCGGCCTGCGCCGTGCTGCTGCGCGGATACGACGGCGACGAGCCGGTCAACATCGGCTGCGGCGCGGACCTGACGATCCGTGAACTCGCCGAGACCGTCGCGGAGGTGACCGGTTTCGAAGGACGGCTGGCCTGGGACACGAGCAAGCCGGACGGCACCCCGCGCAAGCTGCTCGACGTGAGCCGGCTGAACTCCCTCGGCTGGAAGCCGCAGATCGCGCTGCGGGACGGCGTCGCGGCCACCTACGCCTGGTGGCGGGAACAGAACTGACGTCATGCGGGCGGCCCGTCAGTACGCTCCGCGACCGTCGACGACGGCGCGGAACGTACGGGCCATCACGTCGACGTCGCTGGTGAAGGACCAGTTGTCGACATAGTGCAGGTCCAGCTCGACGGTCTCGTCCCAGGACAGGTCCGAGCGGCCGCTGATCTGCCACAGTCCGGTCATGCCGGGCCGCACCGAGAGCCGGCGCAGCTCCACGTCGTCGTACCGGGCGACCTCCTCCGGCAGCGGCGGACGCGGCCCCACCAGTGACATCGCACCGCACAACACGTTGATCAGCTGCGGGAGTTCGTCCATCGACGTGCGGCGCAGCAGCCGGCCCACCCGGGTCACGCGCGGGTCGCGGCGCATCTTGAACATCAGCCCGTCGTGCTCGTTCGACTGCGTCAGCTCCGCCTTGCGGGCGTCCGCGTCGGTGAACATCGTGCGGAACTTCCACATCATGAACGGCTCGCGGCCCTGACCGATGCGCACCTGCCGGTAGAACACCGGGCCCGGCGAGGTCAGCCGCACCGCCGCGCCGATCCCGAAGAACAGCGGCGACAGAAGCAGCAGCCCGAGCGCCGCGCCCGCCCGGTCGGTCACCGACTTCAGCACCTGCTGCACCCCGTTGCGGACCGGCGGCGCCACGCGCAGCAGCGCCATGCCGGCCGCCGACACGGTCTCGATGCGCTTCACGGCGCACTCCACCAGACCGGGGGCCAGGGCGAGTTCGGTGCCGGAGTCGTGCAGGCCCCAGGCCAGCCGGCGCAGCCGCGGCCCGGTCATCCGGGTGCCGGGCGCGACGAGGACCACGTCCGCGCGCAGCTGCCGGGCGGCGTCGAGGACCTCGCGGGCATCGCCGTCGACCTCCCGCGGGGCGGCCTTCGCCAGCCGGGCGGCCACCGGGGCGCCGGTGCGGACCTGCCCCTCGCCGACGGCGACGACACCGACGACGACGTACGGATGGTCCGTACGGCCGGACAGGTGCTCGGCGACCTCGCCGGCCGCGGCCGGTTCGCCCAGCACCAGGACCCGGGTGACCACCTGCGCCTCCCGGCGGGCCGCTACCAGGTGATGCCATGTCACCTTGCGGCAGAGCAGGGTGAGTACGGGCGCGGGCAGCAGCGCGAGCAGGCAGAGCAGCGGCGGGTGGTGCAGGTCGGCGGCGGCCCGCAGCACGGCGAGCACCCCGATCAGGATCAGCCAGTCGTGCAGCACCGGCAGGCTGCCGCGCGACTCGCCCAGCTCGCGGGCCGCGTACCGCCGCCGCAGGGCCCGTACCGCCAGCCAGGCCCCGGCGGCCACGGCGGCGCAAGTCGCCGCGTACGGCTGCTCGTTGAGGCCGAGGACCAGCGCCGTGGGCAGGGCGACGCCCCCCACGTCCGCGGTCAGCGCGAACGGCAGATACCAGTGCGCCTTGGCGCGCTGCTGCGGACGCACGAGTCCGCTGAGCTCTCCGGATGCTCCCCCAGCTGTGGTCTCAGCTGTACGGGCATGCCACATGTACCCCCCCGGCACGTGTCGACCGACGCGTCCCGTTCATCGACCCCCGGATCGATGAACAAGTGTCGCATCGCGGAACAGTACGACAAACGCGTGTACCTCGTCTGCTGTTCACGCGAAAGTAATGACTGGGGGAGGGTGTGTTCATGTCGTGACGTGCGGGCCCGGGCTACGTCCGACCTTCACATGATAGTTCTGTCGTGTTCACGCTTTTCGCACGTGAGACCGCACGGTGGGAGGGGACCCGAGTGCATCAGGGGGAAGAGGCGGACCGCACGGAGAACACGCCGGATGTGGCGGACGCCACGCCGCGCGCGCGACGGCGGGTGCGACCGGGACGTGTGCTCCTCGGGGCGCTCGCCCTGCTGGGCGCCGGCGTCCTGATGGCCGGCGGCGCCGGCTGGTGGGCCGTCGACCACTACACCGGCAAGGTCGAACGGATCCCCGACGCCTTCCCGACGAAGGTGCCGCCCGCCGAACAGCCCGCACCGAGCAAGGGCGGCACCACGTTCCTGCTCGTCGGCGTGGACAGCCGCTCCGACCTGCCCACCACCGGCCGCGACGCCAAGGCCCCCGCCTGGCGGTACGGAGCCCAGCGCAGCGACACGATGATGCTGATCCACCTGCCGGAGGACCACTCCAACGCCTACGTCGTCTCACTGCCGCGCGACTCCTGGGTCCCCGTCCCCGGACACGGCGACGCCAAGCTCAACGCCGCCTTCTCCTGGGGCGGTTCACCGCTGCTCATCGACACCGTGCAGCGTTTCACCGACGTCCGGATCGACCATCTGGCCGTCATCGACTGGGAGGGCTTCAAGCACCTCACCGACGCGGTCGGCGGCGTCGACCTCACCGTCGGCGGCGAGGTCCGGCACATGAACGGCGAACAGGGCCTGCGGTACGTGCGCGAGCGCAAAAACCTTGCCCGCGGCGACTTCGACCGCACCCACCGCCAGCAGAACTTCCTGCGAGCCGTCCTGAACAAGGTCATGACCCCGCGCAACCTCACCAACCCCGTCAAGGCCTCCGAACTCCTCGACGACCTCACCGCGAGCGTCAGCGTCGACGACCGGCTCAGCGACTCCGACCTGCGCGAACTGCTCTGGAACAACCGCGAGGTGCGGCCCGGCCGCATGGTCTTCATGAACGCCCCCGTGGCCGGCACCGACATGATCAAGGGCCAGTCCGTGGTGCTCGTCGACAAGAAGAAGTCGGCCGAACTGTGGGCCGCGATGCGGAACGACACCATGGCCGACTACGTCGCCGGTCACCGCCTCGACCGGCTCGGAACCGGTACGCGGTAGGGCCGCGGCGGCCGTCCGGCGCGCGCCGGACGGTTGTTGTTCCCACGCCGTCCATCGGTTCTACTACCGGCATGTCGGACTTCCGCGCCACCCCCGCAGGGGAGCGCCGCACCACCCACCGCTCGCCGCGCCGCCGCCGGCTGCTGCCCGCGCTGCTGCTCGGCGTCCTCGCGCTCGGCGCCTGGGCCGGCAGCGGCATGGCCGACGGCCTGGGCAACGACGGACCGGCCGGCCGGCCGACCCGGGAGCGGCCCGCCGAGTACAGCACCGCCCTGCCGTTCGACCTGCCGTCCACGGCCGAACTGCGCCGCTCCGGAAAGCCGGTGTTCGCCCACTACTTCACGCCGTACCCGCTCTCCCTCGACAACGAGCCGCCGGAGCGGGACTACTACGCCCGCAACTACCTCACCCCGGACGGCGAGAAGGGCAAGCACGCGGCCTACGGCGGACTCCTGCGCGACCGGCCGCTGCCCGCCCCGCGCGAGGACGGCGACTGGGAACTCGCCCATCTGCGCCAGGAAGTGCGCACCGCCCGCGACGCCGGACTCGACGGCTTCACCCTCGACCTGCTGTCGCTCTCCGGCCGCAACCGGGACCGCACCGAGAACCTGCTGCGCGCCGCCGACGCCGAGGACCCCGGCTTCCGGATCGTCCTGATGCCCGACATGACCTCCCTGGACACCACGCCCGAGGCGCTCGCCGACGCACTCGCCCAACTGGGCCGGCACCGCTCCGCGCACCGGCTGCCCGACGGACGCCTGGTGGTCTCCCCGTTCAAGGCCGAGGCGCAGAGCCCCGATTGGTGGCGGCGCGCCATGACGGCGCTTGAGCGCGAGCACGGCATCCGCACCGCGCTCGTCCCCGTGTTCCTGGATCTCGACGCGAACGCCGAACGGTTCGCCCCGATCAGCCACGGCCTGTCCGAATGGGGCAGCCGCAGCTACACCACCCAGTCCGGCAGCGCCGCGGCGACCCGGACGGCCCACCGGCTCGGCAAGATCTGGATGCAGCCGGTCTCCGTCCAGGACGCACGCCCCAACCAGGGCGTCTACGACGAGGCCGGCAACACCGAGACGCTGCGGGCCAGTTGGGGCGAGGCCATCGACAACGGCGCCGACTGGGTCCAGCTGACCACCTGGAACGACTACTCCGAGGGCACCCACTTCGCCCCCTCCGTCCACAACGGCCACGCCTACCTCGACCTCACCTCGTACTACCTGACCCGTTTCAAGACCGGCGACTGGCCGCGGATCGAACGGGACACGCTGTACCTCACCTCCCGCGTCCAGTTCGCCGCCGCCCGGCCGCCCGCCGGCGCGCAGAGCAAGGTGATAGAGCCGCGCGACGGCTCCGCCGCACCACGCGACACCGTCGAGGTGCTCGGCTTCCTGACCGCCCCGGCCACCGTCCGGACCTTCACCGGTGGGGAGAAGGCGAGCCACGAGGCTCCGGCCGGCGTGTCCGCGCGACTGCTGCCGCTGCGCAGCGGGACCAGCGGCGCCACCGTCGTACGGGACGGGCGGACCACCACCGCGGTCTCCTCGCGCTACCCCGTCCGGGACCGGGTCACCCGGCAGGACCTGCAGTACTACGCCGTCACCAGCGGGCGCAGCCAGCGGTGATCCGTGATTGTCAGTGCCGGCCCCTAACGTTTTCCGCATGACGACGAAGACCTATCTGGAGCTGTCGCAGGACGACGGCGGCGCGCACAAGTTCTACGAAGTGACGGTCTCCGGCACCACGGTGTCGGTCCGGTACGGACGGATCGGCGCGGCCGGACAGACGCAGACCTCGACCTTCCCCACGGAGGAGAAGGCACGGGCCGCGGCGGCCAAGAAGATAGGCGAGAAGGTCCGCAAGGGGTACGCCCCGGCCGTCCAGGGCGGGCGGGCCGCCCGCTCCGTCACGCGGCGTCAGGTCGCCTCGGCGCCCGCCACGGTCCGCGCCGTCGCGCCGGTGCTGTGGCGGTTCCGGACCGGCTCGGCGGCCTTCGGCATCCACGTCGACGAGGAGCGCTGCTGGGTCGGCAACCAGTCCGGAGACGTGTACACGCTCAGCCACACCGGCGAGGTGCACGCCCGGTTCAACCTGCCCGACGGCGTGAAGTGCCTGGTCGCCGACGACTTCTGGATCTACGCGGGCTGTGACGACGGCCGGGTCTACGACCTGTCCTCCAAGCTGCCGTTCGCCGCGTACGAGATCGCCGCCGACGTCGACATCTTCTGGCTGGACATCCACGAGGGCGTGCTGAACGTGGCCGACCGGGGCGGCAGGCTGACCGTCATCGACCACGAGGACGAGCACCAGTGGGCCCGCAAGAGCCGCGGCGAGCACGCCTGGATGGTCCGCGCCGACGACAAGGCGGTCTACCACGGCCACCACCTCGGCGTGACGGCCTACGCGCCCGACGGAGGCCGCGAGCTGTGGGACACCGCCACCGACGGCGCGGTCCTGTTCGGCTGGCAGGAGGACGCCGCCGTGTACGCGGGGACCGCGCACCGCAAGGTGCAGCGGCTGGCCAAGGCCGACGGGCGCGTCGAAGCCGTCTTCGCCTGCGACGCCTCGGTGTACTCCTGCGCCACCTCGCCCGGCGGCCGGTTCGTCTTCGCCGGCGACTCCGCCTCCTCGGTGTACTGCTTCGACGCGAACGGCACCCGGCTGTGGAAGCTCGGCACCGGCTGCGGCTCGGCGCTCTCCATGCAGTACCTCGACGAGCGGCTGTACATCGTGACCAGCGACGGCTCGCTGGCCTGCATCGACGCGAGCGAGGCGGCGATCGCCGCCGCCCAGGACGGCACCGTCCCCGAGGCGCGGGACGTCAAGCTGGCCGCCGCCCTGCCCACGTACGAGCCCGCGACCAGCACCTCGGCCGTCGTCAGCGTGGCCGCCGCCCCGGCGGGCACGGTCGTCGTCGAGTGCGTGCAGGAGGGCGGACGGGTCCGGGTGCGGGTGGTCTCCGAGGGCTACGAGCCCTCCTGGAACGTCCAGTTCCCGCGCGCCATACGGGAGCCGGGCACCCGGTACGCGGTGGACGCGCTGCACGCGGCGGCCGGCGGCTTCTACCGGGTGCGGGGCGACATCCGGCGGCTTCGGTGAGCACCGGCGGGTTCGAGGCCGCTGCCGGGGACGGCCCTCCGGCCGGCGGCGACGACCCCGAGCAGCGGTCCCGCGAGGTGCGGGCGGCCTTCGAGGGGCTGCTGCAGATCCGCCGCACGCTGAACAGGAACGGAGGGGACGGCAGCGGAGGGGACCGGAGCGGCGAGGACCCGGCGGCGCTGCCCGCCGAATGGGAGCGCAGACAGCCCGTACGGGCCGTCGCGCTCGCCCTGGAGGCGGCCGGGACCACGCCCTGCGCCGTGAACGCCGAGGGCGTGCCGACGGCCACCGGCTACCGGGTGCGGGCCGGCGAACGGCCCGGCACCGTCGTCGTGGAGTGGCTCGGCCCGCCGGGAAGCGGGGCCGTGCGCGAGGAGGAGGACGCGCTCCGGGCGCTCGTGCCGGTGCTCGGCCGGCTCGGCTGGGAGGCCCTGCTGTACCGCGGACCGCGCCGCAGACGCTTCCTGGAGGTCGAGGCGGTGAGCCCCGGCTCGAGGTGAGTCGGGGTGAGGTGCGGCGGGCGTCGCGTCAGAAGCCGGTCGGCAGCTCCTTGGCGCGCTTGCGCACCATGAACGCGGTGGCGATCTCCACGACGCCGACCGCCAGGGCCCAGCAGCCGCCGAGCACGGTCAGCACCGTCAGCGACTCCAGCGGGGAGACGATCAGGACGACGCCCGCGAAGAAGGTGATCACACCGAGGAAGATGTGCCAGCCCCGGGCCGGCATCGTCGGGTCGGAGGCCGCCGCCACGGTCTCCATGATCCCGCGGAACAGCCAGCCGATACCGATCCACAGCGCGAGCAGCAGGGTCGACTGCGTCGCACCGCGGAAGCAGAACAGGCCCAGCACGATCGACAGCGCGCCGCTGATGAAGGCCATCACCCGCAGCGCGGTCCTGGCGTGCGTGCCGAAGGCCCCGATCAGCTGCATCACACCGCTGAACACCAGGTACAGGCCGAACAGCACACCGATCGCGACCAGCGTCTCGTCCGGCCAGGACAGCACCAGGATGCCGATGACCAGCGACGCGATGCCGGCGAACAACAGCACCTGCCAGGCGCTGCGGGCGAGCATGCCCAACGGCCCTTCCAGAGGTGTCTCCGAGCCCGAGGAGTACGGGTCGTGTGTCTGCGTCATGGGTCGCTCACTTCCGTTCCGTGGCCACCAGCCAGGCCACCCCACTAAAGCAAGACCCGGCAAATGCCGCAAAACATGACACGAACGGAGTAGCAGTAGCCGACGCGACTCGCTGCGCACGGTCAGAGTGGGAACCCGAAGTCCGCTATCCCCGCACCTGTCCCCGCACGTATCCCCGCACCAACGGGAGACCCCTCATGGCTTCGTTCAACCGACGCGACCTGGGCCTGCTCGCGCTGCGGGTCGGCACCGGCGCCGTGCTCGCCGCGCACGGCACCCAGAAGCTGTTCGGCTGGTTCGGCGGCGGAGGACTGGAAGGCACCGCCAAGGCGATGGCGGCCATGGGGTTCTCGCCCGCCAAGGAGAGCGCCATCGCGGCCGGCCTCGGCGAGGCGGGCGGCGGCGCACTGCTCGCCCTGGGCCTCGCCACCCCGGCGGCCGGCGCGGCCGCGGCCGGCGCGATGGCCGGCGCCGTCGCCGTGCACGCCCCGGCCGGCTTCTTCGCCGGCGCCGGCGGCTTCGAGTACCCGGCGTTCCTCGGCTTCACCGCCGCCGCGATCGGCGTCGCCGGCGCCGGCCGCTACTCCCTCGACCACGTCACCGACCACGTCCTCGACCGGCCCTGGGTCGTCGCCGTCGCCTTCATCGGCACCGCGTTCGCCGCCGCGGCCGTCGTCGGCCGCCGTGCCGTCGCGCAGGAGGAGGAGCGGGCCGAGGAACAGGCCGAGGAGACCGCGCCCTAGCGTCGCGCGAACTGGCGGTGCGGGTGTGCCGAGAGATGATGGAGGGGTCTCGGCTTCCGCGAGGGTCGGTGACGGTGAGCGCACAGCCGCGTGAGGGAGGTGACGAACGAGTTGAACGGCCACCCCCTCGGCGGTGTGCCCCCGCACGACCACGGCGGACTCCTGCTGACCGATGGCGCGGTCGGGGCGCTGCTCGACGCCAACGGCGTCATCGTCGGCTGGTCGCCGGGCGCGGAACAACTGCTCGCGCTGACCGCCGCGGACGTCTGCGGCCGGCACGCCCCCGAACTCCTCGCCGACGCCGCCGCCTGGCCCACCCTCGTCGCCGGCCGCACCGCGGGCACCTGGTCGGGCGAGGCGGTGCTGCGGACCGGGGACGGCGGCAGCATGAAACTCGACTTCCAGGCCTGCCCCCTCGCCGGCCCCGAGACCAGGGACGAGACCCGGAAGGGCCTGGACGAGGCCCTCTCCCAGGGAGAGCCCGGCGGCCCCGGCCCCGGGGACCGTCCCCCCGGCCCCGGCCGCTACTTCGTGCTCGCCGCCCCCGCGGGCACCGTCGCCCGCTGGATGCAGGACCAGGCGTTCACCCGCGAGCTGTTCCTCCAGGACCGGGTCGGCCTCGCCGTCTTCGACAACGAGCTGCGGCTCGCCCGCACCAACACCCACCTCCTGCCGTACAGCGGCGTCCCACGCGACCTCACCGACGGACGCCTCGGCGACTTCCTGCAGGCCGAGGACGCGGAGGCGATCGAACGGCGGCTGCGCGACGTGCTCCTGACCGGCAATCCGCTGATCCGCGCCGAGGAGACCGCCCGCACCCTCACCACCCCCGGCCGCGGCGCGGTCATGGCCATCACCGCCTTCCGGCTCCAGGACCACTCGGGCCAGGTGCTCGGCGTCACCGCCCTGTTCACCGACACCACCGTCCCGCGCCGGGCCACCGAACGTCTCGCGCTGCTCCAGCGCGCCACCGCCGCCGTCGGCGGCTCCCTCTCCGTCGCCGCCACCGCCGACGAACTCGCCGGCGTGCTCGTACCCGGACTCGCCGATCTCGCCGTCGTCGAGATCGCCGAAGCCGTGTTCGGCGGTGAGGACCCCCTGCCCGGCGCCGACGGGCGGCTCGCCCTGCGCCGGACCGCCGTCGTCGGCAGCGACGGCACGGACCGCCCGCCCACCGGCGTCGAGGTCCTGTGCGACCCCGAGACAGTCGAGGACTCCGACGGTGCGGCCACCACGATGACCGCCGCGCTCCGGGCGCGCGGCAGCCTCCTCGGCCGGGTGACCGTGCACCGCGCACCGGGCGGGTCCCGCTTCGACCCCGCCGATCTGGACCTGCTCCGCGAGATCGCCCTACATGCGGGACTCTCCGTGGACAACGCCCGCCGCTACACCCGCGAGCACCGCTCCGCCGTCGGCCTGCAGCGCAGCCTGCTGCCGCCCTCGCAGTCCGAGACCGCCGCCGTCACCACCGCCGGCGTCTACCTGCCCGCGGACACCGGCACGGGCGTCGGCGGCGACTGGTTCGACGTCATCCCGCTCTCCTCCGCCCGCGTCGCCCTCGTCGTCGGCGACGTCGTCGGCCACGGCCTCGCCGCCACCGCCACCATGGGCCGGCTGCGCACCGCCGTCCGCACGCTCGCCGACCTCGACCTGGAACCGGACGAACTGCTGGTCCATCTCGACGACCTGGTCTCCCAGTTGCGGCTCGAGAGCGCCGACGAGTCCGGCGAGTCCGACGAGCACGATGACGGGGACCGCGTCGGGCCGGGACCGTCCGAGGAGCCCGAGCCCGTACGGCGGCCCATCGACCCGATCGGCGCCACCTGCCTGTACGCGGTGTACGACCCGGTCTCCCGCCGCTGCACCATGGCCTCGGCCGGCCATCCGCCGCCCGCCGTGCGCGCCCCGGACGCCGGCGTCTCGTACGTGCCGGTGGACCCCGGCCCCCCGCTCGGCGTCGGCGGCCTGCCGTTCGAGACGGCCGAGATCGAGGTCGAACCCGGCACCCTGCTCGCGCTCTACACCGACGGCCTGGTCGACAGCCTCGTCCACGTCTGGGGCCCGCAGGACCCGAACGCGAACACCGTCGACCAGGGCATGGCCGAGCTCGCCCGCCGCCTCGTCACCGCCGGCGGCGTGCCCGGCGCGCCGCTGCGCGAGATCGGCCGGGAGATGGTCTCCGGCCGGCCCGCGCACCGCCGCTCCGACGACGTCACCCTGCTCCTCGCCCGTACCCACGCGGTGCCGCCGGAGGACACCGCGGCCTGGCCCGTGGAGGCCGACCCGGCCGCGGTCGCCCAGGTTCGCGCGCTCGCGACCGGGCAGCTGTCCGTCTGGGGCCTGGACGAACTGGCCTTCACCACCGAACTGATCCTCAGCGAGCTGGTCACCAACGCGATCCGCTACGCCGGCGGCCCCGTCGAGGCACGGCTCATCCGCGCCGGCCGGCTGACCTGCGAGGTATCCGACCCCAGCGCCACCCAGCCGCGGATGCGCCGCGCCCGGCTCACCGACGAGGGCGGCCGTGGTCTCTACCTCGTCGCGCAGCTCTCCACCCGCTGGGGCAGCCGCTACACCCGGGGCGGCAAGACCATCTGGGCCGAGCAGGAACTCCCGGGCGGCGCAAGCCCGTTGTAACCGGAAACTACCTGAAGCCGCCATAGGCCGCATCAAGCTGTCCGAAATTCCTTCCCGCTTCGGGCAGTTTCCCTTTCGGCGCGCCAAATCGCGCTCTCGCACCTTTTGTTCACTCACTCGCCCGGTCGTGAAGGCGTGGTGTATAAACCCGCCCGGTCCATCAACTCACGTACTCATGGGAGAGGGAGATGCGCAGGATGAAGAGTCTTTCGATGCGCTCCAGGCTCAGCGCGGCCGTCACCGCGATCGCCGCCGCCGCAGGGCTGCTGGCCACCGCGACCCCCGCGCAGGCGGCCGAGTTCACGACCACCGACAACTGCGACGTTCCGTGGATCGAGTGCAGCTACGGCGACCTCTGGCTGCTGTACAACTCCAAGGAACTGGCCATCAGGGACGGCCATTACGTCACCAGCTGGTCCACCTTCTACGGGAACGTCAGCGACTACTGGGGCACCAGCCAGTACCAGGGTTCGACCCTCACGACGTACCGCTACGTCTTCAACGGAAACGGCAACGGCGCCTGGCAGTACATGAAGAACAACGCCGCTTCCGTGCAGAACTGCGCCCCGGGCGACAACTACCGCGTCTACTACAACTCGGGCTACGGCGGCACCTCGCAGTACTTCGCGCACAACGAGCCGTGGGGCGACTGCAATCTCACCAATCTCATCACGGCGCTGAAGAACGAGAACGCCTCGCAGCACTTCGCCTGAGCCGACGCCTCACGCCCCATGTAGACGGGAGTACTTCACGATGAACTGGAACAAGCGCACGTCCGCCGCCGCTGCCCTGGCCGCGGCCGCCGTCCTGCTGACCGGGTGCGGCGCCGGCACGGCGACCGAGACGGTCGGCGCCGCACCGGTGGCCGACGACAAGCCGGTGGTGGACAAGAAGAACTGGCCCAAGGCGACCCCGGAACGCGGTCTGGCCAAGGGCCTGTCGCTGCCCCTCGAGACCTACATGCAGACCTACCAGGACTCGGTGACGCTGGACCAGGCGTCACGCAGACTCCAGGAGAAGTGCATGGCCGACTTCGGCATCGCCATGGAGCTGCCGCTCGCCGGCGCCACCCCGCCGCCGAACGACAACGACGCCAACATGGAGCGCCGTTACGGTCTCACCGACCGCGAGGACGCCGCCCGGTACGGCTACGGGCTGCCCGAGGCGCTCACCCGCCAGGTGCGGCAGAAGATGCCCGACCTGACCGACGAGCAGGTCCAGGTGCTGACCGGGCACTCCAAGCCCGACCGGCCGAACAGCCCCGGCGCCGCGGCGGCCGCGAAGCGCGCCCCGGAGTCCTACCGGGGCAAGAAGATCCACCAGGGCGGCTGCGTCGGCTGGGCGAAGGGCAAGGTGAAGAAGCCCGCGCAGGACGACCTGAACTTCGTCTCGGAGCTGAACGGCAACAGCTTCCTGCAGTCGATGAAGGCCCCGGCCGTGCAACAGGCCATGTCCGCCTGGTCGCAGTGCATGAAGACCAAGGGCTACACGGCTCCCACCCCGTTCGAGGCGACGGACATCGTGCCGCACGCCGAGGGGGGCCCGGCCTCGAAGGAGGAGATCGCGGTCGCGCTCGCGGAGATCGACTGCAAGTCCGAGACCCGGCTGGTCCCGATCTGGTTCGCCGAGGAGACGAGGATCCAGCAGTCCCAGATCGCCGAGCATCAGGCCGAGCTGAACGGCGTCCGCACGCGGAACGGCTCCGCCGTCGCGGCCGCCACCGCGGAACTCGCCGGCTGAGGCCCGCCCGTACCGCAGCGACCGAGGGGGCTCCGGCAGGGCCCCCTCGGCCGTCCGGGCCGTGGACCCCTCGGCCGTCCCGGCGTTGGCCCCGAACCCCCGTGGTAACGTCGCGTACCACCCTGTCCGGCCCGTCGATTGAGCCCGTTCATGCAGCCCACCGCCCCCGCAGCGTCCGCCGAGCCCCTCGCCGCACCCCGGCAGCGGCTGCTCGACGGTCTGGCGCGGGCGCTCAGGGAGCACGGACTGCAGGGGACCAAGGTCACCGACATCGTGGCCAACGCCCGGACGTCGAAGCGGACCTTCTACCAGCTGTTCGCCGACAAGGAAGCCTGCCTGGTCGAACTCGCCGACTCCTGGGCCGCGGGTCTGCACCGCGCCGTAGAGGCGGGCGTGGACCGCGAGGCCCCCTGGGACTCCCAGGTCGACGCGGCGGTCGGCACCTTCCTCACGGCCGTCGCCCGCGATCCGGAACTGGGTGTCGTCGTCTGGCGCGACATGCCCGCCCTCGGCGGGAGGGCCGCCGAACTCCGGGAACGCGATCTGGAGCGGTACGCCGCGTTCTACCGGGAGCTCTCGCAGGGCCCGGTCATGCGCCGCGCGGGCGTCCGGCCGCTCTCGTGGGAGACGGCGATCATCCTGGCCGGAGGACTGTCGGAACTCATCGACCGCTGTGTCCGGACGGGACGGCCGCTGGAGTTCGCGGGCGAGGCGATGAAGGAAGCGGTGAAGCTGATGTTCGGCATCGGCCCGGGCCCCGGCCCAAGCCCCGGCCGCTGATGGGATCCTGAGGCCATGGAGTACTTCTGCTACCACCGTGACCGGCCCGGCTCCGCGCGCCTGCGCCGCGAACTCATCGAGGCGCACTGGTCGTACATGGACCGGTACGAGAAGGAACTCATCGCCCGCGGCCCGACCTTCGCCGCCGGCAGCGACGTGCCCACCGGCAGCGTCCACATCGTCGACCTGCCCGACCCCGCCGCCGCCCGCGCCTTCGCGTTCGACGAGCCCAACTACCAGGCCGGGGCCTACCGCGACGTTCTGCTGCGGCGGTGGCGCAACACACTGGGCCGCACCATGTGGGAGTTCCCCGGCGGCCGCGAGGGCGGCGACCGCTATCTGGTGATCGGGCTGGGCGCGGGCGAGCCCGTTGACCTGGACCCGCCGGCCGACCGCGACGCCGTGATCGCGTACGGCCCGCTGCTCTCCGACGACGGCTCCGCCTGGCTCGGCACCGCGGCGCTGCTCCGCGCCCCGGACGCGGAGTCGGCCCGGGCCGTGCTCACCGCCGGCCGGTACGCGGACATCGAGGTCCACGAGTGGGAGTTCGGCGGGCGGCGCTGACCGGGCAGGGCCGGGCACACGGCGGCGCGGCGGCCTGGGCGCCGCGCCGGTTCACTTCTCGCAGGTGACCTTGTCCCGCGGCGTGTAGTGGGTGCGGTAGGTCTCCCGCTTCACCTCGGCGCCGTCGTTCTCGAAGACCCGGTCGACCTCGATGTCGAAGCCCTCCAGCGGCTCCTGGACCTCGCAGTTCTTGCTCGTGTCCGTGCGCTCCTTCGGCGGCGTGACGTTCGTCCGCGGACCGGCGACGGCCTTCACCGCGTCGTACTTCTTCGTGCCGAGGAAGCTGACCGTCACCGACGAGTCCGTCGAGCTCGCCTTGATGTAGATCGGCGCGCCGGAGTCGTTGAGGAACCTCAGGTCGAGGCTGCCCCAGGCCACCGTCGCCTCGCGGCCGGCCGGGTAGCGCTCGATGTAGAACGAGTGGGCGCCGTGCTCCAGCGGCATGACGCCGGCGAAGAAGAGCGCGTTGTAGATGGTGGTGGCGACCGCCGAGACGCCGCCGCCCGGGGCCTTGCGGTACTGACCGTCCATGATCATCGTGCCGTCCACGAAGCCGTTGGCCTCGGTCCGCTCACCGACGGTGCGGTTGAAGCTCCACACCTCGCCGGGCTGCACCACGGACCCGTTGATCAGCTCCACCGCGCGGCCGATGTTGGTCGTGCGGTACGGGGCGGTCGGGAAGTTCACCGTGAACGTCGACATCTGCTCGGTGATCCCGAGGTCGGCGAGCGCGTCGGCGGTCAGCTTCGGCCGGGTCTCCTTGGCGGCGACCGGGCCGGTACGCGCCTCGGTGCCGGTCTTCGTCAGCAGCGGTTCGACGGCGCGGCCCAGGGCGTCGGGGGACACCTCGCGGCCGGGGCGGCCGTCCTGCTCGACGACGACCTTCCCGTCGCGGACGCCGAGGCGGGCCTCGACGGGCGCGCCGGTCAGCCGGTCCAGCGGCCGGGACACGGCGGGGTCGTGGATCAGCGTGCGGGCGTCCAGGGCCGGGGTGAGGCGGCCGGCGTCGGACTTCACGGTCAGATGGTCGCCGAGGGTGGCCGCGGAGATGAGGAGCCGGTTGTCGCCGGAGGTGAGGGTGACCGGGCCGGACATGGCGGGCGTCGCGTACTCGTTCACGAACCGGGCTACCTCTGCGGCCGGCACCTTCGGCTGCGTCACGGACACGGGGAGGGCGACAGCTGCGGAGCCCCCCGCGGAGGGGTAGGCGGCGCGCAGCGCGGCGGTGGCCTTGCCGGCGTCCAGCTTCCGGCCCTCCCGGGGCTGCGTCACGACGGCCTTGCCGTTCTTGAACGCGACGGCGGCCTCGGTGACGGTCCGGTCGTGCTGCTTCGCCACCGTGGCGACCGCCGCGCTCAGCTTCGCGTCGTCGTGCGCGACGACCGGCTCGATGTCCCGGGACCCGGACGAGAACAGCCGCCCGATCACGGTGAAGGGGTCGCGGGAGGGGTCGGCAGCCCGGTCCGCGGTGGCCTCGACATCGACGGTCATCCCGGCGGCGCCGGGGTCGACGGTGGCCGTGTCGTCACCGACCGTGACCGGCACCGGCTGCTTCCAGGCGGCAGGCCCCGCGGAGGCCAGCCGCGCGGCGGCCTCGGCGCGGCTCAGCCCGCCGATGTCCACCCCGTCGACGCGGGTCCCCGCGGAGATGTCGTCGCCCGTGGCGAGCAGCCCCGCGACGTACAGCCCGCCTGCGACGGCCGCGACGACGCCCGCCGCGATCGCCGCCGTACGTATGTGACCGCGGCGCCCGTCGGGATCCGCGGCGGCATGATCGGTCGTGGAACGGCGGCGCACGCACCCTCCCGGGGCGAAGAGACGTCAGGGGTACGTCTACGACGGTAGGCCGAACGGGTGTGAAAGATCCAGATCATCCGTTTTATTCATCCAGTGATACTCCTCTCATTGCGTTCAATAGCGGGCAAAAGGCGCAGGTCAGGTGGTATTGGACCAGCAGGGTCGCGGAGTCTTGTGGGGTTGGTCTGGACCATGGCAGGCTTCGTTGCCGTCAACCACAAGGACCGAGCGTCGGCGGTGACAACGATGTCCATACCCCCCTCTCGACGATCACGCCTCTTATTGGCCCTCGGAGCCGGGCTCGCCGCCGTGGCGACGATGGTCACCCCGGCCGGGCAGCCGGCCGCGGCCGCCCCGGCGCCCGCCCCGGCCCCCGCAGCGCCGGCCGGTGACGTCGGTATCCAGGCCACCACGTTCAGCGACGAGTTCGACGCTCCGGCGGGCGCGCCGGTCGACGGCTCCAAGTGGAACCTGGAGACCGGCGACAACGTGAACAACCACGAGCGGCAGTACTACACGAACTCGACCAGGAACGCCGTGCACGACGGCCAGGGCAACCTGGTGATCACCGCGCGACGCGAGAACCCCGGCAACTACACCTGCTGGTACGGCCGTTGCGAGTACACCTCGGCCCGGCTCAACACGTCCGGCAAGTTCACGCAGACCTACGGCGCCTTCGAGACCCGGCTGAAGATGTCGCGCGGCCAGGGCATGTGGCCGGCGTTCTGGCTCCTCGGCAGCAACATCGGCGACGTCGGCTGGCCGCAGAGCGGCGAGATCGACGTCATGGAGAACGTCGGCTTCGAGCCGAACACCGTGCACGGCACCCTCCACGGCCCCGGGTACTCGGGCTCGGGCGGCATCGGCGCCGGCCACTCGATCGGCTCGCCGTTCGCGGACGCGTTTCACACGTTCCGTCTCGAGTGGTCGCCGAACAAGATCGTCTGGAAGGTCGACGGAGTCACGTACCAGACAAGGACGCCCGCCGACCTCGGCGGCCGCCAGTGGGTGTTCGACCGCCCGTTCTTCCTCATCCTGAACCTCGCGGTCGGCGGCTACTGGCCCGGCGACCCGGACGGCAGCACCCCGATGCCGAACACCCTGACCGTCGACTACGTGCGGGTCACTGACGACCAGCCGGCCCCGCCGTCCGGCGGCGGCCGGATCACCGGCCTCGGCGGCAAGTGCGTCGATGTGGCCGGCGCGAACCCGGCGAACGGCACCCCGGTCCAGCTGTACGACTGCAACGGCACCGCCGCCCAGCAGTGGACCGTGCACGGCGACGGCTCGATCCGCGCGCTGGGCAAGTGCCTTGACGTCACAGCCGGTTCGACCGCCGACGGCGCCCAGCTCCAGCTCTACGACTGCAACGGCACCGGCGCCCAGAAATGGCGCGTGGAGGCGGCCCGCGACCTCGTGAACGTCGCCGCCGACAAATGCCTCGACGCCACCGGCAACACCTCGGCGAACGGCACCCGCCTGCAGATCTGGACCTGCACAGGCGCGCCCAACCAGAAATGGACGGTCGGCTGAGCCCGTCACCTACGGTGTTCGAAGGGGACGACCCCGTGGTCCCGCCCCCGGGCCAGGCCCCGAAGGCGGAACCCGGTCTCTTCCCGCTGCACGGGGGCAGCGGTCAGACGGTGATCACCTTGACGCCCGCCTCCACCAGGCGCGTGGACATGGCGGCGGGCAGCTTGGTGTCGGTCACGAGGACGTCGACGCGGTCGAGGCCGCAGATCCGGGCGAAGGCGCGACGCCCGAGCTTGGACGAGTCGGTCACCACGATCACGCGGTGCGCGCGCTCGGTGAACTGCCTGCTGACGCCGGCCTCGTCCTCGTGATGCGCCATGATCCCCAGCTGCGGATCGACTCCGTCGACGCCCAGGACCGCCACGTCGAGCACGACCTCGCTGAGGACGCCCATGGTGAGCGGCCCGACGAGCTCGAACGTCTGCGGGCGGGCCACGCCGCCCGTGGTCACGATCTTGATCTGGGGGCGTACGGCGAGCTCGCCGGCGATGTTCAGCGCGTTGGTCACCACGGTCAGGGCGGGTCCGGGGGCACTGCCGTGGGTGGGGCGCTGACCGCCGCCCGTCCGCAGCGCGAGGGCGCGCGCGACCTCCGTCGTGGTGGTGCCGCCGTTGATCCCCATCACCTCGCCGTCGCCGACGAGGTCGGCGGCCGCGGCGGCGATCCGCTGTTTCTCCGGCGCGTTGCGCGAGGATTTGTAGCGCAGCGGAAGTTCGTACGAGACGCCGTGGGCGATGGCCCCGCCGCGGGTACGCACGAGCATCTGCTGTTCCGCCAGCTCGTCGAGGTCCCTGCGGATGGTCGCGCTGGAGACGTCAAGGGCGGTCGCGGCCTCCTCGACCTCCAGGCGGCCCTCGGCGGCCAGCAGTTCGAGCAGTGCGCTCCAGCGCTCTTGCTTCGACATCGTCTCTCCCGGGTTGTCCGTGCGCACCGTGATCGTACGCGGACCCGATGGGCAGTCGAGGGGGTTCGACCTGCTCTGTCATCAAGCGTTTCGCTCAATTATGCTCGAAGAGTGCGCCAAATGAACAAGTCTTGACAGTCGTGGTGTGCGTGCGAGAGCGTGCGTCGTGACGGCTCGGTCAAGTAGCCCATGCCGCCCCGACGTTCGTCCCGCCACGCCCGTCAAGGAGTTCATCCCATGCCTGACCAGGACGCCTCCCGCACCTCGGCCGAGATCGCCTCCCAGCCCGACACCTGGCGGCGCGCGGCCGCGTCGGCCGCCTCCCTCGCGGACGTCCTGCCCCGCCGGGGGGAGCGCGTCGCTGTCGTCGGCTGCGGCACTTCCTGGTTCATGGCACTGGCCTACGCGCAGCTGCGCGAGCGCGGCGGACACGGCGAGACCGACGCCTACGCCGCCTCCGAGTTCCCCGTCGGCCGCTCCTACGACCGCGTCCTCGCCATCACCCGGTCCGGCACCACCACCGAGGTCCTCGACCTGCTCGCCACGGTGAAGGGCACCGTCCCCACCACCGCCGTCACGGCCGACCCCGCCACTCCCGTCAAGGACCTCGCGGACGCCGTCGCCGTCCTGGACTACGCCGACGAGGAGTCGGTGGTCCAGACCCGCTTCGCCACCACCGCGCTCGCGCTCCTGCGCGCGCACCTGGAGAGCGAGGGCGCGCTGCCCGCCGGGGTGCGTCCGATGGCCGAGGCCGTCGCCGACGCCGAGCGGGCCGTCGCCGAGCCGCCGGCCGCCGACGTCCGCGGCGCCGGGCAGTTCACCTTCCTCGGCACCGGCTGGACCTATGGCCTCGCCCTGGAGGCAGGGCTGAAGATGCGCGAGGCCGCCGGCGCGTGGACCGAGGCGTACCCCGCGATGGAGTACCGGCACGGACCCATCAGCATCACCGGACCGGGGCGCGTGGCCTGGGTGTTCGGCCCGGTGCCGAAGGGTCTGGCCGGTGACGTCGAGCGGGTCGGCGGGACCTTCGTCGCCGGCTCGGGGGACGCCCTCGGGGACCTCGATCCGCTGGCCGACCTCGTACGGGCGCAGCGGCTCGCCGTCCTGGTCGCCGAGGCCCGCGGGTACGACCCCGACCGTCCCCGCAACCTCACCCGTTCGGTGATCCTCGACGACGGCGACGCCTGAGGCGGCCGGATCCCGGCCGTGCGCGACATCGACGACGCGTTCCGCACCACCGCTGCCGTGGAGGAGACCCATGCCCCTGACGACCACTGACCTCATCGCCGGTCCCGCCCGGGAGAACAACACGGGTGTCGGCGCCTTCAACGTCGTGCAGATCGAGCACGCCCAGGCGATCGCCGCCGGAGCCGAGCGGGCCGGCCGGCCGGTGGTGCTGCAGATCAGCGAGAACACCGCCCGCTATCACGGCTCGCTCACCCCGATCGGTCTGGCCACCCTCGCGATCGCGCGGCGGGCGGCCGTTCCCGTCGCGGTCCATCTGGACCACGCGGAGTCGCTCGCGCTGGTCCACGAGGCGGTCGGACTCGGCTTCACCTCGGTGATGTTCGACGCGTCCCGGCTGCCGTACGAGGAGAACGTGGCCGCCACCCGCGACATCGCCGACCACTGCCACCGCGCCGGCGTCCGGGTCGAGGCCGAACTCGGCGAGGTCGGCGGGAAGGACGGCGCCCACGCGCCCGGGGTGCGCACCGACCCGGACGAGGCGCGGGCCTTCGTCGCGGCCACCGGGGTGGACGCCCTGGCGGTGGCGGTCGGCAGTTCCCACGCGATGCTGAGCCGGGACGCCGTCCTCGACTTCGAGCTCATCGCGCGGCTCCGGGCCGCCGTCGACGTCCCTCTGGTCCTTCACGGCTCCTCCGGCGTCTCGGACACCGACCTCGCGAGGGCCGTCGCCTCGGGCATGACGAAGGTCAACATCTCGACCCATCTGAACAAGATCTTCACCAGGACGGTGCGCGAGCGCCTCGACGCGTCGCCCGAGGTCGCCGATCCGCGCAAGTACCTCGGCCCGGCTCGCGCGGCCGTCGAGGCCGAGGTGGCCCGGCTGCTCGGACTGCTCGCCGGGGGCTGAGGCCCCGTCCTTCACCGCTCGCGCCCCGCGCCCCGCCGTGCTCGCAGTTGCAGTGTTCGGCCGGATCGACTGTTCGTTTGTGCAAGCTCCGGGCAATCTGCAATCACCTATTGACATGCAAATGTCATGCCCGTCACAGTCGTCCCGCCAGTGATGCCGACCCTGCCGAGTCTGGAGTCCCGTCATGTCTGAATTCCCCGCAGTGTCACGGCGTTCGGTTCTCGGAGGGGCGGTGGCCACGGGCGCGATCGCCGCGGGCCTCGGCGCTGCCGCGTCCGCCCCCGCGCACGCCGCCGCCGGAGAAGTCACCGCCTCCGCACCGCGCCGCCTCGCGGGCCAGACCTCGATGATCAACGTGCCGTACCAGGAACACCGGACCGTCCGGGTCGCCACCGTCGGCCTCGGCAACCGCGGCAACGGCATGACCAAGGGCTGGTCCGTCGTGCCCGGCTGCCAGGTCACCGCCGTCTGCGACATCCGCCAGGACCGCGCCAAGCGCGTCGCGGACGACCTGGTCAAGGCGGGCAAGCCGCGCCCCGCCGAGTTCGGCGGCTCCGCCGGCTCGTACGCCGAGATGCTCAAGCGGGACGACATCGACCTCGTCTACATCGCCACGCCCTGGGAGTTCCACTACCAGCAGGGCAAGGCCGCGCTGCTGGCCGGCAAGCACGTCATCGTCGAACTGCCCATCGCCACCCGGCTCGACGAGCTGTGGGACCTGGTCGACACCTGCGAGCGCACCCGACGGCACCTGATGCTCGCCGAGAACTGCTCCTACGGCCGCAACGAACTGGCCATGCTCAAGATGGCGCACGAGGGCGTCTTCGGCGACGTCACGAACGGCCACGGCGGCTACCTGCACGACCTGCGCGCGCTGCTGTTCTCCGACACGTACTACACGGACGCCTGGCGCCGTCTGTGGCACACCCGCAGCACCGCCTCCTTCTACCCGATGCACGGTCTCGCCCCCGTCGCCGCGGCGATGGACATCAACCGCGGTGACCGGATGGCCATGCTGACCGCCACCGCGACCGCCCCGAAGGGCCTCGCCGACTACCGCGAGCGCTTCGTCCCCAAGGGCCACCCGTCGTGGAACGAGACGTACATCAACGGCGACCTCGTCACCTGCATGATCGAGACCGCCGACGGCCGGATGATCCGGGCCGAGCACGACGTGAGCTCCCCCCGCCCGTACAGCCGGATCAACAGCCTCGCGGGCAGCCGCGGCATCTTCGAGGACTACGTCGGAACCTCGTCCACCGGCGCCCGGGTGTACTTCGAGCCGGACCACGGCAACCACGCCTGGCGGGACTTCGAGTCGTACCGCAAGGAGTTCGACCACTGGCTCTGGAAGAAGATCGGCGACGACGCCGCGAACAACGGCGGCCACGGCGGCATGGACTACGTCCTGCAGTGGCGCACCGTGCAGCTGATGCGCGCCGGCCTCGTGCCCGACATCGACGTCTACGACTCGGCGGCCTGGTGCGCGCCGGTGCCGCTGAGCGTCTTGTCGCTGGAGCGCAACGGCAAGCCCGTGGAGGTCCCGGACTTCACCCGCGGTGGGTGGGTGAACCTCCGCCTCGGCCTCGACTCGCGCATGACGGAGATGCCGCCCGTGTGACGTCGGCCCACGTCCCGTCACGACCTCGGAGGCCGGCCGAGCACCGCTCAGGGCAGCGCCCGATCGCGCGGCCCGAACCGCGACAGAAGGAGCAACCACTCATGCTCGTACACACGATCGCCAGGAGAGCCGCGGCGGCCTTGACGGTGGCGGTGGCGGCAGCGGCGTTCACGTCCGCTCCCGCGGCCGCCGCGCCGCAGGACGCGGTCGCGTCCGAAGCGCGCACCCAGGTGACGATCGCCCCCGTCGACCTGAACGGCCCCGCCATCTCGGAGGTGAAGGTCACGGTCACCAACGCCGGGCCCGAGCGCCTCAGCCGGCTCGAAGTCGCCTTCCAGGGCCCGGCCGGCTGGGCCGTGCAGCCCGCGGTGCGCAGCGTCGACGGGACGTACCGGCCGGGTGAAGCGGCCACGGCGGAGTTCCGCATTCAGGTGCCCGAACAGCGCGCGGGCTTCACCATGCGCACGTTCACGGCCACCGCCACCTACAAGGGAGGCGACGGCCGGGGCACCGCCACGGGCACACGGGTCGAGCGCTCCGGCCCCGTGCTGGCGCGCCTGGCCGACGCGTACAACAAGGTCGCCATCACCGACGAGAACGACACCACGGCCGGTGAGTTCGACGGCGAGGGCAACAGCTTCTCCGCGCAGAAGCTCGCCGCGGTCGGGCTGACGCCCGGAGCGTCCGTCAGCGCCCTTGGCGCCCAGCTGACCTGGCCGGCCGCGGCCCCCGGCGTCAAGAACAGCGTGTCGAGCACCGGTCAGGCCGTGAAGGTCGACGGAAAGGGCGGCAAGCTGGTCTTCCTCGGCTCCGGCGTCGGCTTCGGCGCCGCCGGCACGGCGACGGTGATCTACGCCGACGGTTCGAGCACCACCGGGTCGATCGGCTTCCCCAACTGGTCGTTCCAGGAGGCGACGGCCCACGGCGCGACGCTCGTGAAGTCTACGGACGGCCGCAACCGTCCCGACGGGTACGGCAACGCCGGCATCGCCTACCGGATCTTCGCCCACTCCGTCGCCCTCGACCCGGCCAAGCAGGTCGAACTCGTCGTCCTCCCCGCCAACGCCGCCGTCCACCTCTTCGACATCGCACTGGCCCCGTAACAACCCCGCCCGCCGACCACGGCGACGGGCCATCGGACGGCTGCGGCTCCGCGCCGAACCAGCCGTCCGGCCGACGCCGACACGCCTGCCGGATGCGGCGGATCACCGGCCCGGTCCACGAGGATCGGAGCCACCATGGCCCCCTCCCCGGACTCACCCCGCCCCCGCCGCTCCAGGACGTCTCTCCTGCCGATCCTGATCCCCCTCGCGATCCTGATCGTCGTGGCGGTGTCCGTGGGGTCGTGGCTTCAGTACCGCGAGCTGCAGGCGATCGACACGGTCCACACGGTCGGATCCGGAGCCGCCGACCGGGTGGACGTCGAGGCCACCGTCCAGCGCGTGGACGCCGCGGCCAGAGAGCTCCTGCTGCGGGTGCGGGTCACCCCGCTCGGGAACCTCGGTGAGGAGGACGGGACGGCCCCGGTGGCCGATCTCAGCCTCCAGACCTCCACGGCGACCCTCGGCGACCTGGCGTTCAAGGCGCACGAGCGGCTCCCGACCAAGGACGTGACGGTCGCGATCACGGGGGGATCGATCAGCGACTACCCGTTCGACGCCTACGAGACCGAGATCGGGTTCTGGGCGGTGCTGGGCGGTGAGGAGGTGCCGGTACGGATGCGGCTCTCCAGCAACGACACGCTCTTCTCGATCTCCCCGGCACCCACGGCACCCACGGCACCCACGGCCTCCGCGGCCTCCGCGGACGAGGCCGTCCTGGGGCTGGATGTGACCCGATCGGGCAGCCTGCTCGTCTTCGCGGTCTTCATGATGGCCGTGATGTGGGCGCTGGCGGCGTCCGTGCTCGTCGGCGCCTGGTACCTGACGACCCGGAAGAAGGGCCTCCTCTGGCCCGCCCTCGCCTGGATGGCCGCCACCCTGTTCGCGCTCTCGGCGTTCCGCAACACCGCCCCCGGCACACCCCCGATCGGCTGTGTGCTGGACTGGTTCGCCTTCCTGTGGGCCGAGACCGTCATCGCCCTCTGCCTGATCGCCGTGGTGATCACCGGCGTACGCACCGCCCTGGACGCGGACGCCGCCCAGCCCTCCCAGCCCGCTTAGTCACCGCGAGAGCCGACTGCTCCGACTGGCGCTCACCGTTGGTGGACGTCCGTCCACCGGCAGAGGCTGGCGTGTGCGGTGGCTGCCGCCCGACGCGTTCGGGGACCGGCGCAGCCGCACCTCATCGTCGTCAGTCTCGGCGCGGCCGAGGCCGTCAGAAAGACGGAAGCACATGGCGGAACAGGGCATCGGTAAAAGCTGCCTGCCGTTCGCTCGCGGGAGCGGCAGGTCCGAACGAAGTACATCGCGGCGTTCCCGGCGGTCGTCCACCGCGGTGGCGCTCGCCGCGGCCGGTCTGGCACTCCTGGGGGCGGTCGCTGCGACACCGAGCAGTGCGGTGTCGCCCCCGCCCACCGGGCCCCATCCGGGAGATCCCGCGCGGTTCACACCCGGCCCCTGCCCGGAAGCGCCCGACCCGATCCCCGGACGGTGCGGGGTCCTGGAGGTGCCCGAGAGCCGGACCCACCGTGGCAAGCGGACCATCAAGCTGACCGTCGCGATCATCCCGGCCACGTCGACGACGCCGGCCCAGGACCCGGTGGTGTTCATGGAGGGGGGTCCCGGCGGCGACGCGATCGGGGCGATCCCCTTCCTGATCGATTCCGGCGTGAACCGGGATCGCGACCTGATCGTCATGACCCAGCGCGGCGGGCCCTACTCACAGCCGTACCTGACCTGCCCGGAGATCGACCGGTTCAACGCGGCCGCCGTGGGGCTGCCCTACGACGCGCCCTCGACCGGGCGGCTCCTGGTGCGCGCCGCGAAGGAGTGCCGAGACCGTCTGACGGCCGACGGAGTCCGGCTGAGCGACTACAACACCACCGAGAACGCCGCGGACTTCGCCGACCTGCGCAAGGCGCTGGGCATCACGCAGTGGAACGTGTACGGCTACTCCTACGGCACCGACCTGGCACTCACCTACCTGCGCCGGCACCCCGAGGGGATCCGTACGGTGGCGATCGACTCGGTCGTGCCTCCGCAGATCGTGAGCCTGCCGTGGGCCTGGGACAGCGCGCAGGAGGGGATCAACGCGATCTTCGCGGCGTGCGAGGCCCAGCCGAGCT
Organism: Streptomyces sp. NPDC048604; assembly: GCF_043199435.1. Classification (NCBI taxonomy): domain Bacteria; kingdom Bacillati; phylum Actinomycetota; class Actinomycetes; order Kitasatosporales; family Streptomycetaceae; genus Streptomyces; species Streptomyces sp. NPDC048604. Next base: position 81,955 of record NZ_JBICVX010000001.1, read on the forward strand.
GCAAAGCCCGCTACCCGGACCTCCCGCGCACGCTGACGGAACAGGTCCGGCGACTGGAGGCGAACCCGCTGACGCTGACGGTGCCGCCGCCCGGGGGAGGGGACCCGGTGAAGGTCGTCCTCGACGGGGGCACGCTGGTGAACCTGCTGGTCGCCAACGGCAGCGCGCTACCGGCCGTCGACGTGCCCGCGGCGCTCGACGAACTCGCCCGCGGCAATCCGGAACGCCTGGCGCGGGTACAGGCCGGCGGCGCGACGCTGCCCGCCATCCCCCAGGCCCTCGGTCTGACGCATTCGGTGGTGTGCAGCGAGTGGGCGCCGGGCTATTCGGAGTCCGACCTTCTGGACGCGGGGCGCCGGGCGTTCCCCGGATGGCCGGACACGGTCCTGGCCCATGCGCCGCAGCTTCCCTTCCAGTACGACCTGTGCCGTGTCTGGAACGTCCCCGACCGCACCGCGATCCAGCGGGTGGCCACCTTCAGCGACGTGCCCACGCTCATCATCACCGGCACGTTCGACGCGAAGACCGGAGCGAGCTGGGGGCCGTACGCGGGCCGCACGCTGCCCCGCTCGACCGCCGTCCTGATTCCCGGGATCGGCCACTTCGTGGTCCCGCAGTCGCCCTGCGCGCAAAGCGTCCTGGCCTCCTTCCTCGCGCGTCCGACCGCGCCCGACACCGGGTGCGTGGCAGGACTCACGCCGAAACCGTTCACCATCACCCCTGAGCCGGAGAGCACATGATGTCCCTCAGCCCACCCCGCCCCCGGCGCGCCTCGCGCCGGCTCCCGGCCATGCTGGCCGGCGCCACGGCCGGCGCTCTCGTCGTCGGCCTGGCCGCGCTGCCCGCACACGCCGAGTCCGGCGCCGGAGCGCCGCTCGGCACGGTCGCCCGGACGGCGGGCGACGCCCGCTTCGAGCCGGGCCCCTGCCCGCGGACGGCGGACCCGATCCCCGACCTGGAGCGCGCCTACTGCGGAACGCTCACCGTTCCCGAGAAGCGTTCCGGGCACAAAGGCGGGCGAAAGAAGATCACCCTCGCCGTCGCGATCATCCCCGCGGCCAACGGCAGACCGGCGCCCGACCCGATCGTGTGGCTGGCCGGCGGGCCCGGCGACGACGCGGTCTCCGAGATCCCGATGGCACTCGCCGGCGGCCTGAACAGCGACCGCGACGTCATCTTCATGTCCCAGCGCGGGACGTACTCGGCCGACCCGGAACTCACCTGCCGGAACATCGACGAGTTCGCCGCGGACTCCCTCGACCTCGTCTTCGGCGCGCCGTCCACCGGGCGGCTGCACGTCGAGGAGACGCGGAAGTGCCGCGACCAGCTGGTGAGCCGGGGGGCCGACCTCAGCGCCTACAACGGCACCGAGAGCTCCGCCGACTACGACGCCCTGCGCAAGGCGCTGGGCATCGAGCAGTGGAACGTGTTCGGCATCTCCTACGGCACCGACCTGGCCCTCCAGTACATGCGTCTGCACCCGAAGGGCATCCGGTCGGTCGGCATCGACGGCGTCCTGCCGCCGTCCCTGGCCGGCGGGGCCGTGACCTGGCAGGCCGCGCGGGAAGGCTTCGACGGCATCTTCAAGGCGTGCGAGGACCAGCCCGCCTGCAACACCCGCTATCCGAACCTCAAGGCCACCTTCGAGCGCCTCGTGGTGGAGCTCGAAGCCGAACCGATGACCACCACCGTCACGATTCCAGGCCAGCCGGAGCCGGTGAAGGTCGTGCTGGACGGCGGACTGCTGGTGAACTGGCTGACCTTCGCCAGCCATCTCGCGGCCGGAGTACCGCGCTCCATCGACGAGTTGGCCCACGGCAACCCGCAGCGGATCGCCGAGCAGTACGCGGGCGGGAAGTACAGCCCGCAGGCCATCGGGAGGGTCTCGCACGGGCTCGTCTTCGGCGTCTTCTGCAGCGAGTGGACACCGTTCGAGAGTGAGGAGGACGTGATCCGGGCAGGGCGGCGTCTGTTCCCGTCGTTCCCCCGCTCGGTGCTGGCCAACGCTCCGCTTCTCAGCTGGATGCACGCGGACTGCCGTGCCTGGGACATCCCCGCCGCGCCGCCCTCGATCCGTGACGTGACGGTCAGCGACATCCCGACCCTCGTCCTGTCCGGCGGGTTCGACGCCCAGACCGCGCCGAGCAGCGGCCCGTACGCCGCCCGCACGCTGAGCCGGTCCACCCCCGTCACGGTCCCCTACGTCGCCCACGTGGTCTTCGCCGACTCGCCGTGCGCACAGACGATCACCCGCTCGTTCTTCAACACGCCGACCGCGCCCGACCGATCGTGTCTCGCGGGCCTTCAGCCGCCCGCGTTCGAGATCGCGCCGTAGGCAGCCCCGAAGGGCCTTCCGGTCACGCGGCATCGTCGCCCACCGGGCGAGGGGCCCCGAGCGACCGCGCTCGGGGCCTTCGCCCTGTCCGCGTCGGCGGGCGGGCCACAACCTGCGGGGCGCCGGGGTCTGATGTAATCGTCCCGGACGATCCCCCGACCCGGGATCACCAAGGCGGGACCATCGGCTGGGGGGACGTTGGAAGAGCTGGGCGCCGCAGACCCGCGGCAGGTGGGGCGCTACCGGATCCTCGCGCGCCTCGGCGCGGGCGGCATGGGCCGGGTGTATCTGGGCCGTTCCACCAGTGGCCGCATGGTCGCCGTGAAGGTGGTGCGCGCCGAACTCGCCGAGGACCCTGACTTCCGGCGCCGGTTCGCCCGCGAGGTCGAGGCGGCCCGACGGGTGACCGGGTTCTTCACCGCGGCGGTCGTCGACGCCGACCCCGAGGGTTCCCCCGCCTGGCTCGCCACCGCGTACGTCCCCGGCCTGCCGCTCGACGCGGCGATCCGTACCCACGGGGCGTGGCCCCGGAGGTCGTTACTCGTCCTGGGCGCCGGCCTGGTCGAGGCGCTGGAGGCCATTCACGCCACGGGGCTGATCCACCGGGACCTGAAGCCGTCGAACGTGCTGATCGCCGCCGACGGTCCGCGGGTCATCGACTTCGGCATCTCCATCGCCACGGAGGCGAGCGTCCTCACCCAGACCGGCATGGTGATCGGCACGCCGGGCTTCATGTCGCCGGAGCAGGTGACCGGACATCAGGTCAGCTCCGCCAGCGATGTCTTCTCGCTCGGTGCGGTCCTCGCCTTCGCCGCGACGGGCGCGCCGCCGTTCGGCATCGGATTGCCGCACTCGGTGAACTTCCGGGCCGTGTACGAGGCGCCCGACCTCCAAGGGCTGCCCGCCGACACCGACTTCGTCGCCCGGTGTCTCGACAAGGATCCCGGCGCGCGGCCCACGGTGACGGAACTCCTGGCGGAGTTCGCCCGGTTGCTCGGCGAGACCGGTGGACAGACCTACGGGGGCGGACTGCCCGAGGAGACCGCCTGGCTGCCGGAGGCGGTGGCCCGGGCGGTCACCCGCCCGGCCGGTACCGATCCCGCGCCGGCGGACGCGCCGGGCGGTGCGGACGGCGCCGAGGACGCCGGCGCGCAGGGCGGCGGCGTCGGCTCGGCCCCCACGCCGGCCGCCCCCCAGGACGCCCTGACCAAGAAGCCCGCGCCGGTGCCGAGTGCGTCGGCCCCGGCCCCGACCAGAGCCGTCACATCGGCCACGCCCCCGGCCGCGCCTGCCCCGGCCGCGCCTGCCCCGGCCGCGCCCGCCATGACGCCGGCCCCGAGCGCGCCGGCACCGACTACGCCGGCCCCGCCGCTGCCGCTGCCGCCGACGCCCCCGCAGCAGCTCGGTGGGGGGCCGGTCATCGTCTCCCCGTGGGCCACCACCCCCGGCCTTCCCGCCGCCCGTCCGGGCGGCCGGGCCCGGGCTCGCCGCATCGTCGCGATCGCCGTCGCGGTGGCGCTGGTCGGCGGCGGCATCACCCTCGCCGTCAACCTTGCGAAGGACAAAGACGACAACACCGGTACCAAAGGCGGAGGTTCGGGCTCGTCGTCCGCCGCCGGCTTCGACGCCGCCGTCGGCAAGGTGGTCAACTCCTCCTCGAAGAAGGGCGGCACGCTCCGCCTCGCGACCGCCACGGACGCCGACTCCTGGGACCCGGCCCGCGCCTACTACGGCTGGGCCTGGAACATACAGCGGCTCTACAGCCGCACGCTGCTCACCTACGACGCCAAGCCCGGCGCGAAGGGCCTCGGGCTCGTCCCGGACCTGGCCGAGGCGCAGCCCGAGGTGTCGCCCGACGGGAAGACGTACACCGTCAGGATCAAGTCCGGGCTGAAGTTCGAGGACGGCACCGCCATCACCTCCCAGGACGTCAAGTACGCGATCCAGCGGACCTTCGCGGAGGACGTCGTCACCGGCGGACCCACCTACTTCATGGAGCTCCTTGACCAGGGGCAGAACTACCGGGGCCCGTACAAGGACACCGTTGGCCCCGGTCTGAAGTCGATCAAGACGCCGGACAAGCGGACACTCGTCTTCCGTCTCGCCGCGCCCGACTCGCGGTTCCCGTACCTGCTGGCCATGGGCGCGACCGCGCCCGTGCCCAAGTACCAGGACACCGGCGCCCGTTACGGCTCGAAGCCGGTCGCGTCGGGGCCGTACCGGTTCGACTCGTACAGCCCGGGCAAGTCGCTGGTCCTGGTGCGCAACACCCACTGGGACCAGGCGACCGACCCGGTGCGCAAGGCGCTGCCCGACCGCATCGAGCTGACCGTCTCCGCCTCCTCCGAGCAGGTGGCCACGGACCTCATGGCAGGCAACGCCGACCTGGACGCGTCACAGGTCGGCCTGTCCCAGGCCGCGTCCGTCAAGTTCCTGGCCGACCCGAAGCTGAAGGCCCACGCGGACGCCCCGTTCACGGGCGTCGTCCGAGCGGTCGCGATGGTGTCCCGCACGGCGCCCTTCGACAACGCGCACTGCCGCAAGGCCGTCCTGTACGCGGCCGACACCAACGCCCTCCAGACCGCGCACGGCGGTCCGACCGCGGGCGGCCGCCGCGGCAACATGCTGCCCCCGACCATGCCGGGCAGCGATGCCTACGACCCGTTCGACCTCGCCAAGGGCAAGCCCCGGCTCGCGAAGGCCAAGGAGGAACTCGCCGCCTGCGGACGCCCGAACGGTTTCACCACCAAGCTCGTCGTACGCGACAGGCCCAAGGAGGCGGACTCTGCCGCGGCGCTCCAGCATGCCCTCAAGGCCGTGGGCATCCAGGTCGAGATCGAGCAGGTGGAGGCCAGGATGTACTCCGACACCGCCGGCAACCCCAGTCAGGCGAAGAACAAGGGCTACGGCCTCATCATGACCGGCTGGAGCTCCGACTTCCCCCACGGATCCAGCTTCCTGCAGCCGCTGGCCGACGGCCGCCAGATCCTCCCGACCGGAAACGTCAACAAGGCCCAGGTCGACGACCGGGCGATCAACGCCCTGTTCGACCAGGCGACGGCGGAGACCGACCCCGAGAAGGTGGCGAAGCTCTACCGCACCCTCAACCACCGACTCGCCGACGGCGCCCACTACCTCCCGGTCGCCGCCGTGAGATCCCTCAACTACCGCAACCCCCGCCTCACCAATGTGTACGTCAGCCAGGCCTACGGCATGATCGACATCCAGGCCCTCGGCGTCGGCGGTGGCGACACGGACTGAGCCCGGTCGGCGTGACCCGAGGCCGTCCCCACCCTGGAGCCAGAGCGCCCGGTGGGGTCCGAGGCCGCCCCTCGCCCGGCGTTTTTCATCCCGACGACCGCGTGCATGAGCGGGGTCGGCCCGTCACAGGTAGTGTCGATTTGTGTGCTGATGAGCACTCTGGGTGCCTATGGACCGGCCTATGAGCTCGGCGCCGTCCGGCGTGTGAGAGGACCGCCTATCTGCAGCCCCGCGGCTTCGCCGAGCGCCCACGGGACCGTCCCGCGCATGTCACACCCAAACCCAACCAGCCAAGGTCACCCCGGTCGACGGGGTGTCGTTCCTCTGGAGGACCCATGTCGCATCACGGCCATCGACCCGACGGCAACCGGTACGCGAAGGACTCGGGCAAGGCATCGGGCATGCCCGTACCGGGGGCTCCCGCCGCGGGCGCCGGGCCCACGTCGGGGAGGCCCGGCGAGATGCCGAACCCCGGGATGCGGAGCGCATCCGGGAGTCCCGCAGCCGGGCAGATGCCGACACCCGATACGAAGTCGGTGTCGGCGACCGGCGCACCCGGTGGTATGCCGATGCCGGGAATGGACACACCGTCCATGTCCACGCCCACCGGCGGCGGCATGCCGATGCCGCTCGCCGGCATGGCCGGCGGGTCGGACCCGGCAGGACGGTCTCCGCAGGGCGGCAGGGGCCCGTACGGCGGCGACCCCACCCCGTTCCCGAACGGCGCCGACTCCCCGGCGTCTCGTTTCGGCGGGCCCGGCGGCACCCTTCCGAGCGGTCCGTCGTACGAGCCGGGCGTCGTGGAGGTGGAGTTCCGTGAGAGCGTCACCCCGGCTGTCACGGAACCCCCGGACGGCGCGCCCCCTGAGGTACGCAGTCTCAACGAAGGGCCGCTCGACGCGTTCAACCGCATCCTGGCGGACAACAACCTCGTCAAAGCCGAGTCGACCTTCCTGATCACACCGCAGGAAGCGACCTCGCTCCAGGCGAGCGCGGCCACGCGAGGCTACGACACGCCCAACCTGGCGCGGTTCGTCACCCTGCACTTCGCCGACGAAGCGGACACGGTCGCGATCGCGCAGCGGCTGGACGGGCTGCCCGAGGTGGAGCGGGCGATCGCCGTCCCCATGGCCCTGCCGCCGAGCGTCACGGCGGAACGTCCCGCAGGCGTGTCGACGCTCGCCCCGGCGCCTCCCTTGGCGGAACCGCTGGTCGGTACGGGCGGGACCGTGGTCGTGGACACCGCCACCGGCCTGGAGAACCAGTGGTACATCTTCCGCTGTGGCGTGAACCAGGCGTGGGGTAGCGCCACCGGCGGCGGAGTGGTGATCGCCGACGTCGACTGGGGCTACCGGACCTCGCACAACGACCTCGCCGCGCGCATCGCCAAGACGTTCAACTCCTTCGACGGCAGCACCAACGTCACCGGCGGTGACGTGTCCCACGGGACCGCCGTCATGGGGCTGGCCGGTGCGGCGGTCAACCAGGCCGGCATGGCGGGCGTCGCGTACGACTCCACACTCTGGGCGGTGCGGGCGGATTCGGGGCCCGGTCCGGTCCTCGGGGGCAACCCCTGGGCCCGGGGCATCGACTGGGTGCGCACCACCGACAGCGGCGGCCGGCGCAAGGTCGTGATCCTCGAGGTCCAGACCGGGGCGTACGGGAACTACGAGTACGTGCCGTCGGTCAACGCGGCCATCAGGACGGCGATCGCCGAAGGCGTGGTCGTCTGTGTGGCGGCGGGCAACGGCGACCGGGACGCGGGCATCGGCGACGACGGCAAGCCGATCCGCGAGACGGGTTCCATCCTGGTCGGCGCCACGGCCTATGACGCTGCGGTCAACAAGCGTGCGTGGTTCAGCAACTACGGCTCCCGGATCGTCGTGTGCGCACCCGGTGACTCCGACCATGACGTGACCTGCGACAGCAGCGCCGACGCCGCGTACCGCAACGGCTTCGGCGGCACCTCCGGTGCGACTCCGAAGGTCGCCGGCGTCGCCGCGCTGATGCTGTCCGCGAACCCCGGGCTCAGCCACGCCGAGGTGCGGCAGATGCTCAACGCGACCGGGACCGCTGTCACGCCGGACCCCGGCAAGGACGTCGGCACCTTCCTCAACGCCGGTGCCGCGGTGCAGGAGGCCGCCGGGCAGGCGGCCGGACGGCTGGAGATCTTCGCCCGCGGGGCGGACCAGGCGCTGTGGCACATGTGGCAGACCGCCCCGAACAACGGCTGGTCGGGCTGGCAGTCGCTGGGCGGCTGGATCGACATGATCTCGACGGCGCGCAACGCCGACGGCCGGCTGGAGATCTTCGCGCGTGGGGCCGACGGAGCGGTGTGGCACATGTGGCAGACCGCGCCGAACAACGGCTGGTCCGGCTGGCAGTCCCTGGGCGGCTGGATCGACCACCTCAAGGTCGGCCAGAACATCGACGGCCGGCTGGAGATCTTCGCGCGTGGGGCCGACGGAGCGGTGTGGCACATGTGGCAGACCGCACCGAACGGCGGCTGGTCGGGCTGGGAGTCCCTGGGCGGTTGGATCGACGATCTGGAGGTCGGCCGCAATGCCGACGGCCGGCTGGAGGTCTTCGCCCGCGGGGGGGACCAGGCGCTGTGGCACAAGTGGCAGACCTCGCCGGGTGGTGGCTGGTCGGGCTGGGAGTCTCTGGGCGGTTGGATCGACGATCTGGAGGTCGGCCGCAATGCCGACGGTCGGCTGGAGGTCTTCGCCCGCGGGGCGGACCAGGCGCTGTGGCACATGTGGCAGACGGCGCCGAACAACGGCTGGTCGGGCTGGGAGTCCCTGGGCGGTTGGATCGACGATCTGGAGGTGAGCCGGAACGCCGACGGTCGGCTGGAGGTCTTCGCCCGCGGGGCGGATCAAGCGGTGTGGCACATGTGGCAGACGGCGCCGAACAACGGCTGGTCGGGCTGGGATTCGTTCGGAGGCTGGGTGGACCGTCTCGCCGTGGCTCAGAACGCGCCCTGAGCGACACGTCTGAGGTAGGCACCTGAGCGCTGCGCTCGTCGGTGCCCACCGTGTGTGATCGCATCCCTGTGTCCCCCGGGTGACTCGTCCGGGGGACACAGACTTGTGTTAGTGTGACCCGTTTGCGTGGTCGTCGCGGTGGGCGATTCTGTCCGTTCGGTTCAGCTGGTACGTGGACTGTTCGATCCTGCCGGGCCTTCCTCGGTACGTTCCCCCTGCGGAAGGCTGTTCATGAAGCACCCCACGACTCCGGCGCTGCCCCCGGCCGTCTCCTTCGCCGGCCTGGAACTGCCGGTCGAGGTGCTGCGGACACTGAGCGGACTCGGGGTGCGCGAACCCTTTCCGATCCAGGCCGCCACACTGCCCGATGCCCTGAAGGGCCGCGACGTCCTGGGCCGCGGGCGCACCGGGTCGGGCAAGACACTCGCCTTCGGCCTGCCGCTGCTGACACGTACGGCCGGGCGGCGCGCCGAACCGAAGCAGCCCCTCGCCCTGATCCTCGTACCCACCCGGGAGCTGGCCCAGCAGGTCGCCCAGGCGCTGGCGCCGTACGCCGAGGCCTTGCGGCTGCGGATGGCCACGGTCGTCGGCGGCATGTCGATCGGCCGGCAGGTCGCCGCGCTGCGCGAGGGAGCCGAGGTGGTCGTCGCCACCCCCGGACGCCTGCACGACCTGATCGAGCGCAACGCCTGCCGCCTGGGACGGGTCAGGATCACCGTCCTCGACGAGGCCGACCAGATGTGCGACCTGGGATTTCTGCCGCAGGTCGCCGACGCGCTCGACCAGGTGCACCCCGACGGTCAGCGGATGCTCTTCTCGGCCACCCTTGACGGCGACGTCGATCAGCTGGTCCACCGCTACCTCCACGACCCCGTCGTCCACTCGGTCGACCCGTCCGCGGGCACGGTCGCGACGATGGAGCACCACGTTCTCGTCGTCCACGGGCCCGACCGCTACGCCGTCACCACGGAGATCGCCGCCCGCGACGGCCGCGTCCTGCTGTTCCTCGACACCAAGCACGCCGTCGACCAGCTCACCCGGCATCTGCGGGCCAGTGGGGTGCACGCCGGCGCCCTGCACAGCGGCAAGTCCCAGCCCCAGCGCACACGGACCCTGGCGCAGTTCAAGCAGGGCCAGATCACCGTTCTGGTGGCGACCAACGTCGCGGCCCGCGGCCTGCACGTCGACGACCTCGATCTCGTGGTCAACGTCGACCCGCCCACCGACCCCAAGGACTACGTGCACCGGGCCGGCCGTACAGCCCGCGCCGGTGAGTCCGGCCGCGTGGTCACGCTCGTGCTCTCGGGCCAGCGCCGCGAGACGAGCCGGATGATGGCCGAGGCCGGCATCGAGCCGACCGTCACCAAGGTGCGCTCGGGCGAGGCGGAACTGAGCCGGATCACCGGCGCCAAGGCTCCCTCCGGCACCCCGCTCGACGGCGGGCCCGCCGTCCCCCGGCCCAAGAACGTCAACGCTCCTTTCCGCGGCCTCGGCACCAGCAAGGACACCTCCCGCGGCGCCGGCAAGTCGCGGAAGGCCGGCGAGGCCCGCAAGCTCGCCGAGGCCCGCAAGGCGGCCCTCGTGCGCCGCAACGGCTGAGAGCCAGACGGGCGCGGCACCACCTGGACCCTCGACCCAGAACGGCACCGCCGAGTGGGCCGCCGCATGGTGGCTCTCCAAGCCCGGGTCACGGACCAACCGTAGGTTCCGAGTGAAAGCCGGGGCCTTCCCCGAGGACAACTCGGGGAAGGCCCCGGAGCGGGCGTTGCGGCGACCACGGAGATCCGAGCGGGCCGAGCCCTTCCGCCGCTGACCGTTACGATCCTCCGGGAGGGACTGTGATCCGCATTCTGCTGGCCGAGGACATGCACATGATCCGTGGGGCGCTGGCCGCCCTGCTGGGCCTGGAGCCCGACATGGAGGTCGTGGCCGAGGTGGCCCGTGGGGACGCCGTCGTCCCCGCCGCCCTCGCCCACCACCCCACCGTCGCAGTGCTCGACCTGGACATGCCCGGCGCCGACGGACTCTCCGCCGCCCGCGACCTCGGAGCCGCGCTACCCGAATGCCGGACCCTGATCCTCACCGCGTTGGGCCGACCCGAGGCGCTGAGGTCGGCACTCGCCGCCCGGGTGGGCGGGTTCATGCTCAAGGACGCCCAGCCGGATCAGCTTGCCGCCGCGATCCGCAGCGTGGCGGCAGGGGAGCACGTCATCGATCCACGACTGGCCGCTGCGGCCCTCACCGCCAAGGTGAACCCGCTCACCCCACGCGAGACCGATGTGCTGCGGCTGGCGGCCGCCGGCACCGAACTAGACTCGATCGCCCGCGAGTTGCACCTCACGCAGGGCACCGTACGGAACTATCTCGGTGCGGCCGTCACCAAGCTCGATGCCCGCAACCGGCTCGACGCGGTGCGGATCGCCCGCGAGCACGGTTGGTTGGGGTGACACGGAGTCACCCGGTGACGGAGGCGGGAGCCGATTCCAGACGGACGGTCAGGACGTAGCCGCGGCCGTGCGGGGCCGGTCCGGCCTCCAGGACCCCGCCGAGTGCGGACGCGCGCTCACACAGATTCCTCAGTCCGTTGCCGCCCGTACCCGATCGGCCGCCTTTGCCCCGTGACAGCAGGGGAACCACACGGCCGTCGTCCGCCACCCGCAGCAGCCCGGGGCCGAGATCCACTTCGCACCGGCGCGCTCCCGCCGCGTGTCGCAGCACGTTCGTCACCGCCTCGCGCAGCACCGTGGCGAACAGTGCCTCCGCCATCCCCTCCACGTCCGCCTCGCCCCGCAACTGCACGGCGACGCCCGCTGCGGCCAGTACTTCCCGGGCGGAGGCCACTTCCTCGGCCAGAGAGATCTCCAAGCCTTCCCGCGGGATCGCCCGGAGGTCCGCAAGAGCCCGGTCCGCCAGCGCCGCCGCATCGGCGAGATGTCGATCGGCCCGCTCCCGGTCAGGGTCGCGGACCGCCAGCTCACCCTTGAGAGCGATCGCCGACAGCCCGTAGCCCAGCAGGTCGTGGACGTCCCGGGCGATGCGTCGGCGCTCCCGCGCCACGGCCAGCGCCGCCAGCGCTCCGCGGGCCTCCCGCACCTGGTGGACGAGGCCGGTGAGCAGGGCAAGGCCGTAGAAGACCGAAGCGATCACCACGATGTCCAGCAGGAGGAGCACGGTGCCATGAGCCCCGGGCCCGTCCGGCCGCAGCAGCATCACGCCCGCTGCCACCGCGGTCAGCGCCCCGGCCGCCGGCCAGGCGAGGCGCCCGGGAAGGACGATCAGCACCGAGGCGGCCGCGAAACCCACCAGCTGAGGGTACGGCCCGTCCGGAACGGCCAGCATGCCCAGGGCGAGGGTGAGCTGCACACCCAGAGTCCACGCCACGTAGGGCGGACGCACACCCGGCGGACGCGGCAGGGAGTGGAACGCCTGCAGTCCGACCACGGCCCCCAATACGGCCGCGTACCCGAAAACCCGCCCACCCGGCACCCCGGCACCGAGCAGGAACGCCAGGCCCACGATCAGATACTCGACGTGGGTGGCGACCACGATCGGCCACACGAGCCGGGGCGCCAGGGCACCCGAAGGCACGTCCGTTCCGTCGGCCGACTGTGCGGGCGGCGCGGCGCGCACGTTCTCCGATGCCGCCCGCGCGACCGTCACGAGTTCCCGCGCCGCTCGCGTACCTTGCCCGGCCAGCCGGGTGATCTCCGCCAGGGCCGCTCCCAGGGCCGCGTCCAGGTCACGCCCGGCGCGTTCCCGCTCGGCCGCGACCCGGGCCCCGGCCAGTGCGCCACGCGTGGCGCGGAGTTCGGTGTAGAGGTCGGTGAGCCGGGTCAACGCATAAATGATCAATCCGTGGGCGAGGGCGTTACCGATGCCGTTGAGAACGGAATGGACGCTGCCGTCACCAGCTGCGAGCAGCCCCGCCGCCAGCACGACGACGGTGAACAGAGCCCATCGGACCGGCCGTTCGACGACCAGCAGCACGGATGCGCCGAGGAAACCGGGCAGCCCGGACCAGGGCGTGAGCAGGATCTGCGCGGCGAGGGTCCAGGCCCCGCGCAGCCGCCGCGTCGAAGGCAGGGAGGTGGCCAACTGGAGCAGGACCATCGGCACGGCGGCCGGGCGCGGCACGACGACACCGGGCTCGAAGGCGAAGCCGAGGATGACGACGACGAGGATGACCGATACGACCGCCGGCGTCGGACCGGCGTCGGCATCCGTAGCGGTACCGGCAGCGGTCGCGGCATCGGTGAAGGGGCCGGATCCCAAGGCGCGGCCCTCCAGGGCCGGGCCGCCGGTCGCCTCGCCCGGCGGGCTCTCGGCGGCCCCGACTCCCGGCTCGGCGCTCCTGGGTCCGATTCCCCGCCCGCGCCGAAATGCCCAGCCCCACCCGTCCATGACGTCACGTTAGACGGCGGCCCGTGCACCGCACCCGCCCCACCCATGTGAAATACACATCGGGCCGATGCGCCTCGCACTGCCGCCGGCCGGCCCCGAACGAGATCGTCGACGTATGCGTACGACGTCGATACGGACCCTCGCCACGATGGCCGCCACGATCACGATCACCGTCACCTCCGCCGCGCTGCTCTCCGTCGCGGCCCCCGCTCACGCGGCCGCTCCGCCCCGTCTCGACTCGCTCGTCGACGCCGCCGTCGCCGACTACCTGGCGGACGACCGTATCCCCGGCGCGGCCGTCACCGTCGTAGCCGGCGGCCGGACCGTCCTGACCAAGGGCTATGGCGTCGCCGACGTCCGCACCCGGACGCAGGTCGACCCGCACCGCACCTGCTTCTTCCTCGGCTCGCTCGCCAAGCTGTTCACGGCACAGGCCGCCTCCCAGCTCGTCGCCGAGGGAGAGATCGACCCGAAGGCTGACGTCAACGACCACCTCCGTGCGGTCACCGTCCCCGACACGTACCCAGGACGCCCCGTCACCCTGGACCGACTGCTCACCCACACCGCGGGCTTCGACAGTGACCTCGTCGGCCGCAACAAGACCGCTGCGAAGGACGTCGAACCGCTCGCCGAAAGCCTCGTGACGCGCCGTCCGCCCCGGGTCCGCGCCCCGGGGACGGTCGCCGCCTACGACAACTACGGCTACGCGCTCGCGGGCCAACTCGTCGCCGATGTCTCCGGTCAGCCCTTCCCCACCTATGTCGCCGAGCACATTCTGCGGCCCCTGGGCATGACGCGTTCCACCTTCGCCCAGCCGCAGCCGGCCCCGATCGCCGCCGGCCTCGCCCGCGGCTACCGCCCCAGCGGTACGTCCGGCTGGACGGAGGACGAGGGCCAGTACGGCGCGTGGAGCCCGACCGGGCCCGGTGCCGTCAGCACCGCCGCCGACATGGGCCGCTGGATGACCGGGCAGCTCACCGACGACACAGCGGCGAACCGCCTCATGCAGCGGGTGCACTACCGGCAGGACCCCCGCATGCCCGGCCTCGGCTACGGATTCGAGGAGTGGCGACGCGGTGGGCGCACCGGCTGGTTCAAGGACGGCGACCTCCCCGGCTTCCACTCCAACCTACTGCTCATCCCCGGCCACGACGTGGGCGTCTTCGTCGTCTTCAACGGCGACGGCACGGACGGGCGTGCCTCCTGGGACGGCAAGGACCTGATCAACCGGATCGTGGACGCCCTCGTCCCGGACGAACCCGCATCCGCAGCCCCGGGCGCCGCGACCGATCCGTCCCTCGACGCCTACACCGGCACCTACCGCGCGGCCCGGGTCAGCCGCACCGGCCTCATGGCGGTGGAGGGCCTGGTCGCGAGTGTCACCGTCCGGAAGGACGGCGAGAGCGGCCTGCGCACCACCGGGCTCTCGCTCGACCCCGACCGGCCCGAACAGAGCTGGCTCGCACTCGGCGACGGCCTGTTCCAAGAGCGCGGCGGAGACCGCGCGACGCTGGCCTTCGCCGAGGGCGGCGTGCTCGTCTCGTCGGCGGTGCCGTCGACCGCCTACGAGAAGCTGACATGGCATCAATCTTCGGCCCTGCACTTGGGACTGATCGGTACCAGTACGGCCATTCTCGTGCTCGCCGCGATCGCCTGTCCCGCAACCGCCCTGGTACGGCGGCTCCGCGGCCGCACCCCGCACCCTCCCGCACCACGGGCCGCACGCGCTACGGCCTCGGCGACCGGGCTGATCGCCGCCGCGTTCACGGCCGTACTCGCCGCGGTCGTCTCGGACAGCAACGCGATGATGGAAGCGGTGCCGCTGGGATCACCGTTGCTCACCATCGTGACGACGCTGGGAACGGCACTCGTGGCGTTGACACTGGGCGTGACGGCGGGAGCGATCGCGGCCTGGCTCCGCAGCTGGTGGAACGTCACCGGCCGCATCCTGTTCACCCTCACAGCGGCGGCCGCGGTCACCATGGCGAGCATGCTGCTCCAGTACCACCTGGTGGGCGTCCCGTTCGCCTGACCGGCCCGATGAACTCCCGGAACGCCGCAGCACGGCCGGCCCTGAACCTAGCGCCGACCCGTACGAGTCGCATGACCATCCGATGCCCCAGCAAGCAAAGGAGCAGATCATGAGCAAGTGGACCAGGCGCGGTCTTCTGACCGCCGCAACGGCGACGGGAGTCGTCGCGCTCATCGGCGCCGGTTCGCCGCCGCGGCGGCCGAAGCCGCTCGACATCGTCACCGGCGAGGACGGGTTCACCGCGCCGGCGACCGCGGCCGCCGGTGCGGTGACCTTCCGGGTGCGGACGACCAGTACCCGTACCGGCATCGTCGGCATCGCCCGACTCCGCCGTGGCGTCGGCGAGGCCGCCTTCCGCAGGCACCTGCGCGACGTCTTCGAGAAGGAGAGCTCGGAGGAGGTCATTCAGGCGTCCAGGGATCTGATGGCCGACGCCGAGCTGTTCGGCGGTGCCATGGCGGTGCGCGGTTCGCAGTCGTCCTTCACCGTGTGGCTGCCGCCCGGCCGGTATCTCGTCCTGGAGTACAAGGACTTCGAGGGGCCGTACATCGGACGCGACCCCCTCCCCGGCGCAGAGTACGTCAGTCCGCTCCTCGTCCATGCGGCGGACGACGGAGGGGCCGGACGCCCGCGTCCGTCCGCCACCGTCACCGCCGTCGACACGGAGCGAGGCCCGCGCTTCGTCCTGGAGGGACGGATGCACCGGGACCGTCCCCTGCGCTATGTGAACGCGATGCGCGGACAGGTCGACGAGCTCGCGGTGTACCCCCTCACGGACGACTCCGTCACCGAGGCCGACATCCAGGCGTACTTCCAGGACAGGCGGACCAGGCCCGAGCCCTTCGACCTCGCCGCGCAGCTGGGCACGCCACCGCTCTCCCCGGGCCGGAGCGCGGTCGTCGGGATGCCCCTCGCCCGGGGCCGATACGCTCTCACCAGCTGGGTCGCCGCCATGAAGGACGGACAGCACCTGTCCGCCCACGGTCAGGTGCTCATCGTCACCGTTCCCTGACCCGCTCCTGGTCCGTGCTCGAACCCGCTGCGGGGTGTACCGGTTTCCGGCTCACCCCGCAGCGGTCGGAGAGGGCGGTGTTCTCTGCCGGACGGCCGCGCACGAGCCGGAGCGTCTGTCGCGCGACGCGAACCGAGCCGGTGACGCCGGACGGTCAGGCCCTCGCCAGCAACGTCGAATAGGCCCGCTCGATGCCCTGCGCGTAGCCGGTCCCCAGTTCGACGTAGGCGTGCCCACTGGCCGTACACGCTTCGCGCAGGGCCGTGCTCCGCTCCCTGACCCACCCGGCGATCTCCCGGTAGGTGGTGTCATCGGCTCCCTCGAGCCAGTCCGGGGCGGCCCGCAGGTGTTCGGGGGTCAGCTGCGTGTTTCCGAGGAAGACGGAGGTCAGTGGTATCCCGAGACGGGCGGCGGCCGTGGCCGCCGCCGGTGTGACGATGTCGCCCTCGACCACGTAGCCGTCCTGGGGATCGGAGTCGTCGAGAGCCTCTGCAGAGGCACGGATGAACTCGATGAGGAACGGCTGGGCGACCGCTGCCTTGTCGGGATGCGTACCGTGCCGCACGCCGTGCTCGGGAGCAGCCCGCTGCAGCATCGACACCAGAGCGTCGGTCGGGCATCCCGGGAGGCCCTCTCGCTCCAGCAGCATCCACGCAAGGGTGCTCTTGCCCACCCGGGGCGGCCCGCCAATCAGGTAGATCACATGAAGACCGTACCCCGGGCGGCCAGTTGGACGGCGCCGGCGGATCCCGCCCGGGCGGGCCCGGCAGGCTTCCTCGTCGGGCCGCCCGGTTCGCCATCCCTGTGCGGCAAGACGATCTGGACCGAGCAGGCGCTGCCGCCTGCCGGTGAGTCCGGCAGGGTGGTCACCCTCGTGCGTCGCAACGGCTGAGAGCCGTTGCCCCCACTGCGAAGTGATCGCCTTCGGCCGCGAGGGAACCGGGCGAAACAGAGAGCAGGATGTCGCCGGCGCCTTGCACTGCGCCCGGCATGACAAGCTGTGCTGGCCCATCCCGAACCCAGGAGGTCACCATGACTGCAGAGCCCGTAACTTCGGAAGGTTCGGAGCCGGCTGAGCCCGAGACGTCCCCTGTGGCGCCGGACCAGGACGGCAACTACGACCTCAAGCGCAAGTTCCGTGAGGCCCTGGCGCGCAAGCGCGGTGCGCAGGCGGACGCGGCCGACGTCGCCGCCAACCCGGATGCGTCGAAGGTGCGCGCGGCGCACGGCCCGGCGGCGAGCCAGCGGTCGTTCCGGCGCAAGAGCGGCGGCTGAGTCGATCGGTCCCGCGGTCCGGCCGCCGGCGTCACCGCCGGACCCGTCCGGTCACTCTCCCGCCGACGCCCGGTAGCGGTGGATGAGGGCGACCGCCATGGCGCCCTCGCCCGCACCCGACGCCACGCGTTTGATGGAGTCGGCCCGCGCGTCCCCGGCCGCGAAGACGCCGGGGACGCTGGTCTCCAGGAGGAACGGGGGCCGGTCCAGGGGCCAGGAGGCCGGGGGTTCGTCCGCGCGCAGCAGGTCGGGGCCGGTCAGGACGAAGCCGTGGCCGTCGCGCTCCACGACTCCGGCCAGCCAGTCGGTGCGGGGGCGTGCCCCGATGAACGTGAAGACGAACCGGGCCTGCTCCTCGGTGACCGCGCCGGTGCTGTCGTCCACCAGGGTCACCCGCTCCAGACCCTGGCCGCGACGCTCGGCGCCTCCGCCGTCAACGCCGGCATCGCGGCCGGCGCCGCCGTCGGCGGCTGGACCCTGACCGCTCACGGCCTGGACCACGTCCCCCTGACCGCCATGACCGCCGCCCTCCTGGCCCTCCCGGCCACCTGGGCGCCCCGCCTCCTGAAGCCCCCCGGCACCGAGCCCGGGGCGGCGTCACGCGAGGCAACCGCCAAGAGCGGAGTGACTCGCTAGCCGGCGTGCCGGTCGGGCACGGTCTCGTTCCGGGCCGCGGGCACACCGCCGGTTGCCGGCCCGGCATTCGGGGCTTCCACTTCGGTCCCGAGCTTCCGCGCGGCCCGGTCGAAGTAGCGGAGCAGCTCGACCGGGAACGGCATCACGAGTGTGGAGTTCTTCTCCGCAGCGACCTCGACGACCGTCTGCAGCAGCCGCAGTTGCATGGCCTCCGGGGTGTCGGCCATGATCCGCGACGCGTTGGCCAGCTGCTGCGCGGCCTGGAACTCGCCGTCGGCCGTGATCACCCGTGCCCGCCGTTCCCGCTCCGCCTCCGCCTGGCGGGACATCGACCGCTTGAGCGACTCCGGAAGTTGGACGTCCTTGATCTCGACCCGGTCGATGTGGACGCCCCAGCCGGCCGCCGGGCTGTCGATCATCAACGCCAGTCCCTCGTGCAGCCGTTCACGGTCGGACAGCAGGTCGTCCAGATCGCTCTTGCCGATGATCGACCGGAGCGAGGACTGTGCGACCTGGCCGACGGCGAAGACGTAGTCCTGGACCTCGATCGCGGCCCGGACGGGGTCGACGACCCGGAAGTAGACGACGGCGTCGACCTTCACCGACACGTTGTCACGTGTGATGCCCTCCTGCGTCGGGATCGGCAGCGTGACGATCTGGACGTTCACCTTGCGCATCCGGTCGGCGAACGGAATGAGGAAGGTGATCCCCGGTTGCCGGTGACCGGGCAGCGCCCTGCCGAGCCGGAAGACCACACCCCGCTCCACCTGATTGACCACACGCATCCCGCTGCGCAGCACCACGAGTACGCAGACCACGGCAACGACGAATCCTGCTACGGCGCCTTCCACGGCAACCGCCCTTCCCCGAGAGGTGAGCTGAACAACGAAGATGACACCGTCCGGAGCCCCCGCGGATCCCCGTTGAGCATCAGGGAATCGTCAAGAGCGCCGCGCCGCCCTCGCGACCTCACAAAGTGGTTCGGCGTCGCGCTGACCCATTACGAGAAGAACATGGTCAAGCCCCGGCGGGACCTGGAGATGTATGAGGAGGACGTCGTCGAGGGACGCGACGCCGACCATCCGCTTTCGCGTCGAGGCCACCCATGTCGGGGAGTTCCAGGGCGTACCCGCCACGGCCGCCGGATCGCATTCCACGCCATCCGCATCGTGAACGTGAAGGACGGCACAAGTGCAAGATCCAGCCTCGGCTCGGCATGCCTGGCATCACGCGAGCGACGGCCACCGATCAGCAGCCCACTCCAGCCATCCCGACCATCCAGGAGGCGGATCTCCGATCTCGTGCCCCCCGAGTTCGGCGGCGTCGGGCTCCTCGAAGAGCGTCCGCCAGTGCACGAGGTCCGCTTCGCTCATCGGGAAGGTCTGATCCGGGGTGGCCGACTGGCGATGGGCGATTCGAGCACGTTGGGTCTCATGGTCCACCGGAACGTACTGAAGGCGGCAGGCTGCTCCCACAGACTCCACCAGCCAGCGGATTGCGGACCTCTCGTCACGGGACCAGCATCCGAAATCCAGGACCACGTTGGTTCGAAGCTTCAGTGCCTCAAGAGCGAGCCAGAGGAGCCGCCCTTCCAGCACGTCGCGCTTCCCATCCGCCTCCGGCGCGCCGAACAGCGGAAGCATCCACTCGTCCGGCGTCAGCCGCAGGGCGCTGTGCTCCTCGGCGAGTTGCCGAGCCCTCGTGGTCTTTCCGGCCCCGGGCAGGCCGATCGTCAGGAACAACGTCGTCACATCCTGATCGTAATCAGGAGGACCAAGCGCACGGCTACTCCCTTCTGCCGGCATCGCCGGCCCCGTGCCTCCGGGGCGGTTCGGGAAGCGTCAACGTGGCCCCTCGGAGGTCGTTCACCCGGTACGTCGAACCACGGGCGGGCATCCTGAACGTCTTTGGGCGGGTCATGCCCGTACGTCGACCTTCCCTTGTGACCACAGCGCGCACGCAGACTTGATCGATCCTGGCGTCACTGGGCTACCTTGCGATCAACTTCTTGCTCGTCACCCAGCGTGAGGACGTCCATGTCTGTATCGAGCAGGGTCCCCCCATGCGCCGTCGCCATCCGGCTGCTGGACGGATTCGCAGTGCAGCACGGCGACCGCACAGTCGCCGTCCCACCCAGCGGGCAGCGGCTCGTCGCCTATCTCGCGCTACGGATAGGCGCCAGCCGGTCGGTCGCCGCGGCCGCCCTATGGCCCGGGGCTGCTGGCGAGAAGTCGCAGGCCAGCCTTCGGACAGCCGTGTGGCGGGTGAACCGGACGGTGCCCGGTCTGGTGATCGCCCGCGGGACACACGTCGCCCTGGCGCCGGACGCGGTCGTCGACCACCGCGAGCTCACCGCCCGCGTCAGGCGGATACTGCGGCCATCCGCCGAGGCGCAGTCACCCCCCGTGGAGGACGACGGATACGCCTGGTTGCTCATCGGTGGGGAGCTGCTGCCGGGGTGGTGCGACGAGTGGGTGATCCTCGAACAGGAGCACACCCGCCAGCTCCGGCTGCACGGGCTGGAGGCGGGTGCTCATCGGATGGCCGTACAGGGCCGCCACGCGGAGGCCCTGGAACTGGCCTTCGAGGCCGTACGCCTCGAACCGTTGCGGGAGAGCGCCAGCAGGGCCGTCATCGCCGTACACGTGTCCGAAGGCAACAGCGTCGACGCGGTTCGTCACTACGAGTGGTTCCGCAGACTCCTCGGCATGGAGCTGGGGCTGCGCCCCTCCGCCCAACTGACGGCGCTGGCCCGTGGTCAGGCCGCCGGCACCCCGTCACCCCCGGTGATCGGATGGTGACGCCGCGGTGACGCGCTCGGGATAAGCCATGGGCACCAGACGACTTGGCGGAGGGAAAGCAGATGCCGGTGCAATTGTCCTACCCCGGCGTGTACGTGGAAGAGCTGTCGAGCGGCGTGCGCACGATCACCGGTGTCCCTACCTCGATTGCGGCCTTCGTCGGCCGGGCCCTGCGCGGCCCGCTCCACAAACCGGTGACACTGACGTCCTTCGCCGACTTCGAGCGAGCGTTCGGCGGCCTGTGGTTGGAGAGCCATCTGGGCTACTCCGTACGTGACTTCTTCCAGCAGGGCGGCGGGACCGCCCTCGTCGTACGGGTCCACGCCGGTGCCGCCAACGACACCGCGAGCATCACTCTCGGTACGGGCAATCGGCTGCTGAAGCTCAAGGCGGCCTCGCCCGGCAGCTGGGGTGCGCAGCTCAAGGTGAAGCTGGACAAGGATGTCCGACCGAACAGCGATGGCACGACAGACCCGAACCTGTTCAACCTGACCGTCGTCGACCAGGGGACGGGCGTCACGGAGGTCTTTCGCAACGTGTCCATCACGGCGGGCGCCGCCCGCCGGGTGGACATCGTTCTCGCGGCCGAATCCACGCTCGTCAGGGTCGATGGATCACTCCCCAGTAACCCGCAGTCCGACCCCACGGTGGAAGCCGGTGCCACCAATGGAGGCGACGGCGGGGCGATCTCCGCCGCGGACATCACCACCGGCGCCAACTTCAAGGCGGACAAGAAGGGTCTGTACGCCCTGGAGCAGGCCGATCTCTTCAACCTGCTCGTCATCCCGCCCTACGCGGGCGCCGGTGAACTCGGCGATCGCGACGTCGACACCGCGGTCGTCGACGAGGCCGTCAGGTACGCCGGGACGCGCCGTGCCGTCGTGGTGCTCGACCCGCCCTCGGGCTGGAACACGGTGTCTGCGGCCACGAGCGGCGCGATCGCGGCCACGTTCACCAGCAGCCGGAACGCCTCCGTCTACTTCCCCCGGGTCATGCAGCCGGATCCGCTCCGCGACAACCAGACGATGCGTTTCGCACCCTCCGGGGCCGTCGCCGGTCTCATCGCCCGGACCGACGCGGACCGAGGCGTGTGGAAGGCGCCGGCCGGACTCGACGCCACCTTGGCCGGTGTCACCGAACTGGCCGTCTCGATGACCGACCTCGAGATCGGTCTGCTCAATCCCCTCGCCGTGAACTGCCTCCGGGTGGCACCGTCTGTCGGACATGTGGTCTGGGGCGCCCGCACCCGCAACGGCGCCGACCGGATCGCCTCGGAGTGGAAGTACCTGCCGGTGCGCCGGACCGCCCTGTTCATCGAGGAGAGCCTGTTCCGCGGCATCCAGTGGGCGGTGTTCGAGCCGAACGACGAGCCGCTGTGGGCCCAACTCCGCCTGAACATCGGTGCCTTCCTCAACAACCTGTTCCGCCAGGGCGCCTTCCAGGGCAAGACCCCTCGGGACGCGTACTTCGTCAAGTGCGATGCGACGACCACCACGCAGACCGACATCAACCTCGGTGTCGTCAACATCCTCGTCGGCTTCGCCCCGCTCAAGCCCGCCGAATTCGTCGTCCTCCGGCTGCAGCAGATCGCCGGCCAGATCCCCGCCTAGGAGTCGACCCCATGGCACAGTTCCGTGTGAACGCCCAGCGCTTCGACCCGTACAAGAACTTCAAGTTCCGGGTGAAGTGGGACGGCCGCTACGTGGCCGGCGTCAGCAAGGTGAGCCCCCTCAAGCGCACCACCGAGATCGTCGAGCACCGCGACGGCGCGGACCCGTCCACCGCCCGCAAGTCGCCGGGCCGCACGAAGTACGAGGCGATCACCCTCACCCGCGGTGTCACCCACGACCTCGAGTTCGAGCAGTGGGCCAACAAGGTGTGGAACTTCGGCTCCGGACTCGGCGCGGAGGTCTCCCTCAAGGACTTCCGCAAGGACCTGATCATCGAGCTGTACAACGAGGCGGGGCAGCTGGTGCTTGCCTACAAGGTCTTCCGCGCCTGGGTCTCGGAGTTCCAGTCCCTGCCCGAACTCGACGCCAACGCCAATGCCGTGGCGATTCAGACGCTCAAGCTCGAGAACGAAGGCTGGGAACGCGACGTCGACGTGGTCGAGCCGCAAGAGCCGTCCTTCGTGGAGCCGTAGGGGTGGCTGTGCGCGCACTGCTCTCGGGAGAGGTGTTGGGGCTGTGGGACGAGTGCCGGGACGCGTCCCGGGAGGAGCGTGCCCTCGCCCTGGCCGCCGCGGTCGACGACAGTGCCGATTCCCTCCCGCCGGCCGATCGGCCCGTCGGCCGCGTCACCGCACTTCTGTTGCGTCTTCACCAGGCACTGGCAGGCGCGCGGATGGCGGCCACGGTCAGCTGCCCGGGGTGCCGCGGGACGGTGGAGTTCGCGGCGTCGGCCGAAGCGCTGCTCGGCCTGGAGGACAAGATCGTCGACTGCCCCGCACCTCTGCTGCACGGCGGGTACGAAGTGGTCTGGCGCTGTCCCTCGTACCGGGATCTTCAGGCGGTCGCCGAGCAGCCCGGCGCGGACGACCCGGACCTGGGTGCGGCGCTGCTCCTGGAGCGCTGCGTCCTGAGCCTGCGGCACGAGGAGAGCGCCAAGGCCTCGGCCCGCGGTGCCGATCTGCCCGGTGCGGTGCGCGAGGCGTTGACCGATGCCATGGCGGCCGCCGATCCACTGGCGGACCTGCTGGTCGATCTGCGCTGTCCCGACTGCGAGCTGGAGTTCACCGCCGATCTCGACGTGGCCGCGTTCGCGTGGGCCGAGGTCGAGTGCCGGGGGCGGCAGCTGCTGCTCGACGTCGACGCGCTCGCCCGCTCGTACGGCTGGTCCGAGCGCGAGGTCCTCGCGCTGAGCGAGCCGCGAAGGGCGAGCTACGTCCGCATCCTCACGGGGGAACTGCCATGACCGATCTGCTGCACAGGCTCGCCGCCCGGGCCGCCGGACACCGCCAACTTCCCACCACCGTTCCGCTTCTGCCGCCCCGCCTCGCTGCCGAGCCGCTCTCCGGGGAACACCTCGGGCCGTCCGTCGAGGACGGCGTACCCGAGGACGCGGGGAGCGCGGCCGCTGTCCCGGCGCGGGACGGCGGAGCGTCCGGCCGGGGTACGGGGACGGCCCGGCTCGCCCAGGACCACCGCCCCGTCCCCGTCCCCGCCACACCGCAGCAGGCCCCGCCCGCGGCCGCCCGGCCCGTCGTCGAGGGCGATCCTCTCCCCTCGCCGGCCGCGGATCCCCCGGGGCGCGGAGGATCCACCGACGCGGGCCGGAGCGACGCTCGGCGGGACTCCCTGCCGCCCCGGCGGCGCCCCGACACCCCCGCCATCGCCCCCGTCGAGACCGTCGTCGCACCGATCGAGGCACCGGGCGCACTGCCGCCCCCGGTGCACAGCGGCGGCTCGCCGGCCGCCCCCGACGGGCTGGAGCGACGCGAGCCTCGGCCGCGTCCCCGTCCCGTGGCGCCCGAGCACGAGACGGCGCGGCCGACGCGGCGTCTCGTGGAGGCTCCCGCGGTGCCCGTCGCGCGTCCCGTGCCGGTGCCGACGCCCGTGCTCCCGCGTTCCGCCGAGCCCGCGTCCCTCACCGCCGGTGAGGATCCGGCCCCCGCCGTCACCATCAGCATCGGCAGGGTCGAGATCCGTGCGGTGCCCCCGGCCCCGAACGCGCCGGTAGCGCGGGAAGCCGAGGGATCCCCGTCGGCCGGGGCAGGGCGGTCCTCCGGCACGCTGACCCTCGGCGACTTCCTCCGCGGCACCGGGGACGCGCGATGACCGGGGGCGGGCCACGCGTCCGGATCGTCGTCGACGAGGTCGTCGTGCGCGGCCTGACGCCGGCTCAGGCCACCTCCGTGGTGGCAGGCCTGGAGCGGACGCTCGGCGCCCTCGCGGGCGCCGCCGACCCGGCCGCCCTCACCGGCCTCGCAGTCCACGTCGTGCGTCCCCCGGTCTCGCGCGCCCCCGCGCCCAGCCCCGCCGCGCTCGGGGCGCAGGCCGCCACGGCCCTCTGGTCGGCCCTGGGAGGTACGCGATGATCTCGCCCCGTGTCGTCAAGGGGGGCATCGTCCAGGTCGATGTGACCACCGGCCGGCCCCTGCGGACGATCGCCCTCCAGTACAACCCGGACGCTCTGACCCGCACGGTCTCCGTGCAGGCCGCGGGCGGCGACGCCGGCCAGGCGCTGCGACTGAAGGGCGTCGCCGTCGAGACGCTGCGCCTGGAGGCGGAGATCGACGCCACGGACCGGCTCGAGTTCCCGGGTGACAACCCCACAGCGGTCGAGTTCGGCATCCATCCGCAGCTCGCCGCCCTGGAGTTGCTGCTGAACCCCAGGGCCACCGCCCTCGTGGACAACGACGCCCTGGCCGCCAGGGGCGTGCTCGAGGTCCTGCCCGTGGAGACGCCGCTGACGCTGTTCGTGTGGAGCCGGCAGCGCGTCGTCCCGGTACGCGTCACCGAACTCTCGATCGCCGAGGAGGCCTTCGACGCCTCACTCAACCCGATCCGGGCCAAGGTCACCCTCGGCATGCGCGTGCTGTCCGTCGACGACCTCGGCTTCGGCCACCGCGGCGGGGCGCTGTTCATGAGCCACCTGCGCAACAAGGAGGCGCTGGCCGCGCGCGCCGGTTCGGCGGCTCTCTCCGCGCTCGGACTGGAGGTGATCTGAGTGCCCGACGTGCTCCAGGCGCTCCTCGCGGCCGGTGCCGTGCCCACGATCTCCCTGCCGCCGACCAGCCGTTACGCCGACGTCGGCGTCACGGCCCATGTCCGACCGCCCGGCCCCGGCGAGGAACCCGCGCCGCCCGTCCCGTACTTCCGCCGCCGGCTCTGCCCGCCCCAGGAACGCTTCGCGCTGCTCCACGAGTACGCGACCGAGGAGGGCGACCGCCGGGACCTGGTCGCCGCCGGCCTGCTGGGCGACCCGGAGCTGTGGTGGCGGCTGGCCGACGCCAACGGCGTGATCGACCCGGCGCGGATGATGCTTCCGCCGGGACACCGGTTGCGGATCACCCTGCCCGAGGGCGTGCCCGGATCCGCCGATGCGTGACCTGCCCCCCGGCCCCGTCCGGCTCCAGTTGTTCCTCGGCCCGGCCGTCCCCGTGCCCGCGCCCCGTTTCGTCCTCGACGCGCTGACCGGCCTGAAGGTCGAGAGCGGCACAGGCGACGCGCAGAGCGGGTTCGAGCTGACCTTCTCGGTCCCCAAGGACTCCCCGGTCCAGGCGTTCTTCCCCGTCACCGTGCCGGTGTTCCGCTGCGTCGTCGCGGTCACGGTCCGCGGTGTCACCGAGGTGCTCGTCGACGGTGTGGTCACCCATCAGGACATGTCGGCGGCCGGCCCCACGTCGGTGCTCCATGTGAAGGGCAAGGACCTCACCTACGTCATGGACCTGGTGCCTTTCGACGGTCTGCCCTACCCGGCGATGTCGCCGGCACTGCGCACCCTCACCGTGCTGGCGAAGTACGCGGCACTGGGCTGCGCGCCCGTGGTGATCCCGAGCCTGCTGGAGGACGTGCCCATCCCCGTCGACCGCATCCCCACGCACCAGGGCACCGACTACGCCTACGTCACGGCCCTCGCCAAGGAGGTCGGCCACGTCTTCTACATCGAACCCGGACCGGTGCCGGGGGTGAGCAAGGCCTACTGGGGGCCGGAGATCCGTCTGGGAGTGCCGCAGCCCGCGCTCAACGCCGGTCTCGACGCCGCCCACGACAACGTCGCCACCCTCAACTTCACCTTCGACAAGGAGAAGAGGGAGCTTCCCATCGTCGCGATCCAGGAACGCACGAGCAAGGCCCCGCTGAACCTGCCCATCCCCGACGTGGCCCCGATCCGGCCGCCCCTGGGCCTGATCCCCCCGCTGCCGCCGAAGCTGCACCGCATGACCGACACCGCCAACCTCAACCCGCTCGCCGCGGTGATGAAGGGCATCGGCTACGCCGCCCAGCACTCCGACGCCGTGTTCGGGACCGGCACCCTCGACGTCGCGAAGTACGGCCATGTCCTGCGCTCCCGCAGGCTGGTGGGGGTACGCGGGGCGGGTACCGCCTTCGACGGCCTCTACTACGTCACGCGCGTCACGCACGACATCAAGCGCGGCTCGTACACCCAGACGTTCTCGCTCGCCCGCAACGGCGTCGTGGCGACCGTCCCGGTGGTGCCCGTATGACCCAGACCCAGACCCCCGCCGTGACCGGCTACCTCGGCAAGTACCGGGGCACCGTCGTCAACAACGTCGACCCGCTGCGGCTGGGCCGGATCCAGGCCCTCGTCCCCGACGTGTCGCCGAGTGTGTCCTCGTGGGCCATGCCCTGCCTGCCCCTCGCCGGCATCAACACCGGCGTCTTCACCGTGCCGCCCCTCGGCTCCGGCGTCTGGATCGAGTACGAACACGGCGACGCCGACCACCCGGTGTGGGTGGGCGGCTACTGGGGCAGCCCGGCCGAGGTCCCGCTGCTGTCCCACACGGTGCCGCCCGGCGTCGCCGGCATCACCCTGCAGACGACGCTGAAGAACGGCCTGGTGATCAGTGACGCACCGGGTCCGACGGGAGGAATCCTGATCACCACCGCGACCGGCGCGATGATCTCGGTCAGCGACGTCGGCATCGTCATCAGCAACGGCAAGGGCGCGACGATCTCGCTCACGGGACCGACCACCGACATCAACCTCGGCGCGCTGACGGTGGTGTGACGATGCCCGGACCGATCCTCCACCTCGGCGCCACCGTCCTGTGCACCCACGCCGGACAGGCGACGCCGACCACGCCCTTCCCCCGTGTGACGGTCACCGGCCAGCCGGTCGTCACGATCGCCACCCCGTACGTGGTCGCCGCCTGCGGGCTCACCGGCAGCCCCACCCCGCCGTGTGTCACCGCCCAGTGGCTCGTCGGCTCCGTACGGGTGCTCGCGGGGGGCACACCCGTGGCACTGCAGTCCGGCACGTCGCTCTGCACCCCCACCGGCACCCCACTCAACCCGCTGACCGCCCAGACCCGGGCGATCGCCTCGTGAGGGACACCGCATGACCATCGATCACCCCTACGACATCGGCGGAAACGGCCGCACGGCGACGACCGATCCGGACGAGCACGTGCGCGACATGATCGAACAGCTGCTGCTCACCTCGCCCGGAGAACGCGTGATGCGGCCCGACTTCGGCGCCGGGCTGCTGGAGCTGGTCTTCGAACCGGGCGGCCCCGAGGCGGCGGCCACCACGCAGTACCTCGTCCAGACCGCCCTGGAGCGGCACCTCGGCCACGTGCTGACCGCCGACCGGGTCGAGGTGGCGGCCGTCGACTCCGCCCTGGTGGTCACCGTCTCGTACGTGGTGCTGCGGACCCGCACCCGTGACGTCGCCGCCTTCCGTGTCCCCGGCGGCCGCCCATGACCCGCTTCCCCTGTCGCAAGCCGCACCGCCTGCTCGCGCTCCAGCAGGCGGGCGCCCTCAGCGACCTCAACGGCATCGAGTACGTGGAGGTCCTCGACACCGCCGCCTCCTCCGAGGAGCTGCGCCAGCGCGTTCTGTACGTCCGGCTGGTACGGCCCGTCCCCGACATGCTCGACCGGGGCAACGTGGTCATCGACGGCGGCGAGAGCATCCCGACGGTGGAGGTCAACTGGGCGGCTCCGGGTGACAGTCCCATGGTTCCGCCCGATCTGCTCGTCGGCATCGCGGCGCCCGACCACGTGCTCGTCGTCAGCACCGCGGACCGCGGGGACTTCTCCACATACCGGCTGCGGCTCGTGATGAACCGTGAGTCGGACCTGCCGCCCGCCGGCTTCGACCCCCTGCTCGCCGAGGCCGAGTTCGCGTTCAAGGTGGAGTGCCCGAGCGACTTCGACTGCGCCCCCGCCGAAGCCTGCCCGCCCGCGGTGCCGAGCGCCCCCGCGATCGACTACCTCGCCAAGGACTTCCAGGGGTTCCGCCGGCTGATGCTGGACCGGATCTCGCTGCTCGCACCCGAGTGGACCGAACGCAACCCGGCGGACGTCGGCACGGCCCTCGTCGAGCTGATGGCGTACGTGGCCGACGAACTGTCCTACCGCCAGGACGCCGTGGCCACCGAGGCCTTCCTCGGCACCGCCCGCAGCCGGATCTCCCTGCGCCGGCACGCCCGGCTCGTCGACTACCGCGTCCACGAGGGGTGCAACGCCCGCGTCTGGGTGCGGATCGGCGTCAACGGCGGCACGGAGGTGACGCTGCCCGCCGGCACCCAGCTGCTCACGAGCGTGCCGGGCGTGGGACCGAAGGTGAAGCCGAAGTCGCAGGAGCACCGGACCGCGCTGGCGGCCCGGCCCGTCGTCTTCGAGACGGTGGAACCGGCCTTCGTGCACCGCGACCTGACCGAGATGCGCTTCCACACCTGGGGCGACCAGGGCTGCTGCCTGCCGAAGGGTGCCACGTCGGCGACGCTGCGCGGGGCCCACCCTTACCTGCGGGCCGGAGACGTGCTGGTCCTGGCCGAGACCGTGTCGCCCACCACAGGGAAAGCCGTCGACGCCGACCCGACCCGGCGGTGGGCGGTCCGGCTCGTCGACGTCCGGGATGCCGAGGACCCGGTGGGCGGGCTGTTCGAGGATCCGCAGACCGCCGATCCGCTGCCCGTGACCGAGATCGGCTGGCACGAGGAGGACGCCCTGCCGTTCCCGCTGTGTCTCGGTGTCGTCGAGGGCGGCCTGGAGACCGCCCGGGCCTGGGGCAACGTCGTCCTCGCGGACCACGGGCAGACCGTGCCCGATGCGCAGGAGCCCGGCGAGCCGCTCGGCGCGGTCCCGGGGCCGCGCCTGGTCAGGGTGGGCCGGCCGGGCGCCGGTGGCGCCACCCCGCCCGGCCCGGTACCGGTGCGCTACCGCCCGACGCTCGCCCGGGGACCGCTCACGCACGCCGTCGCGCGGCCCCCGGCCGTCCTCTTCCGGCAGGCCGCCACTCCCGCGCTGCTGGCCGAACTCACGTCACTCACCTACGACGGGGAGTTGCGGACCCTGCTGGGTTCCCACGGGCGGCGGCTGGAGGGGACGGTCACCGTCCGGGGCGCCGACCCGCTCTGGTCGATCAGTGACGGCGCGACCGTGCTGCGTGTCGTCCTTGCGCAGGACGAACTGCAGGTGTCGGAGCTGCCGCCGCCCGCGTCGGCCGTCCCCGCGTCGCGCCCCCGTGAGGCGCGTCCGGCGATCGAGCTGGTCGGGGAGCTGGGCGCGAACCGCCGGGACTGGGAGGTGCGCCCCGATCTGCTGGACAGCCCGGCCGCGGCGCCCGAGTTCACCGTCGAGGCCGAGCACGACGGAACGGCACGGCTGCGCTTCGGGGACGACGACCACGGGGCGCGGCCCAAGGAGGACACCCGGTTCTTCGCCCGCTACCGGGTGGGGAACGGGCGCGTGGGCAATGTGGGCGCGCAGTCGATCACCCATGTCGTGACGGACGTCGGCGCCGTCGTATGGGTGCTCAATCCGCTGCCCGCCGCGGGCGGGACCGACCCCGAGTCCGCGGAGGAGATCCGCCGCGACGCCCCCCGGGCCTTCGCCGTGCAGGAGCGTGCGGTCACCGAGGCCGACTGGACCGAGGTCACCGAACGCGTCGGCGCCGTGCAGCGCGCGGCGGCGACCTTCCGTTGGACCGGATCCTGGCACACCGTGTTCGTCACCGCGGACCGCCGGGGCGGCAGGCCCGTCGACGCGGAGTTCGAGCGGGACCTGCGCGCCCGGCTGGAGCGGTTCCGGCTGGCCGGCTACGACCTCGAGGTGGACGGCCCCGTGTTCGTACCCCTGGAGATCGGACTGCACGTGTGTGTGGAGCCTGCCCATCTGCGGTCCGACGTCGGGGCGGCGGTGCTCGCCCGGCTCGGCGACTCCACCCTGCCGGGTGGCGGGCGCGGGCTGTTCCACCCGGACCGGCTCACCTTCGGCCAGCCGGTGCACCTGTCCACGGTCCTCGCGGAGGTGCACGCCGTGCCCGGAGTGGAGTCGGTGGACGTCCACACCTTCCAGCGGCAGCGCAGACCGGAGACCAGCGGCCTCGAGAGCGGCGTCCTGGAGATGGGCCGGCTGGAGATCGCCCGGCTGGACAACGACCCCAACTTCCCCGAGCGCGGCGTGCTCGATCTCACCCTGGGAGGCGGCCGGTGAACGACACCGTCCTCGAAGCGGATGCCGGGACGTGCGGCTGCTGCTCGGGCACCTCCGCGCGCACCCCCGGCATCCTCGGCAACCGGCCCGGACTGCCCGAGATCGCCTACCGCAGCGGCGTCCACGGCGACTTCCGGTCGAGCATGGTCACCGCCCTCACGGACGCGAGCCGGCCGAGGCTGTCCCGGCTGCTCACCCGCGACCCCGGCGATCCGACGATCGCCCTGGTCGACGCCTGGGCGGTGGTCTGCGACGTCCTGACCTTCTACAACGAGCGCCTCGCCAACGAGTCGTACCTGCGCACCGCCACGGAGCGCGTCTCCCTCCAGGAACTCGGCCGGCTCGTGGCCTACCGGCTCGCACCCGGTGTCGCCGCGGAGACCCACCTCGCCTTCTCCCTGGAGAAGCCCCCGCCGACCGGGCCGCCGACCGGGCTTCCCCCCGACCCCGGCCTGACCCCGCCGCAGCCGCCCACGGTCGTCGAACTGCCCCGCGGCCTCAGGGTGCAGAGCGTGCCCGGACCCGGCGAACGGCCGCAGATGTTCGAGACGGTGGAGGAGCTCGGCGCGCGCCCCGAGTGGAACGCCCTTCCGGTCACCCGCACCAAGCCTCATCCGCCGGTCAAGGGCCGTGTCGACGCCTGGTTCGCCGGCGACCCGCTCCCCGTCCGGCGCGGCGACGCGATCCTCTTCGCGGGCGAGGATCTCGCCCGCGACAAGTGGGACGTCCGGCTGGTGACCGACGTCGTGCCGGACCCGGACCACAAGCGCACGTACGTCCACTGGGACCGGGGGCTCGGCTCGGACACCCCGTACAACGCACCGGCTGAGAAGCCGGCCTCCTTCGTACTGCGCAAGCGGGCCCGGGTGTTCGGCCACAACGCGCCGGTGTGGCTGGGCATGAACCAGGAGTTCCGCACCGGGTACGTGGAGGCCCACACAGGATCGGTGACCGACCCGGACTGGCCGGAGTTCGAGGCGGTCACCGAGTTCTCCGAGTTCGGGGAGGACTTCGTCGTCGACCTCGACGGACCGCATCCGGACGTCGTGGTCGGGTCCTGGGTGGTCCTGTCCCAGGAACACGTCGACGACGAAACCGACTTCTACCGCGAACTCTTCAAGGTGGTGGACCGGACGGAATTCTCCCGGGAGGCGTTCGCGGTCTCGGGCCCCGTCACCCGACTGACCCTCCAGGGTGAGCAGCGCTCGGACAGGAACCGGGGCGACGACCACGAGTTCAAGACGCCGCGCGACGTGACCGTCTTCGCCGTGTCCGAACCGCTCACCGTCGTCGAGGCGCCGGATGCCGATCCGTTGAGCGGTCTCGAGTTCCTCGTCGACGGCGACGCCACGGCCATGCTCCCGGGGCGCCGGCTCATCCTGTCCGGCCGGCTCGACGACGAAGCCGGGGAACAGACGGCCGAGGTCGTCGTCCTGGAGTCCGCCGAGGCCGAGGGCGCCCGGACACGGGTCACCTTGACCGAGGCTCCCGAGGCCCGCTACCGACGCGCGACCGCGGTGCTGTTCGGGAACGTCGTGAAGGCCACCCACGGTGAGACGGTGCAGCAGGTCCTCGGCGACGGCGACGCCCGTCGCGCCTTCCAGACCATGCCGTTGCTGCACAGCCCGCTCACGCACGTCCGAAACGAGACCCCGGAGGGCTTCGCCTCCACGCTCACCGTCCGGGCCGACGAGGTAGCCTGGCGCGAACTGCCCACCCTGTACGGGGCGAAGGCCGACGACCGGGTGTTCACCACCCGAGACGAACCCGACGGCTCCGTCGTGGTGGCCTTCGGGGACGGACTGCGCGGAGCCCGGCTCCCCTCGGGATCGCACAACGTCCGCGCGACCTACCGCAAGGGCGCCGGCCTCGCCGGGAACCTGCCGGCCGACCGGCTGTCCCAGCTCATGGACCGGCCGCTCGGCGTCAAGGCCGCCACCAACCCGGTCGCCGCCGAGGGCGGCGTCGACCCCGAGGACGGACGGCACGCCCGGGAGTCGACGCCGCTCGCCACCCGTACCCTCGGCCGTGCCGTGTCGCTCCGCGACTACGCCGACTTCGCCCTCGCCTTCTCCGGAATCTCACTCGCCCGGGCCGAGGTGCTGCCGCTGCGGACCGGGCGGACGATCGTCGTCAGCGTCTGCGGCCCCGACGGCGGCGCGGCCCCCGCCGTCACCGTCGCGCATCTCGCGGCGGCCATGGGCCGGTACGGGGACCCCCTGGCCCGCGTCGAGGTCCTGTCGGCCCGTCAGACGCGGTTCCGGCTGGGGCTCGGGGTGCGGGTGGATCCCGCTCGCGAGGCGAAGGCCGTGCTCGCCGCCGTCGAGACCGCGCTGCGTGCCGCGTACGCGCCGCTGGTCCGCGGAATCGCCACACCGGTGCACCGCTCGCAGGTGGTGGCCGTCGCGGCGAGCGTGCCGGGCGTCGTCGCCGTCGACCTGGACCTGCTGTACCGCGACAGACCGGGCATGGAGAGCCGTCTCATCGCCGCCGGGGCGTCCGTCGACGGACGCGGCCGGGCGGTCGCGGCCGAGTTGCTCGCCCTCGCCGAAGCCCCCTTCGACCGGCTGCAGGAGCTGCCATGACCACACCCCGTCCCAAGCCCTCCGCCGCCGCCGACCGGCTGTACGCCCTGCTGCCCGCGGTGTACCGGCTGCGCGACGCGGAGCGGGGCGGAGCGCTGCGTGAACTCGTCGACGTAATCGCCACCCAGATCGACGTCCTGGAAGAAGATCTCGAGCAGCTCTACGACGACCAGTTCATCGAGACCTGCGCCCCCTGGGTGGCGCCGTACATCGGTGATCTCATCGGCTACCGGATGCTGCACGGTGTGGCGGACAAGGTCCGCTCGCCGCGCGCCGAGGTGGCCCACACCATCGCGTACCGGCGCCGCAAGGGCACGGCCGCCGCGCTGGAGCAGCTCGCGAGGGACGTCACCGGCTGGCCGGCCCGTGCCGTCGAGTTCTTCGAACGCCTCGTGACCACCCAGTACATGAACCACACCCGGCCGCACGCGCGCGTCACCCCCAGCATGCGCGATCGGGAGGCGCTGTCCTGGGGCACCCGCATGAACGGCGCCTTCGACGACCTCCTCCACACGGCCGACGTACGCGCCATCGGCACTCCCGCACCGCGACGCCCCGGACGGTACGGCATCCCGAACGTCGGCATCTTCCTCTGGCGCACCGAGGCCGTACGCCTCGACCGGGCACCGCTCACCCCCCACGCCGAAGGCGACCGACGCCGCTACCGTTTCGACACGCTGGGCAGCGACTCCCGGCTCTTCGGCAGGCCCCGCACCGAGGAGGAGATCACCCACCTCGCCGAGCCCGAGGACGTCCCCCTGCCACTGGACCGCCGCCGGCTGAGCGACCGCCTCGACGCGTATTACGGGAGCGAAGGCAGCCTGCTGCTCTCGCGCGGCGTACGCGATACGGCCGGAGCATGGCGGTTCACCCCCGTCCCGCCCTCCGAGATCACCGTCTGCGACCTGTCGGACCTGCCCGGCGGCGCTGGGACGTGGGCGCACGAGCCCGCCGCGGGCAAGGTCGCGATCGACCCCGTCCTGGGGCGGGTGTTCTTCGGCACGGCCGTCCCGGAGACGACCAAGCCGGTCGCCACCCACCACTACGGTCTCGCCGTGCCGGTGGGTGCCCGGGGGTCGGCGCGCGGCGAGGAGGTGACTCCCCTCCCGCACCGCAGGGTCGCCGACGGCGAGGCGCAGCAGGCCGTCCTCGACGGGCTCGCCGACGGCGGGACGCTGCGCATCGCCGACTCCGACCGGTACGACGACCTGCACACGGTGCGCACCACCACGGCCGGGACCGGCCTGCCGGACACCACCGTGTGGGTACGCGCCGACGACGCCACCCGCCCCACGCTCGTGGCCCCGGACTGCCTGCGCCTCGCGATGGGCCCGCGCACCGAGGTCGTCCTCGACGGGCTCCTGGTCGCCGGCGGACCCGTCGTCCTGGAGGAGCAGGGCGACGGGGGCAACCGCACGATCGAACTGCGCGACTGCACCCTCGTCCCGGGCCAGAGCCGGACCGCCGACGGCCGGCCGGTCCACCCCGAGCGCGCCTCCCTGCTCGTCCTCGACCCCTTCGCCACGGTGCGGCTGACCCGATGCGTCCTCGGACCGATCGTCGCCGTCGAAGGCGCCGACATCACGCTCACCGACTGCGTCGTCGACGCCTCCGCCCCGACGGCGGTCGCCTACTGCGGACGTCCCGCACCCGCCGACGGCAGCATGCGCACCGTTCCCGACGCGGCCGCGCAGGCGGTGGGCGCGGGCAGCGAACCGGGCGGCGGCCTCCACCTGCACGAGTGCACCGTCATCGGAGGCATCCACGCCTCCGAACTCCACGCGTCCAACTCGCTGCTCGTCGCCGAACTCGCTCCGGGCGATGCCCGGGAGGCCGCCGTGTGGGCGCGGCGCAGGCAGAAGGGCTGCCTGCGCTTCTCCTACGTGCCGGAGGACTCGCGCACGGGACGCCGCTACCGGTGCCGCCCGGACCCCGCCGACCCGCCGGGCACGCGACGCGCCACCCGCCCGCGCTTCACCTCGCTCCGTTTCGGCGACCCCGCGTACGCCCAGCTCGGCACCACCACGCCGGACACGATCCGGCGCGGTGCCGACGACGAGAGCGAGATGGGCGCGACCCATCTGCTGTTCACCCCGCGGCGGGAGAGCGATCTCCTGCTGCGGCTCGACGAGTACCTCCGCTTCGGCCTCGAAGCGGGCTTCTTCTACGCGACCTGAGCAAGGAGGCCTCCCGATGGGAGCCGATCTGAGCCGCGTGCGGTTCGACGCGCTGCGCGACCACTCCGGCGTCGTCATGCAGCAGGGCCGACTGCTGCTCGACTCCGACTGGAACGAGTTCGCGGCGATCGTCGACCGCCGGCTGCGTGCCGCCGCCGCCGATCTCGGCAGCCCCGGGATCTCGGAGGGATTCACCGGCGTCGCCGCCGTGCCGCGAACGACACCGGACGCCTTCCGGATCACCAGCGCGGCCGGCGGCCTCACCATCGGCCGCGGCCGCATGTACGTCGACGGCCTGCCGGCGGAGAACCACGGCACGGGCGACGAGCTCGCCTTCGACCCGCTGCTCGCCGGCCCGGTACGCACGCAGGACACCCCGTACGGGAATCAGCCGTACTGGACGGCCCCGACGCCGCTGCCCGAAACCGGCACCCATGTGGTGTATCTGGACGTGTGGCAGCGCGAGGTCACCCCGCTCCAGGCGCCGGACCTGGTCGAGGAGGCCGTGGGCGTCGACACCACCGCCCGTACCCAGACCGTGTGGCGGGTGCGCGTGCACGAGCCCGACACGCCCGGCGTCCACTGCGGCACCAAGGAGGAGGACATCCCCGGCTGGGCCGAGCTCATCGCCCCCTCCGCCGGCCGGCTCACCACCGGTGCGATCCCCGTGGCCGCACCCGACAACCCGTGCGCGCTGCCGCCCACCGGTGACTACCGCGGGCTCGAGAACCAGACCTACCGGGTGCAGATCCACGACGGGGGACCCGCCGGCACCGCCACGTTCAAGTGGTCCCGCGACAACGGCTCGGTCGCCATGCGGGTCGCCGAGGTCCTGGCGCAGGACCGGCTGCGGCCCGAGCACCTGGGCCGGGACACGGTGCTCGGGCTGCGCGAGAACGACTGGGTGGAGATCCTCGACGACCAACAGGAACTCGACGAGCGGCCCGGCCACATGCGCCGGATCACCGAGGTGCACGGCGACGGAACGATCACCATCAGCCCACCGCTCCCGGCCGAGCTGACCGCGACGACCGAGGAGGAGCTGCGGCGGAACCTGGTGATCCGCCGCTGGGACAACACGGGCACGATCAGGAGCGCGGACGGCACCGTGCTCGAGGACCTCGACGCCGACGAGTCCGCCGGGGTCATCAAGGTGCAGGCCGGGGGCGTGGCCGTCGTCCTGGAACACGGCGTCACCGTGACGCTCGACGCCCCCGGCGGTGTCTTCCGCAGCGGCGACCACTGGATCTTCACCGCGCGCACCGCCACGGCCACCGTCGAGAAGCTGGACGCGGCGCCCCCGTTGGGCGTCCACCACCACTACGCCCGCCTGGCCGTCGTCACGTTCCCCGACGAGGCACACGACTGCCGCACCCTGTGGCCGGCCGACGGGCACTGCGGCGACTGCACGGTCTGTGTCACCCCCGAGTCGCACGCCAGTGGTGTCATGACCGTGCAGGCCGCGGTGGACTCCGTCTCCGAACGCGGCGGCACGGTCTGTCTCGCGCAGGGCGTCTACCACCTCGGCGAGGAGCCCGTACGCATGCGGGGGGCACGGTCGGTTCGGGTGCGCGGGCAGGGCCCCGCCACCCTGCTCATCGGCGAGCGGGGCGGCTTCGACATCAGCCTCTCGGCCTTCGTCACGCTGGAGGACTTCGCGCTGATCTCCAGCAGTCAGCGGCCGGGGATCCAGATCGCCGTCACGGCCGAGGTCGCCGTCCGGCGGCTCAGCGTGCTGATCGCCGGCGGCGGGGAGGGCAGCGGCCAGGGCCCGGCGGTCCAGCTGTCCGGCGTGTCGCTGCGGACCCGCATCCAGGACTGCGAGCTGGTGGGGCGCATCGGCATCGAGTCCCGTGAGCACCTCGACGACGAGGGCGAGGAGGGCGAGGAGGGAGGCGCGCTCAGGGCACACCTGCTGACGGCCGATCTGGAGATCAGCGGCAACCTGCTGATGTGCTGGTGGTCGGGCGTGCAGTTCGCCGGCAGCGCGGCCCACCTGCTCGGCAACACCGTCCGCGGCAACCAGGTGCTCTTCGCACAGGGCGCGGGGCTCAGGTTCGTCGGCGCCGTCGCCCCCTGGGCCTCCTTCGACATCGCCGACAACCACGTGCAGAGCAAGGGCGTCGGCGTCGCGATCGGGGCGAGCGGATACACAGTCCGGGACAACACGATCGCCGGCCACCCGGACCCGGAGACCGGCTCCGGGGACGGGATCGTCGTACGAGCCGGCGTGTCCGGCGTACTGCGCGGCACCACCCGTGTCTCGGGCAACCACATCAGCCGGATCCAGGGCGTGGGCGTGCGCGTCCGGGTGCCCACCGGCGACCTCCACGTCTCGCACAACACGATCGACGGAGCCGCCGACGGGGGAATCGTGGTCACGGAGCGCGGCAGGCTCGCCGAGGCCGTGATCGTCGGCAACACCGTGCGCGACGTCGCCTCGAACACCTGGGCCGCGGACGACGGTACCTACGGCATCCGCGTCGTCGGCGCGGCCCACGCGCTCGTCGGCTCCAACACGGTCTCCGGCCTCACCACCGAGTTCGACCAGGACGAGGAGGGGGGCAGCCCGCACCGCAGGACCGGGGTGACCCTGCTGGCATGCCGGGAGTCCCGGGTCCACGCCAACACCGTCGAGGGGATCGGGCCGGAAGAGCCTTTCGAGACCGACCGGCTCCTCGGCATCCACGTCTGCGTCTTCGCCCGCACCGCCGTCGAGGGCAACGTCTGCCGGCGGATCCCCGGGGACGTCGACCACGACGGCCACGAAGGGTGGAGCGGCCTGCTGGTGGGGAACGATCCCGGATTCGACGACGGGGACCCCGGCACCCCGGCCAACGGAGTCGGGCACATCGGCCCGTACGTCTCGGTCGTCACCGACCGGATCTCGTACCTCATCGGCCGCCACACGGCGTTCGTCCTCGCTTCGGACGATGTCAGCGCGATCGTCTCGGCCAACACCCTCACCGGCGCGGCCGAATACCCCGCGGCGCACATCGACGTGCCCGGAGACGCCGTCGTCTCCGCCAACCAGTTCCGCCAGCACGGCGACTCGGACCCGCCGGCGCTCGTCGTCAAGGCCACGTCGGCGACGGTGACCGGCAACCGCGCAAGGGGCGGCCATCCGTCCATCGACCTCGACGTCAACCCGAAATGGCTCGCCGTACTCGGCAACGTCACCACCAACGGCATCGGCCCGATGGGCCACATCGATTCCAAGTGGCTCAACCTCAATGTCATCCAGGGTCCACTCTGACGACGGTCCTTCCGCCCCGCCCATCGGTGCGGACATCCACCCCTCACGCACCCGAACCACCCCACCCCACCGCCGGAAGGACCCGCACCGATGCCGATCGTCGTCGTCGAGCAGGAGAAGACCGTCGCCGCCCTCGCCGCCCGGCTCGTGAAGGCCAGAACCTCCAAGGCGGCGAAGGAAAGGGCCGCGCAAGCGATCCGCGAGGCGAATCCAGGTCTCGACCTCGAGCATCTGCGCCCGGGGATGGTCGTGGTCGTGCCACGGCTGGCGGAGACTCGCGACGACATCCCGGACGTCGTCAAGGAAGCCCTGGAAAACCTCTTCGAGCAGATCGGCACCGAGCTCACCGAGCTCATCAACGCCGCACGGAATGCTCAGGAGGCCGACGACTCCGAACGCGAGGAGACGAAAGAGGTGTTGGACGCCGAGAAGGTGCAGGCCGCCGCCCAGAACGACACCAAGCTCCAGTACAACCTGGACAGCGTCCGCACGACGCTCGAATCCGACGGGACGACGAACCACGAGATCACCGACAGCCTGATCAACGGCACCGAACAGTGGTTCACGGACCTCGACGACCTCAGCACGCTGTGGTGGGACCGGTGAGCAACGCCCTCGCCGTGCCCGCCGTCACCGCCGCGCTCACCACCCACGTGCAGACGGCCGTGAACCGGCTCGGGATCACTCCGGGGCCGGTGGTCGCCCCCGGCTCCCTCGACGACACGGGAGACAACGCCCGCGTCGGCGTGCACCTGTACCGCGTCACGCGCAACCCCACAGTCTCCCTCGCGGATCTGCCCACCCGCTCGTCCTCCGGTCACCTGCGGCAGAAACCGAGAGCCGCCCTCGACCTGCACTACCTGTTCACCTTCCGCGGCTCCAACGAGTGGGAGACCCAGCTGCTTCTGGCCGGTACGGCGGCCGCGCTGCACACCGCCCCCGTCGTGACCGACGCTCTGCTGACCGAGGCCGCGACGGCTCACCCCGAGATCGCCGACAACGATCTGGCGGAGGCGGACGAGCCGGTCCGCTTCACGCCCGAGGCGCTGTCGACCGACGAACTGACCCGCCTGTGGGCGCTCTACCCGCCCGCCTCCTTCACGGTGACGCTGGCCGTCGTCGCCGGCCCCGTGCTCGTGGACGGCCACGGAGATCCCGGAGCGGTCCTCCCGGTCCGCACACTGCTCGCCGGCGCAGCGCCCTTCACCCCGCCCCGGCTGGACAGCGCCGCGGGACCCGAGGGCAGGGGTGCTCCCGTCCGGGCCGCCTCGCCGATGCCCGATCTCCATCTGCACGGCCACGCCCTCTCCGCCCGCGACGGCGAGACGAGCGAGGTGCTGGTCGACGGCGTCCCGGCGTCCGGTGTCGCCGCCGTGGACGACACGCACCTCGTGGTGGCCTCACCGGCACTCGCCCCCGGTCCGCGGCGGATCACCGTCCGCAGGAGCGGGGCGCCGCTGGATCCCGTGCTCTCGACGACGCGCCCGACGCAGGTCAGCGCGCCGGTGGTGGTGATGGTGGTCCCCGCCCTCGGCACGGTCACCCCCACCACCGGCGCCGGCACACAGCCGGGACTGCGCACGGGAACCGTCTCGGTCGACGTGACCCCGTCGCTCGGGCACGGCAACCGGGTGCGGCTGCTGCTCGACGCCACGACACCCGGGTCGGCGGTGTCGCTCACCCTGACCGCCGAACTGCCCGCCGGTGATCCCCCCACCGCACAGGTGGACTTCGCGGTGACCGACGCCCCCGCGGGCCGGTATCGCGTCACTCTGGAGGTCGACGGCGCACGCAGTCTCCCGACCCTGGACTCCCACGGCCTCTACGTCCTTCCGGTGGTGACCCTGTGACCCTGTCCGACACGCACCCCCGGCTCGACGCGGACGACCGCGGCCGGCTCTGGGCCCGCGACAACCAGCGGCATCTCGCGCTGGCGGCCGCCGCCGTGGCGGCCCGCCTCGACGCCCGCCCGGACGAGGCGGACGAACCCGCCCGCGCCGCCGAGCTGCTCGCCGCCGAGGTCCGGGAGACGACGGGCCTGCCCACGGCGCTCGACCGGCTCTGCGGACTGTTCGCCCTCACGGCGTTCGAGCGGGACGTGCTGGTCGCGGTCGCCGCGCCCGAGCTGGGGATGCCGACGGCGACGGGCCCCGTCACCTTCGCCCGCGCCCTGGCCGAACTGCCTGACGCGCACTGGAGCGCCCTGCTGCCCGACGCGCCGCTGCGCGGCTGGCGGCTGCTCGACCTGCCGGCCCAGCTCCCGCCGACCGAGTTCGGCGGCCTGTCCCAACTGCCCCTCGCCGTCGACGAGCGCATTCTGCACGCCCTGCTGGGGGCCGACACCACGGACGACCGGCTCGCCGGGCGCGCCCGCCTCGTCACCGGGCAGTGCCGGCTGGCTTCACGGCAGAGCGCGGTCGTGGCTTCCCTGGCCGCACTGGTCCGTCCCGCCCCCGGCACCGAGGGCTGTCTGCTCACCGGCGAGGACCGGCTCACCCGGCGGCAGGCCGTCGTCGACGCAGCCGAGCGCATCGGGCTGACCGTCCTCGCCGTCGACGGTCTGGATCTGCCCGACGCCGCACCCGCCACGGACACCCTCGCGCGCCTGCTCGCCCGCGAGGCCGGGCTCGGGCTGCGGCTGCTGCTCGTCGAAGGAGCCCCCGAGTCCCTGCCGCGCTGCGTGCGGCTGCTGACCGCCGGAGCGCCGCTCGGCGTACCCGCCGTGCTGTCGGCCGACGAGGCGCCGGCGGGCAGCGATCTGCCGGTGCTGTGGCTGCCGGCCGCGACGGCGGACGAACGCCGGGACCTGTTCGCCGTGGCCCTGAACGAGGCGGGCCTGGCCGGGGACGCGGGCGAACTCGCCGACCGGCACCCGCTCACACCGGCGGGCATCGCGCTGGCCGTCGAGCGGTCCGGCCGGCTCGCCGCCGCCCCCGGGGCCGCGGAACCGGACGCCTCCGGCCCACGAGTCACGGGGCCGGGGACCGGCGGCACCGGGACCCCCGACATCTCCACCGCCTGCCGGGCCGTCGCCGAGCGACCCTTGCACGGTCTGGCGACGGTACGCCGACCGGTGGCGGGCTTCGACGACCTGATCCTGCCCGATCAGGCGACGCGGTCCCTGCGCGCGCTGCTCGCGCACGTGCGGCGGCGCCGACGGGTGCACGGTGAGTGGGGGTACGCCGAGCGGGGCCGCGGCCTCGCGGTCACCGCGCTGTTCGCCGGCCCCAGCGGCACCGGCAAGACCACGGCCGCCGAGGCGGTCGCCCACGAGCTGGGCTTCGACGTGATCGCCGCGGACCTCAGCCAGGTCGTCAGCAAGTACATCGGCGAGACGGAGAAGCACCTCGCCCGGCTGTTCGACGCCGCCGAGACCGGATCGGTGCTGCTCTTCGACGAGGGGGACGCCCTCTTCGCCAAGCGCACCCAGGTACGCGACAGCCGGGACCGCTACGCCAACCTCGAGGTGTCGTACCTGCTCCAGCGTCTGGAGACCTTTCGCGGTGTCGCGATCCTGACCACGAACGCCCGCGAGGCCATCGACCCCGCGTTCGTCCGCCGGATGCGGTTCGTCGTGAACTTCCCGTTCCCGGACGCCGAGCAGCGGGCCCGGCTGTGGGCGGGCGCCTTCCCGCCGGGCGTGCCCACCGATGGTCTCGATCCGCGTCTGCTGGCCCAACTTGCGGTCAGCGGCGGCACCGTCGCCCAGCTCGCGATGCACGCCGCGTTCCTCGCCGCGGACGAAGGAGCGCCCGTGGGCATGCGCCATGTCCTCGACGCCGCGAGAATCGAGTGCGACAAGCTCGAACGCCCGCTGGCCGCGGGCGAGATCCGCGGCTGGGTCCCGTCATGACCGAACCCGCCCACAGCACAGCCGCTTCGGGACTCCAGGGCCAGGGCGCGCCGCTCGAACCGGGCGTGCGCGACCAGCTCTCCACGAGCTACGGGCACGACTTCTCTCCCGTACGTGTGCACGTGGGCCCCGAGGCGGCCCGCGCGGCCGGCGAACTCGGCGCCCTCGCCTACACCGTGGGCGACGACGTCGTCTTCTCGCAGGGCGCGTACGACCCCTTGTCCCGCCGCGGCCGGGCCCTCATCGCACACGAACTGGCCCATGTCGCCCAGCACGACGGCCGTCCCGCCGCACCGGGATTCCTGCGGACGCATCCGTCGGTGGCCCCGCCCGCCGCCGACGCCCGGCTGGAGCGGCAGGCGCACACCGCGGCGGCGTTCCACGCGCGCGGCGAGCCGCTTCCCGCCGCATGGCGGTGGGAGCGGGCCTCCAGTCCCTTCCTGGGCCGCGCCGACATGAGCTGGACGAAGCTCGAAGCCCCGGACCAGTACACGGTCGACTACGCGGACGAGAAGCGCACCGTCCAGGAGGAGCAGCGCTCTCCCGGTGACCCGGCCGGCATGGTCCGCGTCAACCTGGGCACGTTCGTCGTCCCGCAGAGCAAGGGCCCCTGGAAGGAGACGTACGACGCCATCGCCAAGGCCCAGGGCCTGCAGGCGGTCGTCAAGATGTCCGGGAGCCGCCCGAGTTCCGGTCTCTGGGCGAAGCGGGCGCCGACGAAGGAACTGCGCAATCTGTGGCTGCTGCGGATGCAGTGGCCCCGGGACCAGGCCGCGGCCTGGTGGAAGGACGCCGGCGGGGACGCCTCCGCCACGGGCACGGACTTCAACCCGCATGTGGACTCCGTGCAGTCCCAGATCGACCACGTCGTCGAGCTCCAGCTCGGTGGGACCAACGTGCCCGAGAACCTCGCCCCGCACGACGGGCCCGACAACGAGCACAGCGGCCGCACCATCGCCCAGCACGTACAGCAGGCCGCCGCCTCCGTCTCGGACCAGCTGAGCGCCAAGGGACGGAAGCGGCCGGATCACGTGGTCCTCTGGTTCGGCAGCGCCAAGCAGGACGAGCAGTACGGCAAGGCGGTGAAGCCGCTCGAACCGCCCTTCGCGACCCGCAAGGCCACGTCTGCACTCCAGGTGCACTTCACGGCGGAGGCCGACCTGAAGGCGGGGCGGCGGCCCACGGCGGAGGATCTGAAGAAGGCCGCCGACGCCTGGGCCGCCTACAAGCCCTACCCGCTGGTCAGCGGCCCGAGCCGGCAGACCCTGCGGGTGCCGGAGAAACCGGCGGGCGACGGCCACGACGACATCGAGACCAGCGCCGTCCCGGAGAACCGTGCCGCCCGGGAACTGATCGCGGGGGTCGTGCTCGACAAGCTGACCCGCCCGTCGTCGGGCAAGGGAGCACACACGATCACCGCCTGGATCGACCACAAGGACCACCAGGTACGAGCCGGCACCCGACTGCCCATCAGCATCCCGGACCCCGCCGACAAGAAGCTCACCCTGGACGTGAAGGACCCCTTCACGAAGGGGGCTCTGTCGCTGCACGGCGGGGATCAGAAGATCCGCTTCCTGTACCCCTACCTGTCCTCCGGCCGGCTCACGCTCTCCGCGACCGAGGCGGGGCTCGAAGGGCACGGCACCCTCACTCCCAGCGTTCCGCTGCTGTCCCGGGTGCCCCTCTCCGTGGACTGGGACCGCAATGGCTTCCGCGGCTCGGCCCAGGCGCCCGCCGACAAGCTGTCGCTGCCGCCGTTCAAGGTCACCGAGGCCGCCCTCGCGCTGAGCCTGGCACCGCAGCTTCAGGTCGGCGGCCATGTCGCCTTCGTCCTCGGCTCTGTCGTCACCGGACGCGTGGACGCCGGGGTGGACGCCCAAGGGCTGTTCGCCAAGGGCAGGCTGGTCGGGCGCATCCCCGGTCTCGACGAGGCGACCGGCGACGTGGAGTACCGCCCCACGACCGGGCTCAACGGATTCTTCGTCGCACGCGCCTCCCGGCCCTCCGGGCTGGTGCGCGGCGGTGAGGTGCGGCTCGACGTCGCCGGCAGCGCGTGGCGGGTCGGCGGGACGGTCGACCTGATGCTGCCCGGTGAGAGCAAGGCCCAGCTGACCGTCCGCAGAACCGGCGACCGGATCCTCTACGGCGGGAAGGCCCTCCTCAACGTCCCCGGCCTGCGACCGGTGAACGTCGACGTGACCTACGACGGCGAGCGCGTCTCGGGAAGCGCCCGGACGACCTTCGCCCTGCTGG
This sequence comes from Streptomyces sp. NPDC048604, assembly GCF_043199435.1. Taxonomy (NCBI): domain Bacteria; kingdom Bacillati; phylum Actinomycetota; class Actinomycetes; order Kitasatosporales; family Streptomycetaceae; genus Streptomyces; species Streptomyces sp. NPDC048604. The sequence goes on from NZ_JBICVX010000001.1 coordinate 126,946, forward strand.
GCGCCGAGGGCGAGATCGCCCTGCGCTACCGGGACGGCCTCTTCAGCGGCGACGGATCCGTCGAGCTCAGGCGAGGCAGGTTCGCCGGGCGGCTCGAGGCGCACCTCGACGACGACGGCCGGATCAGCGGCCGCGGCACCGGCAGTCTGACGATCCGCCCCGGTCTGGTCGGCACCGTCGGCGTCGAGTACGGCCGCGACCGGAAGCTTCGCGTCTCCGGTGAGCTGCGCTTCCCGCCGTACCGCTTCCTCGAACCGCGAGGCGCGCGCCACGAGCTGTTCCGGCACAGTCTGCCCGACATCCCGATCTTCGCGATCCCGCTGGGCATCGGAGCGGTCGGACTGGTCGCGCGGATCGGCGGCGGTCTGGCCGTGTTCTACCGCTTCGGCCCGGGCGAGATCCGGGACATGGTCATCCGTGGCGCCTTCAACCCCCTCGAAGAGGAGATGAACGCCGAACTCGCCGCGGAGGCACGGCTCGTGCTCCCCGCGGAAGCCGGCCTGGAGCTCTTCGTACGCGCTGGGCTCGGTGCGTCCGTGGCCATCGCGAGCGCCACCGGCGGCATCACCCTCACCGGTGGCGTCCTGCTGCGCGGCGGCCTCGAAGCCACGGCCAAGCTCGCCTACGCGAAGGGTGTTCTGGCCTTCGACACACTGGCCCGCATCAGCGTGCAGCCCGTCCTGACCCTGCGCATCGAGGCGGACATCCTCATCGAGGCGGCCGTCGGCGGTCCTTGGCGCTTCCCCTACCAACTGGCGTCCTATTCGTTCGCCACGGGCCTCGAGTTCGGCCTGGTCGCACCGTTCCACTACCGGTCGGACCAGCCGCTGCGCCTGCCCGAGGCACGCGACATCCAGTGGATCGTTCCGCAGATCGACGTCGGCGCCCTGGCGAACCGCGTGGCGGGCCAGGTCCGCTCCGGCCTGGGCTTCTAACCGCGAGAAAGGCAAGCAGCCGGCGTGCAATGTGAGCAGGGGGTCAGGCGCGCGTTCCCTGTACGACCCCGCCGCGTCCCCCGTCAGGAGGACGCGAGCTCCGGGGCGTCCGAGGCCGCGATGGCCCGGTCTACCGCTGCGGGACCGAGGGTGTGCTCGATGACCATCACCGCGGCGCCGATGACGCCGGCACGGTCGCCGATGTCCCGGCCCGCCTGGCGGATTGGCGCCAGCACAACGTCCTTGTGCGGGGCGAGAAGGTCTGGCAGACCGCCCGGCGCACCCGCCCCGTCCCGACCGTCTTCGGCTCCAGCCGGTCGTGTCGTCGGGGCCGCGCGCCTGACCGGACCGGTCGACGGCGTCGATGCCGCGTCATCGCGGCCCGTGGGTCTGCAGGAAGACCACCGGGCCGCCGTCCAGCCGGCCGGCCGCGTCGAGGTCGAGCAGGGCGGCGAACGCCTTGGCGGTGTAGGTGCGTTCCAGGGTCAGGCCGGCCTCGGCCGAGGCGCGGTCGAGGGCCCGGTCGCCGTTCGCAGTGGGGTGGGCGTAGCCGTCCCCCAGCCAGGCCGTCTCGACGCGGATCGCGTCGGCGGCGGGCACGGCGCCGTCCAGGTCGGCGCCCCGGGCTCGGAGCAGGGCCGCGGAGCGGCGGGCCATCTTGAGGAGGGAGCGGGGGTCCAGCCTCAGGGTGTCGTTCACCACGACACCGAGGACACGGGTGCGCAGCCCGGCGAGCCGCAGCCCGAGGGCCAGCCCCGCGGCGGTACCGCCGGATCCGACGGCGGTGACCAACCACGCCGGCTCCGGCAGCTCCCCGGCCTTCACCTGCGCGCCCAGCTCCAGCGCGATCTCGACGGCGCCGAGCGTGCCGAGCGGCGAGGAGCCGCCCGCCGGCAGGTAGTAGGGCAGTGCGAGGCCGTGGGTGTGCCGGGCGAAGAGCCAGGGCGCGGTCAGGATCAGCCTGGCCTTGGTGTGCAGGAAGTGCAGCGAGGCGCCGGAGGCGCGCAGCCGTTCCAGCTGGGCACACACGTGCTCGTCGACCGGCTGGTCGATCAGACCGAGGGCCACCTCCAGTCCGTGCTCCCGCGCGTACCGGGCGGCGGCGAGGCCCCAGTTGGTACCGAGGCCGCCGACCGTGAGGACGGTTCTCGTGCGACGGCGCCGGGCCTCAGGCAGCAGCCACTCCAACTTGCGGACCTTGTTCCCGCCCCAGCCGCCGTCGCCGTATCCGCTCTCGTCCTTGGTCCACAGCTCGGCCCGCGTGCCCGGTCCGGACAGTCGCCGAACCGGTGTGGGCCCTTCGCCCAGCCGGAGGAAGGGAAGGGAGCCGGCCAGCGGCGGGCAGCGTCGGTGCAGCAGCGGGGGTCGCATGCAGGGACGGTAGAGCACCGGGCCCGGAACAGGACCGCCCTCGTCGTGAATCCTGCTACTCCTGGGGGCGGCTGACCTGGCACCCGAATCGGGTCCTAGACCTCGCAGGTCAGCGAACAGCCAGCATGCGTCGTGCGGCGGACCAGGCGACAATGGACGCGGTATCGCTCGACAGGCGAGGCGTGGCATGCACGTATCCAGCACTGGTGACCGGTCGCAGGCGCTGGGGGCCGGTGCGGCGGCGGTGGTGGTCGACGGCGCGGGTGTGGTGCTGTTCAGCACGCCGCGAGCCACGAGCCTGCTCAGGTGTCCGCCGGGATCGCCCTGCCCCGCCCTCGTGGCAGCCCTGCGCAGAGCCGGCCACGGCTTGGCACGGTCCGTGCAGGAGGCGGGTGACTCGCCGGGGCTTCCCGGCTCCCTGGAGTACGTCGTCGTCCCGCTGGAGGCAGCGGGCGGCTCCGCTGCCGACCCGGGGCCGTGGCTGGTCCTCCTGCAGGACGGTGACAGGAACGCGGCTGCCGCCGCCGCACACCGCCGTACCGAACTGGCCCACACCGCCGCCTCGACCCTCGGCGAGTCGCTCGACGTGACGGAGGTCGCTCAGACGCTGGCGAACCTTCTCGTGCCGGGCTTCGCCGACCTGGCGACCGTCGACGTGGTCGAGGCCGTCCTGGTCGGCGACGAACCCGCGCCGCTCGACGTCAGCAGCGAGGTGCGGCTGCGCCGGGTCGCAGCGGCGCAGAGCCCCGGCGTGTCCGCAGAGCATCTCCTGCCGGTCGGCGACGCCGTGCCGTCGCTTCCCGAGAGCGCCGTGCTGAGCCCGATGATGGAGGGGCGAGCGGTCGTCGTCCCCGACATCGCAGTCTTGTCCTCCGGACTCGGTGCGAACCCCGGAATCCTGCGTCTGCTCATCCCCGACGGCGCGGAGTCGTCCGTCGCCGTTCCGCTGTTCGCCCGAGGACGCGTACTCGGCTGTCTCACCCTGTGGCGGGGCCCGCCCTCCGAACCCTTCAGTGACGCGGACGGCCCGGTGCTGGAGGGCATCGCCTCCCACGCCGCCCTCGGCGTCGACAACGCCCGCCGATTCGCGCGCGAGCACCGCTCCGCGGTCACCCTCCAGCGCAGCCTGCTGCCCCACGCCGCACAGCACCTTCCGGGGGCCGACACCGCAGGTGTGTACCAGCCCAGGGCGGGCGACACGGGGGCGGGCGGCGACTGGTTCGACGTGATCGCGCTGCCGTCCCTCCGCATCGGCCTGGTGGTGGGGGACGTCGTGGGCCACGGCCTGCGCGCCACCGCGGCCATGGCTCGTCTGCGCACCGCCGTCCGCGTCCTCGCCGACCTCGATCTCGACCCCGACGAACTGCTCACCCACCTCGACGATCTGGTCCTCGGCGTCGCCGACACCACCGACGGCCGTGGACCGGAGTCCGCGATGCTCGGCGCCACCTGCCTGTACGCCGTGTACGACCCGGTCTCCGGCACGTGCGCCGCCGCCAGCGCCGGCCACCCGCCCCCTGCAGTCCTGCCGCCGTCGGAGAGCGCGCCGCGGTTTGTCGGCCTGGCACCCGGCCCGCCGCTGGGGATCGGAGGACTGCCCTTCGCGACGACGCACTTCGAGACCCCGGCCGGTTCGCTCCTCGCGCTGTTCACGGACGGTCTCGTCACGACTCCGACCAGCGGTGTCGAGGAGGGGATGTCCCGGCTGGGGGAGGCGCTCGGGCGGGTGGGCGGTGCGCCGCTGGACGAGGCGAGCCAAGGGCTCGTCGCCCTTCTGGCGCCCCCGGACCCGGCCGACGATGCGGCACTCCTCCTGGCCCGGACCCGCACACTGCCCTCCCGGTACGTCGCCGCGTGGGAGCTCGAACCGGACCTCGCGAACGTCGCCCGCGCCCGCGAACTCGTCACGACCCGACTGGCCGAATGGGGCCTGGACGAAGCGGCGTTCGTCACCGAGCTCATCGTCAGCGAGCTGGTGACGAACGCGATCCGCTACGTCGGCGGCCCGGTCGGCCTCCGTCTCATCCGCGGCCCGGAAGGGCTGGTGTGCGAGGTCTCCGACACCGGCACCGCCCAACCCCGTGTACGACGGGCCCGGGAGACCGACGAAGGAGGCCGCGGACTGTTCCTCGTGTCGCAGCTGGCGGACCGCTGGGGAAGCCGCTTCACCCCGGGCGGCAAGACGATCTGGTCGGAGCAGACCGTCGAGGCACCCCCGGAACCTCACTCTGATGTTCCGTCAGATTGAGAGTCGGGATGCCACGCCGGCCCAGAAGTCGCACTGGTGGTCGGCCGCGAAGGACGTCGAGGTGCGGGTGCGCTCCGGGTTGAGCGTCAGGACGGTGTACCGGTCACGGATCGGCGGCCAGTGGGTCTCGCCGGTGGTGTGGGGACTGCCCGTACGGGCGAACGCTCCCCAGCGGCGCTTGATGTCGTCGGCGAAGGCGGTCTGTTCGGCGGTGAGCGGGCGGTCGGTCAGGCCGAAGTCGTGCACGTAGGCGAGTTCGGCACTGTGGGCGTTGGTCATGTCCACGCCCGGCGGCTGAGCTCCGAGGAGCGTGGGGGACCGAGGGTCGTCGAACTCGTAGACGTAGGTGGGCACCTGCGAGGCGAAGGTACGCGCCGTGCTGAGCGTGTGGCAGGCGAACATGGAGTCGGTGAGGACCGCCGACAGCGCGTCGAACGGAGTGGGGTGGCCCGCCACGGGATAGCGCGCCAGCACCTGCGGCGCCGCCGGTCCGTACGTCGCGTTGATCCGGTCGGTGTACTCCTGCGCCGTGAGGTACGGATGGGTACCGGCCACGAAGAACTTGGCTTCTGCCCGGGTGCTGCCGATGAGGACCGGCACCTTGTTCCACCTGCCCGAGGCGATCGCCTCGGACGGCTGGGCGGGGAGCAGGCCGTCACCGAAAGCGGGCCCCGCGGTGGGACGGGTGCGGGAGGCGGCGATCAGATCGGCCGACGGTGCGGTACGCAGGCAGGCGGCGCGGGCGGCGGCGTCGGGACAGCCCGCCGCGGCCGCGAAGTCCCCGGCCGCCTCGGCGGCCTGGGCGGAGCCGGGGGCGCGGATCAGGCTGCACGGTCCGCTCTGGAGGACGGCGCGGGAGAACATCCCGGCGGCGTGCGGAGATGTGAGCATGGCGCAGATCGAGGCGCTGCCGGCGGACTGTCCCCAGAGGGTGATGTTGGCGGGATTCCCGCCGAAGGAGGCGATGTTGTCGCGGGTCCAGTTCAGTGCCGCGATCTGGTCCATGAGTCCGTACGATCCGGAGCCGAGGGCGTTCTGCCGGGTGAGTTCGGGCGCGGCGAGGTAACCGAGCTGCCCGAGACGGTAGTTGATGCTCACGACGACGCTGTCGGTGAGGTCCGCCATGGTGCGGCCGCCGAACTGGGTTCCGGTACCCAGGAGGAAGGCGCCGCCGTGGATCCAGAACAGTACGGGCAGACGGTCACCGGGACGGGCATGGCGAGGCCGGTACACGTCCAGGTAGAGGCAGTCCTCGCTGACGTGGTCCGGGTCGCTCAGCCCGACGGGCAGGAACTGCACGCATGCGGGAGCCTGCCGGGTCGCCTCCCGGGTCCCGGTCCACCGTGCGGCCTGTCGAGGCGGACGGAACCGGAGGTCCGCCACGGGCGGTGCGGCGTACGGGACGCCCAGGAACTCCTCGGCCCGGCCGTTGACCCGGCCGGCGAGCCGGCCTTGGTCGGTGGTGACGACCGGGCGCGCTGCGGAGACGCTCTGCCGCGCCGAGGCGGCGACCGCGGGGTGCGTGAACAGGGCTGTGACGGCGAGTACCAGAGACAGCACCATCGAGGGAACGATCGAGCGCGTCATCCTTGTCAACTCTCCTAACGGGGTGTCAAGCACATGACAGTCGGCTGATGTCACATCGCCTCCGGTCGGGACGTGGAACACCTCCCTGTCCCGGCGGACGCGGGCGCCGCCGGGACAGGGAGCGGGCGAACCGGCTCCGTCTACGGACGCAGGCCGCCCAGAAGCGCCGCGACCTTGGCGAAGTCCGCGGCGCCGGTGTTCCAGTCGGGGGAGATGGGCGCGACGGACACCTTGTCCGCACTCACCGCTTCCACGTCGCCGCCCTTCTGGTCGGGCGCCCGTACCAGGCTGACGCCGACCTTCCAGGTCCCGTCGCCGGAGTCGGTGTACTCCGCCGTGAGGCCGGGCTGGGGATCCTGGGTGGTGACGGAGGCGCCCCGTGCGGTTCCCTTGCCGTCCGCACCGACCACGGGGTGGTTCACGTTCAGGCCGACGCCCTCGGGCAGCAGCCGGCCGTTCCTCGCCTGCGCGCGCAGCCGCTCGATCAGCTTGACGGTGAAGTCGTTGGTGGGCCGCATGGCGTTGAGGATCTGCTCGGGAACGGGGACCGCCAGCTCCCCGGTGCTCACCGCGATGGCGGGCACGCCGCGCTCCAGAGCGGCGATCGCGCCGCCGACCGTTCCGGAATGGGTCGCCAGGGCGGCCACGTTGGGCCCGAAGTTGGCGCCGGACACCACGAGGTCGGGGGCGCGGTCGGCGAACACCGCGGCGAGGCCGAAGGACACCGAGTCGCCGGGCGTGCCGTCCACGGCCCACACCCGCGGCTCCGGATGCTCGACCTTGAGGGTGCTGCCGCTCATCAGCTTCGTCCCGGCGCCGCTCTGGTTGGTGAGCGGGGCGACGATGGTGACGTCGTGCCCCGCGGCGGTCAGCCGCTGGAAGAGCATGCGGATGCCGGGCGCGTTGTAGCCGTCGTCGTTGGTCAGCAGGATGCGCAGCGGGCCGGCCGGGCCGGGATCCGCAGCGGCGCTCGCCGGCGCCGTGCCGGTCAGCGCGGGCGTGCACAGCAGCAGAGCGGCCAGGGGCAGAACGCGCGTGCGTCTCACGGAGTTGCTCCTTCGATGAGGGAGAAGAAGGTGGGAGAGGGGGAGGGGTGGGATCGCCGGGCGCACGCCCCCTCGACATGCGCCCGGCGAGTCTTCGTACGCGGTACGGCCGGTCAGCGCACCCCGCGGATGAGGATCACGGACAGCGCGCCCAGCAGGGACAGGACGCCGCCGATGACGAACAGCGGGGTGTAGCCGCCGAACGCGGTCACGATGGCGGAGGCGACGAACGGGGCGATGATCTGCGGCCCCGCGTTGGCGACGTTCAGGACGCCCATGTCCCGGGCGGCGTCCTCCGCACGGGGCAGGACCAGGGTGACCACCGCGGTGTCCACCGCCATGAAGCATCCGAAGCCCAGGCCGTTGAGGGCACTGAACACCAGCATGCCGGTCCAGGTCGGGCTGATCACGGGGATCGCCATCGCGAACCCGGCGAGCGCCGCGGACACGCCGACGAAGATCTTCCGCCGGTCCCAGCGGTCGGACAGCACTCCGCCCACGACCGTGGACACGGCCATGGCGGCCATCGCCACCGGAGTGAGCAGGGCGATCGCCTCGGGCGGCGTCAGTCCCTCGGGCAGGACGATGTGGTCGTCGAGGATGTACAGCTGGTATCCCACGACGGAGAAGTAGCCGAGCACCAGCAGGGCGCGTCCGATGAAGGCCCACCGGAAGTCGTGGTGGGACAGGGCGGACAGGAACGCGGCGATGCGTTCGCGCTTCGGGACGGAGGGCGCCGGTGGCCCCTGCCGGGGTACGTCGCGGCAGAAGCAGGAGAGCAGCAGCGCGGCCGCGGCTGCCACGGCCCCGAGCACCAGGTAGCCGGTCGTGAGCCGATCCGCGGTCTGCGAGGCGATCATCACGCCGGCGGTGCCGCCGACGGGCAGGGCGAGTCCGACCATGGCGGAGGCAGCGCCCCGGCGTGCGACCGGGAAGCGGTCGGGCACGATGGCGGTGACGGCGGCCTGGTAGACGTTCATGGTCGCCTGCACCAGGCACCATCCGATGCCGACCAGCAGCACGGTGTCGACACTGCCGAGGAACGCGAGGCCGACGAGGGAGGCGAGCGCGCCGCCGAGGATCCACGGGTTCCGTCGGCCGGTACGGTCCGAAAGGGCGCCGGCGATCGGGTTGAACGCGGTGGCGAAGATCGCGCTCACCCCGCCGATGACGCCGAGAACGGCGACCTTGTTCGCCGGATCGATGGCGGCGACCTGGAGCGGCAGCAGTACCGAGCCGACGCCCATGTACACGGCGAGCATCGCGGAGTTCGTGAGCAGAATGAGCAGCAGAAGGCCGCGCTGACGCGGCGCGGACGCCTCCGGTGACGCGTCCGTCTGGATTACTTCATCAGCTGTCACGGCGACCACCAGGGGATGCGGACGCGCGGTTCGCGCGGTGGGGGATCGGGGCGGGCATGGCGACTCCTCGGGAACGGAGCTGAGCGCGGAGCTGCGAGCTGGAGCGATGAGGGGATGACCGCCGGGGGGACGTGTGAGCGCGATGGCGCGGCGGGGCCGCTGAGTTACACGTGTTAGTTCCGGCTTGCAGCACTGTGTAGCACTCGTGAAGCCGCTTGGGTAGGGGGTGAAAGGATTTGAATGGCGACCGTGACCGCTCGATTCGAGTTCAGCCACTAACACGTGTAGCTACTCGTGGGTCGCCCTTGTGTCGACTGTCGCGAAGGTCCAACCTTGGCTTGAAAGTGCCGTGCGCGGCGGTCGCTGCGTGCTGTGGGGCCGCTTCGTGCGGACCTGCTCTCGCGGCCGTGCCGCCGCCCGCTCCCGCTCGTGTCTCCGTCATTGCCGCGTCGTCGGGGTCGCGGTTCCCCCAGTTCCCGGAGGTCAGCCATGTCCCTTTCGCGCGCCGTTCCCGTCCCGTCGCCGCCTCCCCGTGAGCCGGCGCGACACCCGGTCCCGGCCGCCCCGCCCCGGCGAGCCGTGCCGGCCGGATCGTTGTTGATGGCCGCCGCCCTGGCGGCCGGCCTCGCTTCTCTCGGCGAAGAGGCGTCGGTCTTCCAAGGCGTCGACGATCTCTGGATGAGCGCGATGCGCGGTTCGCCGGACGACGCGGTGACGGGGTTCGCACTCGCTCTCGACGTCCTCGGCGGCCCCCTCGGCATGGTCGTGCCGCTGGTACTGGCGGGGTGTCTCGCCGTCTACGGGCGCTGGAGATCCGGGGCGTTCGTGTTCGCCGCGTGCGTCGTGGCCAACATCGTCGTGGTTCTCCCCGTGAAGCAGTTCATCGACCGCCCGCGCCCGCCGGAGCCCTGGGTCCTGGTGGGCGGCGGCTCCTTCCCGTCCGGTCAGGTCTTCACGGTGACGACCCTCGTGCTGACGGCCGGCGTGGTGCTCTTCCCGCCGGCCGTACGGCGCTGGTGGTGGCTGTTCGCCGCCGTCCTGGTGGCCGCCACGATGTGGAGCCGCACCTGGCTGCACACCCAGTGGCTGAGTGACACCGTGGCCGGCGCCGCCATGGGGGCGGGCGTCGTCCTGTTGCTGTGGTCCGCGTTCGCCCGACTCCTGAAGGAGGAAGTAGCCCGTGCAGCGTCCGGCCGTCTCTGGGACTGAGGGTTCACACCCGAGCAAGAGCCCGTTCTCCGCGCTGGGTCGCCTGGTGGTCCTCGTCGAGGATTCCGACGCGGCCCTGGCCTTTTACCGCGACGTCCTCGGTTTCTCCGTCCTGCATGACGAGACGGGGGACGGGTTTCGCTACCTGCACGTCGGAGTGCCCGGCCAGGAACGCGTGGGCCTGTGGCTGATGACCGCCGCGGCCGAGCGCGAGCGAGAGCCGGTGGGGCGGCAGAGCGAGGGCCGGCCGCTGCTCGTCCTGTACACCGAGGATCTCGACCGGGTCCGCGAGCGCCTTCGCGAACACGGGGTGCGCGTCTGGAACGAGAGGGAGGGCGCCGGCAGCCGATCGCTCCACTTCGCCGACCTGTACGGCAACGTCATCGTCGCGGCGCAGCTGAACGGGGGAGAGGCGCCCTAGGTCGCCCCACTTGGTAGAAAAATTGACGACCGTCATGGACGCTGCATAATCTCGCTGTCCTACTCGGCGCCGGGCGGTCCCGGCGGCTCCGCTCGGCCCTGCGGTGGCGGCGCGGACGCGCCCGGCGAACCATTGACCAAGGAGGACATGCGTGGCTGATATGCAAGAGGAAGAGGCGCCCCTTGAGGTCCAGCTGCCGGCCGGTCGGCTGCGTGGCCGGATCCGGCGCGGCGTCGCGGTGTTCAAAGGCGTGCCGTACGCCGCGCCCCCGGTGGGCGACCTGCGCTGGCGCGCCGCCCGGCCGCACCCCGGCTGGAGCGGCACGCGGGACGCGACGGCGTACGGCCCGAGCTCGCCGCAGATGTTCGTCGAGGGCGGCGACCCCGTCCTCGGCGGTCACGGACGCCCGCCGTTCGACGACGACTGCCTGACGCTGAACGTGTGGACACCGGCTCCCGACGCAGCACGGCGGCCGGTGCTGGTCTGGATCCACGGAGGCGGGTTCGTCTCCGGCTCCGGATCGCTGCCCATCTACTCGGGTGAGACCTTCGCCCGCGACGGCGACCTGGTCGTCGTCACCCTCAACTACCGTGTCGGCCCCCTCGGTTACCTCTCCTTCGCCGACGAGGCCGACGAGGCCGACGAGGCCGACGAGGCCGACGAGGCCGACGAGGTCGAAGTGGACGCGCAGCCGGCCAACTTCTGGCTCACCGACCAGCTGGCCGCGCTGCGGTGGGTGCGCGACAACATCGACCGCTTCGGCGGCGATCCCGACCGCGTCACGGTCGCCGGCCAGTCGGGCGGCGCCCTGTCGGCGGCCGCCCTGGCCGGACACCCCGAGGCGCAGCAGCTGTTCCAGCGGGTCATCCTGCAGAGTCCGCCCTTCGGGCTGCACATCCCCACCGCAGTCGAGTACCGGGAGCGCGTCGAGGCGTACCTGCGGTTCGCCGGGGTGAAGGACGCCGACGAACTCCGGCGCCTGCCGTGGCCGCAGCTGATCGAGGCCGCCGGCGGGCTCTTCGCGCACACCACGCGCTGGGGGTACTGGCCCACGCCCTTCCTTCCCGTGCGGGACGACGCCACGCTCTTCCGTCATCCCGCGCGCACGCTGCTCGAAGGGCCGGCGGCGGACATCGACGTCCTCGTCGGCTGGACCCGGGAAGAGGCCAACTTCGGGTTCGCCCTGGACCCGGGATACGCGCAGGCCACCCGCGAGCAGGTCGTCGACCGCATCGCGGAGACGTTCGGCGCGGGTCCGGCGGCCGAGGTGTACGACGAGTACGCGCGGACCCGCCCCGGCGCCCGGCCGGTGGACGTGCTGATGGACCTCATCACGGACGAGCTGTTCCGCGTGCCCTGTCTGGAGCTGGCCGAGGCCAGGGCGGGATCGGGGCGGCCGGTGTGGGCGTACCAGTTCGACCTTCCGACGCCCGCCCATGAGGGGAGGCTCGCCGCCGCCCACTGTCTGGAACTCCCGTTCGTCTTCGACAACTTCGACAGCTGGGCGCACGCTCCGCTCGTCGAGGGGATCGACCCGGCGGTGGGGCGGGGGCTGGCGCAGAGCATGCACCGGGCGTGGATCGCCTTCGCCCGGACCGGCGACCCGAACCACGCCGGACTGCCGGCCTGGGACCCGTACCGGGCGGACACCCGCACCACCATGCGGTTCGACAGTGTCACCCTCCCCGTGGACGACCTCGCCGGGCATGCGCGTCGCCTGCACGGCCAGCGGCCGGCGGTATTCGAGTAGCCCCGTTATCGAAACGTCTCACAGGGGCCGTGCGTCGAGATCTGTTACACGTGTAACCTCACAGTGGGGCCGTTAGGGGGCGCGCGCCCCGGCCGGTCCCGAGCTCCTGACGGCTCGGGACCGGCCATCTGCCTCGCACTCGCGCCCCTCCCCGCGAAGCACTCGCCCCTCCACGCGAATCGGAAGAGAGCACCGATGGCCCCTCATGCGACGACTCGGCCGCGCACCCTCACCGCCCCCGACGGCACCGTCTTCCGTGACCTCAACGGCAACGGGACGATGGAGCCCTACGAGAACCCGAGCCTCCCCGTGGCCGAGCGGGTCGCCGACCTCGTCGGCCGCATGACCCTGGAGGAGAAGGCCGGCCTGCTGTTCCAGACCATGATCGCGATCAATCCGGACGGCACGCTCGTGGAGCCGGAACCCGGTGCTCCGGACGACGATCCGATGCGGGCCTCCACCTCGGCGATGGTGATCGGCAAGCTCATGAACCACTTCAACCTCTTCGGCGCCGCGGCCCCGCGCCGCATGGCCGAGTGGAACAACCGCCTCCAGGACCTGGCGGCGACGACCCGCCTGGGCATCCCGGTGACCATATCCACCGACCCCCGCCACGGCTTCATCGACAACCCGGCGGCCAGTGCGCACACCGAGGGCTTCTCGCTCTGGCCCGAGCCGCCCGGCCTGGCGGCGATCGGGGACGAGGAACTCGTCCGCCGGCACGCCGACATCGTCCGCCGCGAGTACCTCGCCGTCGGCATCCGGCTGGCCCTGCACCCCATGGCCGACCTCGCCACCGAGCCCCGCTGGGCCCGCATCCTGGGCACGTTCGGCTCCGACGCCCACGTCGCCGCCCGCATGGTCGCCGCCTACGTGCGCGGTCTCCAGGGGGAGACGCTCGGCACGCACAGCGTCGCCGCGATGACCAAGCACTTCCCCGGGGCGGGACCGCAGCTGGACGGGCACGACGCCCACTTCCCCTACGGGCGCGAACAGGTCTACCCCGGCGGCAACTTCGACTACCACCTGATCCCCTTCGAGGCCGCCTTCGCCGCGGGGACCTCCCAGGTCATGCCGTACTACGCCATGCCGGTCGGGACCGAGTACGAAGAGGTGGGCTTCGGCTTCAGCAAGGGCGTCATCACCGGCCTGCTGCGCGAGAAGTACGGCTTCGACGGCATCGTCTGCACCGACTGGGGCCTGGTCACGGACAGCCGGATCTTCGGCGCCCCCTTCCCGGCCCGGGCATGGGGCGTGGAACATCTGGACCGGCTCTCGCGCGTGGAACGCATCCTCGATGCCGGGTCCGACCAGCTCGGCGGCGAGGCCGCGCCCGAACTCGTGGTGGAACTGGTCCGTACGGCCCGGGTCGACGGCGAACGCCTCGACGCCTCGGTGGCCCGCCTCCTGCGGGAGAAGTTCGTCCTCGGTCTCTTCGACGATCCGTACGTCGACCCGGATGCCGCCGAAGTGATCTGCGGCAGAGCCGACTTCGCAGCGGAGGGCCTGGCGGCTCAGAGCCGCTCGATCACGGTTCTCAAGGACCGCCCGAGCGAGGCGGCGGAGCCGCTGCTGCCCCTGCGCCCCGGTATCCGGATCCACGTCCAGGGCGTCGACCCCGAGGTCGCCGGGCGGTACGCCACCGTGGTGGACGGCCCGGACGAGGCCGACGTCGCCGTGATCCGGATCAACACGCCGTACGACGAGCGGACCGAGGGCTTCGAGAGCTTCTTCCGCGCCGGCCGGCTCGACTTCACCGCGGAGGAGCTGCGGCCGCTGCTGGAGACCGCGGCGGCCGTGCCCACCGTCTTCGACGTCTTCCTCGACCGCCCCGCGGTCCTCCCGGAGGTCGCCGACGCGGCGGCGGCCCTCGTCGCCGACTACGGCGCCTCGGACGTCGCTCTCCTGGACGTCCTGTTCGGCCGGACGAAGGCGGAGGGCCGGCTGCCGTTCGAGCTCCCCCGCTCCATGGAGGCCGTCATGGAAGGCTGCGAGGACGTGCCCAACGACTCACGGGACCCGCTCTTCCCGTACGGCCACGGGCTGGACGTGGAGCCGCTCGCGCCCTGAACGGACTGGGCCGACGGGGGCGCTGCCGGGCGTGAGCCGCGGCAGTCGCCCCCGTCGGCATGTGCTCGTCCGCCGAAGCCCGTGCCCGCCGACGCCCCACGGGGACGGGCCCGCCGACGTCCCGCCGCGTACGTGCCCGCCGACCTGTGCAGTAACGCGTGTAACCTGGTCAGTGGCCGATCGGCCGATCGAGGAGACGAGGCAGGGGACGTCATGGGCAAGAAGCCGACCGCGGCAGCGGCCGTCACGAGCGCCGATGTGGCGCGCCTGGCGGGGGTGTCACGGGCGACGGTGTCCTTCGTCCTCAACAACACGCAGGAGCACCGGGTCAGCGAGACCACGCGTGCCCGCGTGCTGGCGGCGGCCGAGCAGCTCGGCTACGTACCGCATGCCGCCGCCCGATCGCTCAGGGCGGGCCGCAGCAATCTCGTGCTCGTCCCCTCGTCGGTCTCGGCGGCCGGCCGCCTGGTCAGCGCCTGGGTCGACGACCTGGAGAGCGAGCTGGAACGCCATGGGTACGTCCTCGTGCTGCACGCCGGGCGGTTCCCCGACCCGGTGAGCTCCGCCCGGGCCTGGGCGGAGCTCCGTCCGGCGGCGGTGGTGGCCCTGGACGGAGACAGCATGTCCGGGCAGGCCGTGGACGTCCTCAGCCGGGCGGGGGTGCGCGGCGTGCTGGCCTTCGCGTCCCGAGAGGTGGCCGGCGCCCACACCGTCGACTTCGACCAGTCGCGCATCGGCGCGCTCGCCGTCGAGCACCTGGTGGCGCAGGGACGCCGGAGGATCGGCGTGGTCATGCCGCAGGAACGCGGCCTGGGAACCTTCGCCCGGCCGCGCCTCGCGGGCGCCGAGGGCGTCGCCGCCCGCAGCACGGCGACGGTGACCCCCGTGGACCTGTCCTACACCCACGAATCCGCCGCCGAACTCGCCGGGCGCTGGCGCGAGCTGGGCCTGGACGGTGTGTTCGCCTACAACGACGAGTACGCCGCACTGCTGCTCCATGCCTTGCGCAACGAGGGCGTGTCCGTTCCGGAGGACGTCGCCGTCGTCGGCTGCGACGACCTGGTCCTGTCGGCCCTGCAGCAGCCGCCGTTGACGTCCGTACGGCTGGACCTGCCCACGCCCGCGGAGGTCGCCGACGCCCTGCACGAGCTGGTGGACCGCGGCACATCGCCGCAGGTGCGGGGCATGGAGCCGGTCCTGGTGCACCGTCAGTCCTCGTGAGCCGGCAGTCTCGTGAGCAGGCATTCTCCTGAGCCGTAAGCCTCTGTGAGCCGTCAGTCCGCCTGAGCGTCCCGGCCGCGGGCGGACCCTTCCCGGTTCAGCAGCGGAGTGAAGGCCCACCACAGCACGAGGGCCATTCCGGCTCCCGTCGTGGCGCCGGCCAGGGTGTCGCTCAGCCAGTGTGCGTGCAGCCAGGTGCGGCTCCACATCATCGCCAGCGTGAGGGCCGCGCCGGCCGCCCACCAGCCGCGCCGTCGGCCCGCGGGCACGAGCAGGGCGACGGCGATCACGACGAGGAGGGCCGTTCCGGCGACGTGCCCCGACGGGAACGAACCGTGGTCCACCCGGACCAGGGGGTCGACGGGGCGCGGCCGGTCCACCCCGAACTTCAGGGCCTGGACGACGAGGAAGTTCCCCACCAGGTAGGCCGTCAGCACGCAGAGGAGAGACGGCCAGCGTCTCCGGACCGCCAGGAAGACCAGCAGCCCCACCGGGACCACTACGCCCAGCGGCCCGCCGAACCAGTTGAGAGCGGCGGCGACCACCGCGTACGGCCCGTCGTGCGGGCCTCCCATCCAGCGCAGCCAGGTGTCGTCGAGGGGTTGGAGGACGGGGCGCTCGGGGCGGGCGAGCACCGTGGCCGCGAGCGCGGCGGTGACCAGCAGGAAGAGGACTCCGAGGGCGAGGGGGCCGGAGCGTCGGGCGGTGGGGGAGGGGCGGCGCCGTGATGCCGCCGGTGTCGGCGCCGGAGTGGGCGTCACCTGGGTCGGGGTCGGAGTGCCGGTCATGGGATACCTCTCGCGGAGCGTGTATTGCGGAGCGCGGGGCGCCGTCATGACGGCACCCCGCGCAGGGTGTTCGACGGCGGTGCTCAGACGCCCAGTCGGCGGGCGATGAAGTCGACGCTCTCGGCGACGATCGGCGTCACGTCGGGGGTGCCGAGGAAGATGTGGTCGGCGCCTTCCACCGGCCGCAGGGTGACGTCTCCGCCGGCCTTCAGGAGGGCTTCGGCGAGGACCTCGCTCTGGCTGTACGGGAGGAGGGTGTCCGCCGTCCCGTGGATCAGGAGGAACGGAGGCGGGGTCGTGCCGCCCGCGTAGGTGACCGGGCTGGCGACGCGGGCGAGCTCCGGCAGCTGCTCGGGAGTGCCGCCCAGCAGCGCACTGAACGGGTTGGGGTATGCGGAGCCGTCGGGCGCGGGCGGCATCGGCAGCGGGTGCGAGAGCAGAGCGACGAGGTCCGTGGCCGGGTACCAGCTGACGACGGCCTGCACGGCGCTGTCCTGGTCTTGGACGCCCACGCGGCCCTCAAGCTCAGCGTCGTCCTCGGTGGCGTCCGCGCGCACGAGCCCGGCGAGTGCGGCCAGGTGTCCGCCCGCCGACTCGCCCATGACCGCGATCCGGTCCTTGTCGATGCCGAGCTCGGTGGCGAACTGCCGGACGTAGCGGATGGCTGCCTTCGTGTCGTGCAGCTGCGCCGGGAACGGGGCCTCGAGGCCGTGCCGGTAGTCGATGCTGATCAGAGCGAGGCCGGCGCCCAGGACTGCGCCGTGCAGCAGCTCGACCGGCACGGTCGGCGGCGGGTAGCGGCGGTCGCCCTCCAGCCAGCCGCCGCCGTGGATCCACACGACGGCGGGCACCGGCTGCTCGGACGCCGGCACATGGACGTCGAGCAGGCAAGGCCGGTATCCCAGCGTGATCGCGTAGGTCAGTCCGTCGAAGTGGCGCACGCC
Organism: Streptomyces sp. NPDC048604; assembly: GCF_043199435.1. Lineage (NCBI taxonomy): Bacteria > Bacillati > Actinomycetota > Actinomycetes > Kitasatosporales > Streptomycetaceae > Streptomyces > Streptomyces sp. NPDC048604. The sequence continues at coordinate 143,897 of NZ_JBICVX010000001.1, forward strand.
GTCCTGGCCGACCAGCGGCGGAGCGGGTGCGCGGAACGGCGGCGGGGGCCACGCTCCGAGGTCGGGCTCGGCAGCCGTCTGCGCGGCCGGGGGTGCGGAGGGTGCTTGCGTCATTTCCCCTCGTTTCTGTGGGTGCGAACGTCCGTGCCGGGCGGCGCCGAGTGTGTCGGGCCGCACCCCGCAGGCTTCGGGTTTCCGGATGAATGTCCGAAATGCCTTGTGCTCTCGACGGTATCGGACCTATGGTAGTTACACGTGTAACACAATATGCGCGACGTAGTAAACGTCTCGGACGCCGAATGCATCGGATGGTGTGGCCGCTGAGGTTACACGAGGAAACGCGGCGTACGTCGCCCGTCTCCATGGAGAGTCCCCATGCGCGTCCCCGTTTCGTCCGTGAGTACTCCGCCGCGCCCCACGCGCCGCGCGACGGTCCCCCCGCCTCGAAGCCGTCGACTCGCCCGGTGGGCGGTGAAGGCGGCGGCGTCGGAGGTCTCCAGGGTGCGGGCCTCCCTGCGTCGCACGCTCGCGGCCTGGGGTGTCTCGTCCGAGCGCGCCGAGGTGCTGCTGCTCGTCGCCACGGAGCTCCTGTCCAACGCCGTCCGGCATGCGGGCGGCCCGGCGGGCCGGACCTGCCTCACCGTGGCCCTCTGTGGCGGCCGGCTGCGGCTCGACGTGGCCGACGGAGACCCCCGCCTGCCGAGCTTCGCCCAGGACGCCGGCGCGGACGTCGCCCCGGACGCCGGTCCGGGCGCTGACCTGGGCGTCGACGCGGCCGCGGAGGGCGGCCGCGGGCTCGCGATCGTGCGTTTCCTGGTCGACGAGGCCGGCGGTCGGCTGGCGGCGATCCGGGTTTCGACCGGCAAGGTCGTGCGGATTCGCATGCCCATCACCTGACGGTCCGTCATGAAAATCTATGTCGTGAAAACTTGACGATCGTCAATTTAGAGAAATACTTGCCGCACTCCCTCCGCTGCCCCCGAAACCGAGGTGTGCGCCCCATGGAGCTCTCCCCGTCCGCCCACGTGGACCCCTTCTGTCGTGACCGGCTCCCTCCCTCCGGTCTCTGGCCCCAACTGCACTTCGACCTCCCGGAGTTGACGTATCCGGACCGTCTCAACTGCGCCGCCCGGCTGCTGGACGACGCCGTCGCGCGCTGGGGCCCCGACCGGCCCTGCCTCCTCACTCCCACCGATAGCTGGACGTACGGCGACCTGCTGCGCCACGCCAACCAGGTCGCCCGGGTCCTGACCGAGGACCTCGGGCTCGTCCCCGGGAACCGCGTCCTGCTGCGCGGCCCCAACAACCCCTGGCTGGTCGCCGCCTGGTTCGGCGTGCTCAAGGCGGGCGGGGTCGCGGTCACCACCATGCCGATGCTGCGGACCGCGGAACTCGCGCAACTCCACGAGATCAGCCGACCGCTCGTCGCCCTGTGCGACCACAGGTACCTCGACGACGTCGAAGCCGTCCGCGCGCCCGGGCTGACCGTCGTCGCCTACGGCGGCGAGGGCGAGGCGGATCTGACCCGCCGGTGCGCGGCCAAGGACGGCACGTTCGACAACGTCCCGACCGCCGCCGACGACGTCGCGCTCATCGCCTTCACCTCCGGTACGACCGGGAAGCCCAAGGCGACGATGCACTTCCATCGCGACGTGCTCGCCAACGCCGACACCTTCTCCCGGCACATCCTCAAGCCCCGGCCGGACGACGTCTTCACCGGCACGCCGCCGCTCGCCTTCACGTTCGGACTCGGCGGTCTGGTCGTCTTCCCGCTCCACGCCGGGGCGGCGACGCTGCTCGTCGAGCAGGCGTCGCCGCAGCGACTGGCCGACCTCGTCGCCGAGCACGGGGTCACGGTCCTGTTCACCGCCCCCACCGCGTACCGGGCGATCATGGCCGCCGGCGCCGCGGACCGCCTCAGCGGCCTGCGCAGATGCGTATCCGCCGGCGAGGCCCTGCCCGCCCACGTGTCGGAGGACTTCCACGCGGCGACCGGGCTGCGCATCATCGACGGCATCGGCGCCACCGAGATGCTTCACGTGTTCATCTCCGCCGCCGACGACGACATACGGCCCGGGGCGACCGGGAAGCCGGTTCCCGGCTACCGCGCGATGATCGTCGACGACGCCGGTGCGCCGGTCGCGGACGGGGAGCCCGGCCTGCTCGCCGTCACCGGTCCGACGGGCTGCCGCTACCTCGACGATCCGCGCCAGACGACGTACGTCAGGAACGGCTGGAACATCACCGGCGACACCTACCGGCGGGACGCGGACGGCTACTTCTGGTACGTGGCGCGCAGCGACGACATGATCGTCTCCTCCGGCTACAACATCGCCGGCCCGGAGGTCGAGAAGGCGCTCCTCGACCACCCCCACGTGGCGGACTGCGCCGTCGTCGGCGCCCCGGACGAGCGGCGCGGCATGGTCGTCAAGGCGTACGTGGTGCTCGTCGACGGCGTCGCCGCCGACGAGGCCGCCGTCAAGGAACTCCAGGACCACGTCAAGCAGGCCATCGCGCCCTACAAGTACCCGCGCGCCGTCGAGTTCGTGACCGACCTGCCGCGCACCGACAACGGAAAGCTGCAGCGCAACGTGCTCCGCCGGCACGCCGCGAACGCGGCCGGCAGCTGAGAGAAGGCTCCTGATGGAAACCCCTGTCACCCCCCGAGCGACCCCGCCCGTCGGCAGTTGTGCCGAGGGGGCCGCCGAAGCCGAAGTGGCGAACCTGCCCAGCATCGTCATCGAGCGCCGCGTCGAATGGCCCGACACCGATGCCGCCGGCCACTACCACCATTCCACGGTCGTGCGCTGGGTGGAGGCGGCGGAGGCCGCACTGCTGCGCCGCCTGGGCCTGGCCCACCTCTTCGGCAGCACGCCGCGCGTGCACTTCGAGGCCGACTACCGGGCGCGGCTGTGGTTCGGCGACCTCGTGCGCGTCGAACTGCGCATCGCCAAGGTCGGCACCACGTCGCTGCACTACGCCTTCACCGTCCGCGCTCAGGGCGACGAGGCGGCGGCCACCGGCCGGATGACGATCGCCAACTCCCCCTCACGCGCAACGGGGTCCACGCCGTGGCCGGACGACGTGCGTGAGCTCTTCACCAAGGCGGGCGTACAGGCCCCCGAAACCTTCGGCTGAGACGCCGGTTCAAGCAGGTCACAGTCATGTGTATAGATTTCTTGACGATCGCAGGAATTACGGCATACGTTGTTCCTCGAACCATTAGGAGGACGCCGTGCGCATAGCAGTCATCGGCGGAGGGCCCGGCGGGCTGTACTTCGCGGCCCTGGCCAAGCAGCTCTCACCGCACTGGGACATCACCGTCTGGGAGCGCAACGCGGCCGACGACACCTTCGGCTTCGGAGTGGTGTTCTCGGACGAGACCCTCGACGGCATCGCCCAGGCCGATCCGGAGGTCTACGCGGCCATGTCCGCGGAGTTCGCCCGCTGGAGCGACATCGACGTGCGCTACCGGGGGCAGGTGCTCACCTCGGGCGGCCATGGTTTCGCCGCCCTGGGCCGCAAGCGTCTGCTGCAGATCCTCCAGGAGCGGTGTGCGGCACTGGGAGTGGACGTGCGCTACCGCACGCCCGCCCCGTCCGCGGCCGAACTCGCCGCCGAATACGACCTCGTGGTGGCGAGCGACGGCGTACGGTCGCAGACCCGCGGCGCCCACGCCGAGGAGTTCGGGCCGGACCTGGACCAGCGGCACTGCCGCTACATGTGGCTCGCCACCGACAAGGTCTTCGAGGCCTTCACCTTCATCGTCGCCGAGAGGGACTTCGGAACCCTGCAGGTCCACGCGTACCCGTTCGACGGCACGCGCAGCACGTTCATCGTCGAGATCGACGAGGACTCCTGGCGGCGGGCGGGATTCGACGCCTTCGCGGCGCGCGACCTCCCGCCCGGCGCGGACGACGAGGACAGCATCCGGCTGTGCGAGGAGATCCTCGCCGAACACCTCGACGGCCACCGGCTCATACCCAACGGCTCCCGGTGGATCAGCTTCACCACCGTGCGGAACAGGGCCTGGCGTCACGAGAACATCGTTCTGCTCGGAGATGCCGCCCACACCGCGCACTTCTCCATCGGCTCCGGCACCAAGCTCGCCATGGAGGACGCCCTCGCCCTGGCCGCCTGCCTCCACGAGTACCCGGACGTGCCCCGTGCCCTCGCCGCGTACGAGGCCGAGCGCAAGCCGGTCGTCGAGTCCACGCAGCGGGCCGCCCAGGCCAGCCTCGAATGGTTCGAGAACGTCGGCCGCTACACCGGGCAGGAACCGCTCCAGTTCGCGTTCAACCTGCTCACCCGCAGCCGGCGGGTCACCTACGACAATCTGCGGGTGCGCGACGAGGCGTTCACCGGGGCGGTGGACGCCTGGCACCAAGAGCACCAAGAGCACCAAGAGCACCAGGAGCATCAAGAGGACCGGGGCCGCACGGCGGTCGGCCGGCCGAGCGACTCGGCGCCCCCGATGTTCCGGCCGTTCCGGCTGGGCGGCGTGCGCCTGCGCAACCGCGTCGTCGTACCGCCGACCGCGCTGTACTCGGCGCAGGACGGTGTACCGGGGGACGTCGAACTCGTCCACCTCGCCACGCAGGCCGTGGGTGGATCGGGTCTCGTCATCGCCGGCATGACGGCCGTGAGCGCCGACGGGCGCGCCACCCCGGGCTGCCCCGGCCTGTACACCGACGAGCAGGAAGCAGCCTGGCGCCGGATCACCGACTTCGTCCGCGGGCAGTCGGACACCCGCCTCGGCATCCAGCTCACCCACGCGGGACGGCGCGCCGCGACCGGCACACCGCGGGCCGGCGGCCGGTGTGTCCCCCTCGGCGACGACGGGTGGCCGCTCGTCGCGGCCTCCGCCCTGGCCTGGGACGCGGCGAGTGCGACCCCTCGCGAGGCGACCCGTGAGGACATGGACGCCATCGCGCAGGACTTCGTCGCCGCGGCCCTCCGCGCCGACCTTGCCGGTTTCGACGTACTGGAACTCCAGTACGGCCACGGGCACCTGATGTCGGGCTTCCTGTCGCCGCTGACCAACGTCCGGACGGACGAGTACGGCGGCAGCGTCACGAACCGGATGCGCTTCCCCCTGGAAGTGCTGCGCAAGGTACGCGCGGTATGGCCCGCCTCCAAGGCCCTGATCGTCCGGATCTCGGCCACCGACTGGGCGGACGGCGGCATCGGCGAGGCCGAGGTCGTCGAGCTCTGCCGCGCCCTGGCCGAGACGGGAGCGGATGCCGTCGACGTGTCCACCGGAGAGGTCGTCTCCCATGAGCGGCCGCGCTTCGGCCGCAGCTACCAGACCCCGTACGCCGATCTGATCCGCAACACCGTCGGCGTACCCGTCATCACCGTGGGCGCGATCTCCACCTACGACGACGTCAACTCCCTGATCCTGGCGGGCCGGGCCGACCTGTGCGCCGTCGGCCGCGCACAGCTCCACGACCCGCTGTGGACGCTCCACGCCGCGGCCGCCCAGCGGTACGCCGGCCCGGCCGCGCCCTGGCCGGCGTACTGGGAGGCCGGCAGCGGCAGGCCGCCGGGCGCACGCACCGACCGGATTCCGCCCCGCCTCCAGCTGCTTCGGGACGTGCCCGCCCCCGTGCACCAGCGGTGGCTTCCCGAGCACGCGACGGCAGCGGTCTGACATGGAGGAACAGATGAAGGACCAGATGGAGAGGCTGCCTCGCTTCACGGCGGCGGCCGTGCAGTCCTCGCCGGTCTTCCTGGATCCGGCGGCCACGGTCGAGAAGGCCGTGTCCCTCATCGCGGAGGCCGCTTCCCACGGGGCCGAGCTGATCGTGTTCCCCGAGGTCTTCGTCCCGGGGTACCCCTACTGGAACTGGACGATGAACCCAGTCCAGGGCTCCCCGTGGTTCGAGCGCCTGTGGCGGGCGTCCGTCGACGTCCCCGGCCCGCACGTGGACGCGCTGCGCGCGGCGGCCCGCCGGCACGGAGTGGTCGTGGTCATCGGCGTCAACGAACGAAGCCCCCACAGCCTCGGCGTCCTCTACAACACGCTGCTCACCATCGGGCCGGACGGCGGACTTCTCGGAGTGCACCGCAAGCTCGTCCCCACCTGGGCGGAGAAGCTGACCTGGACCGGCGGGGACGGCAGCTCCCTCAAGGTCCATGCCACGCCCGTCGGCCCGCTCGGTGTGCTCGCCTGCGGCGAGAACACCAACACCCTCGCCCGCTTCACCCTGCTCGCCCAGGGCGAGTTGGTGCACGCGGCCGGCTACATCGCGCTGCCGGTCGCACCGGAGGACTACGACATGGCCGACGCCATCGCCGTCCGCACGGCCGCCCACAGCTTCGAGGGCAAGGTCTTCTCCGTCGTCGCCTGCTCCACGATCTCCCCGGAGATCGTGGACACCGTCGCCGGCGACGACGAGGACGTGCGCCGCATGCTCGCCCGCCCCCGCAGCGCCCTCTCGGGGATCTTCGGGCCCGACGGCCGCCCGGTGACCGAACCGCTCGTCGACGACGAGGGCATCGTCTACGCCGAGATCGACCTGGCCAGGTGCATCCAGCCCAAGCAGATGCACGACATCGTCGGCCACTACAACCGCTTCGACGTCTTCCGCCTGCACGTCGACGACACCCCGCGCACGCCGGTCGACTTCACCGCCGACCCCGCCCGCCGAACCACCGCCCCGCCGATGCCGGCTCCGCCCGCAGATACGGCCGGAGCCACGAAGGAGGACTCATGACCGCCGCGTACGACGACGACAGGCTGGGCCGGGCCCGCGTGTCCGACACTCCCGAACTCACCGCCTACTACGGCGAACTCGCCGAACTGGAGGCCGGCGCCCTCTGGACGGTCGCCAACGACATCGAGCCCTGGTACCCGCAGCCGAAGTCCGTACCGGTCCTGTGGCGCTACGACGCCCTGCGCCCCCTGGTCCGCAAGGCGCTCGACCTGGTCAAGGCCGACGACGCCGGACGCCGCGTCGTCATGCTCGTCAATCCCGGCCGCAAAGACGTGAGCGCCGCCGTCGGCCTCCTCTACACCGGCCTGCAGATCATGGGACCGGGGGAGGCGATGACCGCGCACCGCCACCAGGCCGCCGCCCTGCGGTTCGTCCACGAGGGGACCGGCGCCTGGACGATCGTCGACGGCCAGAAGCTGAAGGTCGGTCCCGGCGACTTCGCCATCACCCCCAACGGCACCTGGCACGAGCACGGCAACGAGGCCGACGACGCCCCCGTCATCTGGCAGGACGGCCTCGACATCCCCCTGGTCAACGCCCTGGACGCGGGATTCTACGAAGTCCACCCGGAGCTGTACCAGCAGCCCGGGAAGGTGATCAACTCCTCGGTCCTCACCTACGGCGCCAACCTGCTGCCCTACGGCGTCGAGAAGTGGACCCGCCCCTACTCGCCCCTGCTCGCCTACCCCTGGGAGCCGACCTACGAGTCCCTGCTGGGCCTCGCCAAGGCCACGGAAGGCTCCCCGTACGACGGCGTCATCGCCGAGTACACCAACCCCGTCACCGGCGGGTCCGTGATGCCCACCATGAGCGCCCACATGCAGCTGCTGCGGCCCGGCCAGGCCACGCAGGCCCACCGCCACACCGGATCGGTCGTCTACACCGCGGCCAAGGGCCGCGGCTACTCGGTCATCGCCGGGCAGCGCTACGACTGGCAGCAGGGCGACATCTTCTGCGTCCCGTCATGGGCCTGGCACGAGCACGCGAACCTCGACCAGAACGAGGACGCCTGCCTCTTCTCGTTCAACGACTTCCCCGTCATGCGCTCCCTCGGCTTCCACCGCGAAGAGGCGTACCCCGACAACGGCGGGCACCAGCCCGCCGGTTGAGCCGCCGCCGCGCCGTGACCGCCGGCCCTGACACCGGTACCGGCGCGGCGGCGCCGAACCGGAGGCGATTCGAACCTTCCCCGCATCGCCCCGGCCCCGGGGCGGCGGTACGGAAACACGGACCGTACCGCCGCCCCGAACCCTCCTGACCCCTTGCTCTCCCTCCCATACTCCCCAAGGAGCCGTCATGCGCCTCGTGACCTTCACCCTCGACGACGCCCCCGCCCGCCTCGGCGCCCAGGTCGACGACCGGGTGGTCGACCTCGCCGCCCTGGCCGCCCACCACGACACCGAGCTGCCCCAGGACCTGCTGACCTTCCTCCGCGCGGACGCCGACGTCCACGACACCGCGCGCCGGCTGCTCGCCGGCGACCCGACCGGCTGGCCGGCCGCAGCCGTCCACGACCTCGCGGCGGTGGCGCTCCAGGCCCCGCTTCGCCCCGGCAAGATCATCGGGGTCGGTCTCAACTACGTGGAACACGTCGAGGAGTCCAGCCGTAGCCTGGACACCGACAAGGACCTGCCCCCGCGCCCCGTCCTCTTCAGCAAGCCCGCCACCGCGGTCACCGGGCCCGGGCAGCCGATCCTGCACAACGGCGACCTCACCCAGCAGCTCGACTGGGAGTGCGAACTGGCCGTCGTCATCGGCCGCACCGCCTTCCGCGTCAGCGAGGAGGAGGCGTACGACCACATCTTCGGCTACAGCATCGTCAACGACATCAGCGCACGCGACCAGCGCCGCTCCGGCCAGTGGTTCTTCTCCAAGGGCCAGGACTCCTACGCGCCCTTCGGCCCCGCCGTCGTCACCGCCGACGAGATCGCCGACCCCATGGCGCTGGACCTCGAACTGCGCGTGAACGGCGTCACCAAGCAGAAGTCGAGCACCCGCCACATGCTCTTCCCCATCGCCCGCCTGATCGCGGACATCTCCTCCGGCGTGACCCTGGAACCGGGCGACGTCATCGCCACCGGCTCCCCCTCCGGCGTGGGCGCGGGCATGGTGCCGCCGGAGTTCCTGGTCCCGGGCGACACGGTGGAAGCCACCGTCGAGCACATCGGCACCCTCGCCAACCCCGTCGTCGACGCCCGCTGACAAGCAGCCACGGAGCAATATCCATGACCACTCACCGCACCTACCGCATCGGCCAGATCGTGCCGAGCTCCAACGTCACGATGGAGACCGAGATCCCGGCCATCCTGCGCGCCCGGGAGAGCGTGGCGCCGGAGCGCTTCACCTTCCACTCCAGCCGTATGCGCATGACCCACGTCACGCCCGAACAGCTCAAGGCCATGGACGCCGACTCCGACCGGTGTGCCACCGAACTGTCCGACGCCCGTGTGGACGTCCTCGGCTACGCCTGCCTGGTCGCCATCATGAGCATGGGCCTCGGCTACCACCGAACGTCCGAGGAACGCCTCCACGCACGCACCGTCGAGAACGGCGCCCCCGCCCCGGTCGTCACCAGCGCCGGCGCCCTCGTACACGGCCTGCATACCCTCGGCGCCAAGAAGATCGCGCTCGTCGCCCCGTACATGCGCCCACTGACCCGGACGGTGGTCGACTACCTGACCCACGAGGGCATCGAGGTGCTCGACTACGCGGCGCTCGAGATCCCCGACAACCTGGACGTGGCCGCCCACGACCCCGCCCGGCTGCCCGGGATCGCCCGCGCCCTCCAGCACGCCGACGCGGACGCCGTCGTCCTGTCCGCCTGCGTCCAGATGCCCTCCCTCGGAGCCGTCGAGGAGGCGGAACAACTCCTCGGAAAGCCCGTCGTCTCCGCGGCGGTGTGCACCGCACACCAGATGCTGCGCACGCTGGACCTGCCGGCCGTCGCGCCCGGAGCGGGACACCTCCTCTCCGGCGCGTACGCCGAGACGCCGCTGCCCCGGCGCGAGGCGACCGCGGAATGAGCGGTCGCCCTCGCTCGCGCTGACGGCGCGCTGCGGCAGGGAACGAGAACGGCGCGCCGCCCCGTCGTCGTACACCTGGCCGACCGTGAACGGGACCAGGACGGTGCTCCGTCCGCCCGGCTCGGTAGGATCGCGACCGCATACGACGGAAGGCGATCATGGCGGACAGTCCCCTCAGGCCCAGCTCATTGATCAACACGGTCTACGGGGCGTTCCTCCGCCGCCTCGGCGGCTGGATCTCGGTCGCCGACCTGATCGCCCTGATGTCCGAACTGGACGTCGACGGCCCGGCGGCGCGCTCGGCGATCTCCCGGCTCAAGAAGAAGGGCGTCCTCGAACCGGAACGCCGCGGCGCCACGGGCTACCGGCTGAGCGAGGCCGCACAGCCCGTCTTCGACGAGGGAGACCGGCGGATCTTCGGCAGCCTGGAGCCGGCGAAGCTGAGCGACGGCTGGGCGATGGCCGTCTTCTCCGTACCGGAGACCGAGCGCTCGTACCGCTACCAGCTGCGCACCCGGCTGACCTGGCTGGGGTTCGGGAACATCGCCCCGGGTGTGTGGCTCGCACCCGGCCGGCTCCTCGGCGACGCCCGCGAGATGCTGGTCCGGCGCGGGCTCAGCGACTACGTGCATCTGTTCGCCGCGGACTACGCCGCCTTCAGCGACCTGCCCGAGACGGTGAGTTCGTGGTGGGACTTCCCGGCGATCCAGGCGCAGTACGCCACGTTCACCCAGACGTACGGACCCATCGCCGCCGGCCTCCCGCACCCGCGCGACATCGACGGCGGCGAGGCATTCCGGCACTACGTCCCGATGCTCACCCAGTGGCGCCGACTGCCCTACCTCGACCCCGGCCTGCCCAGCGAGCTCCTGCCCGCCGACTGGAACGCGGTCGCCGCGCGCCGGATCTTCCAGCAGCTTCATGACGTGCTCGCCCCACCGAGCCTGCTGCACGTCCAACAGGTCACCGGCCTGACAGAAGGCCCCGCCTAGGGTTCGTCTCCGCCAGGAGCCGGCGGAACAGGGTGCCCTGTTCCGCCGGCGTGATCCGGTCCGGGAATCGCTCCCCGCATCGTCAGAGACCGGACTCCTCGTGCCAGATTCTGCGGGATGCCGAGAGCGGGTCCTCGACGACCGACGGCTCGACGTCCCAGAGGCGAGTCGTCGGCTGCTGCGTCGTGAAGGGGGCCCAGCCGGGATCCCCCGAGTCGGCGAAGGAGATCCAGGAGGCACGGAGCTGTTCCGAGAGGTGCGTGAAGTCCTGGGACGGGGCCTTGCCGCCGAACAGGAAGCCTGACAGAGGCCCCCGCGTGTGGCCGAAGGTCGCGGGGATGTCCATGGTGTGACAGGCGCCGAGCACCCCGCCGAACGCCGGACTGCTCCACGTGAAGTCGTACAGCCACGCTCGTCCGCCCGCTGCGGCGTGTGCCTCGGCCAGCCACGTCGCGGGCATCCGGAACAACGCGTCCGAGAACATCGTGACGTACAGCTGGGCGTCGGTGAGGCCCGGGTGGGCGGCTCGGTACTCGGCTGCTGCCTGACGGCCGATCCCCAACCCCTCGGTGACGACCGCGAGGTCGAGGTCGCGAATCCTCGCCGAGGGCTGCGCCGGCTTGCGCGATGCACGCTCGCGGAATCCCGCGCGTGCCGCCGCGAGCATCATGGGCACGGCCTTGACCATCGCGCCGAGTTTCATCTTGACGAGGCCGCGCTCCATGGCGAACAGAGTGAACTCGTCATGCGTGTACCCGGAGATGAGGTCGACGTCACGTGCGCACCCGGAACGGAGGGCCAGCCACGGCTTGTCGACCACGGTGACGCCGTCGATGACGGGCGAGAACGCGGTGATCGCCTCGGGAGTCGTCCAGTTCGCCGGCTCCGCTCGCATCGCGGGCAGGGCCACGTCCTGTACCGCCAGCAACGCCTCAGGTGACACGGAAGCCAGACCGTCGAGGCCCACGCCGACCGCTTCCCCCATCATCACGGCGATCCGCCGGGCTTCCTCCTCGGGCAGGAAGCGCCCGGCCATGCTCTGGACGATGGCGCGGCGGAACAGACCGCGCGCGGCGGGGGCGGACAGGAGGGCGGCGACGGACGCCCCTCCGCCGGACTCACCGAAGACCGTGACCTTGTCCGGGTCGCCGCCGAAGGCCGCGATGTTCTCGTGCACCCACGTGAGCGCCGCGGCCTGGTCGAGGAAGCCCCGGTTGGCGGGCGCGCCCGGCACGAATCCGAATCCTTCGAAGCCGACGCGGTAGTTGAAGGTCACCATGACCACGCCACCCTGGGCGATTACCTCGCCGTCGTAGCCGGGATCCGCGGAGTAGCCGGTCTTCCACCCTCCGCCGTAGATCCACACCATGACCGGAAGCCGGTCACCCGCGCCCCCGGGGGTCCACACGTTCACGCTGAGGCAGTCCAGGCCGTCTTCCGGTCGCCAGGCCGAGGGCATTCCGGGAAGCAGCGGCAGCTGTGGGGGCGCGGCGCTGAAGGACGTCGCGGGGCGGACGCCGTCCCACGCGGGGACCGGGGCCGGCGCCTGGAATCTCAGGGGGCCGGCCGGCGGGAGGGCGTACGGGATGCCCTTGAAGACCGACAGCCCGTTCTCCGCTGTGCCTTCGATCTTGCCGGTCAGGGTCTCGATGACAACACCCATGGGGTGGCTCCTTTCATGTGGAGAGTCTGAGGACCGCGTCGAGGAGGCATTTCCCGCCGAACATCAGGTCGGTGATCCGGGCATGTTCGTCGGGCGCGTGGATGAGCCGCATGATGTCCGCGTCACTTGAGGAGGGAAAGAACCCGATCACCCTCGTGTCGGGGAAGGCGCGGGCATCCGTGGACGCCGGATTGATGTACGGCAGGACCCGCGCACCCGGTTCGTGGGCCCCGACCGTATCGCCCAGGACCCGCAGGATCTCCGGGTCGTCGTGGACGGCGTGGCTCGCTCTGCCGTGCAGCAGTGAGACCTCGACACGGTCTCCGGCAGCCCGTTGAATCTCCTCGACCCACTGATCGGGCAGCTCGCCGGGCAGAAGACGCCCGTCGAGCACCACACTCGCCTCGACGGGCACCACGTTCTGCCGCTGCCCCGCGGACAGCATGGTGGGAGTGGCGGTGTTGTGCAGCCCGGCGACGACGAACTCCCGCAGGACGGGATCGATGGGCAGGCTGTTCGCCCGGGCCCAGGTCGGTTCCTTCAGCAGTTGCTCGATCGCCTCCGCGCCCGGTCCCGGGTGCAGGTCCGCCAAGGTGCTCAGCATGAGGTGCGAGGCCGGATGCAGCACCGACTTCGGGGCGAACGCGCGCAGGCGGAGCAGGGCCTCGGCAAGCGCGAAGACCGCAGACTCCGCACGTGGGACGGAGGCATGGCCGCCGGGCCCGCGCGCGGTGACCCGCATCCGGGCGCTGCCCTTCTCGGCCACCTGCACGGTGTACACAGGGCCGCCGGGGGTCATGAAACGCTGGCCGCCGCCTTCGTTGATGGCCAACTCGGCCTCGACGAGAGTGCGGTGGTTCTCCCAGAGCCAGTACGCCCCCAGCCGGCTGCCGGCTTCCTCGTCGGCTGTGACCACCATCAGCACATCCCGGGTCAGCCGGATCCGGTGGGCGGCCAGGAGTTGCATCGTCAGCAGGCTCGCGGCGACCTGGCTCTTCATGTCGAGCGCTCCGCGGCCCCAGACGCGGCCGTCGGCCACCTCGCCCGAGAAGGGCGGACGGCTCCACCCGTCGGGCCCCGCGCCGACCACGTCGGCGTGGCTCAGCAGCATGAGCGGCGGCTTCTGCCCCGACCCGGGCAGCCGGGCGACGAGGTTGGCCCGTCCGGGCTCGGACTCCAGAATGGTGTGCGCGATACCGAAGGGGGTCAGCTCGCGGGAGAGGTAGCGCGCGACGGCGATCTCGTTGCCCGGCGGGTTCGAGGTGTCCAGGCGGACCAGTGCCGAGAGATGGCCGACCAGACTGCGTTCCTGGTCGGCCCAGGAGAAGGGGAGCGGCATCTGCTCGGGTGAGGTGAACATCAAACGCTCCGCGATTCCTGAACGGGACAGATACGATGTGTTACACGTGTAACTGACGTTTTCTGTGTAACACATTCCAAGCGGTTCGCGCCAGATCCGGTGTCCCGCGGTGCGGAGCGCCACGGGACCTGACGGATGGGGCTACCGCGCTGTCGCCTGGTGCAGGCGCCGCCAGTAGCCCGCGAGGTCGTCGACAGCGGTGGTGACCGAGTCGAGGGCCATCGTCGTGCGGGACTCCCGGTCGTAGCGGCCCCAGCGCGGCATGGGGTCGTGGTTGGGGTCGCCGGTGCGGATGAAGGAGATCCAGGACGCGTGCATGGTCGCGGCGAGACCGTCACGGATCCGGGGGTTGAGTCCTGCCAGGAACGGGGCCTGTGACCACTTGTCGAAGTTGTTGAACACGAACGGCAGTTCCAGGCAGTGTGCGGCCGCGAGCCGACCGTCGTGCGCGGGGGTCGGGAGATCGAACTGGTACGCCCAGACCGGACGCCCGCGAGCCGCCCGCCCTTCGGCCAGCGCCAGAGCGGGCATGCGGAAGAGGTCGTCGCCGATCAGATCCATGAGTACGTCCACCGGCCTGGCACCCGGCCGGGCCTCCTCGTAAGCGGTGTACGCCTGGGCCGCCCGGTTCCCGAAGGTGTCCCGCGCCCTTGCGAGCACCTGCTCCTTGGTTGCGGCGGCGTACGGCTGGCTGAGCGCGAAGGCGAAGTTGGCCTCTTCCCGGGTCCAGCCGATCAGCACGTCGATCTCCGTCCCGGCGCCGCTGAGCAACAGGTCGGCGGGGTCGCGGTCCAGCGTGATTCCGTCGAGCACCGGCAGGAACGGGGTCGACCAGTATCCCCACCGTCCGGTGCGCCCGAACATCTCGAAGGTGGCGGCGATCAGGCGCGGCCAGGGCACGGCCCGTAGCTCCGCCACGTCCTTGGCTCCGAGGATGTCCAGGAAGGCGGCGGTGCGCTGGAGCGACTCGGCGCGCGTGGGGATCTTCAGTCCGAGCGGAGGGCTCTGCAGGATGGCGCGCCGGAACAGCGGGCGGCCCTTGGGCTGTACCCCGGCCAGAGCCGCGACCGACAGCGCGCCACCGGACTGGCCGGCGACGGTGATGTTGTCCGGGTCGCCGCCGAACGCGGCGATGTTGTCCCGTACCCAGCGCAGGGCGGCGAGCTGGTCGGTGAGCCAGAAGTTCCCGCCGGCGCCCTCCTCGCCGAAGTAGAGGTAACCCAGAGGGCCGAGCCGGTAGTTGACGGTCACGACGACGAGGTCGCCGTTGCGTGCGAAAGTCTCGCCGGAGTAGTTGGGCAGCGAGCCGGATCCCGAGATGAAGCCGCCGCCGTGGATCCACACCATCACCGGTCGCTTGGCGTTGTCGGCCCCGGGAGTCCAGACGTTGAGCGTGAGGCAGTCCTCGTCGAAGGGGGGTGAGCCGTGAGTTCCGAGCACTTGGTCGCCTCCTTCCCGGTAAGGCTGCGGTGCGCTCGGGCCGAAGGCGGTCGCGTCGCGGGTTCCCTGCCAGCCCGGGTGGGGCTGAGCCGGCCGCCATCGAAGCGCGCCGATCGGCGGGGCCGCGTACGGCACGCCCTTGAAGACGGAAAGGGCGCCTTCCGTGCTTCCGCGCAGTCCGCCGGTGGGCAGATCCACGACGGGTGTGGTGTCGTCCGTACGCGGGGTGGCCTGCGCCGCCGCGCGCCCGCCCGACAGGCCGGACAGCAGTGTGGCTCCGGCCAGCGCCCCGCTGTTCTTGAGGACTTTGCGCCGCGATGGATCGTCGGTCATGGTGCTTCAACTCCTGACTGATCACGAGCCCGCTCGCTCGATCGACATTGCGCGAAATTGGCGATGGTCAGTGTGGCGGCATACGTGAGGGCGGAGTCAAGGGGTGTGGCCCACCATCTCGCGATCTCTTGACGGTCGTCCCGATTAAGCGATAGACACGTGTCACTTTCCCGGCACTCCTCAATCGGCGGCCAGGTCGCCCCTGAGGGCTGGACCTCCCTTGCCCGGGACCCTCAAGGCAGTCCCCTCGGCAACATCCCGGCCCTTCAGGGCTGGTTGACCACGTACGGAGCATTCATGAGAAGTCGGATTCGCCCCATCGGACTCATCGCCGTGACGCTGGCCCTCTCGCTGGCCACGGCATGTGGTGGTGCCAGCCTCGGGAACGGCGGCGACACGCAGGACGGGCCCTTGAAGATCGGGCTCCTCGTCCCGCAGTCGGGGACCTACAAGGCACTGGGCGACGAGATGAAGCAGGGCTTCGAGCTCTACGTCGAACAGCACGGTGGCAGGCTCGGCGGGCGCGAGGTGGAGATCGTGGTCGCGGACGAGGGGGAGACGGCCGACTCGGGCAAGGCGGCGGCGGAGAAGCTGGTCAAGCAGGACCGTGTGCTGGCGGTGAGCGGCGTGGTGAGCTCGGCCACCATCAACGGGGTCAAGGACCTGTTCGAGACCGGCAGGGTTCCGCTCGTCGGCTCGAACGCCTCGCCCACGACACTGACGGGGACCCAGTACATCTGGCGCACCTCGTACGTCAATGACGAACCCGGCAAGGCGCTGGGCAAGCACGTGGCGGAGAAGGCCGGCGGCAGTGTGTTCCTCATCGCCGCGGGCTACCAGGCGGGCAAGGACGAGGTGGAGGGCTTCAAGTCCACCTTCCTCCCGGCGGGCGGCAAGATCGCGGGGGAGGCGGTGTACACACCGTTCCCCGGGACCAAGAACTTCCAGCCGTACCTCGCGCAGATCGAGAGATCCGGCGCGAAGGCCGTCTTCTGCTTCTACGCCGGCGGTGCGGCCGTCGACTTCGTCAAGCAGTACCGGGACTTCGGACTTGCCGGCAAGATCCCGCTCTACGCGCCCGGCTTCCTCACCGAGGGCGGCGTGCTCAAGGGTCAGGGAGAGGCAGCCACCGGCATCCTCACCGCACTCAACTACAGCGCGGACCTGGACAACGCCGCCAACAAGCGGTTCGCCCCGGCCTACACCTCCGCTTACGGGACGGCCCCGACCACCTACGCGATGGCGTCATGGGACGCGGCGCAGGTGCTCGACAAGGCGATCAAGGCGGCCGGATCCACGGTGACCTCGGAGACAGTCAACGCCGCCATCGCCAAGGTGGGGGACATCGACAGCCCTCGCGGCACCTGGCGGTTCAACAGCGGCGGTACGCCGATCCAGCCCTGGTACCTGCGTGAGGTCAAGCAGGGGGCCAACACCGTCCGTTCCGAGCTCGGCCGGCTGGGCGGCTGACATGGCCGGATGGTTGGACGGCAACTTCGTCAGCGTCATCGACGGGATCGCCTTCGGTCTGCTGCTGTTCACGATCGCGGTCGGTCTCTCCCTGGTCTTCGGCATGATGGACGTACTCAACCTGGCCCACGGCACGCTCTACCTCGCCGGGGCCTACGTCGCCTACGCACTGTCCGACGGGAGCCTGTGGGGCCTGCTCCTCGCGCTGGCGGCCGGCGCCCTGGTCGGCGTCCTGGGCGGCGCGGCGCTGACGTTCCTCACCCAGCCGCTGGCCCGGCGCGGACACCTCGACCAGGCCGTGCTGACGCTCGGCATCACCTTCATCGTCGCCGATCTCCTCGCCGCGGCCTTCGGCGGCGAGGTGCTGCCCACCGACCCGCCCACCGCCCTCCGCGGGACGGTGGACCTCTTCGGCCATGCGTATCCGGTCTACCGGCTCGTGTTCATCGGCGTCGCGACCGGCCTCGCCGCCGTCGTGTACCTCGTCTTCGAACGCAGCTCGCTCGGAGCACTGGTACGGGCCACCGTCGCGGACCGCGACATGGTCCGCGCGCTGGGCGTCGACATCCGCAAGGTGCTCTACGGGGTCTTCGCGCTCGGCGCGGCCCTGGCCGCGATCGGTGGCGTCCTCGGGGCGCCGATTCTCGGGCCCGGGCCGGGCGTCGACGAATCCGTGCTCGTCCTTTCGCTCGTCGTCGTCGTGGTGGGCGGTCTCGGATCCGTGCGCGGTGCACTCGTCGGCGCGCTTCTCATCGGCCAGGTGCAGACACTCGGAGTGGCGCTGCTCCCGGAGTACGCTCCCTTCCTGCTCTTCGGCGCCATGCTGGCCGTGCTCGTCGTCCGCCCGCACGGCCTGGTCCCGTCGGGGGTGCGCGCATGAGCCCGTCCAGACCTTCCCGATCCACCGCACGGCGGCTCTCCGCGACCGCCGTCGCCGTCGGGCTCGCGTCGGCCCCCTTCGTCCTGGGCTCGTACGCCATCGGCACCCTGTCGCGGATCCTGGTGTTCGCCCTTCTCGCCCTGAGCGTCAACCTGCTCACCGGTCTGACCGGACTGCCGACCCTCGGGCAGTCGGCGTACTTCGGCGTGGGCGCCTATACGGCGGCGATCGTGGCGACGCGGCTCACCGACACAGGGATCCTCCAACTCCTCATCGCCGCAGGGGTCTCCGCGCTCGTGGCCGTGCCGACAGGATGGCTGGCCGTGAGGGCCCGGGGTGTGGTGTTCCTGATGCTCACGCTGGCCATCGGCGAGATCGCCTACAGCGCCGCCGTCGACTGGAAGTCGTTGACCAACGGTACCGACGGCATGTCCGGCATCCCGCCCGTCGTCCCGTTGCCCGGCATGCCCGCGCTGGAGCTTGACGGGCTGGTGTACTTCTACGTCCTGGCCGTGTTCCTGCTGCTCTTCGCGGCCGTCTCCCGCCTGGGCTCGACGCCGTTCGCCCTAGCCCTGCGCGGAATCCGCGACAACGAGTCCCGGATGAGAGCGATCGGATATCCCACCCGGCGCTATGCCCTGACCGTCTACTGCGGCGCCGGAGCACTGGCCGGCGCCGCGGGAGCCCTGTGGGTGTCGGTGCAGCGGTTCGTCTCGCCCGGCGACGCCGGATTCGAGATCGCCGCCCTGGCGCTGCTCGCCGTCGTCATCGGCGGCGCCGGCTCGATGTGGGGGACTTGTACCGGCGCCGCGCTCATCTGGCTCATGCGCGAGTACCTGGGAAACCTCGAAGCCATCGCCGGGCGGGGGCCGCTGCTGCTCGGCCTGTTCTTCGTCGCCGCCGTCTACACGCTGCCTCGCGGGCTGGCCGGCGTACGGCTCCCGTCCAAAACGACCCGGAAGAGAACGGCGTGACACATCTCGATCTCCTGGAACTACGGCAGGCATCACGGCACTTCGGGTCCTTCAGAGCCGTGGACGACGTAGACCTCACGGTGCGTGCGGGCGCTCGGCACGCGATCATCGGCCCGAACGGGGCAGGAAAGTCCACCCTGTTCGGCCTGATATCCGGAACGTCGGCGGCCACCACCGGACGCATCCTCGTCGACGGGCGGGACGTGACCCGGCTGCCGGTGGACCGCCGGGTCGCGCTCGGTGTCGCCGCGACCTTCCAGCACTCCAGTCTCTTCATGCGTGAGACCGCTCTGGAGAACGTACTGCTCGCCGTGCTGCGCCGGCCCGGTACGGGACTCGGCGGCTGGCGGAAGGTGAGTGCCCGGGCCGCGGCGATCGCGCAGGCGCGCACACTCCTCGAACGAGTTGGCCTGCCCACCCGGCACGACGCCCTGGCGGCCGCCCTCTCGCACGGCGAACGACGGCAGCTGGAGGTCGCCGTCGCGCTGGCCACGGAACCCCGGCTGCTGCTGCTGGACGAGCCGGCGGCCGGCATGTCGCCGGCGGAGACGGCACGACTCACTGAACTGCTCGCCGCCCTGCCCGATGAGGTGACCGTCCTCCTGATCGAACACGATCTCGACATGGTCTTCGAGCTCGCCGACACGGTGACGGTCATGCACCTCGGCAGGCACCTCAAGACCGGATCCCCGGATGAGGTGCGGGCCTCCGCAGAGGTCCAGAGCGCCTACCTCGGAACCATGGAGGTGGCGTCGTGAAGCCGTTCCTCAGCGTGCGCGAGCTGAGTTCCGGTTACGCCGGGGGCATCGTCCTGGGCGGTGTCGATCTCGACCTCGACGCGGGCGCGACCGTCGCGGTGCTCGGGCGCAACGGAGTCGGGAAGACCACCCTCGTCTCGACCATCATGGGACTCGTCCGGCCGTACCAGGGCAGCGTCACCCTCGACGGCCGGGAGATCGCAGGGGCCCGCGTCGACGTGATAGCCCGGGCCGGCGTGGGTGTCGTTCCGCAGGGGCGCCGCGTCTTCGCGCCGCTGACCGTGGCAGAGCACCTGGCGATCGCCTCGCGGGGTCCGACACGGGGCGCGTGGACGCGGGCCCGCGTCCTCGACCTGCTGCCGCGCCTGGGGGAGCGGCTCGGGCATCGCGGTGACCAGCTCTCCGGCGGGGAACAGCAGATGCTCGCGATCGCCCGGGCCCTGCTGGGCAATCCGCGCCTGCTGCTGCTCGACGAGCCGTCCGACGGCCTCGCTCCCGCGATCGTCGCCCACGTGGGCGAAGTGATCCGGGAGGTGAGCGCGCAGGGCATGTCGGTCCTCCTCGTCGAGCAGAACCTGGGGCTGGCCTTGTCCGTCGCCCAGAACGTGGCGGTCATGCAGAAGGGCAGCATCGTCCACCAGGCGTCCTGCGCGGAATTCGCATCCCGCCCCGACGACCGGCGGCGACTGCTAGGCGTCGAATGACCGGTCGACCGGAAGCACCACCCTCACCCGGAGGCTTCACCCCATGGCTCCTTCCCCTGATCAGAACCCGCTCTTCTCCGCGCTCGGGCGCATGGTGGTGCTTGTCGCGGACACCGAAGCCGCCCTGGCCTTCTACCGGGACGTCCTGGGCTTCGAGGTCCTGCACGACCAGACGGCTGACGGCTACCGCTACCTGCACATCGGCCTGCCCGACCGGGCGCCGGCGGGCCTCTGGCTGATGCCCGCGGCCACGGAGCAGGAGCGTGAGCTGATCGGCCGTCAGTGCGGCGGTCAGCCTCTGCTCGTCCTGTATACGGCCGATGTGCAACAGACCGCCGATCACCTGCGCGCACACGGCGTGCGGGTGTGGGACGAGCGGGAGGAGGTCGACAGCCGCTCTCTGCACTTCGAAGACCTGTACGGGAACGTCATCGTGGCGGCGCAACTACCCGTCCGACAACGGTCTTCGCGTGCCGGACCTCGGACCGTTCCGGGCTGTCGGCGACCGGGGTGAACGTCTCGCTCCCACCGCGATGACCGGCAGACGATCGCGCTCCAACTCGTCTACGGCTGGGACAGGTGTACTGCCGGCACGAGGATTCTGCTGATGCCCCCCGAAGTGGCGCTGTCCCTGCCTCTTGGTCAGGTACTGCGCGGTGGCCGCGCCATCTCCGGCGAAGGCCGTCAGGCCGGCGGCGGCGCTTCGGGCGAGGACGCGCCGAAACCACGGATAGTGCTCGGGCTGGACGTGGAACCCCGGCTCGGGCGCTGGCGGGGCGTCGCCCTCGTGGGGCCGTTGGATTCCCGGGTAGATGTTCTCGTCGTCGACGGGTTGATCGAGGCGGTTGTTGGGGGTGTCCGGCGAGCCGTTCAGCCGGCCGCCGGTTCCTCGTGCCTGCAAGGCGTGCACCGTGAGGGGGCCCTCGGTCGGAAGCTCCGTGCTGAACACCAAGGCCGGCGTCTGGTTCCACGCGCCGATGTGGACTGCTTCGACATGGGCGGAGGCGGACGCCAGCTGGGTGTGCGACGTGGCGGCGTTGCTGTGGTTGCCCTTGCAGGCGATCGGGATGGCCAACGACGGCTCGCCGGGCTTCCAGACCTCGGCGAAGAACTGTGGCCGGTAGCGGTAGCCGGATCGCGGCCCGGGGTCACGGCAAGGAAGAAGCAGAACACTATGAAGGACACCGTCATTGCCGATGCCCGGGGCCGCGCGCTGTGGGCCGATGCCCTGCGACCTGGTCGGATGCACGATGCGACCGCCGCAAGCAACGAAGGCGTCGCCGTCTGCTTCCAGCATTTCCCGGAGGCGCTTCTGGACGACGGCTCCCTCGGTCTCGGACGCGACCACCCCGGACAGGCCATCACGCCACCCGGAAAACCGAACAAGATCGCTTTGCCGCACGTGCACGCAGCCAGAGAAGAGGCCCGGCACAACCACTCATCGAACGCATCACCGTCGAGCACGCGCTCGCCGACCACAAACGCTGGAGGCAGCTGACCCGCTGGACCCACCGGCGAGAGGTCCTGCCCGACACCTACCGGGCCATCCCCGGCCCCGGTCTCCGACCGCAACACCACCACCTGACAAAACCACCAGCTCAGGACCGTGCATCTCCAACGCGATCACGCACCAGCTTGCCAGCGCCGGACAGTTCCCATGCCTTGCAGTTGTTGTACGGCTCCTGATCCCTGCGCCGGCTCCGGCGTGGGTGTCACGAATCCCGGTGCCCGCCGGGTGGTGCTGCCCGGCTCTCGGCGGTGCCGGGTGGACCCGGCGAGGGCTCGCCCGCCGCGAGGTGCTCCAGCACCTCCGCCAGTTCCTGGCAGGCGCGGCGCACCGACCGGCGGGTCGCACGCTGCTCGGTGATGACGGAGGCGAGAAGCAGGGCGGTCAGGGCGGCGGAACCGTTGAACGCCTGGAGCTTGGCCATGATCTCGACGTCCGTCAGGTGGAGGAACGCGCCCCGCCCGGAGGTCGCCTCGAAGGTGGTGAGCACGGAGGCGAAGAGCGCGCACAGCATGCTTCCGGCGAGCTGGAAGCGGAGCGCTGCCCAGATCAGCAGGGGGAAGACGAGGAAGAGCATGCTCATCGGGTTGAGCACGGCCATGGGCATGAGGACCAGGGTCGTCAGCCCCAGAAAGGCCGCCTCCTTCCAGCGCCGTAACCGGAACCGTCCGGCCGGCCCCGCGAGGACGAGCAGGAGCGGGGCGACGAGCACCACCCCCATCGTGTCGCCCACCCACCAGGCCAGCCAGGCGGGCCAGAACTCGCTCTTGTCCAGGGAGCCCTTCGCCACCTGCAGTCCGACCCCCGCGGTCGCGCTGATCAGCATGGCGCCGAACCCGCCGAGGAAGACCAGGGAGAGTCCGTCCCGCAGCCGAGCCATGTCGCGCCGGAAGCCGGCCCGTCGCAGCAGCAGCAAGGCGCAGAGCGGCGCGACGGTGTTGCTCACCACGGTGACCACCGTGGTGGGCCCCGGAGCGGTGAGGGAGGCGATGACTAGGAAGGAGCCGAGGGCGATCCCAGGCCAGACCCGCGCGCCGAGCAGCAGCAGGGCGGCGACGGCGACGCCGGTGGGCGGCCAGATGGGGGTGACCACCACGCCTTCGACGACGAGGCGGCCCATCAGGCCGAGTCGTCCGGCCGCGTAGTAGCAAACCGTCACGGCCAGCGACATCAGAGCCGCCTCCGTAGAGGGCCGGAACCGCCGAGTATCCAACACGTCAGCCATCAGACACCGGCTGGGCCGCCACGACCGGGCAAGGACCCCTGCGTGTCGGGCGCCGCCTTACGGCACGGGCCGGGCCGGTGCGAGGACCGACCCGGCCCGAGGCGAGCCCCCCTCCCCTCACTCCTCGGCCGCCGACCGGGCCGGACCGCCGTCATGGCCGACGACCAGGACGGCCGCGTCGTCCTCGTGCCCCACCGTGGCCGCCAGCTTCATGACGGCGGTGGCGAGCGCGTCGACGTCCAGCCCGGCGACGGCGGTGATCCCGGCGAGCCGCGTCACCCGGTCCAGACCCTCGTCGACGTGGAGCGAGGGCCCCTCCACCACCCCGTCGGTCAGGAGGACGAAGACACCGTGGGCGGTGAGCCGGTGGCGCGTGGTCGGGTAGTCGACGTCGCGGAGCACACCGAGCGGAGGCCCGCCCTCGCTGTCGTCGATGCCGGAGCGGCCGTCGGTGGTGGCCCAGATGTGGGGGATGTGACCGGCCCGAGCGCACTCCAGGGTGCCGGCAACGGGGTCGAGCCGCAGGAAGGTGCAGGTGGCGAAGAGGTCGGCGCCCAGAGAGATCAGCAGGTCGTTGGTGCGACCGAGCAGCTCTCC
The DNA here is from genome assembly GCF_043199435.1 of Streptomyces sp. NPDC048604. Taxonomy (NCBI): domain Bacteria; kingdom Bacillati; phylum Actinomycetota; class Actinomycetes; order Kitasatosporales; family Streptomycetaceae; genus Streptomyces; species Streptomyces sp. NPDC048604. The sequence continues at coordinate 167,542 of NZ_JBICVX010000001.1, forward strand.
CGGGTCTCCGGTGACGGAGGCCAGCGCGCGCAGTGCCACGCGGACCTGTCCCATGAAGGCGGCGGCCTCGATGTTGTGCCCCTGCACGTCACCGATGGACATGCCGATCTGCCCACCGGGCAGGGAGAAGGCGTCGTACCAGTCACCGCCGACGTTGAGCCCGTGGTTGGCGGGCTCATAGCGGACGGCCAGCCGGGCGCCCGGAAAACTGGGCAGGTCCGAGGGCAGCATGTCACGCTGCAGGGCCAAGGCGAACTCGACACGGGAACGCTGCGTCTCGGCCAACTCCCGCGCTCTGGCGGTCAGCGACCCGAGCCGGACCAGAAGGTCCTCGCTATTGGCGGTCGGCCGTCTGCGGAACATCGATCACTCCGACGCCACGACAATCCTCGCATCACTCCGTCCCGTCTCCAGCACGCGGGACCACAGGGGACCACCTGGGTACGAACAGGTCCTTACCTACTCTGCCCGGAGGGGACGGCGTCCGCATCTCATCGGCGGAGAACGCGGCGGATCCCAGCAGGGTCACCCCACACCGCCGGAAACGAAAGCGGTTCGGCGAGATCGAAGGCATCGCCCCGCCCCTGACCTCCGTCCGGACCGAGCAGGCCGACGCCGCGCGACTCGCCCGGCCCTCCGATACGCCCGGCATCCCCTTGGACAGGTTGCCGGACAGCAGCCCGAGCGGCGTGCGTAGCCGCCGTCCCACAGCGTGATGCCGGCCCCGGAGCCGATCACGGCGGCGCAGTCACCGGCGGGGCTGAAGACGGTGCGGCACGCGCAGTTCTCCAGCGCGGTGCGCTCGTGGCCGTTTCCCGTGGTGCGGACGAGGGCGCCCGTGTCCGTCAGGACCGTGCCGCCGTCGGAGGAGACGGCGGCCAGGACTCCGTCGTCCCCGTCCGTCCCGTCGCTCTTCCCCCGGTTCAGCACCCGCAGCTTTGTGCCGTCGGCGGCGTCCCGGACCGTGATCGCGCCGCCCGAGTCGTCCGTGGTCATCAGGGTCCTGCCGTCCTGGCTGAGCGCGAGACCGGTGAACGCCATGTCCTCGGACGGGACGGCGATGTCCACGAGGCTCCGGTTGTGGGTGGTGTCCCACACGTTGATCCGGGTCGGTGCGCCGAGGGACGTCGGCCGTGCCTCGGCCGAAGGCGAGGCGTTGCCCGTCGACGCTCAGCGACATCAGCACGAGGGAGTCCACCGAGGTCCTGCCCGTCGGTGCCACCGGGACGGTGGCCAGGCGCCGGCCCTTACGACCGTCGAGGAGGGAGACGTGGCCGGCGCGGACGACGGCGACGACACGGCCGTCGGCGCTGTGGACGGCCCGTGTGGCCGCCCCCTCCTGCCACGACGGGTCCAGGGCCCGGCTCACGTCGAGGCCGCGCACGGTTCGTGTGCCCCCTGGGGGCTGCCCGTGGTGTAGCGCAGCACACGCGCCTGTGTGTCGATGCGTATCTCCTCGGTGACCGGGTGCCGGAAGACCGGGTCGTGAGGGCGGTCCAGGCGCCACAGGAGGACGTCGCCCGAGCCGTGATCAGGCGGAGGACGCCGGAGGCATGGCTGGCGTCGCGTCGTCGCGGACATGGAGCCCGGCTGGCATCGGCGGCTGTGGCGCCCAACGTGCACCGGCGTGACCTCCTGAAGGAGATGGGCGTCATCCTGCCGGAGAGCCTCGACGAGGAGCGCGCTCTGTGGGCGGCCCTTGCCCAGCAGCTCTACCGCGGGCTCACCGACCGCCCCCGACTGCTGCGTTTCACAGGCGCGGAAGGACGGGTCGGGCCCACGCCGGGCGGGTAGCCGATCGAGATCGATCGGGCCGGCATCCGGAGCCTGAAGGGGCAGCCCCGGCGCATCAGCATCGCGGCGGTCCATGCCGTAGATGAGGTCGATGTCGAGGCGGGAAACTGCTCCTCCTTGAGACGGGCGAGCGCGACCTCGACCTCGTCGCGCGTCTGCGGCCGCACGGCCGCGCGGGCTTCCTCGTCTATGAAGCTCTGCACGCCGATGCTTACCCGGGTCGCTCCGAACTCGGCGAGTACGGAGATCCGCTCGGCGGTCACCGTCGCCGTCGCCGTCGTGGGCGAGGTCTCGAGTGAAACCAGGAAGCGGCCTTGAGGCCGACGCCCATGATGTTCTCGCTGATGTCGCAGAGGCGGGTGAGCTCATCCGCATCACGATCCCGGTTCCCGCGCACCTTGCCGACTGCCTGCGCACGCTGCGCATGCTCCATGTCTTCGCGGACGGGGCGTGCCGCCGAGCGCTGAGTCGACACCGGACGCCCTTCACCACCGTGAGGCGGTCAGGGACCGGCTCGCCGAGCTCCTCGATCTGATCGTCAAACGGTGAGCATGGCCTGTAGTTGGGCCGGACAGCGGCCGTGAGTGCCGTGGCCACCGGTGCGAGGCCCGGACCGGCGGGTGCACGCCTGGTCAGGAGCGCCCTTGGCCCTCAGTTCGAGACGGCCTCGGCCCAGCCGCGGTTGACGGTCTCTCTTGCCTTCTCACTCTGCACCTCCGTCGGAAACGTCGGCGTGCCCTCGACCGTCGGCAGTTTCTCGGCGGCGGCCTTGTCGAGGGTGCCGTCCTTCTCCATGGCGTCCATGAGGACGGGGCGTGCATAGGCGCCGAGCCGGAGGTTCTGGCCCTCCGGGCTGAAGACGTACTCCTGCCACAGACGTGCCGCCGCGGGGTGCGGAGCGTCTTTGTTCACCCCGTTCGCGTAGTACTGAGCGAAGCTGCCGTCGAAGGGGATGGCGGTCCGCCAGTCGACGTCCGTGCCATTCTCGCGGAATGCGTCGGCGTATCCGAGGTTGAGGAAGTCCCAGTCGATACTGATCGGGGTCTGGCCCTTCGCGATCGTGGCCGGGGTGGATTCGACCGGGATGAAGTTGCCGTTCTTGCTGAGCTCGGCGAAGAAGTCGATGCCGGGCTGGATGTCGTCGAAGGAACCCCCGTTCGCCAGGGCCGCCGCGTAGACCCCGGCGAAGGCGGAGCCGGAGTTGGTGGGGTCGCCGTTGAGCGCGACCTTGCCTTTGTACTCGGGCTTGCGCAGGTCGGCGAAGGTCGCGGGGCAGGTCTTGACGCGCTTGGCGTCACAGCCGATCGAGATGTAACCGCCGTAGTTGTTGTACCAGCGGGCCCGGTCGTCCTTCTGTTCCTTGGGGATCTCGTCGTACGCGGCGACCTTGTACGGAGCGAGCAGGCCCCGCCGTGCCGCGGAGTGCGCGAACGAGCCCCCCACGTCGATCACATCGGGGGCGCGGCCTCCGCCCCTGTGCTCCTTCAGGGCGTTGATCTCGTCCTGGCTGGTACCTTCCGGGTTCTCCACCGTGACCTTGATCCCGTACTTCTTCTCGAAGCCGTCGATCACTGCGCCGTAGTTGGCCCAGTCGCTCGGGAGCGCGATCGTGTTGAGCGAGCCCTCTTTCTTCGCCGCTGTGGTCAGTGCTGCCACGCCGCCGGCGTCCGCGGCGGAGGTGGCCACCGCGGGTGCTTTGGGCGCGGTGGTGGGCTTGTCGCCGCAGGCGCCGAGGGGCGCCGCGAGGACCAGGCAGGCGGCGACGAAGGCTGTCCGGAGACGAGGTGCGGGCACAAAGGCTCCATAACGGGCGGTCGCGTACTGATCGAGGCCAGCGTACGTTCGGCGGCCTCGGCGGCGCAGTCCCAGACGGTGGTGTCCGCTGCCTTCCCTGCGGCTGCCGTACCGGCGCGTTCTCAGAGCCCCTCGTCGTCCCACCCGGCCAGGAGCGCCTCCCCGAGATCCATCGCGGGCGGTGCGGCCCCGTCGTGGAGGGCCTGCTCGCTCCAGATGATCTTGCCGCGGGCGGTGTAGCGGGTGCCCCAGCGCTCGGCGAACTGCGCGACGAGGAACAGGCCGCGACCGCCCTCGTCGGTGGCCTCGGCCCGGCGCAGGTGCGGGGAGGTGCTGGACCCGTCGGAGACCTCGCAGATCAGGCTGCGGTCGTACAGCAGCCTCACCCGGATGGGCTCGGTGCCGTAGCGGATGGCGTTGGTTATCAGTTCGCTGAGGATGAGTTCCGTGGTAAAGGCGATCTCCTCCAGGCCCCACTCCGCCAGTCGGCGGGCGCAGGCGCTGCGCACTGGGGATACCGCCGCAGGGTCGGGGCGCACGTCCCACTCGGCGATCCGCGCGGGGTCCAGTCGGCGGGTGCGGGCGACCAGCAGCGCGACGTCGTCGCTGGGCCTGGTGGGCAGCATCGCGTCGATCACCGCGGTGCAGGTTTCCTCCGGGGTGCGGGCGGGCCCGGCCAGGGCGGCGCGCAGCGCTGCCAGGCCCGCGTCCGGATCGCGGTCGCGGCTCTCGATCAGCCCGTCGGTGAAGAGTGCCAGCCGGGAGCTTTCGGGCAGGGTGACCGTCATGGTCTCCATGGGCAGGCCCTCGCCCAGGCCCAGCGGCGGGGAGACGGGCACCTCGGGGAAGGACACGGTTCCGTCGGGGTGAACCAGAGCGGGGCCCGGATGCCCGGCGGTGGCGGCCGTTACCTGCCCCGAGACGGGATCGTAGATGGCGCACAGGCAGGTGGCTCCGGTGATCCCCTGCCACTCCTGCTCGTCGGTGTCGATGTGGGCGACCAGCTCGTCCAGGTGGCTCAGGAGTTCGTCCGGAGGCAGGTCGAGGGTGGAGAAGTTGTACACGGCGGTGCGCAGGCGGCCCATGGTCGCGGCTGCGTGGAGACCGTGGCCGACGACGTCGCCGACCACCAGGGCCACCCGGGTGCCGGGCAGCGGGATGACATCGAACCAGTCACCACCCACACCGGCCTGGGCAGCCAGATAGCGGTGCGCGACCTCGACGGCGGACTGCTCCGGTACGCCCCGGGGCAGCAGGCTGCGCTGCAGGGTGACGGCCATGGTGTGCTCGCGGGTGTAGCGGCGGGCATTGTCGACGGCCAGTGCCGCCCGGGCGGTCAGCTCCTCGGCGAAGGACACGTCCTCCTCGTCGAACGGCGGGGAGTCCTGCCCCCGCCAGTAGCCGGCCATCCCCAGCACCACGCCCCGGGCCCGCAGGGGCACGGCGATCAAGGAGTGGATGCCGCGGTCCAGGATCCGCAGGGCGTTGGCCGGGTCCTGGGTCCGCCAGCGGTGGGTGGTGCGCAGGTCCGCCTCCAGGACCGCACGGCCGTCGGCCAGCCCAGCCGCCATGGGGCTGGTGGGAACGAACCGGATCAGCCTGCCGACGGGGTAGAGCGGGTGGTCGCCCTGAAGGCCGACGGCGGCGGTGCGGCGCATCTCGGTGCTCGGCTCGGTCGGTTCCTCGCCGCGCAGCACCGGGTCGAGCAGGTCGACCGTGACCACGTCGGCGAACCGCGGGACCGCCACCTCCGCCAGTTCCTCCGCAGTGCGCTCGACGTTCAGCGTTGTTCCCACCCGCACCCCCGCGTCGTAGAGCAACTTCAGCCGCTCGCGGGCCACCTCGGCCCTGCCGGAGAGCGCCCGCAGCTCGGTGGTGTCCCGCAGCGTGACGACGGTCCCGGCCTGCCCGTAGGGGGCGGTGGGCCGGATGTTCACCGACAGCAGCCGGTCGGCTGCCATGTGCAGCTCGTCGGTCGCGGAACGGCCCGATGCGATCGGCTCGGCGATCTCCTCCTCCAGACCCAGGTCCGTGACGGGGAGGCCTTCCGCATCCACGGGCAGACGCAGCAGCCGCCGCGCCTCGTCATTGGCCAGCAGCAGCCGTCCGCCGCCGCCGACGATCAGCACGCCCTCTCGCACCGCGTGCAGCACCGCGTCGTGGTGCTCGTACATCCTCGTCATCTCGGCCGGTCCCAGGCCATGGGTCCGGCGCAGCAGCCGACGGCTCACCAGGGCGGTTCCGCCCGCGGACAGGGCGAGCACCGCGGCTGCGCTGCCGAGGACGACCGGCAGCTGCCGGTTCACCATGCTCTGCACGTTCTGGACCGTGACCGGGGAGGACACGATGGCGATGACGCGGTCGTCGGAGTCCTTGACGGGGACCACGGAGACCACGGACTGCCCCAGGGACCCTTCGAAGGTCTCGGTGAAGGACTGGCCGGCCGCCGCCTTGGAGAAGGGGCCGACGACGTGCTTCCCGATCTGCCGCGGGTCGCTGTGGGCGAGGGTGACCCCGGAGAGCGTGTACACGTTGATGCCGTCGACCCCGGCGATCTTCCGGGCCGCCTCGGCGCTCGGCTGTAGCACTGCGGTCGGATGGGGGCTGCGCAGGGCCGCGACGATTCCCGGAGATTCCGCGAACGTTCCGGCTGCGGCGAGCGTACGGTGCCGGGCGTCCTCCATGCCGGCGCTCCGGGCTTGCACCACGAGCGCCACCACCGCGGCGGCGACGAGCAGCACCACGACGGCCAGCTGCAGGAGGAACACCTCGCCGGCCACGCTGCGCACGCTCAGAAGGGAGGACAGACGCTGCGGCCGCCGCGCCCTTCCCTTGGGGGGCTGGGGGTGCTCCTGACGCTCCTGGTGGCTTTCTGAGCGGGGACGCCGAGGGGGAGAGGAAGAGCTCGTGGTCGAGCCGAGCAGCCGACGTCGGACGCGTCCAAGTAGGTCGCTCATACTTTATTTTCTAACCTCTATGGGCCGTCGGCAGCGGGGAGCGACGGTCGCTGAGCCGGCGATCCGGGTCCCCCTCCGCAGAGCGACGGTGTGGCGTTGCGCGGCGCGTGGGGGGCGCGGGCGGGATCCGGGCCGCCGCCGCGCTGATGTGGATCCCCCACGCCCACACGCCGTGCAGGAAGTGATGCTGGTTCAGGGAAGTGGAGGGGGTGGGCGGGACGAGCGCTACGACGTGCCGGCCGCCGTTTCCGCCCTGCTGCGCTGAGCCAGCCACCGGCGGCCGGGGGCGTTTCTCTCGGCTCGGTCCTCGCCACGGCGCACTTCGCGCCGCGGAATGCCTGTGGTGTCCGGATAATGGATGGAACGGCGAGTGGAAGGGGACATCTCGTGCCATCGGCTCGGCCGGGGGGCGAGGAGACCCACGGCCCGTTCTGGTCCGAGCCGGGGACGCTGCTGGAGCACGTGCCCGTGGCCGTCTTCGGCCTCGATGACGGGGACCTCGTGTGTTACTGGGGGCCCGGCGCGCGGGACCTCTTCGGATATGATGCCACCGCCGTCCTGTCGAAGCCCGGCGCCGTTCTCTTCGCCGACGGGCCCCAGGGCGCCCCCGATCCGTGCTCCCGGCTGACCGAGCGAGGCCGGACCCAGGGTTACTGGAGGGGGCGGCTGCCGGTCCGGCATCGTGACCGCACCGTCTTCGACTGCGGCTTCCGGGCCTTCTCCGTGACCGGATCCGGCGGACCTTCGGTGGTGATGGTCCTGGCGAGCCGTAGTGACGAGCTCGATCGGGTCAAGACCAACCTCGCCTTCCTCGACGCCCTCTTCGAGACTTGCCCCATCGGTCTGGTCATGCTCGACCAGGACCTCCGGTACGTCCACCTCAACCAGGCGCTCGCCGACATGGACGGTCTGCCGATCGAGGCCCACCTCGGGCGGCGCATGGACGAAATCATGATCATGTCCGACGGTGGCGAGTACCAGCGCATGCTCCGCGGCGTCGCCCTGGGCGGAGCACCGGTCGTGGGGACCCTGGTGGGCATGCGTCCGCGGGGGCATCCGGACCGTGATCAGGTGCGGTCGGTGAGTTTCTTCCCCCTGAGCCAGGCGGTCGGCTCGCGCCCCGGGGTGGGCGGGCTGATGCTGGACGTGACCGACCGGGAACAGGCCATCCTGGAAGCCGCCGCCAGCCGTCGACGGCTGGCTCTGCTGGACGGGGCCTCCACTCGCATCGGGACGACGCTGGACGTGAACGTCACGGCCCAGGAGCTGGTCGACGCTTCAATGCCGGACTTCTGCGACGGCGCCGTGGTCGAAGTCGTGGAGTGGATGGACGAGGTAGAGGACTTTGACCCGGCGCGACCGCTGTTCACCCGCAGGATCGCCTCCGGGACGATCCTGCCCCCTCCGGCCACCGAACTCGTGAGCGGGGTGGAGACGGTGCGGTATCCGCCCGGCTCCGTCATCCACGACATGCTGAGGACCGGTCGCGCCATCTCCGCCGTGGTGAACGAGGAGTTCCTGGCCCGGACCGTCCTCATCGAGTCACGCTCACGGCTCTTCGCCGAGAGCGGGTTGGCCTGCGTCCTCGTTGCCCCGCTCATCGCCAGGGGTACGGTCCAGGGAATCGCCATGTTCGGCCGGTCCACGGGCCGGCGGGCCTTCACCGTGGACGATGTCAGCCTGGCCGGTGAGCTCGCCTCACGGGCTGCGATCTGCCTGGACAACGCCCGTCTGTACAGCCGCGTCGAGGAGATCGCCCTCACCCTGCAGCGGGCGTTGTTGCCCAGCGCGTTGGCGACCAGCCCGTACGTGGACGTGGCCCACCGGTACGTACCGGGCAGTCGGATCACCGAGGTCGGCGGAGACTGGTACGACGTGATCAGCCTGTCCGACGGCCGAGTCGCTCTGGTGGTGGGCGACGTGATGGGGCACGGTGTGTCGGCCGCCGCAGCCATGGGCCGCCTTCGTATCACCACCAAGGCTCTGGCCAGGCACGACAGCGAGCCCGTCGACCTCCTCACCGAGCTCGACGCATGCGCCCAGGAGGCCGGCATCGAGCTGGCGACGTGCCTGTACATCGTCTACGACCCGAAGAGTGGAGGAGCCCGGATCGCCAGCGCCGGCCACCCCCCGCCCCTGGTACTCCGGCCGGACGGCACGGTGGAGACCATCGACGACGTCCTGGGAATCCCTCTCGGCGTCGGCGGCTGTCCTTTCCGGACGATCGAGATCGAACTCCCCGGGAACGCGAGTCTCGCCCTGTATACCGACGGCCTCATCGAGACACGAGGCGCGGACCTCGAGGTCGGCCTGAAGGCATTGCGCGCCGAACTGGGCAGGCCCCCAGGCCCGTTGGAAGCAACCGCGGACCGCATCCTCGCGAGCCTGCTTCCCGCCCAGCCGGCCGACGACGCGGTTCTGGTCCTCGCCCGCGTCCGCCGCGCCCGTTGAGGAGGCGTCGAGTCTGGTGTGTCTTGGCCGCTGCTGGTACGCGGCCGGCGGGCCGCCGCAGGTCACGGCGGACGGTGACCGCATCAGCCGGGTGGCCGGCCCGCGCGACGATCTCCCCGTACGTCCGCTCCAAGGCCCGCAGGGCCTCGCGGGCCACCTCCACAGCGTCGGCGGCCCGGCCGCTCGCCGTCAGCGCCCGCAGGGTGGTGACCGCCTTCGCCGCCTGCTGCCCGTATGCGCGGGCGTCGGCGTACTCGACGTAGCCGTAGCGGGCGAAAAGGCGGGTGTCGAGGAGGCTCAGGATGCGCTCCCGGGTAATGCCGGTGTCCTCCCCGGCGGGGCCGCACGCAGCTCGAGGTGCCGGCGCAGGTTACAGTCGCCTGCGAGCTGTTCCCGTACCAGGGCGAGCAATTCCTCGCGGGTACGGAACTCCAGCCGGGCATCCAGCAGCCGGGTACGCGACGCGGCTGCCGACTGCTGTCGAGGCACGGATTCGGCCTGCCCCAGGACAGCCAGGCCCACCGCCACACCGTGCTTGCAGAAATTGTTCTCCCGCCCGTACGGGCAGTCGCACCAGCCGGCGAACCCGTCGTCCTCGTCCTCGGTCAGCTCGACCTCGTAGGCGTCGCTTCCATCCGCGGTCGCGTTGCCACGTCCCCGATCTCCAGCCGGGACCCCGCGGACAGACAGCCGAGGCTCGCTCGAAGGAACGTTCAGGATGGTCCGACCTGGCCTGATGGTGCGTCGGAAAAGTCAGTCATTGGTCAGCGTGAGCTCTGCGACATCTGGGGCTGCTGACCGGACAAGCGAGTCGTTGTACGCTCCGAAGACCGCCCTTGACCTGCGGGAAGCAGGCAGGGAGCTGACATTTCGGGAGTATTCGCATGCTTCGTACCATGTTCAAGTCCAAGATCTGACTATTTGGCGTTGCCGCAGGTCAGGGGCATCATGTGCCCCCCTCAGGTCAGCAAACGGTCAGCATGCGTCCGCATGGTGTCCCCGCTTGCTGGCCTTCGACCTGCGATGCGGCGCCTGAGCGTGGTCCTTGGGCTGGAACGGACGGTTCATCGATGGCCCGACAGCTCGCCCGCGGCATGGGTTCCTTCTTCAGGGATTGCGACTGCGCGAAGTCCCCCGTTGCCCCCACCCCTACACGCACGTGACGCACGTTTGACGCACGAACGGAAGACTGCCTGACAGATCATCATGTGTGATGGGCGCCCGGCGCACCGCCACGGAGGCCAGGTACCCGAGGACGCTGCCGACGACCGTGGCGTACACCGCGCCCTTGAGGGCGTTGAGGAGGAGGTCGCCGAAGGTGTCGCCCTCGGCGGAGACCAGGTTGGCGACGCAGAAGACGAAGAGCGGGGAGATCAGACCGTCGTTGAAGCCGCCCTCGATATTGAGCGCGGCCCGCACTCGTAGAGGCACCCGCTCGTCGCGCAGGATCATCAGGACCGGTGCGAGGTCCATGGGCATGACGACGAGGGCCGCCACGGCGAGGAGCCACCAGCTCGTTCCGGGGAAGACCAGGGCGCCCGCCAAGGTGGCAAGCACGACAGAGGCCGGCAGGGCGATCCCCAGGAGCCTTCCCTCTCCGACGGGGCCGCGCAGCCGGGCGTAGTCACGTGCTTCGGTGGCGTCCGTGAAGAGCATGACCGCGAGGACGAGTTCGATGGCCCGCTGGAAGATGTGGGTGTCCATGTCGAGCGGTACGACCGGGTGGTCCTGACCGCTGAGGAGGATCCCGGCCAGGGCGAAGGTGATCGGGGCGGTGATGCTCCACCGCGCCAGCCGGTCGGACACGACGGTCCACAGGAACAGCAGGGACAGGAGGACGAGGAGAGCGATCACGGCGACTCGCAGAGCGGGAGCGGGTGAGACGACAGGGAAGGGCGGGGCGGTTTCCGGTCCGACGGTGCCATCCTCACAGTGAGGGGGAGAGCGCCGTCCCGGACACTCCGTGTCCGCCGCACTCGGCTTGGACGTCGGGACCCCGGAGTCGGTCCTCCGGGCGGGTGCACCCGCCGCTCCGCCCCCCCACGACGCCACGGGACGAGCCGTCGTGGGGGCCCACCCAGGGCCAAGGATCAGTGGCCCAGGCTCGACAGAACCGCCTTCGCCGCATTCTCGCCCGACGTGGCCGCGTCGGCGAGCGACGGCATGTCGAGCTGGTAGTCGCCGGCGAGATGGATCGGTCCGAGGGGGGCGCGCAGCGTCGGCAACGACTCGCGCCCTCGGGGTGCCCAGAACGGCACCACACGCTGGTGACGTCGTACGATCCCCTCCCCGAGCTTCCCTTCGAGCTGGGGGTAGACCGTGAGCAGGTCCTCGGAGAACCGAGCGACGATCTCTTCGTCGGAGAGCTTGAAGAGGGCGTCGGCCGAGGCGCCACCGGCGAAGCACGCCAGCGCGCCGCCCGGCTTCCTCTGGCCGTTCTTGCGCAGCGCGGCGGCGTGGTTGAACACCGCCTGGAAAGACAGCTGCGGAGTGGACACGCCGAGGAGCCCGTCCCAGGGCTGAGGACCCTCCTCCTCGGTGAAGAAGCCGACGATCACGTACCGCCCGTAGCGGATGTCGTCGAAGGCTTCACGGTGTCTCTGGGGAAGGTCGGGAAGGATCCGCGAGGCGATGTCGCCGGGAACCGTCACGATGGCGCGTTTGGCGCGTATCCGCGCCGGGCGGCCCGCGACGACGTGGTTCACGACGACTCCGTCTCCGCTCCTCTCCACGGACCGGACGGTCGACCCCAGCCGAAGACGCTCACCGAGGTCTGCGGCCAGGACGTCGGTCAAGGTCTGATTGCCTCCCACCGGCAGGGCGAAGTTCGGCACCTTCGCCGGGTCCGTCAGGGCGATTCCGATCGATGCCACGAGCTGCGTCGCCGCCGTCTCCTCCGGCTCACACCCCATCCACTGCCCCGACCAGGACCGGACCACGGCCCGGGTCAGCTCGGAGCGGACGCCGCGCAGGAGGTCCGACGCGGGACGCCTGTCGAGCCTGGCCCGTACCCTCCTCGCCAAGCGGCCGTCCGACTCCAGGAACGGGACCGCGGAGAGGATGCGGGCACCGACCACGGCCATGCCGACCCGGTCCATGAAGCTCATGCGGGTGCGGAACATGAGGGCGAGCACGTCGGACGCGTCGACCATCGCACCGTTGAGGACGAGCGCCACGCCCGTGTCGGCCAAGGACCCCATCTCGATGCCGTGCCGGTCGAGAGCGTCGATCAACGGCCCGGTCCCCTCCGTGAACTGGGTGCCGACGTTGATCCAATACTCGCCCTTCCGGACCGTCTCGACCCGTCCACCCGGCCGGTCCTCGGCCTCGACCACCACGACGTCGACCTTGTCCGCGAGGGTCGTGGCCGCCATCAGGCCCGACATTCCCGCGCCGATGACCACGACGTCGCAGGTCTCCTCGTCACTGTGCTGCGCTGCGGCCATGACTCGCGACTCCCTGTACCTGTGCTTCGATGTTGAATTACTGAAACTCGAATCTATTTCGAGATTACTGAGATTACCGGAGTCGGCGACTCCGGTACACCCGGACCGTGCGCGCTACGTGGCGCGGAACCGTCCCGGTTCGACCTCGGCGACCCGCCCCGCGCCGGTCAGACGGTCCAAGTGCTGCACCGCCGTCCGGCGCTCCACCGGCATCACGTGGGAACCCTCGACGTGCGGGCGGTACACCAGCCGACGGCGGGCGATCTCGTCGACGGTCCGAGGTTCCGAGAGGAACGCCAGGAGGGTCTCGTCGCGCGTCGCCATCACGCCGGCGAACGCGTCGAGGCGCTCGGAGAACGCGGCCGCGCCCTCGATGACACCCTTCTGGTGGGCCGTTCCGTACCACCGGGCGTCGACATCCCGGCAGCGGCGCATGGACGCCTCGAAGTCGGTGAGGCTGCTGCCGACGTCTCCGTAGTAGGGGCCGAACGACGTCAGGTCGATGTCCGCCACGAAGAGGAAGCCGTCCGGCTCGATCAGGAAACCGCAATGGCCCGCCGTGTGGCCGGGCAGGTGCACGACGGTCACCGTGCGACCGCCGAGGTCGAAGACCGTGCCGTCCTCGAAACCCGCTGCCTCGGGGCGGTCTTGGAGGTGGAAGCGGTCGCGCAGCATCAGGTCGGTGTGCTCGGCGGCCTCCGGAGGGAGGCCGTAGCCTTCGACCATGACCGCGAGGGATCGCACCGCTGCCAGGTCCTGTACATGCACGTGGACCGGTGTCTCGTATTCGCCCAGAGCCGCGACGTGATCCTCGTGAGCATGGCTCACGAGGACCGCGTCGGCGGGTGGTGCCGCTCCGACGAGGGACAGCGACGGGTCGATGACCAACGTCTCGGCGGTGCCGCGTACGAGGACCGAGTTGGCGTAGGGGTAGGCGCCTCGCTCCGCGCCGACCATCACGGTGACTCCGCCGCTGTACCGCGTCTCCGTGTATCCGGTGCTGAGCAAGGCCGAACTCCTTCGTGTGGGTGCAGAGTACGGAACGGGCCCCGGGCGACGGCACGTTCCGGTTCGCTGGGGGCAGGCGTCGTGCACGCCCGCCTGGCGGGGGCGGTGGCGACCAGGGCATCGCCGTACCCGGACCACTCGAGTACGCGGGCACGGCGGTGCCCTGGTCAGGGTCGAGTCGGGAAACGTCCCTAGCGCAGCGACTCGACGATCTCGTAGCGCGGGGTGCCCACACGCTCCAGGGCGTTGTAGAAGGCCTCGGGCTCGGCCCAGTCCTCCGGGGCGAACGAACCGGCGCGCTTGCCGGCCTCGTCGAGCGCCAGCACCATGAACGCCGCGCAGGCGGTGCCCGTCACCGTCGCCATGCTGGCGACGAGGTACGCCCCCGGCCCGCTGACCGGCGTACGACGGACGGCTACGGCCCGGCGCCCGTCGCGGGTACCGCTCACGCGGGCCAGCAGGCCGCCTCGCCAGGTGTAGCGACGACGGACGGCCGAGGCCCCGAGGAACTTGAGCAGCTCTCCCGCTCCGCTCTCGCCACTCCGGACCTGCGTGATCATGCCGCCGAGGGCGTGGCGCCAGCCCGCGGGAGTGCCGAAGCGGCTCTTGACGATCGCCATCATGAAATCGACCGCCTCGTCGGAGGTCATCCGGCCCGACTCGATGGCCTGGCCGAGGCCCTTGACCAGGCCGTTGACCGGTGCCGGGTCCATGCCGCCGAGGCAGCGGATGCGCTGTGCCCCGGGAAAACGGCGGGGCATGGTGACGGGCTCCGGGTGGGCCGTCTCGTACAGCAGGGTCTCGCCCAGGCCGCCGCCCATCGGCGCCGATCCGGTCTCGACGTACGACTGGTGGGTGACCGGCCCGCCGTTCTCCCACGTCAGGCAATCGCCGGCGGCGATGTGCATGAGGTGCTGGATCACGGCCCGGCCCACGTGGGGTCGCTCGTCGCCCACGGTCCAGAACATCTCTATGTCGTCGACCGTGTCCAACTCGCTCGCGGCGTCCACGGCCAGCACATTGCTCATGCCAGGTGAGGCGCCGCAGCCGATGTAGAGCGGGATGCCCGCCTCCTGGGCCTTGTCGGTGAGGCTCAGGGCGTGCTGGGTGCTCTCGACGTCGTCGTCGAAGTCGAGGTACGGCACCTTCGGCTCGATGCAGGCCGTGATCACGGGCTCGGAGGTGCGGATGTAGGGTCCCGCACCCAGGACGACGAGGGCGGCGCCGTCGACCACGTCGAGGAGGGCGTCGCGGTCGTAGAGGTCGAGCCGCCTGACCTTGACCCGGCCTGCCGGGAGCCGCTTCACCAGTGGCTGAAGCAGTTCGGGCCTGATGTCGCAGAGGGTGAGGTCGAAGTCGCCCCCCGCCCGTGCGAAGCGCTCGATGGCCACCTTGCACATCTCGCCCGCGGCGCCGATGAACACGACTCGCCGTGCCGTCATGCGACGACTCCCGTCGTGAGCACCACAACGCCGTAACAGTGGGTCATGACCCGCTCCGTTCTGCTGTCGTCGCCGGGATGTGCGGCGAGCCTCGATTCGCGGACGGCCGGGAGGGCCGACGGTGCGAGATTCATTCTCGAATCGAATTCGAGTTTAGTCGTGAGTCATGTGCCGTCAAGGTCTTGTTGTGGATGAGGTCGACTCGATACCCGCGGCCAGGCAGGGTGGAACGGCCTACGGAAGCGCCTGTTCGGCCCAGATGGTCTTGCCCTCGCGGCCGTGCCGCGTGCCCCAGCGCTCGGCGCACTGGGCGACGAGCAGCAGTCCGCGGCCGCCCTCGTCGAAGGTCCGCGCGCGGCGCATGTGCGGCGCGGTGCTGTTGGCGTCGAACACTTCGCAGGTCAGGGCCGAGTCGAGGACGAGCCGCAGGTGGACGGGGGGCTTGCCGTAGCGGATCGCGTTGGTCACCAGTTCACTGACGATGAGTTCCGTCGTGAAGGACAGCTCGTCGAGACCCCACGAGCCCAGTGTGTCGGCGGTGAAGCGACGGGCTCCGGAGACCGCAGCGGGGTCGGACGGGAGGTCGAGTGTGGCGACATGGCCGGGATCGAGTGCCCTGGTACGAACGACCAGGAGGGCCACATCGTCGGAAGGGTGTGCCGGGAGCATCGTGGCCAGCAGCTCTTCGCATACCTCGTCCGGTGCGGGCGAGGACTGCGACGCCCGTGCGAGGCTGTCGCTGAGCAGCGTCAGCGACGCGTCCAGATCGCGGGTGCGGCTTTGGACGAGGCCGTCGGTGTACAGGGCCAACAGGCTGCCCTCGGGCAGTTCCCACTGGGCGGTCTCGAACGGGAGGCCGCCGAGTCCCAGCGGTGGGCCGATGGGCAGGGCCGGGAGGTCGGCCGGCGTCGTCCCGGCCTTCTGAGCTTCTGCCGGGGCGGCGCCGGTCGTTTCCGTGTCGGCCGCAGACGTCGCCACAGCCGGGGGTACGTGCCCGGCGCTGGCGAGGGAGCAGAGGCGGGTGGCGGGGTCATAGACCGCGTACAGGCAGGTCGCGCTGATCTCCCCGTCCTCGCGGGACTCCTCCCTCTGGAGGCGGATGACCACGTCGTCCAGGTGGGTGAGCAGTTCGTCGGGCATCAGGTCGATGTCGGCGAAGGCCCGGACGGCGGTGCGCAGGCGGCCCATGGTGGCCGCGGCATGCAGTCCGCGGCCGACGACGTCGCCCACGACGAGGGCGACGCGGCCGCCGGACAGCGGGATCACGTCGTACCAGTCACCGCCCACACCTGCCCGTGAGCCGCTGGGGAGATAGCGGGCGGCGGTCTCGACGGCGGACTGCTCCACCGGACGCTGGGGCAGCAGGCTGCGCTGGAGCGCGAGTGCGGTGGTGCGCTCGTGGGTGTACCGGCGGGCGTTGTCGATGTACAGGGCGGCTCTCGCGGCGATGTCCTGCGCCAGGAGGAGGTCGTCGTCGTCGAACGGGGTGGGGGTGCGATGGCGGATGAACTGCGCCAGGCCCAGGGTGGTTCCGCGTGCGTACAAGGGCAGCAGCAGGACCGAGTGGTAGCCGAAACGGGGCGGACCCGGGGACGCGAGCCACGGCGGGGCCTCCGAGGACGTGACAGGCAGCAGCACGGGTCGCCCGGTGGCCAGCACCTCCGCCGGTACCGAATCCGGCGCGTGGACGTGCCGTTCGTCCGTGGCGACGGGGGAGTCGGGGCAGCCGTCCAGGACGGACCGCTGGGCGACGCGCCGTAGCACCGGCGCATCCGCCGGGGGGAGTTGCTCCCCGTCCTGGAGGACGGAGTCGAGGAGGTCGACGGTGGCGAGGTCGGCGAATCCGTCAGTGCCGACCTCCGCCAGCTCCTCGGCGGTGCGGACGGTGTCCAGGGTGGTCCCGATCCGCCTGCTCGCCTCGTTGGTGATCATCAGCCTGCGCTGCACCCGCCGGTCGCGCACCTCCTGATAGGTCGCGACCACCTGCTCCGAGCTCTGGTCGACGTACGCGAATCCGGTCTTGATCAGCCGGAGGTTCGCGGCGTTCGCCAGCCGCTGGTCGTCGGTGGACCGGGTGACCTCGTCCTGGAGCAGCTGGAGCAGGCCGACGTGCCCGAGGCGGTAGGTGCGGAGCAGCTTACTGAGCGGTACGCCGGCTTCGGCGAAACCGCGGGCGAGTTCCAGAGCGGCGGGAGGGGCCTGGGCCTCGGTGACATCGCGGCCGTGCTCCAGGGCGTCGAGGAAGGCGGCGATGTGGTCGGCCGTTTCGCTCAGGGCGCGCTGGGCCAGGTCCGCGCGCTGCCACAGCTCGGGAAGCTCACCGCGCATCTGCTCCATCAGGAGACCGGCCCACTGGTCCGAGCGCGGTCTCAGATCGTGCGCCAGGCGGCCGAGGAAGGCGGAGACGTCGTCCTTCTCCATGAGGGAAACGTATCCAAGGACCCGGCCGCCCGCCTGTCCGGGCGGCAGCGGGCCTGGGGGCGGTAAGCCCGGCGCCTGTGGGTGGGGCGGGGTCGCCGACCGAACGGGGTCGGATGCGGCGTCTCCAGGATCGCGACGGGTCTGCATGTACGCGAAACCTTCAATGTGAAATCGATTCGAAATCGGATTCCCTCTGCCGATCTTGCGGCCGCGACCGCGAACTGGCCGACGCCGACAGCACACGGCCTGTGCGAGGTGGACCGCCCTCCAGGCGGAGGGCGGTCGGCGGGGGTGTCACGGCGACGCTCTCGACATCGTGTTGGGTCAGAGGGCGCCGACGATGTCCTCGACCCTGGCCTTCGCGTCGCCGAAGAGCATCGAGGTGTTCTCCTTGAAGAAGAGCGGGTTCTGGACGCCCGCGTAGCCCGAGGCCATCGAACGCTTGAAGACGATGACCTTGCCGGCCTCCCAGACGGTGAGGACGGGCATTCCGGCGAGGGGGCTGGAGGGGTCTTCGGCGCCGGCCGGGTTGACGGTGTCGTTGGCGCCGATGACGAGGACGACGTCGGTCTTCGCGAAGTCCTCGTTGATCTCGTCCATCTCGAGGACGATGTCGTACGGCACCTTGGCCTCGGCGAGCAGGACGTTCATGTGGCCGGGCAGGCGGCCGGCGACCGGGTGGATGCCGAACCGGACGTCGACCCCCTTGGCGCGCAGCTTCGAGGTGAGCTCCGCGACCGGGTACTGCGCCTGGGCCACGGCCATGCCGTAGCCGGGCGTGATGACCACCGACCGGGCCGACGCCAGCAGCTCGGCCGTGCCCTCCGGGGTGATCTCCGCGTGCTCTCCGTAGTCGACGTCGGAGCCGGACGGCGCCTCGATGCCGAAGCCGCCGGCGATCACGGAGAGGAACGAGCGGTTCATGGCCTTGCACATGATGTAGGACAGGTAGGCGCCGGAGGAGCCGACGAGGGCGCCGGTGATGATCAGCAGGTCGTTGCCGAGGAGGAAGCCGGAGGCGGCCGCGGCCCAGCCGGAGTAGCTGTTGAGCATAGAGACCACGACAGGCATGTCGCCGCCGCCGATCGAGGCCACCAGGTGCCAGCCCAGGGCCAGCGCAAGGAAGGTCACGGTGATCAGCAGCCACAGCTCCGGTGTGATCACGAACCACGCGGTCAGGGCGACGAACAGGCCCAGCGCGCCGAGGTTCAGGATGTTCTTGCCCGGCAGCATCAGCGGCTTGGAGTCGATCTTCGCGGAGAGTTTGAGGTAGGCGACGATGGAGCCGGTGAAGGTCACCGCTCCGATGAACAGGCCGATGAACACCTCGGCGTGGTGGATGCCAAGGGTGCCGAGCGCGTCCAGGGCGCGGGCCTCCTCGCCGTCGGGCCGGTGCTCGACGTCGAGGTAGCCGTTCCAGCTGACCAGTACGGCGGCCAGACCGACGAAGGAGTGCAGCAGCGCGATCAGTTCGGGCATGCCGGTCATCTCGACGCCGCGGGCCCGCTGGAGGCCGATCATCGCGCCGATCAGCATCGCGAGGCCCATCAGGGCGAGGCCGGCGGTGCTGACGTCGCCGTCGACCGCGAGCACGACCGTCGCGACGAGCGCGACGCCCATGCCGAGCATGCCGAACGCGTTGCCGAGCCGGGCCGTCTCGTGCTTGGAGAGACCTGCCAGCGCGAGGATGAACAGCAGCGCGGCGACAAGGTAGGCCGCCTGGGCGGCAAGGGTCGCAGACATGTCAGCTCCGGTTGAACATGGCGAGCATGCGACGCGTCACCGCGAAGCCGCCGAAGACGTTGATACTGGCCAGGAGGATCGCGACGACCGACAGCACCGTGACTGCGGTGCTCGTGTGCCCGATCTGCAGCAGCGCGCCGACGACGATGATCCCGGAGATCGCGTTCGTCACCGACATCAGCGGTGTGTGCAGCGCGTGGTGGACGTGGCCGATCACGTAGTAGCCGATCACGATCGCGAGCACGAAGACCGTCACGTGCGGGAGCAGCGCCGCGGGGGCGAACCCGGCGGTGAGGAACAGCGCCAGGGCACCGAGGGCCACGGCGCCGAACCTCTGCTTCGCCGACCTCGGCTGCTTCTTCGGCGCCGGCTGCGCCACGGCCGCGGCAGGGGCGGCGGCGGGAGCCGCCGAGACCTGCACCGGCGGGGGCGGCCAGGCCGACTCGCCCTTGCGTACGACGGTGATCGAGCGCTGTACCGGGTCCTCCCAGTCAAGGACCAGAGAGCCGTCCTTGTCCGGCGTCATCAGCTTCAGCAGGTTCACCAGGTTCGTGCCGTACAACTGCGAGGCCTGCGCCGAGAGGCGGCCCGCCAGATCGGTGTACCCGATGATCGTCACGCCGTTGGCCGTGACGGTCTTCTCGCCCTTCACGGTGCCGACGACGTTGCCGCCGTTGGCGGCGGCCATGTCGACGATCACCGAACCCGGCTTCATGCTCGCCACCATCTCCGCGGTGATGAGCGTCGGCGCGGGACGACCCGGGATCAGAGCGGTGGTGACGACGATGTCGACCTCACGGCACTGGGCGGCGTACAGCTCCACCTCGCGCGCCTTGTAGTCGTCGCCCATCTCCTTGGCGTAGCCCGTCTTGGAGACCTCGACCTCGGGGGACGCGATCGACAGGTATTCGCCGCCCAGGGAGCGGACCTGGTCGGCCACCTCCGGTCGGGGGTCGGTCGCCCGTACGATCGCGCCGAGCGATCCCGACGCGCCGATCGCCGCCAGCCCGGCGACGCCGGCGCCCGCGACGAGGACCTTCGCCGGGGGCACCTTGCCCGCCGCCGTCACCTGGCCGGTGAAGAACCGCCCGAACTCGTGCGCGGCTTCGATGACGGCCCGGTAGCCGGCGATGTTCGCCATGGACGACAGGACGTCCATCGACTGCGCGCGGCTGATCCGCGGCACGGCGTCCATCGACAGCGCCGTGAACGGCCTCCGGCCCAGGTCCTCGACCATCGCCGGGTCGAAGGCCGGGGCGAACAGCGCGATCACCGTCGCCTCCGGCCGGATCCGGTCCAGCTGGGACGGCGTCGGGGCGTTGACGCCCAGCACCACGTCCGCGGCCGTCGCGTCGCCGACGGTCGCACCGGCGGCCTCGTAGGCGCTGTCGGTGAAGCCGGCGGCGACGCCCGCACCCGGGTCGACGACCACGTCGTACCCCAGTTTGCGGATCTGTTCGATCGTGGCCGGTGTCGCCGACGCTCGACTCTCACCTGCCCGCGCTTCCTTGAGGACTCCGACAATCACGAGCGTTCTCCGTTCCATGCTTCGGCCGTCACGGCCGCGATTGATCTCGACTCCGAAGCGAGTTCGTTCGTCCCTCGGAATCGTCCGTGGTGACCTCGTCCGGCGGCGCGTCAGGCCGGTTCTCAGGACACGGGCGTATCAAGCCAGTCGTCGTAGAACGGCGGCATCTTGGAGGCAGGCTGCGAGAAGCTCGGGGAGCGCTTCTCCCGGAAGGCGGTCACGCCCTCGCGCCCGTCTCCGACGCTGCTGTAGAACATCGCGAGGGACTCCACGCGGTGTGCGTCCTCCGGGTGTTCGAGGGTCGCGTTGCGGACCGTCATCTGCCGGGTGAGGGCGGTCGCGACGCGCGAGCGGCCCAGCGTCCAGCGGTCTGCCAGCGCTCGTGCCTGCGCGTACAACTGGTCCGGGGCGTGAACCTCTTGGGCGAGGCCGGCGGTGGCGGCCGCTTCGGCGTCGAGGATCTCCGCGGAGTACAGCAGGTCCAGGGCCTTCGGCAGGCCGACCAGGCGAGGCAGGAACCAGGTGGATGCGGCCTCGGGCGTGATGCCGAGCCGGGCGAAGACCAGACCGAAACGTGCCGTCGTCGACATCAGCCGCGCGTCCATCGCGAGTGTCATGGTGGCCCCGATGCCCACGGCGGGACCGTTGATCGCGGCGATCACGGGCTTCCGGCATCCGTGGATCGCCAGCGTGACCCTGCCTCCGGTGTCCCGAACCCGGCGGATGTCGGGGCTGTCCAGATCGGCCATGTCGGCCAGCGTGGGGGTGCGTGACTCGTCGAGGCCGAAGACGTTGCCCTCCGAGCTGAGGTCCATGCCTGCGCAGAAGGCCTTTCCTGCGCCGGTCACGATGACGGCGCGTACGTCGTCGTCCTCGTTGACCTCGGTGAACGTCTGCTCGAGCTCCGCGGCCATCGTGGGCGTGAACGCGTTGAGGTGTCCGGGCCGGTCGAGGGTGACGGTGAGGATGCCGTCGTCGACGCGGTGGTGGAGGGTCGTCCAGGTCATGGTGTGCTTCCTGTTGTCGTCAGGGGTGTACGGGCTCATCCGCGCAGTCCGGCGAGCCGGTCGATGATCTTCTCGGCGTCGGTCACGATGCTGCTGACGATCTCGTCGCAGGTGGCGACGGACTCGATGAGCCCCTGCGCCTGGCCGGCCCACCACAGACCGTCGTCCATCTGCCCGTCCTGGAGTACGCGGGTACGGCCGCGGGCGCCCGACGCCAGCTCGGCGACGTCCTCGAAGACGGCTCCGGGGCGCCGCGACCGGGTGACGATCTCCTCGGAGATCGCGTTCCGGGCGACTCGGCCGGTGTTGCCGAACTCCCGGAAGACGAGCTGCGTTGCCCGTTCGTCGTTGGCGACGATCTGCGCCTTGACGTTGGGGTGCACCGGCGCCTCCGCGCTGGCGACGAACCGGGTGCCCATGTTGATGGCGCAGGCTCCGAGCGACAGGGCGGCGGCGAGGCCGCTGCCGGTCGCGAAGCCGCCGCTGGCGATGACCGGGATGTCCAGCCGACGTACGGCGGCGGGGATGAGGACGAGGCCGGGGATGTCCTCCTCGCCGGGGTGCCCCGCGCATTCGAAGCCGTCGATGCTCACCGCGTCCACACCGAGCTTCTGCGCCTTGACGGCATGCCGTACGGCCACCGCCTTGTGGATCACCTTGACGCCCGCAGCCTTGAAGGCGGCCACGTGCTCGGCCGGATTGCTGCCGGCCGTCTCGACCACCGTGATCCCGCTCTCGATGATCGCTGCCCGGTACTCCGCGTAGGGCACAGGCTTGAGGGTGGGGAGGATGGTCAGATTGATGCCGAACGGCTTGTCGGTCATCTCGCGGCATCGCGCGATCTCCCGCGCCAGCGCCTCCGGAGTGGGCTGGGTCAGGGCCGTAAGGAATCCCAGGGCGCCGGCCTCGGCCACTGCGGAGATGAGTTCCGCCGTGCCGACGCCGGTCATCCCGCCGCAGACGACCGGGTGATCCACCCCGAATGTCTCGGTGAAGCGAGTCGCGATCATGTGAGTCCTTCTCCATCCCGGTGCCGTCGCCGATGAGCGAACAGCAGGCTTGGCTAAACTTGATATCAAATCAAAGTCGAGTTTTGACTCTAAGGGTGTCCGCCGAGAGCCTGTCAAGCTCTGTCCGGCCGGTGGAACTCGGAGGTGCGCCGGCCGGCCCGGTGGAGGGACTTACGCCTTTGCGGTGTCGGCCGGTCGGGACTCGAGCACGGCCCCTCGTGGTGGTCTCGTGCTGCCCAGCCAGCCCAGAAGGAATGCCGTAGGCACGGAGACCACGCCCGATGTGTGGAGCGGGTACCAGTCGAAGTCCGCCTGCGGCAGCAGCGCGTAGTCCGTCCCGGAAACGGTGGGAGAGAAGACCGTCAGTACGGTGCAGACGATCAGCCCCCCGTAGACGCACCACAGGAGACCCCGACGATTGAACTTCCGCCAGAAGAAGGAGTAGACGAGCGCGGGAAAGACACATGTCGCCCCCACGCCGAGCGAGAAGGTCACCAAGAACTCGACGGGATACCGGTGGAAGGCGACGGACAGTGCCATTCCCCCGACGCACAGGAGGACGACAGAGAGGCGAAGGGCCCTTATCTCTCCGGCTCCGGTGAGGGAACGGCCGGTCCGGGTGAGGACGTCGTGGGTGAGGGTGACCGAAGCGGCGAAGGTCACACTGGTCACCGCGGTCAGCACGGCGAGGAACGCGACGCACGCCACGAGGGTGATGAGCACCACGCGTGACGTCGACCCGTGCCCGATCACGTCGGAGGCGAGCAGGATCGCGGCCCCTTGACCGTTCGCGTCGACCGCGCCGATCTCCTTGCTGCCGACCACGGCTGCCGCCGCGAACCCGGTCGTGGCCAGGAGGAGATAGAACGCGCCCGTCAGTCCCACCGAGAGGCTCGTGGAGCGCCGGGCCGACCTCCCGCTTCGCGATGCGGCGATGCGGAGTACGAGGTGCGGCATCATCGCCGTGCCGAGAATCACGACGAGGTGGTCGCTGATCGTGTTCATCGGGCCGAGATTCACGGTGTGCGCCCAGAGTCCCGGGCTCAGGTACCTGTCCGGCGCCGTGCTCTGCTCCCTGGCGGCCGACAGCAGGTCGCCGGGATTCCACGAGAACGTGCTCAGGGCGAGCAGGGTGACCACGGTGAGCACCAACAGCGTCACGGGCACCTTGACGACCTGGACGAAGGTGGTGCCCCTCAGGTCCGCCACGGCGGCGAAGCAGGCGATGAGGCAGCCCATCATCACGGTGCAGGCCACCTGGGCGGCGGGGCTCGACATGCCGATCAGGAGGGCCGCGCTGATGCCTGCCGCGCGTAGCTGGACCATGAGCAGGGGCACGGTGATGACGAGCGTCACCACGACGGCTGCCGTACGCGTCCCCGGTCCGGACGCGCGCAGGGAGAAGAGCCCTCCGAGTGTGTAGCGGCCGCTGTCGCGGATCTTCTGGGCGAGGATGAGAAGAACGCCGAGCGCGATGACGCTGTCGGCGATGACGGAGGCGAATCCGTCGTAGCCGAAGAGGGCGACCGCCCCCGGCGCCGCGAACAGGGTGACGACCGTGATGTGCTCGCCTGCCAGCGCGAACCCGTTGAAGACCGGGGAGAGCGACCGATCGGCGACGTAGAGCCTCTCCGGGTGATCGTCCTGGGAGGCGAGAGTGAAGACCCACAGCAGGCAGAGGCCGATGAAGACCAGAAAGGCGCTGATCACGGGGCCCCGGGCGGCCGGGCCGACCGGGTCGACCGAGCCCCAGCTCAGGAGAAGCTGCGTCGTCACCGCCTCACCGTCCGGGCCGTCGAGGGGAGGGCATTCCCGTGGTTCCGGCTGAGGGCGGGCCGCCTGCCGTGTCCTCGTCCACGCCGGCGCACAGACGCGTGGACCGGTCCTCGTACCACCACGTACTGGTGAGGAACAGGCCGAGTTGCAGGAAGACCCATACGACGCCGAGTGTGAGTTGCCCGTACACGGTGACGCCGGCGATCACGGGGGCGCAGGACAGCATCACGCCGATGGCCAGGGGGACCGCGTTGACGACCAGGAACGCTCGCCGGACACCCCGGCCGGTGCCATCGGGGTCGGCGCCACCTGGCGAGGCGGGCGGACCGCCCGGGGGAGTGGGGACGAAGAAGGCGCGCAAGGAAACCTCCGGGCGCTGAAGAGTGACGGGCGAGGGGGCCCGTACGAGGGGGTGGGGCCTCTTCCGGCGGACGCGGGGGCAGCCGTGGATCACCGCCGTATGCCGGGTGCCGGGCTGCGGGCCGTGAGAAGAGAGGCGATCACGCCGGGAATGGGCCAGTCGAAGGCAAGTCGATCTCGAATCGACTCCGCATTTATGCACGGCCGGTCGCGCAACGTCAACCGCCACGGCCTGTGAGTGGCGCCCCGGGCCCGGTGACGCCGTCGCCGGCCCTCGATGGGCAGGAGGATCAGCTCCGGCGGACGCGCCCTTCGATGACGTAGGACTCCACGTACGCGATCACGATGCGGCGCGCTTCGTGGATGGTGGCGTCGTCGCCCTCCGGTGAGCGCCGGAAGGCCGCTTCGAAGAGCCGGTTGCCCACCTCGAAGGCGAGCTGCACGACGAGGACGGGCAGGTCGGCGGGGACGAGGTCGCGGGCGACCAGGAGCCTCCAGACGCGCTCGGCTTGGGCCTCGTCGAATGCGCGGACGTGCTCGCCGACCGTCTCGGAGCTTCCCTTGAACCACAGTTCTGCACAGCTGGGGTGGCCGCGGAAGTAGTCGAGCAGCGGATCGATCACCGCGTCGGCCACGCCGGAGAGCGTGTGAGGCCGCTTCTCCTCCAGCGTGGCGCCGATGCGGGAGTCCAGCTCGTGGGCGTGGCGCCGCAGGAGTTCGGCCTCGACCTGGTGGCGGTGGGAGAAGTAGTGGTAGACGGAGGCGACGGGTATGCCCGCTCGCTCTCCTATCGCCTTCAGTGTGGCCGCCTCGTAGCCCTGCTCGCCGAGTAGCACCTCGGCGGCGTCGAGTATGGCCCGCCTCCGTGCGATCCCGCGCCGCTGCGCCCCGGCCGGGCGCGAGGGTGTCTGCACAGTCAAGCCTTTCTCGAACACGATTCGAGATCGTATCAGCCAGGGGTGTGGACCCTTGTCGTCCTGAGGGTTGACAGCTCGAAGGTGCGCCCTAAACTCAAATTCAAGTCGATTTTGGGTTTTGTTGTGCGGGGTGAACAGCGCCGCCCGCGGGTGACTTCCTGCCGATGGCCACCTCCGCAGTCCACTCCCCGTTCGAGGAGAAGCAAGGAACCATGTCCGACAGATTCGCGGGACAGACCGCGATCATCACCGGGGCCAGCCGTGGCATCGGTCTCGCCATAGCCGGACGACTCGTCGCCGAAGGCGCGAAGGTCGTGATCACCGGGCGCAGGGCAGATGCACTGGCCGAGGCTGTCGCCGGCCTCGGCGGACCCGACCACGCACTCGGCGTCGCCGGGCACGCCGCAGACACCGCCCACCAGGAAGAGGCCGTCACCCGGGCGATCGACACGTTCGGCGGCGCCGACCTGCTGGTCAACAACACCGGCATCAACCCGGTGTACGGGCCGCTGATGGAACTCGACCCCACCGTGGCCCGGAACGTGGTCGAGGTCAACGTCCTGTCCGCGCTGTCATGGGTCCAGAAGACCTACAAGGCGTGGATGTCCGGACACGGCGGCGCGGTCGTCAACGTGGCCTCGCTCAGCGGTATCCGACCGGAGCCCGGCATCGGAATGTACGGCGCGAGCAAGGCGATGCTGATGCATCTCACCAAGGAACTGGCCGTCGAGATGAGCCCGCGTGTCCGGGTCAACGCGGTCGCGCCCGCCGTGGTGAAGACGAAGTTCGCCGCCGCGCTCTACGAGGGGAGAGAAGACGCGGTCGCGGCGGAGTACCCGCTGATGCGACTCGGAACCCCCGATGACATCGCCGGCGCGGTGGCGTTCCTGCTCTCCGGGGACGCGGCGTGGATGACGGGTCGGACCGTGGTCGTCGACGGCGGCCTCGCAGCCGCGGGCGGTGCCTGATGGGAGCGCACGCGGCAGACGCGACTCCGGGGCTCGACCTCGCCCGGCTCCGCTCCTGGTTCACCGAGACGGTGCCGACCGTGCGTGCCGGCATGCTGACGGCCACCCTGATCACCGGCGGCAAGTCCAATCTGACCTACCGCCTCAGCGACGGCGCGTCCCACTGGATCCTGCGCCGGCCGCCCCTGGGCCACATCCTCGCCACGGCCCACGACATGGGACGCGAGTACGCGGTGATGGCGGCGCTCGCCGACACCCCCGTCCCCGTGCCCGCCATGCACGGCCTGTGTCTCGACACCGGCGTCCTGGGCGCCGAGTTCTACGTCATGGAAGCAGTCCCCGGCAGGCCGTACCGCACGGCGGCCGACCTGAAGCCGCTCGGCCCGCACCGGGTCCGGCGGATCTCCGGCGCTCTCGTCGACACCCTCGCCGCCCTCCACACGGTGGACCCGGACGCCGTCGGGCTCGGCGGCTTCGGCCGCCCCGAGGGCTTTCTCACCCGGCAGGTCGCGCGCTGGCGACGCCAGTTGGGTGCCTCGTACTCCCGTGACCTGCCCGACGCCATCAGCTTGCACGCCGCGCTGGAGGAGCGGGCCCCGGCGGCGGACGCCGCGGCCCGGCCCGGAATCGTCCACGGAGACTTCCGCCTCGACAACGTCCTGGTCGACGGCGACGACCGGCTCCGCGCGGTCATCGACTGGGAGATGGCCTCCGTCGGCGATCCGGTCACCGACCTGGCGCTGATGCTGCTCTACACCCGGCTCGCCCGCCTCGTCGGTGCCGAGGTCGCCCCCGACGCCGGCCTGGCGCCCGGTTTTCTGACCGAGGCGGAGATCGTCGCCCGCTACGCCAACCGTAGTGCGCGCGACCTCGGCGACCTCGGGTTCCACCTCGGCCTCGCGGCCTTCAAGCTCGCCGCGATCCTCGAAGGCATCCACTACCGCCACCTCAAGGGGCAGACGGTCGGCCCCGGTTTCGACCGGATCGGCGACGTGGTCCACCCCCTTCTGGACGCCGGTCTTGCCGCACTCAAGGAACACTGACCATGCACTTCGCTTTCGACCGCCGCACCGAGATGCTCCGCGAGAACCTCCAGGACCTGATGTGGAGCCACATCCACCCCGCGGAAACCGTGTTCGAGCAGCAGCTCGGGGCCCTGGAGGAGCGCTGGTCCTGGGACTCGGTACCCGTGCTCGACGAGCTGCGAGCCGAGGCCCGCCGCCGCGGCCTGTGGAATCTCTTCCTTCCCGGTGAGGAGGGCGCCGGGCTCACCAACCTGCAGTACGCGCCCCTCGCCGAGATCACCGGCCATTCGCCGGAACTCGCGCCGGCCGCGCTCAACTGCGCGGCACCGGACACCGGCAACATGGAAGTGCTGTCCATGTTCGGCACCGAGGCCCAGCGCAAGGAGTGGCTGGAACCACTGCTTGCCGGTGAGATCCGCTCCGCCTTCGCGATGACGGAGCCCGACGTCGCGTCCTCCGATGCCACCAACATCGCCACGTCGATCGTCCGGGACGGCGACACGTACGTGATCAACGGGCGGAAGTGGTGGATCACCGGGGCGATGAACCCCAACGCCCGGGTGTTCATCGTGATGGGCCGGACCGACCCCGAGGCCGACCGGCACCGCCGGCAGTCGATGATCCTCGTCCCCCGCGACACCCCCGGCCTCGAGATCAGACGGTCCATGGAGGTCTTCGGGTACGACGACCACGACCACGGCGGCCACGCCGAGATGGTGTTCCACGACGTACGGGTCCCGGCCGCGAACCTCATCGGCCAGGAAGGCGACGGATTCGCGATCGCCCAGGCCCGCCTCGGCCCGGGACGGATTCATCACTGCATGCGCTTCATCGGCGTCGCCGAGCGGGCCATCGACCTGATGTGCACCCGCGCCGAGGAGCGGGTGGCCTTCGGCAAGCCTCTCGCCCGCCAGGGCGTGATCCGCGACTGGATCGCAGAGTCGAGGGTGCGGATCGAGCAGCTGCGCCTTCTCGTCCTCAAGACGGCTTGGCTGATGGACACCGTCGGCAACAAGGGCGCCCACACGGAGATCCAGGCCATCAAGATCGCCACGCCCAGGACGGTCCAGTGGATTCTCGACAAGGCGATCCAGATCCACGGAGCCGGCGGCCTGTCCCAGGACTTCCCGCTCGCCCGCGCCTACTCCGGCATCCGCTCGCTGCGCTTCGCCGACGGTCCCGACGAGGTGCACAAGAACGCCCTCGCACGCGCCGAACTCGGCCGGAGGGCCACCCGAGCGACGGGCGCCGACCCCGCGCATTCCTTCACCCCCGCGGCCAGGAGGCACCAGTGACCAGCACGACCACCAGCCGGACGCCCTCCGGGGCCACCTCTGATGACGATGTCGACGTACTGATCATCGGTGCCGGGATCTCGGGCATCGGCATGGGCAGTCACCTCCGTGCCCATCGCCCCGGCACGTCGTTCGCGATCCTGGAGGCACGGGACGAGGTCGGCGGCACGTGGAGCCTGTTCCAGTACCCCGGCATCCGCTCCGACTCGGACATGCCGACGTTCGGTTTCGGATTCAGGCCGTGGACCCATCAGAAGTCGATCGCCGACGGGCACCTGATTCTCGACTACCTGCGGCAGACGGCCGCCGAGAACGATCTGACCGGACACGTCCGCCTCGGTCACCGCGTGATCGGTGCCGACTTCTCGACGGCGACCGGTCGCTGGACCGTCACGGCCCGCTCCGCTGGCCGGACGGTACGGTTCACGGCGCGCTTCCTGTTCGTGGGCACCGGTCCGTACGACCACGACGCGGGCTTCACCCCCGAGTTCCCCGGCATCGAGGACTTCGCAGGCCGTGTCGTCCACCCCCAGCACTGGCCGCACGAGCTGGACTACGCGGGCAAGCGGGTGGTGGTGATCGGCAGCGGCGCCACCGCCGTCACCCTCATCCCCTCCATGGCCCGCACGGCGGCCCACGTCACGATGCTCCAGCGCTCGCCCAGCTACGTGTTCTCGATGCCGGCCAAGGACGCGATCGCCAACGCGCTCAGGACACTCCTCGGCCACCGACGCGCCCACGAGGTCATCCGGCGCAAGAACGTCTTCGTCGCCCGCGGGCTCTTCAAGGCCTGCCGTCGCGCCCCGAGGCTGACGCGCAGGCTGCTGATCTCGGGCGTGCGACGGCAGTTGCCCCGGCACTTCGATGTCGACACCCACTTCACGCCGCATTACGCGCCCTGGGACCAGCGGCTCTGCGTGGTACCCAACGGCGACCTCTTCAAGGCGATCTCTTCCGGACGTGCCTCGGTCGTCACGGACCACATCGAACGGTTCACCGAGACCGGTATCCGGCTGAAGTCCGGCCAGGAACTCGACGCCGACGTCGTCGTGACCGCGACCGGTCTCACCATGGCGGTCTTCGGCAAGATCCCGCTGAGCATCGACAAGCAGCAGGTACACGTGCCGGACACGACGGCGTACAAGGCCATGATGCTCTCCGGGGTGCCCAACTTCGTGTTCGCGCTGGGCTACACGAACCTCTCCTGGACGCTCAAGGTCGACCTGGTCTGCGAGCACTTCTGTCGCCTGCTCGACCACATGGACACCTACGGCTACACCACTGTCGAACCGGTCCTGAAGGACGCGACGATGGACCGCCTGCCCTACATGGACCTGACCTCGGGCTACGTCCAGCGCGGGATCGGAATGTTTCCCCGCCGCGGGACCAAGGGACCGTGGACGGTCGAGATGGCGTACGAGAAGGACATCGAGCGGCTGCGTGAGGAGCCGGTCGACGACAACGCGCTGCAGTTCACCAGAAGCGCTGCCCCCGCGGCGCCCGCACGGTCGACGTCCCGGTCGGAGGGAGCGTGATGAAGAGGGAGATCCGCTTCACCAGCCACGGCGTCACCTGCGCGGCCTGGCACGTGCCTGCCACGAACGAGGCACTGACGGGTCCGGACGGTCGACCGTGTGTCGTGATGGCCCACGGCTTCGGCGGGACCCGTGACAGCGGCCTGCTGAACTACGCCGAGCCGTTCGCCGAGGCCGGTATCGACTCGCTCGTCTTCGACTACCGCGGCTTCGGGGACTCCGGCGGCAGGCCACGCCAGGACGTCTCCGTCCGGCGCCAGCGGCAGGACTACCACGCCGCCCTCGCGGCCGTCCGCCGGCTGCCCGGCGTCGATCCGGACCGGGTCGCGCTGTGGGGCGCCTCGTACGCCGGAGGTCACGCCCTCGTGGTCGCGGCGCAGGACGGCCGGGCCGCGGCTGTCGTGTCCCTGACGCCGGTGACGGACGGCCTCGCCTCGCTGGCGCATCTCCTGCGCCACGCCGGGGTCCGCCCGCTGCGCCGCCTGGCCGGGCACGGTCTGCGGGACGCCGCTCGCGCCCTCGCAGGCCGACCGCCGCACCAGGTGCCGGTCGTGGGGGATCCCGGATCCCTCGCGATGATGACCCTCCCCGACGCCCTGAAGACCGCCGCCTCGTTCGCCGGCCCCACCTTCCGCAACGAGGTGTGTGCCCGTGCGGCGCTCAAGGTCGGACTGAACCGGCCCAGCACCTTCGTCGGACGCCTGACCTGCCCGATTCTGGTGCAGGTCGGCACGAACGATCGCATCGCGCCGCCCGAGGCGGCGCGCCGGACGGCCGACAGGGCCGGCAGTGTGGCCCAGTTGCGCGAGTACCCGGTCGACCATCTCGACGTCTACGACGGACCGGGACAGGCGCGAGCGCTCGCCGATCAGCTCGACTTCCTGACGCAGTGCCTCGATCCGCGGAGTTCACCCCGGCGCCCGGGGCGTCATCGGGCCCCTCTGACATAGCGGCGAGCCGAGGAGCGCGGGCCCTTCACCCGCATGAGCTCCACCCCTTCGTTCGTGACCACGCACTCTTCATTCAAGGGACGGGATGAATATGTACGACTACGTCATTGTCGGTGCAGGATCCGCAGGCTGTGTCCTCGCTGCGCGGCTGTCGGAGGACCCTGCGGTCCGGGTGGCCCTGATCGAGGCCGGCGGGCCCGACACCGCGCAGGAGATCCACGTTCCGGCGGCCTTCCCGCAGCTGTTCAAGTCCGGCCTCGACTGGGACCTGGACACCGACCCGGAGCCCGGCATCGGCGGGCGCCGGGCCTACCTGCCCCGGGGCAGGGTGTTCGGCGGTTCCAGCTCGATCAACGCGATGATCTACATCCGCGGCAGCCGTGCCGACTACGACGGTTGGGCCGCGGCCGGGGCGACCGGCTGGTCGTACGAAGACGTCCTGCCGTACTTCAAGCGCGCCGAGGACAACGAGCGCGGCGCGGACGACCACCACGGCGCGGGCGGGCCGCTGACCGTCAGCGACGGCCGGTCCGTGCACCGGCTCTCCTCCGCCTTCGTGCAGGCCGCTCAGCAGGCAGGGCACAAGGCCAACGACGACTTCAACGGCGAGACGCAGTTCGGCGTCGGGCGCTACCAGCTCACCCAGCGCGACGGCCTGCGCTGCAGCGCGGCTGTCGCCTATCTGCACCCCGCCCTCGAACGGCCGAACCTCACCGTGATCCCGTCGGCCCTCGCCCACCGCGTGGTGATCGAAGACGGTCGCGCCACGGGCGTCGAGGTGGAACGAGACGGCACCGTCGAGGTGATCCGCGCCGAGCGCGAGGTGATCCTGTCCGCCGGCGCGTACGAGTCCCCGAAGCTGTTGATGCTCTCCGGCGTCGGGCCCGCCACCGCCCTGGCCCCCTTCGGTATCGATGTCGTCCAGGAGCTGCCGGTCGGCCAGGGCCTGCAGGACCACTACATGACCCTGCTGAACTTCCGTACCGACACCGAGTCGCTCATCAGCGCCGCCACCGCGGAGAACGCCGCCCTGCTGCAGAGCGAGGGACGCGGCCCGCTGACCTCCAACATCGGCGAGGCCGGCGGATTCTTCCGCAGCCGACCCGAACTGGACGCCCCCGACGTGCAGTTCCACGCCGCCCCGGTGCTCTTCCACCAGGAAGGGCTCGGCGCCCCTGTGGAGCACGGCTTCTCCTTCGGCCCGTGCGTGGTCGCCCCGACCAGCCGCGGCTCGGTCACCCTGCGCTCCCCGCGCCCCGACGCGGCGCCGCGGATCGTGCACAACTACCTGACGACGTCAGAGGACCGGGATGCGATCGTCGCGGGAATCCGGATCGCCCTGGACATTGCCGCGCAGTCGGCCGTCGCCGACCTGGTCACGGAGCCGTTCGACGTGCCGGCCTCGGACTCTGACGCGGGACTCCTCGCCTGGGCCCGGCGGTCCGGCCAGACACTGTTCCACCCGACGTCGACCTGCGCCATCGGCTCGGTTGTCGACTCCGAGCTGCGTGTGTTCGGCGTGCAGGGCCTACGGGTCGTCGACGCCTCCGTCTTCCCGTCGGTGCCGCGCGGCAACACCAACGCGCCCACGATCATGGTCGCGGAGAAGGCGGCCGACCTCATCAAGGGAGCCGTCTGATGGCCACGTCGTCGCCGACCACCGAGCAGGTGTGGGAGATCGACCGGGTCGTCGACGACCTGGTCCGCGGCGAGGCCGCGTGGGCCGCCTGCGACAGGGCGAAACGGCGCGAGCTGTTGGAGCAGATGCATGCCGCCACCGCCGAGCACGCGGAGGAGTGGGTGCGCGCGGCCGTCTCGTACAAGCGCCTGCCGGAGGACAGCCCGCTGGTCGGGGAGGAGTGGATCACCGGCCCGTACCCCGTCCTCACGTCCCTGGGCTCGCTGGCCGCCAGCATCGAGGCCCTGGAGGAAGGCCGCAGCCCCGTCGACGGCTTCTCCTTCGGCCGGGCGCCCGGTGGGCGCGTGTCGGTCCGAGTGCTGCCGCACAGCATCTGGGACCAGCTGCTCCTGAACGGCTTCAGCGCAGAGGTGTGGATGCCCCCGGGTGTCACCAAGGAGGAGGTACGGACGCGCGCGGGCCTCGCCGAGCTCCGCCCGGCCGAGACGAACGGTGTCGGCGTCGTGCTCGGCGCGGGGAACATCACCTCGATCCCGATCCTGGACGTGCTGTACGAGCTGTACGCGAACAACCGGGTGGTGGCCCTCAAACTCAACCCGGTCACCGATGGCCTCCTCGACGTCTTCGGCGAGGTCCTCGCCCCGCTGATCGACCTGGGCGCGGTACGGATCCTCACCGGCGGCGCCGACGTGGGCGGGTACCTCGTGAACCACCCGAAGGTCTCCCACGTCCACATGACCGGCAGCGCCGCCACACATGACGCGATCGTCTTCGGGCCGGGAAAGGAAGGCAACGCCCGGAAGGCGGCCGGCACCCCACTGCTCGACAAGCCGGTGACCAGCGAACTGGGCGGGGTATCCCCGACGATCGTGATCCCGGGCGACTGGTCCGAGGCAGACCTGCGCTACCAGGCCGAGCACATCGCCACCCAGAAGCTGCACAACGGCGGCTACAACTGCGTCGCCAGCCAGGTCGTACTCGTCAGCTCCGACTGGACGCAGAAGGACCGCTTCCTCACCCATCTGCGGCAGGCGCTGTCCGACGCGCCGACGCGCCCTGCCTACTACCCTGGCAGCGACGACCGAGTGAACCTGGCCGTCGGCGCGTACGCCGACGCGCGGCGCCTCGCCGGGGGCCGGGTGCTCCTCACGGACCTCGACCCGGCCGATCCGGGGCCCGCTCTGACCACCGAGTACTTCGGCCCGGTCCTCGCGGTGCTGGAACTCCCCGGAGACATGGGACAGTTCCTCGACGAGGCGATCCACACCGCCAACGAGAAGCTCGCCGGAACGCTCGGGGTGAACCTGATCGCGCACCCCCGGACCATCGCCGCACTCGGAGGGGCGCTCGACAAGGTCATCGCCGAGCTCCGTTACGGGACGGTCGCCCTGAACGCGTGGACCGGCGTCGGCTACCTCACCGCGACCGCCAGCTGGGGCGCCTACCCCGGCCACACCCTCGACGACGTGCAGAGCGGCATCGGCGTCGTGCACAACGCCCTCCTCCTGGACGGGCCGGAACGCACCGTCGTCCGCGGTCCGTTCCACCCGGCGCCCCGGGCCATCCTGCACGGCAAGACGACCCTGTCCCCGAAGCCCCCGTGGTTCGTCGGCAACCGCACGGCGGCCACCACGGGCCGGCTCCTCGCCGACTTCGCCGCCTCGCCCCGCTGGACGGCCCTGCCGAAGATCTTCGCCTCCGCCCTGCGCGGCTGACCATGTGCCGGCCCGATCCGTGCCGGCAGTCCGCGCCACCAAGACGTCGAGTCGGCGCACCAGGGACGCTCCCGACTCGACTCCGACCAGGGCGTCGCCGCGACCTCGCACCGGGGAGGTCGAGTCGCTGCGACGCCCTGGTCACCCCGTACACCGTGCGTACGCCGACGGTCCACGCCCTTGCGTACGCCGACGGTCCACGCCCTTCCGAGGAGAGCCGCTGCCATGCCCCACGCCATCATTCCCCTCACGCGCGCGCGTGATCCCTTTCCCCAGGACGACCTGACAAGAGACGCGAACGGCGACCCTCACTACGCGGACGTACCCGCGACGCTCCTCGACCTGCTCCGCAAGCACGTCGAGGAACGGCCCGACGCCGAAGCCCTCGTCGAGCTCGGCGGGGATCGACTCACCTACGGGCAGCTGTGGGAGCGTGCGACGCGCGTCGCCGGCGGGCTTCGCGCCCTCGGCGTGGCACACGGGGACCGGGTGGCCGTGCGATACCCGGCCGGTACGAACTGGGTGCTCGCCTTCTGGGGCACGGTCATGGCCGGCGGCATCGCCGTCGCGGTCAACACGCGGTCCGCCCGGCCGGAGGTCGAGTTCGTCCTTGAGGACGCCGGCGTGCGGGTCGACCTGTCGGCCGACGCCCCGCTGCCCGACGGGCTTCCGTACGTGACGGCGGACCCCGACCGGGATGATGTCGTCGCGCTCTTCTACACCTCGGGGACGACCGGGCATCCCAAGGGGGTGCCGACCACCCACGAGGCATTCGTCACCAGCGCGGAGAACATGGTCCGCTGCCTCGGCATGGCGCGCGACGCGGGTCCCGACCTGCGGACGCTGATCTCCGTGCCGCTGTTCCACGTCACCGCCTGCAACGCCCAGCTCATGGTCGCCGCGTACGTCGGCGGCACGTCCGTGATCATGCCGGCGCTCGACCTGCCGGCGCTGCCGGAGGCGATCACCGCCGAGCGGATCTCCTTCCTGGTCACCGTGCCCGCGGTGTACGCCCTGCTGCTGCGCCACCCGGCTTTCGTCGGTGCCGACGTGTCGGGCGTGCGCACGGTGGCGTACGGGGGAGCGCCGATCGCCCCCGTTCTGGTGCGGTCCCTCCGAGAGGCGTTCCCGCAGGCCAGAGTCATCAACGGGTACGGCATGAGCGAGACGGCCTCGCTGATCACCGTGCTGCCGGACGGGGACGCGGTCGAACACGCGGATTCCGTGGGCTACGCGGTTCCGTCGGTGGACCTCGGCATCGTCCCCATCGGGGACGACGCGGGTTTCGGGGAGCTGGTGGTCCGCGGCGCCAACGTGACGGCCGGCTATTGGCGCAGGCCGGAGGCCACGGCAGCGGCAGTCGTGGACGGGTGGCTGCACACCGGCGACATCGTCCGGGTGGACGACGCCGGACGTGTCCACATCGTCGACCGGATCAAGGACATCATCAACCGCGGCGGCGAGAACGTCTCAAGTGTGGAGGTCGAGGCGGTCCTGCTGTCCGCCCCCGGAGTCACGGACGCCGCGGTCCTCGGTGTGTCCGACGACGTGATGGGCGAGAAGGTCGGGGCCGTCCTCTACGGCGACCGGGGCGAGATCGACCTCGCCGCCGTCCTTGCGCACTGCCGGGACCGGCTCGCCGACTTCAAGGTCCCCCAGTACGCCACCGTCGTCACCGAGGCGCTCCCGCGCAACGCCGGGGGCAAGCTCCTCAAGAACCGGATCCGGGAAGAGGTGCGGTGGGGCGCCCCCTTGCGGTGACACACCGCCAAGGGCGGGGCCGCCGACGGCCGCCCCGCCCTTGGCGTGCGGCGCCGCAGAAGGGCGCAGGCACCGGCTGGTCCCCGGAGGTGTCAGTCGGCCCGGTTGACCGCGCCCTTCTCCGCGTAGGTCTCGAGATAGGCGGTCACCATCCGCTTCGCCTCGGTCATCGTCCGCTCGTCCCCGTTCGGGTCCTGCTGGAAGGCGACGTCGAAGAGGCGTCCGCCGGCTTCGAACGCCAGCCTCATCACAAGGAGCGGCGTGTCGACGCGCAGCAGTCCACGACCGATCCCCAGTCGCCACAGCCGTTCCGCGACCTGGTCGTCGAACTTCTGGAACTGGGCACTCAGAGCCTCGTGACGACCGGAGAACCAGAGCTGGACACAGCTCGGGTGTGCCCGGAAGTACTCGACGATCGGGTCGAACACCAGGCCCACGACGTCGGAGACCGATCCGAACGCCTCGCCGTCGATGCCGTCGAGCACGCCGAGCAGTGCGTCGCTGTGACGCGTGATGATGGCCGCGTCCACCTGGTAGCGGTCCTTGAAGTAGTGGTAGACGGACGGTGTCGGGATGCCCGCCCGTTCTCCGATCGCCTTGAGGGTGGCCGCTTCGTAGCCACTCTCCGCCAGGATCTCGTCCGCGGCGTCCAGGATCGCCTTGACGCGGGCCATCCCGCGACGCTGCAGTGCAGCTTCCGGCCGGGCAGGCGCCTGGGGCACCCCCGCCGTGGCGGTTGCCGAGCGGCCGCGTTTCGGCTCGCCGGTACGTTCCTCAGCCACGCGACCCCCCGGCCGGACAAGCAAAGTCGATCATGAGTCGACAGTCTAGCAAGCAGCTCTCCGGCGGCATCGTGTCCCTGCCCTTGACATCGTCCGACCTGAATATCAAACTCGATTTGAGTTTGATATTCAGATGCTCGCACCACAGGTGCAGCGCGGGCAAGGAAGGGTGAGATGGCACGCCACGACATCGACTACAGGACGTTCACCGGATGGATCGAGGCGCCTTCCGACGTGAGTCCAGCGCTAGAGGGCGGGCTGACCTGCGAGGTGGCGGTCGTGGGTGGCGGGCTCGGCGGCATGTCGACCGCCCTGCGCCTGGCCGAACGCGGAGTCGACGTCGTTCTGCTCGAGGCGGAGTTCTGCGGCCATGGCTCGAGTTCGCGAAACGCCGGACAGCTGGCGGGCGGGCCCGGCGGCGACATCCAGTTGCTCAATCTCCTCTATCCCAAGCGTCTGCCCGCCATCGTGAGGTTCGCCGAGAACTCCGCCCACTTCATCGAGGCTCTCATCGACCGCCTCGGCATCGAGTGCGACTACGAGCCGACAGGCAATGTCGGTGTCGCGGTGTCGAAGGGCCAGATGGGCAGGGTCCGCAGAGTCGCCAAGATCCTTGCCGCAGCGGGCGCGACGGTCGAGGTCGGGGACAGCGCCGAGCTCGGTATCCCGCGGGGCTTCATCGGCGGGGTCCGTGAACCGGTCGGCGGCATGCTGGACCCGGGGAAGCTGACCATGGGTGTCCGTCGCACCCTTCTCGCCTCAAAGGTGCGCGTATGCGAACGAACTCGTGTCGAAAAGGTCCAGACGTCCGGCGCCGGCGTTCGCGTCTCGGTACCCGGTGGTCAGGTCCGGGCCGACCGGGTAGTCCTGGCCGCGAATGCGTTCGGTGGAGAGCTGGCGGTCACGCCGAAGCGACTCGCCTCGCCGATCTGGGTCACGGAGGCCGAAACCGCGCCGATCGATCCCGCCCGCCTTGCCGCTCTGGGCTGGACCAGCCGGTCCGGACTCGTCACCCAGCACGCCATCATGCAGAACTTCCGGCTGACATCGCGCAACACGATCGTCACCGGCGTGCGCAGGTTGCAGCGCGGAAGGTACCCGCTGTCGCCAGGACGCACGGCCGACGAGTCGGTCGTGGCCGGTCTCCTGGAGGGGTTCAGGACGTACTTCCCCTCCCTCGCGGACGTCGAGTTCGACCGCGCGTGGGGCGGCTGGGTGGCGGTCACGCCCAGCTGGCTGCCCGTGGCGGGCCAGGTCGCCGACAACATCCACTACTCGATCGGCTGCAACGGGCACGGCCTGGGGCAAGCCCCCTACCTCGGACAGCTGATCGCCGACCACATCGTCGGCGACACCCCGCACGAGGACCTCCTCGCCCTGTGGCGCGAGAAGCCCAGGTTCTTCCCCGCGCCGGCCATGTCCAGGTCCGGTCTCCGTGCGGTGTGGCTCGTGGACCGTATCGCCGATCGTTTCAACGGCAGTCGGCACGACGCCCGGCGGGTCTGAGGGGGCAGCTGTCCGGCGGTGAAGAGACGGAACCAGGCGTCGTCCGACCATCGCCCCGGGCACGGCCAGGCACCGATCGCGGTCCCGCTACCGCTCCGCGGCTTGCAGCGGCGGGGCGCCCCGGTGTGCAGCCGCCGAAGGGGCGGCGCCATAGAGCGTCGACATCCAGATGTTGTAGAGGACGTCGACGACCACCTGCGGATCGGTGTGCGGTTCGCGGCCGAACGCTTCGGAGAGGTACCTCTCGTCCATCCAGATGAGGGCACTGGCCGTCTGCTCGACGTCCGCCAGTTCGCCGATTCTGCCGCGGTCCTGCTCCTCCCGGATGTGCCGGACGGTCGCCTCGACGAAACGCCTGACGAGCGCCTTGTAGGCGCGCTCGACCTTCTCGTCGCTCCCGGCGGCGTCGGACAGCGCGCGCAGGACCGCGCCGTGCTCGACGTACACCTCGACCAAGCCCTCGAAGGCACGCCGAGCGTCGGCGGCCGGATCCTCGCCGCGCAGCCAGCGATCGGTCATCTCGAACAGGGTGCGGCCGGTGTTCTCGACGACGCGCAGAGCCAGGTCGTGCCGGTCGCGGAAGTGCACGTAGAAGGCGGGTCGCTTGAGCCCGGTCCGGCTCATCACCGCGTCGACGCTCATCTCGCGGAAGGGCCGCTCACGCAGCAGCGCCTCGGCGGCGTCGAGAATCTCGCGTTCGGACTCGCGCGGATCATGCTTCGGTCGTCGGGCCATGGGCCCATGGTACGGGGCCGGGAGGATTCAGTTACCTGCCGTCAGTGACGCGAAGTAACTGAGTGCTCGATAGGTGCCGAATGGTCGAGCAGAATATTTACATCGTGTCATTGACACCCTGTCATTGAGAATTGTAGCTTGCGGCTATGACCTCAAAGGCAGAGAAGAGAATCGTTTTCATCGGTGCCGCCGGTGAAATGGCCCGGGTCGCGATCGAACGCTTCGCCGGCGCGGTCCCGAACGGAAACTGGAAGCTGGAGCTGTACGACATCCGGCCCGAGAAGCTCGACGACCTGGTGCGAAAGCTGCCCCCGGGGGTGGCGACAGCCGGATCGTTCGACCTCTTCGACAAAGCCGCGCTGCGCACCGCTATCGACGGTGCCGCACTCGTCGTCCTCGCGGCAGGTCCTTACCTTCGCACCGCGGAGCCGGTGATGGAGGCGTGCATCGAGAAGAGGGTGCCCTATCTGGATCTCGGTGACGACGAGGCGAGCACCCGCGCGGCGTTGGACCTCGACGCGCAGGCGAAGGCGGCCGGCGTGCCGATCTTCGTGTGTTGCGGCACGTCGCCCGGGCTGACCAATGTGATGGCGGCTGACGCGGCCCGCGACATGGACACCGTCGAACGCATCGAGGTGTGTTGGGCGACCGGTGACGAGGGCCCTGTTCCGTACGGGCGCGCGGTGCTCGACCACGCGATCCGGGGATTCGCCGGGCCGTGCCATACCTGGGAGAACGGCCGCTCGGTCGTCCATCAGACCTTCCTGGAATCGGACGTCTTCGACTTGGGCAACTCCTTCGGCCACTTCCGGCTCTTCGAGTGCGCCCACCCGGAATCGGTGACGATGCCGCGGCGTTGGCCCGACGCCGACCGTATTCGGGTTCTCGGCGCGCTCGATCCGGCGCCGATCAACGGCGTCATGCGCGGCGTCGCCGTAGCGGTGGAGAGCGGCAAGCTGCCCATGGATGACGCCATCGACTTCATCAACGACGTCGTCTGCGACAAGACCGGTTCGCTCAAGGTTTGGCCGCACGCCCTGAAGGGCGTGTGGGGCACGGTTCGCCGGCGTGAGATCAAGGCGAGCGCGGTACTCAAGTACTTCTGGTCCGCTGCCAGGAAGAAGCATGCCGACTTCCGCGGCATCAACTACGTCCGGGTGACCGGCGAACGCGAGGGCGTGAAGGTCGTGTCGATCCGCCGGCTTCCCGTCAGCGGTCCGGGCACCGCCTGGTCGGACATGGCGGCGGGGACCGGATCGGCGACGGCCGCCTTCATGGTGCTGGCCGTCACGGACCTGGGCGGCAGAGCGGGGGTGCTCGCGCCGGAGGACTGGGCCGACCCGGAGGCGTTCTACGAGGCGCTGGCCCGCACCGGCAACTCACCGCTCACCGATGTCATTGAGGCGGTAGTGCGCCCGAGCACGGTGCTGACCTCTGGCAGGTCGAGCGCCGTTCAGCCCTAGCAGGGTCTCCTTCGCGAGTTCCGCGAAGTCCTCCCGAGTCGTCACAGAGGTAGCTATGGACTCCAAAGTAATACTGCTCTTGATTGCCGATGCCTGGATGATCTACGCAGGCTACGTTTTCGGCGTGCGGTTCATTCGGCAATACTCGAACCACTTCCTCGGTATCGAGTGGATCGTCATCGCGCTCTCCGGCACCAACGTCGTGCTCCTCGGATTGATCGGCGGCGACCACAGCAGTCCTTCCTATGGCCTGATGCTCTTCTTCGACGCGTTCTCCAGGTCGTTCGGCATCACCTTGATCCTGGTGCTGGGGATGCTGAAGGTCACGCACCGGTACAAGCCTTCGCCGGTCGTCGACGTCGGTGCCTTCGGGCTCGCGATCGTGACCGGCCTCTACCTGGCGGTGTTCGGGCAACCGATCACCACGCCTTGGGCGATCTTCTACATCGTGATGAACGCCCTGGCCACGCTGTTCATGTTCTATGTCGCCTTCCGCCTCTGGCGTGTCGACGAAAACCGACACGCGGTCTGGGTCGTCATCGCGACGATCGGCGCGGCCGCAGTCGCCGGCACCTATGACTTCATCCATATTCCGGGAGACGACGAGAACCATACGATCTTCTACACCCTCGCCATCACTCTCTGGGCCCTCCAGATGACCGTGTACTACTACGCCTACCGCGCCTTGCATCGTCACAACGCACGGGTCGACGGCGATCGGGCCGCGGTGGCCGCGGCCTGAAGCGCCTGGGTGAAGCCTCGGCGGGGCATTTCCCCTTCATAGGTGGGGTGTTGAGCGCGGTGCCGTCGTACGCGGAGACCTTCGCGGGGCTGCGTATGTCGCAATTCCAGCGGCCGACTTCGAGGGCGCCGGACAGTCGTCAACGGGTGGCAGGCATTCAGGCGTCGAGTCGGTGGTGACCGTTGCGCGCTTCAGAGTCGTTCCCACCAACCCAGTGCCAGGACGATGCCCTTCTTGGCGGAGCACCCGAACGTATGCCCGCTGAAGGAGAAGTAAAGAGAGGCGAGGCCGGCGGTTGTCGCGGTCGTCCCGATGATGGCTATCCCGGCCCACCAGGAGATGAAGAATCCGAGGAGGAGAGCGGGGACGAGCATGATCAGGCTGCCGACCGCGACTTCGCGGAGAACCCTGCTCCAGCTCGCTCTCTGCCAGGCCCGCGACCTGGGGGAGTACCCCTCCAGGGGTACGTGGCCGGTGGTGTCACAGGCCTCACTGCTCATCACCATCGCTCCCGACGGATTCTGGAGAATGTAAGATTCAATCTCGAATCGAATTTGAGTCTAAGGTGCTCCGGAGCGAGGCTCCAAATGTGGCGGATCGTCGCTGTGTCGGGGCCGCTCGGCCCCCCCTGCGCGCACCCGGGAAGGAAGCAGTCATGAACAGTGAGGATCACCGCGCGGATCAGGCGAACGAGCGCTGGAAGGTGAAGGGTGCCGCCTGGCGAGTCTTCTTCTACGTCCTCGGCGCTTATGCATTCCTCAACGTGGTGGGGTTCTTGAGCGCCCATGCGCAGGAGTGAGTGCGCGGGCCGCGAGATGTTCCGAAGGAGCGGGTGCCCGCGAGCCCGACATGCGCGCCCCTGGGCCGGTCACCGCCTTACAGGGGGCGGGCCGAGCGGTTCCGGCGGCACCTCGTCGCCAGAGGGCTCGGGAAGCCGTCCAGCCCGGTCGGAGCGATCTTCCTCACAAACAACGCACGGGGGCGTCGGTGTAGGGTCGAGCCCGCCCTTGACCTGCACAAAGCAGGCAGGGAGCCGTCTTAGAGGAGTCCACTGTGCTGCGCACTCTGTTCAAGTCCAAGATCCACCGTGCCACCGTCACGCAGGCCGACCTGCACTACGTCGGGTCTGTGACGGTCGACGCCGAGTTGATGGAGGCGGCGGATCTGCTGCCGGGGGAGCTTGTGCACATCGTCGACATCGACAATGGCGCGCGGCTGGAGACCTACGTCATCGAGGGTGAGCGCGGGTCCGGGGTGATCGGGATCAACGGGGCCGCGGCGCATCTCGTGCACCCGGGCGACCTGGTGATCCTCATCAGCTACGCGCAGGTCGACGACGCCGAGGCGCGGTCGCTCGTGCCGCGCGTGGTGCACGTGGACGCGGACAACCGGATCGTGGAGCTCGGCGCGGACGCGTCCGCGCCGGTACCGGGCAGCGACCAGGCGCGCAGCCCGCACGCGGTGCCGGCGCAGGTCTGAGGGCCGGGCCGGTGGTCCTCGCGCTGCTGCACACCTCGCCCGTCCACGTGCCCGTCTTCGACGGGCTGCGGGACGCGGACCATCCCGGGCTCGAGCTGCGGCACCTGGTTTTCGAGGAGCTGCTGGCGCGGGCCCGGGCCGAAGGGCCGGAGGCGGTCGCCGGGGACGTCGTACGCCTGCTGGAGGCCGCCGTCGCGGACGGGGCCGCCGCGGTGCTCTGCACCTGCTCCACGATCGGGGGCGTCGCCGAGGCGGCGGCCCCGTGCCTCGGCGTCCCGGTGCTCCGCGTCGACCGTCCCATGGCCGCGCGGGCCGCGGCGGCGGGGCGGGTCCTGGTGCTCGCCGCGGTCGAGAGCACCTTGGGGCCGACCGTCGAGCTGATCCGTGACGAGGCCGGAGGCGATGGCGATATGCCGCGTATCGCCACCCGACTGGTGGAAGGCGCGTGGGACCGGTTCGAGGCGGGGGACCGGGAGGGCTATCTGGTCGCCGTGGCCGCCGCCGTCGACGCCGTACCGGCTTCCGAGGCGGACGTGATCGTGCTGGCCCAGGCGTCCATGGCGGGCGCGGCCGACCGGACGGCCACCCCGCTGCCGGTCCTGGCCAGTCCCCGGACGGGCCTCGCCGCGGCCGCGGAGGCCGCGCGCGGCTGACCGCGGCACGCATGGGCTCGGCGGGCGGGGGCAGGCGCAGTCGGAGAGCCTTGTGCCGTACGGCCTGCCGAGTCGAGAGGCCCGTGATGACCAACCCGTACCCGGACCCCGTCCAGCCCCCGATGCCGCCGCCCGTGCCGGGACCGCCGCCGAGCCCGGTCCCGCCGGGGCCGACCCCGCCGCAGCCCCCTCCCGCGCCGCCGCCCCCGGACCCTCCGGTGCCCGGCCCGCCGCCGCCCCCCGGCCCGTCTCCGGACCCCGTCCCGCAGCCCCCGGGCCCGGCCCCGCTGCCCGAACCGGAGCCCACGCCTCAGCCGGGCCCCGCGGGCCCGCCGTAGCGTTCCTACGGATTCACCGCCGTCAGCAGGACCACCGAGTCCTCCAGGGCCAGCAGGCCGTGGCGGATCTTGGGGATCCTGGCGAGGCGGCCGGACGTGAGGTCCTCCGAGGCCTCGCCCGCCGTGATGCGAACCCTGCCCCGGAGGACCTGGAGGCTGGCCGCGGGTGGCGTGTTGTGTTCGTCCAGGGCACAGCCCGAGGCCAGCGCGATGACGCTCTGCCGCAGGGTGCCGTCGTGCATGATCAGCTCGGCGCTGCGGCCGTGGGGTTCGACCCTGGCCTTGGCCAGGTGCTCGTCGGCGAGTGACGCGAGGTCGTACATGGCCTTCTCCCTGGTGCGGGGTCGTCGCTTCCAGCCTTGCCGTTGTGGGGCGGGGCGCAACTCGGTCGCCCCCGCCCGGGGCCTCTCGCGTCTTGGCTGAAATGCGTCG
Source organism: Streptomyces sp. NPDC048604 (assembly GCF_043199435.1). Classification (NCBI taxonomy): domain Bacteria; kingdom Bacillati; phylum Actinomycetota; class Actinomycetes; order Kitasatosporales; family Streptomycetaceae; genus Streptomyces; species Streptomyces sp. NPDC048604. The sequence continues at coordinate 212,214 of NZ_JBICVX010000001.1, forward strand.
TTCCGTCAGCACCCGGCGCACAAGCGGTATTTGGGCTTCCGTGCGCGCTCTTGTCATGGCCTGTTCTCTGCCCCTACCTTGGGCGGCTGCTACTGCGCTCAAGGGGGGCCCATGGCCGTTCGCGGACGACACCGCCGGTACCAGCCGAGCCGGATCAACCGAGCCTCGCTCACCGTCACGGCGGGCGGCGCCGGTATGGCGCTGCCGCTGATCGGCGCAGGCGACGCACACGCGGCCTCGTTGGACGTGTGGGAGAAGGTCGCGGCGTGCGAGTCCTCCCACAACTGGCGCATCAACACCGGCAACGGCTACTTCGGCGGGCTCCAGTTCAGCCAGTCGACCTGGGAGGCGTACGGAGGTACCCGCTACGCCCCGCGCGCCGATCTCGCCACCCGCGACCAGCAGATCGCCATCGCCGAGAAGGTGCTCGCGGGCCAGGGTCCCGGCGCCTGGCCGACCTGCTCCGTACGGGCCGGGCTCACCCGCGGCGGCGACGCCCCGGACATCACTTCGAACGGCGGCCGCAAGCCCGAGGCCGGGCCCACCGAGCAGTCCGCCCGGAAGCCCGTCGAACAGGTCACCCGGCAGTCCACGAAGCAGACCCCGCCGGTCACCCCGACCACCGTGCCGACCGTCCGGAAGATGTACACCGTCGAGCCCGGCGACTCCCTCTCCGGCATCGCCCGGGACGAGCGGGTCACGGGCGGCTGGCAGGGGCTGTACGAGGCCAATCGCCGTGTCGTCGGCGACGATCCCGATCTGATCTTTCCCGGTCAGCGGCTCTCGCTGGGCACCGCTCCACCGCCGGCCACCGCCCCGCCCGCCGCCAAGCCGCCCCGGGCCGAAACCCCGCCGCGAACCCAGGCCAAGGCCAAGCCCAAGCCGCAGCCCGCGCCCAAGCCGGTGTCCACACCCGCGCCCAAGCCGGTGTCCAAGCCCAAGCCCAAGGCCGAGACCCCGCGTCCGCAGGCCGCGCCCAAGGCGCGGCAGGCGTCGAAGCCCTCGACGCGCACCGGCTCCCTCCACGCGCCCGTCGGCGCGAACCCCGGCACCGCCTACGGCAAGGCCGGATCCGCCTGGTCCAGCGGCTACCACACCGGCGTGGACTTCCCCGTCCCCACCGGCACCTCCGTGAAGGCCGTGGCGGACGGCAAGGTCGTCTCGGCGGGCTGGGCCGGCGCGTACGGGTACCAGATCGTGATCCGGCACGACGACGGCCGCTACAGCCAGTACGCGCACCTCTCCGCCCTGACCGTGCGCGACGGCCAGCGGGTCGGCGCGGGGCAGCGCATCGCGCGCTCAGGGTCGACCGGCAACAGCTCGGGACCGCACCTCCACTTCGAGGTCCGCACGGGACCCGGCTACGGCTCCGACATCGACCCGCTCGCCTACCTCCGCCGGGGCGGCGTCTCCATCTGAGCGCGCGGAGCGTGCGGGAGCGGGACGGGCCTGCTCCGCCCCGTCCCGGTGGCCGGCCTGCTCCGCCCCGTCCCGGTCGCCGGTCTGCTCCGCCCCCGCCCCGTCAGGGACCAGGTCGTCCGCCGTCCGGGCCAGCGTGAGCAGCACGAGCCCGGCCGCCGCCAGGGCCCCGGCCAGCAGCGCCAGCGTCGTGCCGACCGCGCCGTACCGGAATGTCTCGCCGAACAGGGTGAGCCCGATGACCGCGGCGACGACCGGGTTCACCACGGTGACCGTCGCCAGCGGGGCGGCGAGCCCGGCGCGGTGGTACGAGGCCTGGGAGAGCAGCAGCCCGGCCACGGCGAACCCGCCCGTGGCCAGCAGCGCCGGCCACTCGGCCAGCGGCGCGTCCGCCGTCCACTCCTCCGCGACGGTCTTGGTGAACACCGAGGCCAGCCCGAAGGAGACGCCCGCCGCGCCGGCCAGCACCACACCGCGCGCGACGGGCCTGCGTATCCGCCCGGAGACGACGACCAGCACGGCGACGAGCCCGGCGGCGGCCGCCGCGAGCAGCAGCCGCTCCGCGCCGACCGGGGCCGCGGAGTCCGCCCCGCCGGTCAGGCTCAGCAGCCCCGCGAGGCCGACGGTGGCCATGAGCGCGCCCCGCCAGGCGGTCCGGCCGGCCCGCCGGCCGACGAACAGCGCCGCCATCGGCAGGGCGAAGACTATGGTCAGCGCGCCCAGCGGCTGGACGACGCTCAGCGGCCCGTACGCCAGCGCCGCGACGTGCAGCAGACCGCCCAGACAGTTCAGCGCCACCGACCCCCACCAGGCATGGCTGCGCAGGGGCGCGTACACGTGGCCGGGCGAGGAGGCGGCGACCCGCTCCTGCACGATCGCCGCGGCCGCGTAGGCGACGGCGGAGACCAGTGACAGCAGCACGGCCAGGAGGAGGGGGCTCATGTCGTCAACGATCTCTCCGAGAGACGTTCACGTCGTCCACCCTGAGCACGCGATTCCGCGTACTGCCGTAGGAGTACGGGACTACACCCTGGGACGGTGTGCGGCCCCGCGCCCAGGTGTCCGACACCGGACCGAGACCCTCCCATTGTGGGCGTCGGGCCCCCGCGCTGCACCCGGGGCGGGCCCCGCCGCCACGGCCTCCCCCCAGCGTGCGATCATCGCAACCCCCTGCCCCCGAACGGAAAGGCGCACCGTGGGCGAGCCGAGCTCGTCCGCCCTCGGCGGGTTCTTCGCGCTGGCGCGCTCCGCGCCCCCGGCCGGCGCCCACCTGCCCCTCGGGCGGCTCTACGGCGGCTCCGACGCGCCGCTCACCGCGCGGGTCGACCGGGTCGCCGCCGCACTGCGGACCTCCGAGCGGAGGGTCGCCGCGTCCACCGCGCAGCTCGGGCTCGCGGCCCGGCTGTGGTCGGTGGCCCTCGGCCGCGCGGCCCTGGACGGCGCCGTCCCGTCCCTGCGCCCCGACGAGCTGTACTGGGACGGGGCGCTCGGAGCGCCCGACGACCTCTGGTGGGCGGGGGAGGAGTTCCTGCCCGCCACCGTCGAGTCCCTGCGGCTCGTCGTCGTCGAGCGGCACCTCGTCCCCCTCCACGACGCCCTCCGCCGCGACGGCCGCGTCTCGCCCCGGCTGCTCTGGGGCAACGCCGGATCGGCGCTCGCCGGGGCCCTTCGGCAGCTCGTACGCGTCTCGCCGGGGGCCGGCCGCCGGGCCGGGGAACTCGTGGCGGGGCTGCTGCGGGAGCCCGAGCTCGCGGGGACCGTACAGGGCCCCGCGCTGCGGCGCACCACCTGCTGCCTCTACTACCGATGCCCCGGCGGCGGCCTGTGCGGCGACTGTGTCTTCGATCGCATGCCCCGAACGGGTTTGGAGACAGGGCCGTCCGCTCCGTAAAGTTTTTCTTTCGTGGGTCCGAACGGGCCACAGCAACGAGCGATCGAGGAACACGAAGGCCATGACGGTGACTGAGGAATCCTTGGCGTACGGGCCGGGCATCGACCCCGAGCGCCTGGCCGTCTGCCTGAGCGTGCTCGACGAGCTCGACAAGCTGGACGTCGACCACCCGGACGCGATCGCTGTCCGGCGCGCCACCGCCGGCATCTACCGGACCGTGAAGCAGCGCCGCCGCCAGGAGCGCCGGGCCGCGAAGACCGCCCACGACAAGTCGGTCACCGAGGCCACCGCGACCGGTTCCGCGCAGCGGATCGACGACGAGACCGAGGGCATCCTGCCCTCCTCCGTCACCGACGCCGGCCAGATCGCCGGAATACTCCAGCGCCCCCGGTCGTGCTACGTCTGCAAGGACCGGTACGTCGAGGTCGACTACTTCTACCACCAGCTCTGCCAGCCCTGCGCCGCGCTGAACCGGGCCCGGCGCGACGCCGGCGCCGACCTCACCGGCAAGCGCGCCCTGCTGACCGGCGGCCGCGCCAAGATCGGCATGTACATCGCGCTGCGGCTGCTCCGCGACGGCGCGCACACCACGATCACCACCCGCTTCCCCAAGGACGCCATCCGCCGCTTCAAGGCGATGGAGGACTCCGCGGACTGGATGCACCGCCTGGAGGTCGTCGGCATCGACCTGCGAGACCCGGGCCAGGCCGTGGCGCTCGCCGAGCAGGTCGCCGAGGCCGGCCCGCTGGACATCCTCATCAACAACGCGACCCAGACCGTGCGCCGGCTGCCGTCCGCGTACGCCGCCCTGGTCGACGGCGAGAGCGCGCCGCTGCCCGCCGGCGAACTGCCCGCCCACCACGTCATCGGCGCCTTCAACTCCGGCGCCGTCGACGGGCTCGCCGCGCTGCCCCTGGGCACCAGCGGCCTCGACGCCCAGAAGGTCGCCGACCTCGCCCTCGTCGCCGGCAACGCCAGCGTCGCCCGGCACCTCGACGGCACCGCCATCGACGCCGGCGGCCTCGTGCCCGACGTCGTCGACACCAACACCTGGGTGCAGACCATCGACCAGATCTCCCCGGTGGAGCTGCTCGAGACCCAGCTCTGCAACTACACCTCGCCGTTCATCCTCATCAGCAAGCTGCGCCCGATGATGGCCGAGGCCGCCCGCAAGGCCCGCAGCGGCCGTGCCTACATCGTCAACGTCTCCGCCATGGAGGGCGTCTTCAGCCGCGGCTACAAGGGCGCGGGGCACCCCAACACCAACGCGGCCAAGGCGGCCATGAACATGGTGACCCGGACCAGCGCCCAGGAGATGTTCCAGGCCGACGGCATCCTCATGACCTCCGTCGACACCGGCTGGATCACCGACGAGCGCCCGCACTACGACAAGCTGCGCCTCGCCGAGGAGGGCTTCCACGCCCCGCTCGACCTGGTCGACGGCGCGGCCCGCGTCTACGACCCGGTGGTGCGCGGCGAGCTCGGCGAGGACCTGTACGGCGTCTTCCTGAAGGACTACGCGCCCGCCAACTGGTGACCCCACGGGCAGCCGCCACCGCCGCCCCCCCGTGTCCCTGTAGCCGCCCGCGCTCGGCGTGTCCGGAATGCGTCACAATTCCTGGCCCCATCGAGCGCGGGCGCGCTCATTTGGTTAGTCTGATGTCCACGGTCCGCCAACGGGGCTTCACAAAACCCCCGCAGCCGGCCTGGGGACTGGCCCGCATCGAGGCCGCGGTCCCGCCCGCAACACGGCGCCACCGCGACCGACGGTCCATGTCCTTATCTGAACGCGACACAGAGGAGTGCGCGGTGACACCAGAACTGACGAAGCAGGAAGATCGACCTGTCGAACCCGCCGACCGGCCCCGCCGGTCCGGCGAACTGGGCAGTCTCGAAGTCTGGGCCCACGCGGCCCCGATCCGGCTGGCCGGCTACGAGGACGACCTCGCCGAGCCGCACATTCTGCCCGGCATCGACTGAGTCGTACTGTCGCTTCGCTCCGTGCCCCCGGTCGCTCGAAGGCCGGGGGCACGGCGCTGCCCCCGCACGCCGCTCCCCGCGCGGAGCCGCCCCCAGTGCGGCCGGCCCGTGACGTCAGCGGCGGTCCGCCGGGACGCGCAGCCGGGACGCCGGCAGGAACTCGCGCACGTACGTGCGGTGCCACCACGCGCCCGTCGCCCGCAGCTCCCGCCAGGTCGTGAACCGGTACAGATACAGCCGCGCCCTGATGTGCGTCGGCGGCGCGTCCGGGAACGGGTTGTGGCGCAGCAGCCGCAGCGTGTCACGGTCGTTCACGAGCAGCCGCTCCACGAAGCCGCCGAACCAGCCCTCGGCGTAACCGGGGGAGAGCGCCGCGAACCACATCAGCCAGTCGAGCCGCAGGTGGTACGGGGCGTACTGGCGCGGCAGCCGCCGTACGTCGCCGGGCTTGCCCTTGAAGCCGTACTCCCGCCACACCGTGCCCTCGTGCAGCACCGGCTCGTCCGTGCCCTCCACCACGATCTCCTGCCGCAGCCGGCCCACCGTGCCGAACGCCCCGTACGTGTTGACCAGGTGGAACGGGTCGTACGAGCGGTTCATCGCCTGCCGCCGGGAGAGCAGGTTGCACACCGGGCGGTAGCTGCGGACCAGGACCAGCGCGGTGACCGCGCAGACGACCACCGCGTACCAGACCGGGGCCTCGGGCTGTGTGTGGCCGTCCCCGGCCACGAGCGAGCCGTCGATCGCGGACAGCGCTAGCACGATGGTCAGCCAGTTCAGCCAGGCGAAGTTGCCGGAGAGGACCAGCCAGAGCTGTGTCGCCACCATCAGCGCGGCGGCCACCGTCGCCACCGGCTGCGGGGTGAACAGCAGCACCGGGACCCCCAGCTGCACCACGTGGTTGGCCCCGGCCTCCACACGGTGCAGCGGCCGCGGCATGCGGTGGAAGAACCAGCTCAGCGGGCCCGGCATCGGCTGGGTCTCGTGGTGGTAGTACAGGCAGGTCAGGTTCCGCCAGCAGGCGTCGCCCCGGATCTTGATCAGTCCGGCCCCGAACTCCACCCGGAACAGCAGCCAGCGCAGCAGGAACAGCATGAGCACGGGGGGCCCGACGTCGTCGTTGCCGAGGAAGACCGCGAGGAAACCGGTCTCCAGGAGCAGCGATTCCCAGCCGAAGGAGTACCAGGTCTGGCCGACGTTCACGACGGACAGGTACAGCACCCACAACACGGCCCAGAGCAGCATCGACGCCGCGAGCGGCACCGCGTCGCCCGCGCCCGCCGCCAGGGCCAGCGCGACCGCCGCGCCGCCCCAGGCGACGGTGGCGAACAGCCGGTCCGAGTAGCGCAGCCGGAACAGGGTCGGGGTGGCGCGCGCCGGCGCCCGGCGCAGGAACTCCGGCACCGGCAGCATCCCGCGTTCGCCGATCAGCGCCCGGAACTGCAGGGCGGCCGACAGGAACGCGACGAAATAGAGGACGGCCAGGCCGCGCTGGAAGACGATCCGGCTCAGCCAGTAGTCCGGTGACGTGAACCACTCCATCGCCTCCAGTATCGGCCGTGCGCCGCCCGAGCGCCTCGCCCCGCTTGCGGCGCGATCGGCCATGAGGGAGACAGGAAACGAGCAATTCCGGGCAAGAGGCTGGAGACCTTCGTGCGCGCTTCCATACGCCGACCCCGCCGTTCTCGTCGAGCCCCTGCCGTACGCCGGCCCCACACCGCCGTCCTCGCGGTCCTCGCCGCCGCGGCCCTCGTCGGCGGCTGCGCGACCGCCCGCGTCACGGACCGGCCTGCCGCCGCGGACTCCAGGGACGTGCTGCTCCAGCCGCTCGCCGCCGCGGGCCCCGACCCCTTCACCGAGTCCACCGCCTCCTCCGCCCCCACCCCGCCCCCCGGCACCCCCGAGCCCTCGCCGACCGCCCCCGCGCAGGTGCTGCACGAGATCACCGGCTCCACGCCCGGCCTCTACGGCGGTACCCGCTCGGAGTCCAGCTGCGACGTCGAGCGGCAGGTCTCCTTCCTCACCGCCGAGCCCGCCCGGGCCCGCGCCTTCGCCGAGGGCGCCGGGATCAACGAGGACAACCTCGCGGACTGGCTGCGCGAACTCACCCCCGTGGTCCTGCGCGCCGACACCCGCGTCACCAACCACGGCTACCGCGACGGCGCGCCCACCGCCTTCCAGTCCGTCCTCCAGGCCGGCACCGCCGTCCTCGTCGACCGCTACGGCGCCCCGCGCGTCCGCTGCGCCTGCGGCAACCCGCTGCGCTCCCCGCTCCACATGCCGGGCGCGAAGCCCACCGGCAGGCCCTGGGCCGCCTACCACCCCGACCGGGTCGTGGTGGTCCAGCCGACCACCACGGTGATCACCAGCCTGGTCATCGTCGACGTCGAGCAGGACACCTGGATCGAGCGGAAGACCGGCACCGACGGCGACCAGGACCGGGACCCCACCGTCGTGCCGCCCTGCGACCCCGCCGAGTGCACGCTCGTCCCCGTCCCGCCCGAGCCGCGGCCCGACGCGTCCGAGGACACCGTCAGCCCGCCCCCGAGCCCGGCCACCCCGTCCGCCCCGAGCTCGCCCGTCCCCGAGACCTCCGAGGCTCCCGCGCCGCCCGACGCACCGCCCAGCGCCCCCGAGGACCTCGTCCCGAGCGCTCCCGAAGGGCCGGACGGCGGCGCGGTCCCACCCGGGCTGCCGGAGACCTTCGAGGGCTGAGGCCGCCGTGCACACCGTCCCGCACCGTCCCCGCCGCACGGCCCGCCCCGTCGTGCGTGCGGCCCGGGCTGCGCCTAGCGTGGGCGCATGAGCGCGGGCAACGGGGGAGCTGACGCGGCCGACCGGCACTGCCGCGACGGCCGCACCGAGGGTGCGGCCTCCTGCTTCATGGCGCAGTACGGGGCCGCGTTCCGGATGGGCAGCTTCGACTGGGACCTCGACGCCGGCACGATGCTCATGGACGACTCCGCCCTCGCCGTGTTCGACCTGCGCCCCGACGAGTACGACGGCCACCCGGAGAGCCTGGGCGTACGGGTGCCCTCCGACGAGAGCCGGCGGCTCGACGCCCTGGTCTCGTACGCGCTCAAGAACGGCAACGACGACTACGGCGCGTACTTCCGGATCCGCCGCCGCGACGGGGCCCTGCGCTGGACCCACACGCAGGGCATCATCCGGCGCGACGAGACCGGCCGGCCGCGACGGATCCTCGGCATCGTCCGCGACGCCGCCAGCGAGCTCACCGAGTCCGCGGCCCGGATCGTCGTGGACGAGGGGCGGCGCCACCGCACCAGCGTCGTCGAGGGCACCACGGCCGCGCTGGCCCACGCCCGCACGGTTCAGGACATCATCGACATCCTGAACGACTCCCAGGGCCTGGAGTACTTCGGCGCGACCAGCCTCGTCATGGGGCTGCTCGAGTCGGGCCGGATCCATCTGGTGGCCGAGGGGCCGGACGGCGCGTTCGTGCCCGGCACCCGGTTCACCCGGGTGGACGAGCAGTACCCGATGAGCGAGGTCATCCGGACGCTGAAGCCCCGGTTCATCGAGGGCGCGGAGGAGTTCGCCGACGCGTACCCGATCCTGTGGCCGCACATCGACGGCCTCGGCATCACCGCCGCCGCCTATCTGCCGCTGATCGCGCAGGCGCGCCCGATCGGCGCGCTCGGGCTGCTGTACAGAGACAAGACCGACTTCACCGACGACGAGCGCAACCTGCTGGTGGCGCTCGGCAGCAGCATCGCCCAGAGCCTGCAGCGGGCCATGCTGTACGAGCAGGAGCACGACCTCGCCGAGGGGCTGCAGCAGGCGATGCTGCCCCGCCGGATCCCGGACGTGCCGGGCGCGCAGATAGCCGTCCGGTACCGCTCCGCCCGGCTCGGCCGGGACATCGGCGGCGACTGGTACGACATCATCCCGCTGCCCGGCGGTCGGGTCGGCGCGGTCATCGGCGACGTGCAGGGCCACGACACGCACGCGGCGGCCGTCATGGGCCAGCTGCGGATCGTGCTGCGGGCGTACGCGGCCGAGGGCCACACCCCGGCGACCGTGATGGCCCGCGCCTCGGTCTTCCTGCACGAGCTGGACACCGACCGGTTCGCCACCTGCACCTACGCGGAGGCGGACCTGACGACCGGGGTAATCCAGCTCGTCCGGGCCGGGCACGTCGACCCGATGGTGCAGGAGACGGACGGGGCACCGCGCCGGATCCCCGTGCAGGGCGGGCTGCCGCTCGGCCTGTCGGCCGAGTTCGGCCGGCTCGACTACCCGGTCACCGCACTCGAACTCGACCCCGGGCAGACCCTGCTGCTCTACACCGACGGCCTGGTCGAGCAGCCCGGAGCCGACCTCGACGACGGCCTGAACTGGCTGTCCGAGCTGGTGCGAGGCGGTCCCCGGGACCTCCAGCAGCTCGCCGACCACCTGTGCGACGTCGTCGACGAGCGCGGCGGCGACGACGACGTGGCGATCCTGCTGCTGCGCCGCCGGGGCGCGTACTACCCGAAGTCCGGCGGCCGGCTCCAGCAGCACGTCGGCCAGGGCGACGCGGAGGCGCTCCGCTCCGCCCGGCACATGATCCGGGCCGCGGTCCGCTCCTGGGGCGCGGAGTCGCGCGCCGACGAGATCGAGCTGGTCGCGGACGAGCTGACCACCAACGCGCTGATGCACACCGACGGCGGGGCGATCGTCACGCTGCGGATGCTCGCCGGGTCCGACCGGCGGCTGCGGGTGGAGGTCGAGGACCGCTCCAGCGCGCTGCCCCGGCGGCGGGACGCGGGGGAGTCGGGGGTGTCGGGGCGCGGGCTGCTGCTCGTCGACCGGATCTCCGACGTCTGGGGCGTCGAGTCGCGCGGCAGCGGCAAGTGTGTCTGGTGCGAGTTTCTCGTGGACGACGACGCAGATGAACAATGAGTGAAATGACCGTACTTGACCGTAACCGACCGAAGCGGGTTGACTGCGGATCCAGCAGCCCTCCGAGGACATGAGGAACCGTTGAGCAGCGAGCTTCTGGCACCTCTTGATCTGGCGTTCTGGCACCTCGAGACCACCGACCACCCCATGCATCTGGGCGCGCTCGCCCACTTCGGCCCCGCCGACGGCGACCGCGTGCCCGGCGACGAGGCCCTCCTCCAGCTCCTGACCCGCCGCGCCGCCGCCATCCCGCGGCTGCGGATGCGGGTCCGCGACGTCCTGCTCCCGGTCGGCGGCGCCGCCTGGCGGGCCGACCCCGGCTTCGACGTCCGCCGGCACGTCCACCGCATCGCCCTGCCCGGCACGGACTTCTGCGCCGAGACCGCGCGACTGGCCGGCGAGCTCATGGAACGGCCGCTGGAGCGGGGCCGGCCGCCGTGGGAGATGTACCTGCTCACCGGCGGCCCCGACGGGGCCTTCGCGGTGCTCGTCAAACTCCACCACGCGCTCGCCGACGGGATGCGCGCGGTCGCCATCGGGGCCGGGATCTTCGACGAGATCGCCGCCGCCCGCACCATGCGCACCGCGGCCGGCCGGCGGCCCCGGGCCGTGCCGCCGCGGTCCTGGATGCCCGGCCCCGCGCAGCTCGCCGGCGCCGCCCTCAGCCGCATCGAGGAACTCGGCCGGGCCGTCGGCGTCGGCGCCTCGGTGGTCCGCGCCAGCCGGCTCGACCCGCGCGGCACGCCCGCGCTGGCCGCCGCGTCCAGCGGCACCCGCGCCGTGGCCACAGCCGTCCTCGACCTGGAACGGGTGCACTCCGTACGCCGCGTCAGCGGCGGCACCGCCAACGACGTCCTGCTCGCCACCGTCGCCGGGGCGCTGCGCCGCTGGCTCACCGACCGCGGCGAACCCCTGCCCGCCGCCGACCCCCGCGCCCTGGTCCCCGTCTCCCGGCGGCGGCCCGGCGCGCCCCCGGACTCCGGCAACCGGCTCTCCGCGTACCTGCTCCCCCTGCCGGTCACCGAACCGGACGCGCGGGCCCGGCTCACGGCCGTCCGCACCGCGATGGACCGCAACAAGGCCGCGGGACCGCTGCGGGGCGCCGGAGCGGTCGCCGTGCTCGCCGACCAGCTGCCGCCGCTGGCCCACCGCTTCGGCGCGCCCCTCGCCTCCGGCGCGGCCCGGATGCTGTTCGACCTGCTGGTCACCAACGTGCCCCTGCCCCGCTCGGCGCTCTCCCTGGCCGGAGCGCCGCTGCGGGCGCTGTTCCCGATGGCCCCGCTGGCCCGCGGCCAGGCGCTGGCCGTGGCCATGTCGCCGTACGCCGGCCAGGTCCACATCGGCCTCGTCGCGGACGGCAAGGCGGTGCCGGACCTGGACGCGCTGGCGGCGGGGCTCGCGGCGGAGCTGGACGCGCTCGCCGGCGGATGAGCGGAGCGGGACGGGGCGCCCCCTGCCTCAAGGCCGGGGGAGCGCGGACCCACCGCCCGTACGGCAGGGTGGAGGTATGCCGGAACTGCCCGAGGTCGAAGCGCTCCGCGAGTTCCTCGACGCCCACCTCGTGGGCAAGGAGATCGCCCGTGTGCTGCCCGCCGCGATCAGCGTGCTCAAGACGTACGACCCTCCGCTCGGCGCCGTCGAGGGGGCGGAGGTCACCGGCGTCGCGCGGCACGGCAAGTTCCTCGACATCGAGGCCGGCGGGCTGCACCTGCTGATCCACCTCGCCCGGGCGGGCTGGCTGCAGTGGAAGGACGTCCTGCCCTCCGGGGCGCCCAAGCCCGGCAAGGGCCCGCTGGCGTTGCGGGTCGCCCTCACCGGCGGCGACGGCTTCGACCTCACCGAGGCGGGCACGCAGAAACGGCTCGCGGTCCATCTGGTCCGGGAGCCCGCCGACGTCCCCGGCGTCGCCCGCCTCGGGCCGGACCCGCTGGCGCCGGACTTCGACCTCGCCGCCTTCGCCGCGCTGCTCAAGGGCGAGCGCCGGCAGATCAAGGGCGCGCTGCGGGACCAGAGCCTGATCGCCGGCATCGGCAACGCGTACAGCGACGAGATCCTGCACGTGGCGAAGACGTCCCCGTTCAAGCCCACCCAGAACCTCACCGACGAGGAGACCGCCGCGCTGTACGAGGCCATGCGCGACACCCTCACGCAGGCCGTCGCCCGCTCGCACGGACTCGCCGCGGGCCGGCTGAAGGCGGAGAAGAAGAGCGGACTGCGGGTCCACGGCCGCACCGGCGAGCCCTGCCCCGTCTGCGGCGACACCATCCGCGAGGTCTCCTTCGCGGACTCCTCCCTCCAGTACTGCCCCACCTGCCAGACCGGCGGCAAACCGCTCGCCGACCGCCGCCTGTCCCGGCTGCTCAAGTAGCGGTCCCTCGGCGGGCGGCTGCTCAAGGAGTGCTAGCGGCGCAGCTCCGCGACCTGCACGCCCGTCGCGTCCCGCACCGTCAGGCGGTCGATCTCGGCGGGGCGGACCGGGGCCGCCGTCTCGATCAGCGGCGCCCCGGCCTCCTCGGCCCGCCAGGTGAGCAGCGGGTACGCGCGGCCGCCGCGGTCCACGGCGTACAGGGTGCACACCCGCCGGCCGCGCAGCCCGGCCACCCGCAGGCCGACCGCCGAACCCCACTCCCGGTCCTCCAGCGCGGCGGACGCCGTGACGCCGGTGGCCCGGTCGGCCGCGGAGAACCGTACGGCCTCAGGGGCCGCGTCCCCCAGCAGCACCGCCGCGACGAGCACCGCGGCCACGGACGGCCAGGCCACGGCCCGCGCCTTCCAGCGCCGGGTCCGTCCCGCCGCCCGGTCGGCCGCCTGGCCAGCTGCCCGGTCCGCGGAGGTGTCCGCCGCCGGGTCCGGCGCCGACGGCGGCACCAGTTCCGCCAGCGCCGCCGCCAGTGCGGCGAACCGTTCGTGCTCCCGGGCGCAGTCCGGGCAGCGCGTCAGATGCTCGGCGCAGCGCAGTGCCTCCAGCGGCTCCAGCACGCCCAGCGCGTACGCCGCCACGTCCCGGTGCCCCTCCGGGGTCATCCCGTTCCCTTCGCCCACCCTGGTCACACAAGGGAATACGCAGAGTTCCGCCCCGGTGCTCAACCGCACGTCCCCGGCTTAGACTCCCTCACCATGCTGCGCGTACTGGCCGTCGACGACGAGGAACCGGCCCTCGGGGAACTGCTCTACCTGCTGCGTTCCGATCCCCGGGTGCGCAGCGCGGAAGGGGCCACCGACGCCACCGAGGCGCTGCGCCGGATCGGCCGGGCGCTGGAGGCCGGGCCGGACGGCGCGGACGCCATCGACGTCGTCTTCCTCGACATCCACATGGCCGGGCTGACCGGACTCGACGTGGCCCGGCTGCTCGCCGGCTTCGCCCGGCCGCCGCTGATCGTCTTCGTCACCGCACACGAAGGCTTCGCCGTGCAGGCGTTCGACCTGGAGGCGGTGGACTACGTGCTCAAGCCGGTCCGCGGCGAACGCCTCGCGGAGGCGGTCCGCCGGGTGCACGAGCAGGTCCACGCGAGTACCGCGCCCGGCGCCCCGTCCGACCAGATACCGGTCGAGCTCGGCGGGGTCACCCGGTTCGTCCCCATCGGCGAGATCGCGTACGTCGAGGCCCAGGGCGACTACGCCCGGCTGCACACCGCCGACGCCAGCCATCTCGTCCGCATCCCGCTCTCTACGCTGGAGGAGCGGTGGGCGGCGCGCGGCTTCGTCCGCATCCACCGCAGCCATCTCGTCGCCCTCGACCGGATCGACGAGCTGCGCATGGACGGCGGGGCCACGACCGTCCGCGTCGGGACCGCCGAGCTCGCCGTCAGCCGCCGCCACGCCCGGCAGCTGCGGGAGCTGCTGACCCGTCATGTCCGCGGCTGATCGTCCGCCGCTGACCGGCGGAAACAGTCCGGTCACGGGCTCTGGTCCGGCCGGAGACCGCTGCGTAGACTCCGCTGGATGCCTGAGCCCCAGCCCCGCCGTGAGATCGTCACCGGAGTGCCGCGCGCCGCGCGCCGGCCCCCGGGGCATCCGCCCGCGCGGTCGGAGATCAACGAGCACACCACCATCGGACACACCTACGTCCGCTCGCTGATGCGCAGCCAGCTGCGTGCCGCGCTCACCGCGCTGGCCGCCCTGGCCCTGCTGGTCGGCTCGCTGCCGCTGCTGCTCGCGCTGCCCGCGCCGGAGGGCGTGGTCTGGGCGGCGCTCGGCGTCGGCGTGTACCCGGTGATCTGGGCGACGGCGCGCTGGTACGTCCGCCGGGCGGAGCGCAACGAGCGCGACTTCACCGGCCTCGTCGAGACGTGACCGCGTGAACCAGACCTACGCGGTGGTCGCGGTCACCGTCGTCACCGTGGCCACGGTGCTCATCGGCGGTCTCGGTCTGCGCATCTCCCGCACCACCTCCGACTTCTACGTGGCCTCCCGGACCGTCAAACCGGGCCTCAACGCCGCCGCGATCAGCGGCGAGTACCTCTCCGCGGCCTCCTTCCTCGGCATCGCGGGCCTGGTACTGCTCCAGGGCCCGGACATGCTCTGGTACCCGGTCGGCTACACGGCCGGCTATCTCGTCCTGCTCGTGCTCGTCGCGGCCCCGCTGCGCCGCTCCGGCGCGTACACGCTCTCCGACTTCGCCGACGCCCGCCTGGAGTCCCCGCAAGTACGGCGGCTCGCCAGCCTGTTCGTCGTCGGCATCGGCTGGCTTTATCTGCTGCCGCAGCTCCAGGGCGCGGGGCTCACCCTGGAGATCCTCACCGGCGCGCCCGACTGGGTCGGCGGACTCGTCGTCGGACTCGTCGTCACCGGCATCGTCGCCGCCGGCGGGATGCGCAGCATCACCTTCGTGCAGGCCTTCCAGTACTGGCTGAAGCTCACCGCCCTGCTGGTGCCCGCGCTCTTCCTGGCCGCGGCCTGGGCCGGCGACGACGCCCCGCGGGCCCGGTTCGACGCGCCCGCCGTGTTCCGCGAGCACACCGCCGTACGGTTCGGCGACACCGTGCGCATCGAGGTCGAGGAGCCGCTCACACTCGACGTCGCCGGACAGGTCGACGGCACCGCGTACGACGGAGGCCGCACCACCCTGCAGCCGGGCGCGCACCGCATCGAGTCCGGCACCACCCTCACCTTCCCGGAGGGCGCCGCGGTCCCCGAGAGGACGGCCAGCGGCGACGACCCCCTGGGCTGGTCGCAGCCGCTGGCCGGCGACCGCGACGGCCACCAGCTGTACGCGACGTACGGGCTGATCCTCGCGACCTTCCTCGGCACCATGGGCCTGCCGCACGTCGCCGTCCGCTTCTACACCAGCCCGCACGGCCGGGCCGCCCGGCGCACCACGCTCGTCGTGCTCGGCCTCGTCGGCGCGTTCTACCTGCTGCCGCCGGTGTACGGCGCGCTCGGCCGGATCTACGCCCCCGACCTCGCGCTCACCGGGGCCGCCGACGCGGCCGTGCTCGTCCTGCCGGACCGGATGATCGGCGGGCTCGCCGGGGACCTGCTCGGCGCGCTGCTCGCGGGCGGGGCGTTCGCCGCGTTCCTCTCGACCGCCTCCGGGCTGACGATGTCGGTCGCCGGAGTGGTCAGCCAGGACGTGCTGCCGTCCCGCGGGGTGCGCCACTTCCGGCTCGCGACCCTGCTCGCCATGGCCGTGCCGCTGACCGCGAGCGTGCTCGCCAGCAAGGTCCCGGTCGCGGACGCGGTCGGGCTCGCCTTCGCGGTGTCGGCCTCCTCCTTCTGCCCGCTGCTGGTGCTCGGCATCTGGTGGCGCCGGCTCACCCCGCCGGGCGCGGTGGCCGGGCTGCTGCTCGGCGGCGGCTCGGCGCTCACCGCCGTCATGGCCACCCGCGCCGGACTCGCCCCGGAGGGCTGGCCGCACACGCTGATGGCCTGGCCCGCGGTCTGGTCCGTGCCGCTCGGCTTCCTCACCATGATCCTGGTCTCGCTGGCCACCCCGCACCGGATCCCGCCGGGGACCCCGGCGATCCTGGCCCGCCTGCACCTCCCGGAGGACCTGCTGGACCGGCCTCCTCACGAGCGCGCCGAAAGGGCCGAGACGTGAGCGGGATCGGGTACGCGGCGCTCGCCGTCGCGGGCGTGCTGCTGCTTGCCGCCGGCTTCGCGGCCGGCCGGATCTCCGGCCGGCGCGGCGACCGCGACGGCCTGGACCTCGGCACCCCCGTGGAGCGGGCCACCTTCCACACCCTGCACACCGCCTCGCTGGCCGCGCCGCCGCTGCGCGCCGGGCTCACCGAGGAGACCGCCGGCAAGGCCGCCGGGCGGCTGCGCTCGCTGCTCGGCACCGAGGCGCTCTGTCTCACCGACCGCGGTGCCGTGCTGGCCTGGGACGGTCCCGGCGGCGACCACCACCGCCGGCAGGTGATGGACCAGGTCGCGGCGGTCCTCGCCACCGGGCGCAGCCACAGCGCGCCCTCCGGCTGCGGGGACCTCGTCTGCCCGCTGCGCTGGACGGTGATCGCCCCGCTGACCGGCGAGGAGGGCGTCCTCGGCGCGCTCGTCGCCTACGGCGCGCAGGAGTCGGCGGTGCTGGTGCGGGCCGCCACCGAGGTCGCCCGCTGGGTCTCCGTACAGCTGGAGCTTGCCGAACTCGACCGTTCGCGCACCCGGTTGATCGAGGCGGAGATCCGCGCCCTGCGCGCCCAGATCTCCCCGCACTTCATCTTCAACTCGCTCGCCGCGATCGCCTCGTTCGTCCGCACCGACCCGGAGCGGGCCCGCGAACTGCTCCTGGAGTTCGCCGACTTCACCCGCTACTCGTTCCGCAGGCACGGCGAGTTCACCCGGCTCGCCGACGAACTGCAGTCGATCGAGCAGTACCTGGCGCTGGCCGGGGCCCGGTTCGGCGACCGGCTCAAGGTGACCCTGCAGATCGCGCCCGAGGTGCTGCCGGTGGCGCTGCCGTTCCTGTGCCTCCAGCCGCTGGTGGAGAACGCGGTCAAGCACGGTCTGGAGGACACCCGGGGTGTGCGCCGGGTCACCATCGCCGCCCGCGACGAGGGGGCCGAGGCCGTGGTGACCATCGAGGACGACGGCGTCGGCATGGACCCGGCGGTGCTGCGCGGCATCCTCGCCGGGGAGCGGCCCTCGTCGGGGGTCGGCCTGTGCAACGTGGACGAGCGGCTGCGCCAGGTGTACGGGGACGCGTACGGGCTGGTCATCGAGACCGGGGTGGGCGCCGGCATGAAGATCACCGTGCGGCTCCCGAAGTACCGGGCGGGGGTCCATCCGGGGCAGCTCCAGTAGTCCCGGCTCCCGCTCGGCGGTCCTGGCGGCGCGTTGGCGTACCCGCTCCGGCGGTCCCGGTGGCCGCGCGCCGGGGTCAGTACAGGTGCAGGGCCAAGTGGCCGAGGGGCAGCCCGAGTTGCCAGGCGGGCACCCAGGTCTGCGCCGACTCGTCCACCTGGTCCAGGCCCAGGACGCCGAGACCGGCCGAGGCGGAGAGCCCGCGCAGGTCGGTCGCGAGGATCCGGGTGGCCTCCAGCTGCCGCCAGGTCTCGCGGGCCAGCGCCAGATCGGGGTCCGTCCCGCCGGCGGTCCGCGCGGCCCTCCCCCAGCCTTCGGCCGGGGGGACCCCCATCTCGCTTCGCTCGGCGAGCCGTTCGCGGACCCAGTCCGGCCAGGGATGGTCGTACGACGTACGGCTCAGCCACTCGTCGAGCCGCGCCGCGGAGAGCGCGCCGGAGCCCGCCCCGTCGCACAGGTGGATCGTGAGCGCCAGGGCCTGCCTGCCGGCCCGGTGCTCCAGCGAGCCTGGCTCCACCAGCCGCCCCGCGCGCAGCAGTTCGTCGGCCGTGTACTCGGCGCACAGCCAGGCCATGGGAACGGCCGTACCGCCCCCGCCGTGGCCGTCGGTGCTCTCGGGCAGCAACGCTCCACCTTCTCCCGGACGTCCTCGATGCGGAACCTCAGCGACGAGCCTCCACCGAAGGAGACGCGCGCGGGTCGCTCTTTACTCAACTCGCGTGTGTGGTTTCGGATACGTTCTCCCGCCGGTGCGGGACCGGTGGGACAGCGCTGACACGCGGGACGTCCGGGACTCGGGAGACCGGTCGCGGGGGCGGCCGGATCAGCCGAGGAGCGCGTAGACGGCGGTCGCGTGCGCGGCCGGCGCGTCGGTCCCCTCCGCCGTCATGGTGATGTCGGCGAACGCCATCCGCCGGCCGTCCTTGGTGAGCCGGGCCCGGACGAGGACGTCGGCGCCGAGGACCGCGCGCTGGAAGCTGATCGACTGCTGCACGGTCGTCATCGGGACGAAGCCGCCGCGGGCCGACGCCACCGCGATCACGGTCGCGGTGTCGGCGGCGGCCATCAGTGCCTGGCCGGACAGGCCCCCGCCCTCCCGGGCGAGCCGGTCGGACCAGGGGAGCCGCAGGACCGCCTCGCCCGCTTCGGTGGAGACCACCGACAGGCCGAGATCCAGTACCCAGGGCGCGAAGTTGTCGGCGAGGACCTGCTGCGCGGCGGCGAGTGTCAGTGGCTGGTCGTTTCTCACCCGGTCATTGTGGGGTCCGGGCGGCCGGGCTGGACAGAGCGTGGCGGCGCGGCCTGCTGTAGCCGGGCAGACAGCCGCTGAGGGTGCGCAGCGCGTAGTGCGAGCGGGACTTGACGGTGCCGGCCGGGATGCCGAGGTCGTCGGCCGCCTCCTTGACGGTGAGCCCGTGGAAGTAGATCCGCTCCAGGACCGCGCGGTGCTCGGGGCTGAGTCCGCGGACGGCGGCGCGTACGTCGAGCGCGGCGACGGCGGACTCGGTGGCGTCGGCCGGGTCGGGGGTGGCCGCCAGCGCGTCGTCGCCGATCTCGGCGGGCCGGGCCAGCCGGGAGCGGCGGGCGTCGATGGCGAGCCGGCGGGCCACGGTGAACAGCCAGGGGCGCATCGACTCGTACGGGCCGTGGAAGGCCTCGGGGTGGAGCCAGGCCCGGACCAGGGTCTCCTGCACCAGGTCCTCGGCGCGCTGCCGGTCCCCGTAGGTCAGGCCGAGCAGAAAGCCGTGCAGGGCGGTCCCGTGCTCGCGCTGCAGTTCTTCCAGGGCCCGTTCGTCGGTCGTCGCCGTCGTCATGCTCACACCTCTTCCTCCCTCGGCCTCCGGCCGGGGGACCCCGCTCGGCGGCTCGTCGTTCCGCGCCGTATCCGAACGCATCCCGACGGGAAGCGACAGGCGGCGCACAGCGGTCTGCGCCGAGCGGTCGCACCGAGCGACGAATGGTGCGATGAACGGTCAACCGGAGGCGTCGGGTCCGTTCCGGTGCGATTCAGGGCTTGTGCGGCCTTGACCCTTGACTGCCCGAAATTCCCGTGCAGAGCTAGATCGGCGGAATGTAAGTCGGATTGTCATACCGCAACGGTCATCGTCACGGTGACCGCCACCGTCGAGCCCACGGAGCCCGCACGATGTCCCAGCGCACCCGACCCGGCGCGGTCGCCGTCGCCGCCCTGCTCCTCGCCGCGGCGACCGGCTGTGCCGCCGACGACCGCCCGCCGCGGTCCCCCGCCGCTCAGCAGGACACCGAGCGCCCCGGCGTCCCCTCGGCCGCCGCCGGCGGCGCCTCCGCCGAAGCCGGCTTCACCCTCGTCGCATCCGGCGACGTCCTGCCGCACGCCTCGATCATCCGCCAAGCGGCCGCCGACGCCCACGGCTCGGGCTACGACTTCCGGCCCATGCTGGCCGGCGTCGAGCCCCTCGTCTCCCGCGCCGGCCTGGCGCTGTGCCACATGGAGACGGTGTACGGCGAGAAGGGCGGCCCCTACACCGGCTACCCCGCCTTCAAGTCCCCGCCCGAGGTCGCCGCCGCGCTCCGGGCCACCGGCTACGACGGCTGCTCCACCGCCTCCAACCACACCCTCGACGACGGCGCCGCCGGGATCGCCCGCACCCTCGACGCCCTCGACCGGGCGGGGGTCGCGCACGCCGGCTCCGCCCGTACCGCGCAGGAGGCCGCCCGGCCCACGCTGCTGAAGGCCGGCACCGCCACGGTCGCCCATCTCGCCTACACCTACGACACCAACGGTTATCCGCTCCCGCAGGGGCAGCCCTGGGCGGTGAACCTGCTCGACGAGCAGCGGATCGTCGCCGACGCGCGGGCCGCCCGCAAGGCCGGCGCCGACATCGTCGTCGTCTCCCCGCACTGGGGCTCGGAGTGGCAGACGGCGCCCGACGAGCGGCAGCTCGCCCTCGGCCGCGCGCTCACCGCATCCCGCACCGGCGGCCGGCCCGACATCGACCTGATCATCGGCACCCACGCCCATGTCCCCCAGGCGTACGAGAAGGTCAACGGCACCTGGATCGTGTACGGGATGGGCGACCAGATCGCCGGCGACATGGTCAACCACTCCGGCGCGCACGACCCGCGCGGCAACCAGAGCACCCTCGCCCGGTTCACCTTCGCCCCGCCCCGGACGCCCGGCGGGCGCTGGGAGGTCGGCCGGGCCGAGTTCGTGCCGCTGTGGTTCGACACCGCGGCCGGCCGGGCCGTCAACCTGAACGCCGCCATCGAGGACGGCGCCCCGCTCACCGCCGTACGCGACCGGATCCGCGAGGTCGCCCTCTCCCGCGGCGCGGCGAAGGACGGTCTGACGATGGGCCGGTAGAGCCGTCCGGCCGCGTTCGTGCTCCGCGCGGGTGGATTCGGGGGCCCGGCCGGTGTCGCGGGGGCCGTCGGGGCGACGGCCGTGCGAGCCATTGGTCATGAAAAAGGATCAGATGCCCACGGGTCGGCGGCCGGTGCTGCGCCTCCTCGCCGCGCTCGGGGCCACCGCCACCGTCGGAGTCTTCGCGGCGGACCGCCTCGGCGCGCCCGATCGGTCCGCCCCCACGGCCGGGACCCCGCCCCGCCCCACCCCCGCGCCCGCCGCGGGTCCCGCTGCGGGGCCTGCCGGGCGGCCCGTCCCCGGGGCCCCCGCGGCCGCCCGGCTGGGGCCGAGCACGTACCGGCTGCAGCCCATGACCGCCGCCGCGCCGCCGGCCTACCGCAAGGCCCTGCCGCCGATCCGCCGCAGGCCCTTTCTGCGCCTGTCCGGCGTCGGCCGCTCGATGGTGCTCACCTTCGACGACGGGCCCGACCCGCGCTACACCCCGGAGATCCTGCGCACCCTGCGCAGGTACGACTGCCGGGCGATGTTCTTCGTCTGCGGCGAGATGGCCGTCGAGAACAAGGACCTGCTGCGGGAGATGGCCGACGACGGACATGTGGTCGGCAACCACTCCTGGTCGCACCCGCTCATCCCGAAACTGGCCCCGTCCCGGATCCGCGACGAGCTCGGCAGCACCAGCGAGGTCGTCGAGAAGACCCTCGGCGCGGCCCCGCTCTGGTACCGCGCGCCCTTCGGCGCCTGGAACCGGCACTCCTTCGAGATCGGCGCCGAACTGGGCATGGAGCCGCTCGCCTGGACCGTCGACACCCTCGACTGGAAGGAGCCCGGCACCGGCACCATCGTGGACCGGGTCCTGGACGGCGCCGCCCCGGGCGTCGTGGTGCTCTCGCACGACGCGGGCGGCAACCGCTCGCAGAGCGTCGCCGCCCTCAAGCGGTACCTGCCCGAACTCCTCGACGCGGGCTATCGCATGACCGTGCCCCGGCGCTAGGGGGTGCCTCGCCGATCAGGCCGGATCAGGGAGCGGCGTCTGGTGCGTGCGATCGCAAGGCGGAGGAGGGAGGCAACGCGGAGCGTTGACGACTGACGACAACGCGGCGAGCGTGCGTGCCAGACGCCGCGAGCCCGGCATGATCGGCAAGACACCCCCTACGACTTGGTGGCGCCGGCGGTGAGCCCGGAGACGAGGTGGCGCTGGACGATGCCGAACACGACCGCGGCCGGGGCGGCGATGAGCACGGCCGCGGCGGTGAGCGAGCCCCAGTCGGCGGTGTACTGGTTGACGAAGGTCTGCAGACCGCCGGCGAGCGTGAGGTTCTCCTCGCCGGTCATGAACGCGGAGGCGTAGGCGACCTCGGCCCAGCCGGTGATGAAGGTGTAGAACGCGGTGACCGCGAGGCCCGGCTTGGCCAGCGGCATGATCAGCCGCCAGAAGGTGCCGAACGGGCTGAGCCCGTCCACCCGGCCGGCCTCGTCGATCTCGGCCGGGATGCCGTCGAAGTAGCCCTTCATCATCCAGGCGCAGAAGGGCACGGCGACGGTGAGGTAGGTGACGACCAGGCCGACCGGCTGGTTCAGCAGGCCGAGGCTCGCCAGCAGGTTGTACAGCGGGACGATGAGCACCGCGACCGGGAACATCTGGGTGATCAGCAGCATCCACATCAGCGGGCGCAGGCCCGGGAAGCGGAAGCGGCTGACGGCGTAGCCGGTGGTGGCGGAGATGAACACGCCGATGACGGTGGTCAGTCCGACGACGAGCAGCGAGTTGCCGAGCCAGGCGAGGAACTGGGTGTCGCCGATGACATGGGTGTAGTTGCCGAGCGTGAAGTTCTTCACCAGGGAGGTGTCGAAGGCGTCGGTCTTCGGCTTGAAGGACGTGATCACCAGCCACAGCGGCGGGAAGACCGCGACGACCGTGGCGAGGATCAGCGTGAGGTGCAGGCCGGCGGAGGCCAGCGGCGAGCGCTCGCCGCGCGCCCGCACCTTGCGCGGAGGGGTCATGGTCTCGTCGCTCACCACTGGTCTCCCTGCTTCTTGAGCGCGCGGCGGTAGACGACCGCGAACAGCGACAGGAGGAGCAGGATCACCACGCCCCAGGCGGCGGAGGCCGCGAAGTCGCGCGGGCTGTTGATGAAGGAGACCCGGTACGCGTACGTCACCAGGATCTCGGTGGAGTCGCCGGGTCCGCCTCGGGTCAGGAGGAAGATCACCGGGAACATGTTGAAGGTCCAGATGGCGCTGAGCAGGATCACCGTGGAGGCGACCGGGCGCAGTCCGGGCATGGTGATGTGCCGGAAGCGCTGCCAGGCGCTCGCGCCGTCCATCTCGGCGGCCTCGTACAGCTCGCCGGGGATGGACTGCAGGCCGCCGAGGACGGCGACGAGCATGAAGGGCACGCCGAGCCAGACGTTCACCGCGATCACGGAGACCTTGGCCCAGGTGGGGTCGTTCAGCCAGGCGATGGCGTCGATCCCGCCGCCCTGGAGCAGCTTGTTGAACAGGCCGTTTCGCTCGTTGAAGAGCAGCCGCCAGGTGAAGACGGAGACGAAGGCGGGCACGGCCCAGGGCAGGACCAGGGCCATGCGGTAGAAGCCGCGGCCCTTGATCTTGCGGTTGAGCATGTTGGCCAGGACGAGTCCGAGGCCGAAGGAGAGGGCGACGCAGACCACGGTCCACACCAGCGTCCAGCCGAGCCGGTCCCAGAAGACCTCGTCGGTGAGGACCGCCTTGTAGTTGTCGAGACCGACGAACTCGTAGGTGGCCGGGATGTGGTTGACGCCGATCGTGCGCTCGACGTTCGCCTCGTTGGCGTTCGTCAGCGACAGGTAGACGCCGCGCACCAGCGGATAGCCGATGATCACGCCGATCACGGCCACCACCGGGGCGACCATGCTCCACGCGTACCAGTGGGTGGACAGCGCGCGGCGCAGCCTGCCCGGGTGCTTGTCAGTGCGGCGGCCGCGGCCGCGGGCGCTGTGCGCGCCCGCGGCCTTCGCCACCGACTGGCTGGTGTCGACAGCCATGGGTCGGTCAGCCCTTCTCACTCTTTACTTGTAGTCCTTGAGGAGCTTGCGGTACGCCTCGCCGGTGTCGGCGGCCGCCTTCTCCGGAGTGGTCTTGCCGCCCAGGACGTTGGCCATCTGCAGCTTGATCGGCTCGAAGAGCGAGTTGCCCTGCGGGATCCAGGGGCGCTCGACGGCCTTGTCGACGGCCGGCTTGAAGAACTGCACCATCTCGTTGCCGGAGACGGTCGGCTGGGCGTAGACCGAGATGCGGGTCGGCAGCAGGCTGAGCTTCTCGGTCGTCTGCTGCTGGACCTTGGCCGAGCTCATGTACTTGGCGAACTCGTACGAGGCGTCCAGGTTCTTGGAACCGGCGTAGACGGAGAGGTTCCAGCCGCCCTGCGGGGAGCCCTGCTTGGCGCTGCCGGCCGGGACCGGGGCGATGCCGAGGTTCTTCGGGTCCTTGAACTCGGCGCCGGCGCGGGAGTCCTGGATGGCCCACGGGCCGTTCAGCATCATCGCGACCTTGCCGGACTTGAACGCGTTCTGCATGTTGTTCCAGCCGTCGGAGGCGTCGGTGATCGCCGCCTTCGAGTCGACCAGGTCCTTGATGGTCTTGTACGCCTTGACGCCGGACGGGTCGCCGATGCTGACCTTCTTGTTCTTGGCGTCGACCATGTCGCCGCCCTCGCCGTACAGGAAGGAGAGGAACCAGTACGGGTCGTCGCCGCGCAGGTAGAGACCGGACTTGCCGGGGAACTTGGCGCTGATCTTCGCGGAGGCGGCCTTCAGCTCCTCGATGGACTTCGGGGCCTCGGCGACACCGGCGTCCTTGAGCATCTTCTTGTTGTAGAAGAGCGCCATGGTGTCGATGACCTGCGGGACCGCGTAGGTCTTGCCGTCGAACTTGGTGGAGGCCGCGGCCTGCGGCAGCCAGTCGTTCGAGGTCTCGATGGCCGGGGTCTTGTCGAGGGGGGCGAGGTAGCCGAGGCTGGCGAAGTCGGCGACCCAGGCGACCTCGGTGCGCATGACGTCGGGGGCGCCGGAGTTGCCGCCGGCGGCGTTCTTGAACTTGGCGTTGGCCTCGCCGAAGGGAACGTTGACGTACTTGACCTTCACCTTGGGGTGGAGCTTGGTGAAGCCCTCGGCGAGCGCCTGGTACGTGCCCTTCTCGGCCTCGTTCGAGGTGTCCCAGTAGGTGACGGTGCCGGAGAGCTCGCCCGAGCTCTTCTTGGCGTCGTCCTGGCCGTCGCCGCTTCCGCACGCCGCAACGGTCAGGCCCAGGGCCGCGACCAGCGCGGTGGCCGCTATGCCACGCCGCATGTGAACTCCTTCAACAGATCCCGGGGGGAAGAGGGGCGAAGACCTGACCTCTGCGACCGCTCCCTCGCGGCGCTCCGGGTTGCCAGGAACGTAACAGGGATGAAAACGAGCCGAAAGAGCTTGCGAGAACTTTCTGCAAGGGCAGCGGATCGTTACATCCACGTGTCCTTACAGTTGCCGACGGGTCGCTTGACACCCCGTCCCGACTGCGCCGATGCGCCCTTGCCGAGGCGGCCGGGGCTCTGAAAGGCTTTTCACAACAGCTTGCAGGACCGTTTCACGACCGCCCTGACCTCGTTGGACGTCTCGGCGCTCGTCATCCGACCACGCGAGAGGGACACCGCACATGGCCCAGGAGCTCACCTCCCCGTCGCCGGCACCGCTTGCAAGCCCTTGCGGCGACCGTTCCAGAGGCGCAGCGCAGTGGTGGCGGGACGCCGTGATCTACCAGGTGTACGTCCGCTCCTTCGCGGACGGCGACGGGGACGGCGTCGGCGATCTTCGCGGGGCCCGGGAGCGGCTGCCGCACCTGGCCCGGCTCGGCGTGGACGCGGTCTGGCTGACGCCGTTCTACGCCTCCCCGCAGGCCGACGGCGGCTACGACGTGGCCGACCACCGGGCCGTCGACCCGCTCTTCGGCGACCTGCAGGACGCCGCCGACCTGGTCGGGGCCGCGCACGGACTCGGCCTGAAGGTGATCGTCGACGTCGTCCCCAACCACACCTCCGAGCGGCACCCCTGGTTCGAGGCCGCCCGGCGGGGCCCCGGCCCGGAGCGCGACCGCTACGTCTTCCGGCCCGGCCGCGGCCCCGGCGGAGCCGAGCCGCCCAACGACTGGGAGTCCGTCTTCGGCGGCCCGGCCTGGACCCGGGTCGCCGACGGCGCCTGGTACCTGCACCTGTTCGCCCCCGAGCAGCCCGACCTGAACTGGCACGACGCCGAGGTCCGCGCCGACTTCGACGCGGTGCTCCGGTTCTGGCTGGATCTGGGCGTGGACGGCTTCCGGATCGACGTGGCCCACGGCATGGTCAAGGCCGAGGGCCTGCCCGACATCGGGCACGGCCGGCAGGCCAGCCTGATCGGCGCCCAGCGGCTGCCGTTCTTCGACCAGGACGGCGTCCACGAGATCCACCGCGGCTGGCGGCGGCTCCTGGAGTCGTACGGCCCCGACCGCATCGGGGTCGCCGAGGCGTGGGCCCCGACGCCGGAGCGGCTCGCCCTGTACGTACGGCCCGACGAACTGCACCAGGCCTTCAACTTCCAGTTCCTGAACTGCCCCTGGGACGCGACGGCGCTGCGCCGCGTGATCGACGACTCACTGCGCGCCACCTCCGCCGTCGGCGCGCCCACGACCTGGGTGCTCTCCAACCACGACGTGGTCCGCCACCGCACCCGGTACGGCGGGCTCGCCCGGGCCCGGGCGGCGGCGCTGCTGATGCTGGCGCTGCCCGGCTCCGCCTACGTGTACCAGGGCGAGGAGCTGGGCCTGCCCGAGGTCGCCGACCTGCCGGACGAGCTCCGCCAGGACCCGGCGTTCTGGCGCGGCGACGGGCAGGACGGGCTGCGCGACGGCTGCCGGGTGCCGCTGCCGTGGACGGGCACAGGCCCCTCGTACGGCTTCGGGCCCGGCGGCGCCTGGCTGCCGCAGCCGTCCGCGTGGGCGGGCCTGAGCGTCGAGGCGCAGAGCGGCGACCCGGCGTCCGTCCTGGAGCTGTACCGCCGGGCCCTCACGCTGCGGCGGGCGCATCCGGCGCTCGGCGCGGGCGAGGACGTGGAGTGGCTGCCGGCCCCGGAGGGTGTGCTGGCGTTCCGGCGGACCTCGGCCGCGGGCGACGTGTTCGTCGTCCTGAACACCGCCGCGAAGCCGGAGGAGGTGGCGCTGCCGCTGCCGCGGCGCGTGCTGCTCACGAGCGGCGGCGACGCCCCGGAGGACTCCGCCGCCGATGCTCGGCTCGTCCGGGTTGCCCCCGATTCCTGCGTGTGGTGGGCAATCTGACGTGCGACCGGTACAGTCCAACCCCATGACCGCGCGGCTTTCCGACATCGCAGCCCAGGCGGGGGTCAGTGAAGCCACGGTCAGCCGCGTACTCAACGGCAAGCCCGGTGTGGCTTCGGCCACCCGCGAGTCCGTGCTTGCCGCGCTCGACGTCCTCGGTTACGAGCGGCCGGTCCGGCTGCGCCGGCGCAGCGCCGGCCTCGTCGGGCTGATAACCCCCGAACTGGACAACCCGATCTTCCCCGCGCTCGCGCAGGTCATCGGGCAGGCCCTGACCCGGCAGGGCTACACCCCCGTCCTCGCCACGCAGACCCCCGGCGGGTCCACCGAGGACGAGCTCACCGACATGCTGGTGGAGCGGGGCGTCTCCGGGATCATCTTCGTCTCCGGACTGCACGCCGACACCACCGCCGACATGGGCCGCTACGACCAGCTGCGCGGCAAGGGCGTCCCGTACGTCCTCATCAACGGCTTCTCCCCCAAGGTGCAGGCCCCGTTCGTCTCGCCGGACGACCGGGCCGCGATGCAGCTGGCGGTCACCCACCTCGCGGCCCTCGGCCACACCCGGATCGGGCTCGCGGTCGGGCCGAAGCGGTTCGTGCCGGTGCTGCGCAAGATCGAGGGCTTCCGGCGGGGCATGAAGGAGCGCCTGGGGCTGACCCCGGAGGAGTCCGAGGAGCTGATCCAGCACTCGCTGTACACCCTGGAGGGCGGCCAGGCCGCGGCGGGCGCGCTGATAGGGCGGGGCTGCACGGCGATCGTCTGCGCCAGCGACATGATGGCGCTCGGCGCGATCCGCGCGGCCCGCGAGAAGGGCCTGCGGGTGCCGAAGGACGTCTCGGTGGTGGGTTTCGACGATTCGCCCCTCATAGCGTTCACGGACCCGCCGCTGACCACCATCCGGCAGCCGGTGCAGGCGATGGGCCAGGCGGCGGTACGGGCGCTGCTCGAGGAGGTCGGGGGCACCCCGGCCCCGCACAGCGAGTTCGTCTTCATGCCGGAGCTGGTGGTTCGCGGATCAACTGCCTCGGCCCCCTCGCCGGAACGGGGAAACCCCTGATAGAACCGTGGTTCCGTCTCCACCTGGAGACGGACCGCGTGCGCCGGGAACCCGTCGGAGGGATGATCGGTCGTAGGGCGTGAATCTGGCAGACTCTCCTCCTATGGGTGAAACGACCGTGAAGCGTTCGGCAGGCCGCGAGCCGGCCCCTCTGTCACCCCCGTCACCCATCACGACCGGTGCCGGAGTGCGGGCCCGGCTGCGCGCACCACGACGTCCCCGGATCTGGTTCGAGATCCTTCTGATCCTGGTCAGTTACTGGACGTACTCGCTGATCCGCAACGCCGTGCCGGAGCAGAAGGCGCAGGCGCTGAAGAACGCCGACTGGATCTGGCAGGTGGAGAAGTCGCTCGGGCTGGCCTTCGAGGAAGCGGTCAACCACGCCGTGAACTCGGTGACCTGGCTCGTCGTGTCGATGAACTACTACTACGCCACCCTGCACTTCGTCGTCACGATCGGTGTGCTGGTGTGGCTGTACCGTCGGCAGCCGGGCCGTTACGCGGCGTCCCGCACGGTCCTGTTCGCCACCACCGGTGTGGCACTGGTCGGTTACTACCTGTATCCGCTCGCACCGCCCCGGCTGATGAACGGGCAGAGCTTCGTCGACACCGTGCTTGTGCACCAGACCTGGGGCTCGATGGCCTCGGGCAACCTCAAGCACATGTCGAACCAGTACGCGGCGATGCCGTCGATGCACATCGGCTGGTCGCTCTGGTGCGGACTGATCATCTTCTTCCTGGCCTCCGCCCCGTGGGCGCGGATCCTGGGCCTGCTCTACCCGGCGGCGACGCTGGTGGTCATCGTGGCCACCGCCAACCACTTCTGGCTGGACGCGGTCGGCGGCATGATCTGCCTGGGCTTCGGCTTCC
This sequence comes from Streptomyces sp. NPDC048604, assembly GCF_043199435.1. Taxonomy (NCBI): domain Bacteria; kingdom Bacillati; phylum Actinomycetota; class Actinomycetes; order Kitasatosporales; family Streptomycetaceae; genus Streptomyces; species Streptomyces sp. NPDC048604. The sequence goes on from NZ_JBICVX010000001.1 coordinate 241,247, forward strand.
TCGTCTCGTACCTCTGGTACGGCGCGCTCCCGCAGCGGCTGCCGAAGCAGGTGGAGAGCAAGCGGGTCCAGGTGTCCGGGGGCGCTCCGGCGCCCGAGGCGAAGCCGGGCGCGGACCGGGACTCCGAGCCGGAGCGCATCGGCTCCGGCCGGTGACGACCGCTCACGCCCGGTAGAAACAGCCCCGCTCACGCCCCGTAGAACAGCTCCTCCACGACCGCGCGGGCGCGCCGGGTGATGCGGCGGTAGTCGTCGACCATCTCGCCGACGTGGCCCGGCTCGTACCCGAGGTAGCGCCCCACCGCGGCCAGCTCGCGGCCGTCGGACGGGAAGGTGTCGCCCGGGCGGCCGCGGACCAGCATCACCGCGTTGCGCACCCGGGTGGCCAGGACCCACGCCTCGTCGAGGATCTGCGCCTCGTCGACCGGGATCAGGTCAGCGGCGTGCGCGGCGGCGAGCGCCTCGCGGGTGCGGGTCGTGCGCAGTCCGGGCAGCCGCCAGCCGTGCTGGAGCTGGAACAACTGGATCGTCCACTCCACGTCCGACAGGCCGCCGCGGCCCAGCTTGGCGTGCAGGGTCGGGTCCGCGCCGCGCGGCAGCCGCTCGCTCTCCATGCGGGCCTTGAGCCGGCGGATCTCGCGCACGGCCTCCTCGCCCAGGCCCTCCATCGGGTACCGCAGCGGGTCGATCAGCTCCACGAAGCGCGCGCCGAGGTCCGGGTCGCCGGCCATCGGCTCGGCGCGCAGCAGCGCCTGCGCCTCCCAGACCAGCGACCAGCGCCGGTAGTACGCGGTGTACGAGGCGAGGGTGCGGACCAGCGGGCCGCTCTTGCCCTCCGGGCGCAGATCGGCGTCGATGAGCAGCGGCGGGTCGGCGGTGGGCAGCTGGAGCAGCCGGCGCATCTCCTCGACGACCCGGTTGGCGGCCCGCGCCGCCTCCTGCTCGTCGACGCCCTCGCGCGGCTCGTGCACGAACAGCACGTCCGCGTCGGAGCCGTAGCCCAGCTCGTGGCCGCCGAAGCGGCCCACGCCGATGACCGCGAAGCGGGTGGGCAGCTCCTCGCCCCACTCGACGGCCACCGCGGCCCGCAGCGCGCCGGCGATGGTGGCCGCGTTCAGGTCGGTGACCGCGTTGCCGACCCGGTCGACCAGGGCGCCGGGGTCGGCCTCGCGGGGGCTGTCCTCGGTGCCGTACGAGCCGATGAGATCGGCCGCGGCGGTACGGAACAGCTCACGGCGGCGCACCCCGCGGGCCGCCGCGACGGCCTGCTCGGCGTCGTCGGCGCGGCCGACGGCGGCGAGGACCTCCTGCTCCAGATGGTCCCGGCCGCGCGGCTTCAGGCCCTCCGGGTCGCCGAGCAGCGCGACCGCCTCCGGGGCCCGCAGCAGCAGGTCGGGGGCGAGCCGGCCGGCGGAGAGCACGCGGGCCAGGTTCTCCGCCGCGGCGCCCTCGTCGCGCAGCAGCCGCAGGTACCAGGGCGTCTTGCCGAGCGCGTCGGACACCTTGCGGAAGCCGAGCAGGCCCGCGTCCGGGTCGGCGGAGTCGGCGAACCAGCCGAGCAGCACCGGCAGCAGCGTCCGCTGGATCGCGGCCTTGCGGGACACCCCCGCGGACAGCGCCTCCAGGTGGCGCAGGGCGGCGGCGGGGTCCGCGTACCCGAGGGCTTCGAGCCGCTGGCCGGCGGCGGCCGTGCTGAGCCGGATCTCACCGGGGGCGAGCTGGGCGACCGCGTCGAGCAGCGGCCGGTAGAACAGCTTCTCGTGCAGCCGGCGGACGAGGGAGGCGTGCCGCTTCCACTCCTTGTTCAGCTCCGCGACCGGGTCGGTGCGCAGGCCGAGGGAGCGGCCGAGCCGGCGCAGATCGGCGTCGTCCTCGGGCACGAGGTGGGTGCGGCGGAGCCGGTACAGCTGGATGCGGTGCTCCATGGCCCGCAGGAAGCGGTACGCGTCGTCGAGCTGGGCGGCGTCGGCGCGGCCCACGTAGCCGCCGGCGGCGAGCGCGCCGAGCGCGTCGAGGGTGGTGCCGCTGCGCAGCGTCGCGTCGCTGCGGCCGTGCACCAGCTGCAGCAGCTGGACGGCGAACTCGACGTCCCTGAGGCCGCCGGGGCCGAGCTTGAGCTGGCGGTCGAGATGCGCGGCGGGGATGTTGTCGACGACCCGGCGGCGCATCTTCTGCACGTCGGGGACGAAGTTCTCGCGCTCGGCGGCCTGCCAGACCAACGGCGAGACGGCCTCGATGTACGCGGCGCCCAGCTCCGGGTCGCCGGCCACCGCGCGGGCCTTCAGGAGCGCCTGGAACTCCCAGGTCTTGGCCCAGCGCTGGTAGTAGGCGAGGTGCGAGCTGAGGGTGCGCACCAGCGGACCGTTGCGGCCCTCGGGGCGGAGGTTGGCGTCGACCGGCCAGATGGTGCCCTCGACGGTGGTGTCGGAGCAGATCCGCATCAGATGCGAGGCCAGCCGGGTGGCGGCCTGCATGGCCTTGTGCTCGTCGGCGCCGTCGGCCGGCTCGGCCACGAAGATCACGTCGACGTCGGAGACGTAGTTGAGCTCGTGGCCGCCGCACTTGCCCATCGCGATGACCGCGAGCCGGCACTGGGCGGCGTCGGCGGGCGCGTCGGCACTGGCGAGGGCGAGCGCGGCGCGCAGCGTGGCGGTGGCGAGGTCGGCGAGCTCGGCGGCCGTCTGGGCGACGTCGGCGGTGCCGCAGACGTCGCGGGCGGCGATGGCGAGCAGACAGCGGCGGTAGGCGACCCGCAGCGAGACGGGGCCGTCGGCGCCGGCGAGGCCCTGCTCGAACTCGGCGACCCCCGGGTTCAGGTCGGCGGCCTCGTACGTGACCAGGGCCTGCCAGTCGAGGGGGTGCCGGGCCAGGTGGTCGGCGAGCGCCTCGGAGGCGCCGAGCACGCCGAGCAGCCGGTCGCGGAACGGCTTCGCGGACAGCAGGGTGGTGGTGAGGGTCTGCCGCTCGTCCTCGGGCTGCGCCTCGACCAGCCGGACCAGGCCGTGCAGGGCCAGGTCGGGGTCGGCGGTGCCGCCGAGGGCGTCCAGCAGGACGGAGTCGTCGCGCAGCGCGGCCAGCTCGGGCAGGTCGAGCAGCCGCCCGGCGCGGGACGGGTCGGTGAAACCGTGCCGCAGCAGCCGGGTGAACGTGCTGCTCCTGCGCCCCGGTCCCGTCATCCCGCCGCTCCCTCCGCCGCGTCGCATCCTGCGGAAACGAGCCTATCCGCAGCGATGAGTCCGCGCCGCGAGCGGAGTCTCCCCTAAGACAGGACTGCCGCAGGACCGACAACAGATGAGAGGAACCGCCATGGACCCCCGGAGCACGGAACTGGATCCCCGCTACAGCGCTCCGAAGGCCGGGGCGCTGCCCTGGTCGCGCGCGCGGGAGGGGCTGGCGGCGGCGGAGGTGTACTGGCTGTCGACGGTGCGGCCGGACGGGCGGCCGCATGTGACGCCGCTGATCGCCGTCTGGTCCGGCGAGGCGCTGCACTTCTGCACCGGCCCGGACGAGCGCAAGGCCCGCAACCTGGAGCAGAACCCGGAGGTCGTGCTGACCACGGGCTCCGACCGGCTGGACGAGGGCCTGGACCTGGTCCTCGAGGGCGAGGCGGTCCGCGTAACGGACGAAACACGGCTGCGCGGGCTCGCGGCGGCGTGGACGGACAAGTACGGGCCGGACTGGCGTTTCGAGGTGCGGGCCGGCGCGTTCGTGGGGGACGGTGGGACCGCCGTGGTGTTCGCGGTCGCCCCGCGCACGGTGTTCGGCTTCGCCAAGGGCGACCCGTTCGGCCAGACCCGCTGGCGCTTCTGAGGAGACCGATGAACTGGACGCTGGAAGTGGTGACGGTCCCCGTCACCGACGTCGACCGGGCGAAGGAGTTCTACGCCGACCGGGTCGGCTTCAAGGTGGACCTGGACGACGAGTACGCCCCGGGCATGCGGATGGTCCAGCTGACCCCGCCCGGCTCCCGGTGCTCGATCGCACTGCTCTCCGGCATGCCGGAGATCCCGGGCGCCGGCTCCACGGAGCCGGGCTCCCTGCACGGCCTCCAGTTGTGCGTCACCGACATCGAGGCGGCCCGCGCCGAACTCGTGGACCGGGGCGTGGCGGCCGGCGCGATCCGGCACGTGGGGCCGACGGGCTGGGAGGACGGCAAGGGCGAGACCTGGAACTCCTTCATGACCTTCGCCGACCCCGACGGCAACACCTGGGTCGTCCAGGAGGCCCCGTCGGAACTCTCGGAACGCTGACCCGAAACCGGCCCGCGCCGCGCCCGGTCCGCCGGAGTCACTCCGCCGCGAACTCGGGTGCAGCAACAGCCGCGTGGTGACCACGGATTCGGTCTTCACCGCGGCAGTCTCGACGCCCCACCCGGCCCGGTCAACGCATTTCGCCTACAGCACCGGCAGGTTCTTGCGGAGTTCGAAGGCGGTGACCTCGGAGCGGTACTCCTCCCACTCCTGCTTCTTGTTGCGCAGGAAGAAGTCGAAGACGTGCTCGCCGAGGGTCTCGGCGACCAGTTCGCTCCGCTCCATCAGGGAGATCGCCTCGCCGAGGTTCTGCGGCAGGGGCTCGATGCCCATGGCGCGGCGCTCGGCGTCGGAGAGGGCCCAGACGTCGTCGTCGGCGCCGGCCGGGAGTTCGTAGCCCTCCTCGATGCCCTTCAGGCCGGCGGCGAGCAGGACCGCGTAGGTCAGGTACGGGTTGGCGCCGGAGTCGATGGAGCGGACCTCGACGCGCGAGGAGCCCATCTTGCCGGGCTTGTACATGGGGACCCGGATCAGCGCGGAGCGGTTGTTGTGGCCCCAGCAGATGTACGCGGGGGCCTCGCCGCCCGAGCCGGCGGTGCGGCCGGAGCCGCCCCAGATGCGCTTGTACGAGTTGACCCACTGGTTGGTGACGGCCGCGATCTCGGCGGCGTGCCTCAGCAGGCCGGCGATGAAGGAGCGGCCCACCTTGGAGAGCTGGTACTCCGCGCCGGACTCGTAGAAGGCGTTGCGGTCGCCCTCGAAGAGGGAGAGGTGGGTGTGCATGCCCGAGCCGGGGTACTCGGAGAACGGCTTCGGCATGAACGTGGCCTGCACCCCCTGCTCCAGCGCGACCTGCTTCATGACCAGACGGAACGTCATGATGTTGTCGGCCGTCGACAGCGCGTCCGCGTAGCGCAGGTCGATCTCCTGCTGGCCCGGCGCGCCCTCGTGGTGGCTGAACTCCACGGAGATGCCCATGGATTCGAGCATCGTGATGGCCTGGCGGCGGAAGTCCATGCCCACGTTCTGCGGGGTGTGGTCGAAGTAGCCGGAGTTGTCGGCGGGGGTGGGGCGTGAGCCGTCGAGCGGCTTGTCCTTCAGGAGGAAGAACTCGATCTCGGGGTGGGTGTAGAAGGTGAAGCCCAGGTCCGAGGTCTTGGCCAGCATCCGCTTCAGCACGAAACGCGGGTCGGCGTAGGACGGCGAGCCGTCCGGCATGAGGATGTCGCAGAACATCCGCGCCGTGCCGGGGGCCTCGGCCCGCCACGGCAGGATCTGGAAGGTACCCGGGTCGGGCTTGGCGATCATGTCGGACTCGTAGACGCGGGCGAAGCCCTCGATCGCCGAGCCGTCGAAGCCGATGCCCTCGTCGAAGGCCTGTTCCAGTTCGGCGGGGGCCACGGCGACCGACTTGAGGAAGCCGAGCACGTCGGTGAACCACAGGCGCACGAAACGGATGTCGCGCTCCTCGAGCGTACGGAGGACGAACTCCTGCTGCTTGTCCATCTACGTTCCTACCCATCCTTGCTGGTCAGGCCGCCTGCTCCCACCGCCTTGGGGCTCACCGGGGGGCACCTGAGCATCCCACCACATGGTTTCGTGCACGTTGCACACCCATACTGCCTGTTCAGATGTGGCGCAGGTAACGGGGGACGGGCCGAATGCCCCTCGGATGCCCCTCGGGTCGCCCGGTCCGTTCCCGCCCACCCTGCCGTCGGAGCGGCCCGGACCACTACGATCTCGGCCCATGGGGGTCACGCGGCACGGCCGCAGCCCACGTCACGCGCGTCCCATGGCACTGCTGAGTGCCGTGGCGGCGCTCCTCGGCGTTCTCCTCGTCTGCCCGGACCTGGTGCCGACCGCGGCGCACCACGACCGCGCCGCCGGCGCCCCGACGTCCGCGCGGGCCCTGACGGCGGTCGGACCGGCCGCCGCGCACGAGTACGTCTGCCCGTACGACCGCGGCGACTGCCGGCTGCTGCCGGCCCTCGGCTCCGCGGTGCTGACGGCTCCGCCGACGGACCCGCCGCTCCAGGCGACGGACCCGGCGACGGGCGCCCGGGCGGGGGACGAGGGCGGCCGGACGCTCCCCGCCGGCGCGCGGCCGCGCGCGCCGGACCTGCACGTCCTCCAGGTGCTGAGGTCCTGAGCCGGACCCGTTGTCGCCGGACCGTTCGTCCCGCACGCACACCGACCCGTTTCCCGTCACGAAGAAGGACGTACCCCCATGGCTGCCAACCGCTCCGCCACCGCCGACCGCCGCGCCCGAATAGAGGAGATGCGCCGCGCCGAGCAGGCCCGCGAGCGCCGCAACCGCATCCTGACCCTGAGCATCGCCGGCGTGGTCGTCCTCGGCCTCGTCGGCTTCGGCGGCTGGGTGCTCAAGAAGGAGGCCGACGAGAAGTCGGCCCGGGAGGCCCTCGCCAAGGCCCCCGTGCAGGCCGAGAAGAGCTGGGACGCCAAGAAGCTCGGCCGCAACCACGTGACCACGCAGGTCACGTACCCGATGAAGCCCGCGGTCGGCGGCGACCACCACCAGGTCTGGATGAACTGCGACGGCGACGTCTACAAGGCCCCGGTCCCGGAGATGAACGCCGTGCACTCGCTGGAGCACGGCGCGGTCTGGGTGACGTACAACGACAAGGCCCCGGCCGGGGACCTCAAGAAGCTCGAGGCGAAGGTCGACAAGACGCCGTACACCCTGATGAGCCCGGTGAAGGACCAGGCCGGGGCGATCATGCTGTCCGCCTGGGGCAAGCAGGTCACCGTGGACGGCGCCGACGACCCGCGCGTGGACCAGTTCTTCACCAAGTACGTGCAGGGCCCGCAGACCCCCGAGCCGGGCGCCGCGTGCACCGGCGGCATGGGCGGGCAGGGCCAGGGCGGCGCCGGGGTGGGGCAGTGACCGTCACCCGTACGCAGTGGGCCGCGGCCGCCGCGGTGTTCGTGGCACTGCTGTTCGCCGGGTACGCGACGGTCAGCACCGCCTGGGGCGGCGAGCCTGCGGCACAGGCGACGCCGGCCCGGGAGTCGGCGGACGCGGGCTTCGCCCGTGACATGTCGGTCCACCACCAGCAGGCGGTGGAGCTGTCGTTCCTGGTGCGTGACCGCACGCAGGACGAGGAGGTGCGCCGGCTCGCGTACGACATCGCCAACACCCAGGCCAACCAGCGCGGCATGATGCTGGGCTGGCTGGACCTGTGGGGGCTGCCGAAGGTGGAGTCCGGCACCGAGCCGATGGCCTGGATGGACACGTCCGGAGGCGAAAATGGCGGTCAGCACGGCGGCGGGCACTCCGGCCACGGATCCGGGGCCGCCCCGAAGCAGCAGGAGGGCGCGCTGATGCCGGGCATGGCCACGCCCGCCGAACTGGAGCGGCTGAACAAGCTGAGCGGCAAGCAGGCGGAGATCCTCTATCTGCAGCTGATGATCGACCACCACAAGGGCGGTGTGCACATGGCCCAGGGGTGTGCCGACCGGTGCACCGTGGACGTCGAGCGGAAGCTGGCGCAGGGCATGGTCGACGCCCAGCAGTCGGAGATCGGTCTGATGACGGAGCTGCTGAAGAAGCGGGGCGCGGCGCCGCGCCCCTAGCCGTCGGCCGGTCCGGCCACGGCAGGCCCCGTCACGGAAGGCCCCGCGACAGAAGGCCCCCGCCACCGCGGCGATCCGCTGCGGTCGCGGGGGCCGCGGCGTCCACGGACAATGGTCAGTGCTCGGGGACGTCCGCACGCGGTTCCACGTCGACGGAGGTACGCACCCCATGACCACGGCGAAGGACATCATGCACTCCGGGGCCCAGTGGATCCCCCGGCACGAGACCCTGGACCGGGCGGCCCAGATGATGCGCGACCTGAATGTGGGCGCGCTGCCGGTCGCCGACGAGAACGAGCGCCTGTGCGGCATCATCACGGACCGCGACATCGTCGTCCGCTGTGTCGCCATGGGCCACGACCCGGCGAAGATGACCTGCGGCGACATGACGCAGGGCACGCCGCGGTGGATCGACGCGGGCTCCGACGTCTCCGAGGTGCTGACGGAGATGGAGGGGCACCAGATCCGCCGGCTGCCGGTGATCCAGGACAAGAAGCTGGTCGGCATGATCAGCGAGGCCGATCTGGCCCAGCACCTCTCGGACGAGCAGCTGAAGTCGTTCTGCGAGGCCGTCTACGCGCGGGCCTGATCCGCGCCGCTCCTTCCTGCGCCCTGCGGCGCAGCACTCTGCTCCAGGACCGCCCGGGCCACCGCGTCCGGGCGGTCCAGCATGACCAGGTGTCCGGACGGCTCGACCGCCTCGAAGCGTGCCCCCAGCCGCCGGGCCAGGGCGCGCTGCCGGGCGCCCCAGCGGGGTGAGCCGTCGGGGGCGGCCAGGACGGTGACGGGCAGGCCGGGCGGCAGGGGCGCGCGCTCGCGCAGCGCGAGGAGTTCGGCGGCGACGGCCCGGTAGTGCGCGTTCTCCAGGAGGGCGCCGGTGGTCACCCGTGAGGTCGTGTAGCAGCGGCGTACCAGCGCGGCCGGCGCCGGGTCGCCGCCGGAGTGCCGGGAGAGCCGTACCGAGGCGCGGCGGGCGAGCGGGCCGAGCGCGGCGGGCACGCCGGCGGCCGACAGGACGGCGCCGAGGCCGCGGGCGGCGGCGGTGCGCAGGGCGGGCGCGGCCGGGACGTGGGCGTGCTCCTCGACGGACGAGTCGACGAGGACCAGCCCGGCGGTGCGGTCCGGGTGCAGCCGGGCGAACGCCTCCGCGTGGAAGCCGGCGAGGGAGTGGCCGACGACGGTGGCGGGCCCGGGCAGCCCGAGGGCGTCGAGCAGCCCGGCGATCCGGTGCGCCTCGCCGGCGGCGGTGGGGGCGGCCGGGGCGGGGGCGGACAGTCCGTGGCCGGGGCGGTCGAAGCGGACGATGGTGCGCCGCGGGGCGAGCAGCGGGACGACCGGGTCCCAGTCGAACCAGCTCAGCGCGAGCCCGGCCCCGAGCACGCAGACCGGGCCGCTCCCCTCGACGACGACGTGGTGGGCCACTCCCCCGACGCGTACGAAGCGCTCGCCGCTCATCGCGCCGCCGCCAGGTGTCTTCGGGCGGGTCCAAGGTGCGTGGCGGTGTACTCGGAGCGGGCGAGGACGGCGAGCCAGACCGCGACGGCCAGCAGCTGGAGCCGCTGCCCGGCGCCGAGGCCCCAGGTGCCGTGCCCCGCGTCGAACGCGGTGATCGCCGCCAGCGTCCAGACCGTGGACAGGAGCGCGAGGACGACGAGCGCCGGTCCGGTGCGGGCGAGCAGTGGCCGGTCCCCGTACCGGCGGGCCGCGACGGTCAGCGCGAGCATCGCGACGAGCGCGCCGGCCATCGCGAGAGCGGAGCTGACCGCGTGCGCCTCATGGCTGAAGGGGACGAGCCCGGCGGCCTCGCGGGCGGCGCACGCCGCGTCCACGGTGGGCGGGCAGCTCAGCGGCAGCCGCGAGTCGGCGGCCGTGGCCGCCCCGAACAGCGCGAGCCCGAGCCAGCCGGTCACCGACCAGGGCCGCCCCCGGGACCTCAGCAGCCCCCAGCAGGCCCCGGCGAGCAGCAGCAGCCCGGACACCAGGTCGGCGGTCCGGAACACCGCCCCGTACGGCTGGTCGGCGGCGGCCAGCTCCGAGACGTACGAGCGCACCGGGTCGAGCCCGGAGCGCACGGCGAGCTCGGGCACCCACGCGCTGTACGCGAGCGCGCCGAGCAGCAGCAGCGCGGCGATCACGCGCGGGGCTTTCCTGGACACATGGGGTGAACGGCCGGACACACCGGAGAGTTCCGAGGCGCGAAGAGGGTGCGAATCCTGTGTCCCACACGGGACCCGAGACATAGCGTCGGTTTGACGATTACACTGGGCGGCGTGCCTCAACTACGCCTCGCACTGAACCAGATCGACTCGACCGTCGGCGATCTCGCCGGGAACGCCGAGGCGATCGTCCACTGGACCCGGCACTCCGCCGAGCAGGGCGCGCACCTGGTCGCGTTCCCCGAGATGGTGCTGACCGGCTACCCCGTCGAGGACCTGGCGCTGCGCCCGTCCTTCGTCGAGGCCTCCCGGGAGTCCCTGCGCGCGCTGGCCGCCCGGCTCGCCGAGGAGGGGCTCGGGGAGCTGCCGGTGATCGTCGGCTATCTGGACCGCTCCGAGAAGGACCTGCCCCGGCTCGGCCGGCCCGCCGGCTCGCCGGAGAACGCCGCCGCCGTGCTGCACGGCGGCGAGGTGGTGCTCCGCTTCGCCAAGCACCACCTGCCGAACTACGGCGTCTTCGACGAGTACCGCTACTTCGTGCAGGGCGACACGCTGCCGGTGGTCCGGGTCCGCGGCGTCGACGTGGCGCTCGCGATCTGCGAGGACCTGTGGCAGGACGGCGGCCGGGTGCCGGCCGCCCGCAGCGCCGGCGCGGGCCTGCTGATCTCGGTCAACGCCTCGCCCTACGAGCGGAACAAGGACGACTCGCGGCTCGAACTGGTCCGCAAGCGCGCCCAGGAGGCCGGCTGCACGCTGGCGTATGTGGCGATGACGGGCGGCCAGGACGAGCTGGTCTTCGACGGCGACTCGATCGTCGTCGACCGCGACGGCGAGGTCCTCGCCCGGGCCCCGCAGTTCGCGGAGGGCTGTGTGCTGCTCGACCTGGACCTGCCGGCCGCCGCGCAGGACGCGCCCGCCGGCACCGTCGACGACGGGCTGCGCATCGAGCGGGTGATGCTCTCCGAGGAGCCGGTGCCGGCGTACCGACCGGAGCTGACGGGCGGTCACGCGGACCGGCTGGACGACGACGAGGAGGTGTACTCGGCGCTGGTCGTGGGCCTGCGCGCGTACGTCGCCAAGAACGGCTTCTCGTCCGTCCTGATCGGCCTGTCCGGCGGCATCGACTCCGCCCTGGTCGCCGCGATCGCCTGCGACGCGCTCGGTCCCGAGCACGTGTACGGCGTCTCCATGCCGTCGAAGTACTCCTCGGACCACTCCAGGGACGACGCGGCCGAACTGGCCCGCCGCACCGGGCTCCACTTCCGCACCGTGCCCATCGCGCCGATGTTCGACGCGTACATGGACGCGCTCGGTCTGACCGGGCTCGCGGAGGAGAACCTGCAGTCGCGGCTGCGCGGCACGCTGCTGATGGCGCTCTCCAACCAGGAGGGCCACATCGTGCTCGCGCCGGGCAACAAGTCCGAGCTGGCGGTGGGCTACTCGACGCTGTACGGCGACTCAGTCGGCGCGTACGGGCCGATCAAGGACGTCTACAAGACGACCGTGTTCCGGCTGGCCCGCTGGCGCAACCGGGCGGCCGAGGAGCGCGGCCACGTCCCGCCGATCCCGGAGAACTCCCTCGTCAAGCCGCCGAGCGCGGAGCTGCGCCCGGACCAGGTGGACACCGACTCGCTGCCGGACTACGGCGTCCTGGACCGGATCCTGGAGCTGTACGTGGACCGGGACCAGGGCCGGGAGGCGATCGTCGCCGCCGGCTTCGACGAGGAGCTGGTGGCGCGGACGCTGCGGCTCGTGGACACCGCCGAGTACAAGCGGCGGCAGTACCCGCCGGGCACGAAGATCTCCGCCAAGGGCTTCGGCAAGGACCGCCGGCTCCCCATCACCAACCGGTGGCGGGAACACGCCTGACGGGGTGTGAAACGCTCACAGCCGCACACGGGCGGCGACCGGGAGATGGTCGCTGTCCGTGCGGGGCAGGGTCCAGGAGGACACCGGCTCGACGCCCTTGACCATGATCTGGTCGATCCGGGCCATCGGGAACGCGGCCGGCCAGCTGAAGCCGAAGCCGTCGCCGGCCGCGCCCTGGGTGGAGCGCATCTGGGACGTCACGGCCTTGAGCGAGCGGTCGTTCATGGTGCCGTTGAGGTCGCCGAGCAGGATCACCCGCTTCACCGGCTCGCCCGCGATGGCCTCGCCGAGGTGGTCGGCACTGCCGTCGCGCTGGCCCGCGGTGAAGCCCGAGTCCATCCGGACCCGTACCGACGGCAGGTGGGCGACGTAGACGGCGACCTCGCCCTGCGGCGTGGAGACCACCGAGCGCAGGGCGCGGGTCCAGCCCATCTTGATGTCGACGGGGCGGGTGCCGTGCAGCGGGTGCTTGCTCCACACGCCCACGGTCCCCTCCACCGCGTGGTGCGGGTAGGCGTCGGCGAGGGCCTTCTCGTACACCCCCACCATGTGCGGGGCCAGCTCCTCCAGGGCCACCACGTCCGCGCCGGAGGCGGCGAGCTCGCGCGCGGTGTCCTCGGGGTGCGGGTTGTCGGCGTTGACGTTGTGGCTGGCCACGGTGAGGTCGCCGCCGGCGCCGGACTTGTCGTCGAGCAGCAGCCCGCCGAACAGGTTGAGCCAGACCACGGCCGGCAGCAGCAGGGCGATCAGCGCGGTCGCGGAGCGGCGCATCAGGGCGAGCACGAGCAGCAGCGGGACGAAGACGCCCAGCCACGGCAGGAACGTCTCGGTGAGGCTGCCGAGGTTGCCGACCCTGTTGGGGATCTCGGCGTGGAACGCCATCAGCAGGGTGATCAGCACGGCGCACAGCGCGAGCACGATGCCGCGCCGCCAGATCCCGGGGTCGTGGCGGAGCCGGAGGCCGAGGGACCGGAACCGAGGACGGGGGCGGTCGTCCCTCGCCTCGCCGTTCCCCGTGTCCGTCATGTCCACTCGCGCCATCACGCCGTCCTCACTGCCTTGCGTCTGCGACCCGCCGTCGACACTAGGCGATGACAGGTCGGTCGTACGGCCACGAGGACGACGGAACGGCGTGGCGGGGTTCCTGCAGGTGGCGCGGGTGGAACGGCTGTGACAGAACACGCACATTCGTACGCTCCGGACGCGCGCTCCGCGCGTTCGGCGCGCTCCGCGCAAATCAGCGCCGGGGGCGCACTCCGTCGAGGATCGCGTCGACGACCGAGGCGGGGAAGTCCGGGGAGAGGTCGGCGGCGGGCTGGAGGACCGTACGGAGCAGCAGCGGGCCGACGAAGAGGTCGTTGACCAGCTCCAGGTCGAGGTCGGCGCGGATCTCGCCGGTCTCGACCCCGCGGCGCAGCGCGTCTATGCCGAGCCGGCGGCGCGGCTCGATGGCGATGCGGTGGTACTGCTCCCAGAGCTTGGGATAGAGCTGCATCTGGGAGAACACGTTCCGCAGCAGCGCGGAGCGCTTGGCCAGACCGCGCTCGCGCATCGACTCCAGCATGACGACCAGGTCGTCGCGGACGGAGGTGCCCGGCAGGACCGGGTCCGGCGGCTCGATCGACCGGACGACGTCGACGAAGAGCTCCTCCTTGCCCTGCCAGCGGCGGTAGATCGTGGCCTTGCCGACGCCGGCGGTGCGGGCGATCCGCTCGATGGAAAGCCCGGCGAGCGGTACGCCCTCCTCGAGCAGAGCGATCACGGCGTTGACGATCGCCTGCTCGGCCGCCTCGCTGCGCGGGCGGCCGCGCTTGGCCTGGCCGGCGGCCTGGCCGGCGGGCGGGCCGGCGGGCGGGCCGGCGGGCGGCTCTTCTTCCAGGGTCACGTTCCGCTCCGCCTCTCCGCCGTGGTTCCCGCATGTCCGTGGTCGTTCACGCCGCACTGCCGCCGCATCGCTGCCGTCGCGTCACTGCCGCACCGATTCTCCCGCCTCTTCTCCCGCCGCCGTCGGCCGCCCCGGCGCCGAGGCGGTCCCGGGGCCGTCGGCGGCCGGTCGGCCGGGCAGGTAGCGGGCCACCACCAGCGCGCCGAGCACCGCCACGCCCGCCGAGGCGAGCGCGGTGACGTGCATGGCGTCCACGAAGGCGGAGTACGCGGGCTGGACCAGCGCCTTCCCGGCCGGGCCGAGCTTCTCCGCGACGCCGAGGGTGGCCTCGATCGACTCGCCGGCCGTCTCCCGCAGGCCCGCCGGAACCGCTCCGAGGCTCCCCTCGATCTCCCCGCGGTACGCGGTGGAGAGCACCGAGCCGAGGACGGCGACGCCCAGCGCCCCGCCGACCTGCCGGAAGGTGTTGTTGATCGCGGAGCCGGCGCCGGCCTTCTCACGGGGCAGCGACTGCATCACGGAGACCGTGACCGGCGTCATGATGTGCGCCATGCCCGCGCCCTGGAGGAAGAAGACCACCTCCATGAGCCACACCGGGGTCGACGTGTCGAAGAGCGCGAAGGCCCCGAGCCCGGCGGCGAGCGCGAGCATGCCGGCCGTGCACACCACCTTGGCCCCGAAGCGCTCCACGACGAGCCGGGCCCGGGGCGCGAAGACCGTCTGGGCGATCGCCAGCGGCAGGATCAGCAGCCCGGACTGCAGGGCGCTGTAGCCGCGGACGCTCTGCAGGTAGAACGCGGAGAAGAAGGTCACGCCCATCAGGGCGAAGAAGACCAGGGCGATGGCGGCGACGGCGGCCGAGAAGGCGGGCCTGCGGAAGTACGCCATGTCGACGGCGGGGTGGTCGCTGCGCAGCTCGTGCAGCACGAACAGCACGAGGACGGCCAGTCCGCCGAGAGCCGGGACGAGGACCTCGGCGTCCGTGAAGCTCGCCAGCTCGCCGCCGCGGATGATCCCGTACACCAGCAGGACGAGGCCGAGCACGGACAGCAGGACGCCGGTCAGGTCGATCCGGCCCGGGTTCGGGTCCTTGGAGTCCGGCACCAGCCAGGCCATCAGCACCAGCGCGAGCAGCACGACCGGCACGTTGACCAGGAAGATCGAGCCCCACCAGAAGTGCTCCAGGAGGATGCCGCCGGTGATCGGGCCGATGGCGATGGCCAGGCCCACGCCGCCGGCCCAGATGCCGATGGCGCGCGGCTGCTCGTCGCGTTCGAAGACGTTGATCAGCACGGCGAGCGTCGCGGGCATCACGAACGCCCCGCCGATGCCCATAACGGCTCGGTACACGACCAGCTCGCCGGGCGTGCCGGACAGCGCGGCCAGCGCGGAGCCGACGCCGAAGAGGGCGATGCCGAAGAGCAGCACCTTCTTGCGGCCGAGCCGGTCGCCCAGGAGTCCGGCGGTGAACAGCAGACCGGCGAAGACCAGGGTGTACGAGTTGATCGCCCACTCCAGCTCGCTCTGGGTGGCGCCCAGGCCGGTGGGGGCGGGGGCGGCGATGGTCTTGACCGCCACGTTCAGGATCGAGTTGTCGAGGACGACGATCAGCAGGCTCAGCATGAGGACGCCGAGGATCGCCCAGCGGCGGCGGTGCGCGGGAGTGTCGGGCATGGGCCCATCGTAGCGTCATTTCGATACGAGACCGTCTCGTATAGAAATCTTTTGCCTCGGGTGGCCGGCTCGCCGTCCGGCGGGGTGTCCGGCTCCGGGATGTGAACAGCACCACTGTCGCCCCGTGCCGCCGCCCTTCCCCCGCCGCCGCGCGAAGTGCCACCATGGATCTGGTCCGGGGACGCCGTCAGGGCGCCTCGAGATGACGAAGGAGCCGTTCACCATGACGCTTCAGGCTGCCCAGAAGGCCCCCGACAGCAGCAAGGCGCTGTACGGCGGCAAGGGCACGCGCCGCATCACCGTCCACGACATCGCCGCCGCCAAGACGCGCGGCGAGAAGTGGCCCATGCTCACCGCCTACGACGCGATGACCGCGTCGGTCTTCGACGAGGCCGGCATCCCGGTGATCCTCGTCGGGGACTCGATGGGCAACTGCCATCTCGGCTACGAAGACACCGTGCCCGTCACGATGGACGAGATGACGCTCCTGTCCGCCGCCGTCGTCCGGGGCACCAGGCGCGCCCTCGTCGTCGGCGACCTGCCCTTCGGCTCGTACCAGGAAGGGCCCGTCCAGGCCCTGCGCAACGCGACGCGGCTGGTCAAGGAGGCGGGCGTCGGCGCGATCAAGCTGGAGGGCGGCGAGCGCTCCCTGCCGCAGACCGAGCTGCTGGTCCAGTCCGGCATCCCGGTCATGTCGCACCTGGGCCTGACCCCGCAGTCCGTGAACACCATGGGCTACCGGGTGCAGGGCCGCTCCGACGAGGCCGCGCACCGGCTGATCCGGGACGCGAAGGCGGCGCAGGACGCGGGCGCGTTCGCGCTCGTCCTGGAGCTCGTCCCGGCGGAGCTGGCGGCCGAGGTCACCCGTTCGCTGCACATCCCGACCATCGGCATCGGCGCCGGCGCCGGCACCGACGCGCAGGTGCTGGTGTGGACGGACATGGCCGGCCTGACCGGCGGCAAGGTGCCGCGGTTCACCAAGCAGTACGCGAACCTCCGGGCCACCCTCGGTGACGCCGCGAAGGCGTTCGCGGAGGACGTCGCGGGCGGGGCCTTCCCGGCCGAGGAGCACACCTTCCACTAGACCGCCGCGGTACGGACGACGGCCCGCCGACTTCCCCCATCGGCGGGCTGTCGGCCGTCTGCCCCCGCCTGTCGGTCTCCTGTAGGCGGCTTGTCGGTGGATTGTCGGTGGCGGCTGGTCCCATGGGGCCATGACGCGATCACACACCAACGCCGTCGAGGTACGGGGCCTCGTGAAGCATTTCGGCGAGACGAAGGCGCTGGACGGCATCGACCTCGACGTCCGCGAGGGCACCGTCCTCGGGGTGCTCGGCCCGAACGGCGCCGGCAAGACCACCCTCGTCCGCTGCCTGTCCACGCTGCTCGTCCCGGACGCCGGGACGGCCTTCGTGGCCGGGTACGACGTGGTGAAGCAGCCCCGGCAGCTGCGCCGCACCATCGGTCTGACCGGCCAGTACGCCTCGGTCGACGAGAAGCTCTCCGGCTGGGAGAACCTCTACATGATCGGCCGGCTGCTCGACCTGTCCCGGGCCGACGCCCGCCGCCGCGCCGACGCCATGCTGGAACGGTTCTCCCTCACCGAGGCCGCCAAGCGCCCGGCGATGCAGTACTCGGGCGGCATGCGCCGCCGGCTGGACCTGGCGGCCTCGATGATCGGCAGCCCGGCCGTGCTGTACCTGGACGAGCCGACCACCGGCCTCGACCCGCGTACCCGCAACGAGGTCTGGGACGAGGTCCGGCGGATGGTCGCCGAGGGCGCGACGGTCCTGCTGACCACGCAGTACATGGAGGAGGCCGAGCAGCTCGCGAGCGAGCTGACGGTCATCGACCGGGGCCGGGTCATCGCCAAGGGCGGCGTCGCGGAGCTCAAGGCCCGCGTCGGCGGCCGCACCCTGAAGGTCCGGCCGGCCGACCCGGCCGAGCTGCCCGCCATGGCCGCGGCGCTGCGCGAGACCGGGCTGGACGGGGTCGCCGGCGCGACCGCGGTCCCGGACGAGGAGGCGCTGTACGTCCCGATCCTCAGCGACGAGCAACTGACCGCGGTGGTGGGCCTGTTCGGGGCGCGCGGCTTCGGCATCACCGACATCGGCACCCATCTTCCCAGCCTCGACGAGGTGTTCCTCGCCCTGACCGGCGAGAAGACCGCCGTCTCCGACCCGGTCGCCCAGGAGGTCGCCGCATGAGCACCACGACCACGCTCCCCCAGTCCCCGACGAGCACGGCGGGCGGCCCCGCTCCCGAGAAGCGGCGCGCCCCGGCGGGCGAGGGCCGGATCGGACTGCGCGCCAATCTGCGGCACATCGGCGCGCTGGTCCGGCGCAACGCGCTGCAGATCAAGCAGGACCCGGAGTCGATGTTCGACGCCGTCTTCACGCCGATCATCTTCATCCTGCTCTTCGTGTACGTCTTCGGCGGCGCGATCGCGGGCAAGGGCAACAACGACGCGTACGTCAACTACGTGACCCCCGGCCTGATGGCGATGATGGGCATGAACATCGCCATGGCCGTCGGCGTGGGCATCAACGACGACATCAAGAAGGGAGTCATGGACCGGTTCCGGACGATGCCGATCGCCCGGTCCTCGGTGCTCGTCGCGAAGATCGTGGTCGAGATCGGCCGGATGCTGGTCGCCACGGCGATCCTGCTCGGCATGGGCTTCCTGCTCGGCATGGAGATCCACACCTCGTTCCTGCACCTGTGCGCGGCGGTCGGTCTGTCGATGGTGTTCGGGGCCTCGCTGATGTGGATCTTCATCCTGCTGGGTCTGTCGCTGAAGACGGCGCAGGCGGTCCAGGGCATGGCGATGCTGGTGCTGATGCCGCTGCAGTTCGGCTCGTCGATCTTCGCGCCGCCGACGTCGATGCCGGGCTGGCTGAAGACCTTCACCGACTACAACCCGCTGTCGAACCTGGCGGACGCGGCCCGGAACCTGGTCAACGGCGGACCGGTCGCGCACTCGGTGTGGATGACGCTGGGCTGGGCCCTGGCGATCACCGTGATCACGGCGCCGGTGGCGGTGGCGAAGTTCCGCAACAAGACGTGACCGTGACGGCGGTGTTCAGGACTCGGCAGCACTCCGTCTGATCGCGTCGGCGCGGTCGAGCAGGGCGGCGGCCTCCGCGAGGGAGAGGCCGCCGCCTTCGGCGTACCGGGCCTCGAACGCGGCCTCGCCGAGCCGCTCGCGGGCCAGCGCGGTCGCGACGGCCAGGTTCTCCTGCTCCTGGGGCGCGAGCAGATACCCCCCGGGCCCGAGGGCGGCGGCCGCGCCGAGGAGTGGGGCCGCGAACGGGGCGCAGGACCCGCCGAGCCCGGCGAGCGCCCAGGCGGCGTTGACCAGGTGGGCGGCCGGCATCTGCGGGGCGACCATCAGGGACAGCCCGCCCAGGGAGCGGTGGTACGCCTGGTGGACGAGGGTGAAGGCGGAGTCGTACGCGCCGTCGACGTTGTCCAGCCAGCCGAGGCCGCCGAGGGTGAAGCCCTCGAAGATCGCGAAGGTCTCGGAGTTGAACTCGCCGATCAGCGCCTGGAAATGGGCGCGGGCCTCGGCGGTGCGCCCGGTGCGGCCGAGGAGCACGCCGAGGTAGCTGCGGGCGACGACCACCGCCTCGAGTCCGCGGCCGTGCTCGCCGTCGACGATCTGCCGCAGGATCTCCTCGCCCTCGGCGCGGCGGTCGGTCTCCACGAGCATGCAGGCGTGCCGGGCGCGCAGCAGGGCGGTCTGCGACTGCGCGCCGAGCCGCTCGGCGTGGCCGACGGCGGCGGCGAAGTCCTCGGCGGCGCCGGCGAACTCCAGCCGCCGCTCGCGCGCCTCGCCGCGGGAGGAGAGCGCCTCGGCGACGCCCCAGGAGTCGCCCAGGCGGAGGAAGAGCTTCAGGGCCTCGTCCGCGTCGACGACCGCCTCGCCGGCCCAGTCGGCCCGGTTGGCCAGGATGTTGGCGCGCAACTGGAGCGCGTTGGCCAGCTCCCACTCGAACCCGTGCTCGCGGCAGGCGGAGACGGTGACGTCGAGCGCGTGGCGCGTCCGCGCCTGGTCGCCGGTGAGGAGCACGGCGACCAGCGCGAAGGCCCCGGGCAGCCGGCAGGTCTGCGGAAGCCCGGGCGGATAGACGGCGACGATCTCGTTGAGCCGGTGCAGCCCCTCGGGGCTGGTCCAACGCGCCGTGTCGTGGTTCATGTTGAGCAGCTCGACGAGCCGCACGCCGCGCCGCGCCTCCCAGCGGCGCGCCTCGTCCAACGGCGGCGGGGCCGCGGTCACGGGCGCGTCGAGCGGGACGACGGGCGCGGCCGGCGCGGCGAACGGGTCGGGCCCGAGCTCGGCGGCGGCCCCGGCCCAGTGCCGGGCATCGGCACGCAGATCCCGCATCTGCCAGTACCAGAGCAGGGTGTGGACGAGCATCAGCGCCTCGTCCTCGTCCCGCGCGGCGACGGCCCGCCGCAGCGCGGTCCGCAGGTTCTCGTACTCGGCCCGGATCCGCGCGAGCGCCGGCGCCTGGCCGGGCCCCCGCAGCTCGGGGTCGGCGGCCCGTGCCAGTTCCCGGTAGTGCACGAGGTGCCGCCGCTCGGCGTCCCCCCGGTCCCCGGCCTCGTCGAGCCGCTCGGCCCCGTACTCGGCGACGGTCTCCAGGAGCCGGTACCGCATGGCGCCGGTGACGGGGTCGGGTGCGGCAACGACGAGCGATTTGTCGACAAGTGCACCGAGGAGGTCGAGAGTGGCGGGGGTGGCCGGGGTGGCTGACGCAGTCGTGCAGACCGCTTCCGCGGCGGCGAGGTCGCAGCCGCCGGAGAAGACCGACAGGCGGCGCAGGACCAGGCACTCGGGGTCCGTCAGGAGGTCCCAGGACCAGTCGACGACCGCGCGCAGGGTCTGCTGGCGGGGCAGGACCGTGCGCGCGCCGGTGGTCAGGAGGCGGAAGCGGTCGTCGAGGCGGTCGGCGATCTGGCGCGGGGTGAGCAGGCGCAGCCGGGCCGCGGCCAGTTCGACGGCGAGCGGGAGACCGTCCAGACGGCGGCAGATCTCCGCGGCCGCCTCCGGGTCCTCGTCCACCGCGAAGCCGGGGCGGACGGTCGCGCCGCGCTCGGCGAACAGCCGGAGCGCCGTCGCCTCCGGCAACGGCTCCACGGGGCGTACCACTTCGCCCGGGACGCCCAGGGGCTCGCGGCTGGTGGCCAGGATCGTCACATCGGGGCAGTGGGCCAGGAGCGTCTCCGCCAGCGCGGCCGCCGCCGCCACCAGGTGCTCGCAGTTGTCGAGGACGAGCAGGAGGCGCAGGTCGGCGCAGTGCTCCAGGAGCAGGCCCAGCGGGTCGGTACTGCGCAGCTCCTCGGGAAGCGCCGCGCGGACCACCGTCTCCCGCGCCCCGAGCGCGCCGAGCGCGGCCTCGACGACCGCGTCGGGGTCGGTCACCGGGGCGAGTTCGGCCACCCAGACGCCGTCGTCCCATGCCCCCGTCCGGGACTCGGCGCGCGCCGCCTGGACCGCGAGGCTGGTCTTCCCGGCGCCGCCGGCGCCGAGGAGGGTGATCAGGCGGGCCTGCCCGAGGTCCGTGCGGAGCCGGGCGATGTCGTCCTCGCGGCCGACGAAGCTGGTGAGACGGGCACGGAGATTGCCGACGGGACGCGGGGCGGGTGGTGCGGGGGCGGGTGCGGCAGGTGGTGGCGGTGCGGCGGAAGGTGTTGGCGCGGCGTGCGGTGTCGGCGCGCCAGGCGTCTCCGGTGCCGCTGCCGGGCGGTGCGGCTCGCTCGGGGAGAGCAACTCGGCGTGCAGGGCGCGCAGTTCGGGGCCGGGGTCGGTGCCGAGTCCGTCCGCGAGGAGCCGGCGCACCGACTCGTACCCCTCCAGTGCCTCCGCCGGGCGGCCCGCCGCGCGCAGCGCGCGCAGGCGGAGCGCCTGCAGGGGCTCGTCGAGCGGATGCTCCGCCGTCAGCGCGGCGAGCTCCGCCAGCGCCGGCTCCGCGTCGCCGCGCGCCACGGCCGCCTCGGCGCGGGCGCGCCGGGCCGTCCGACTGCGGGCCTCCCAGCGCGCGGCCTGCACCGTACGGTCGGGAAGGTCCGCGAGCACGGGCCCGCGCCACAGCCCCAGCGCCTCGTCGAGCAGCCGTCCCGCGCGCTGCGGGTCGCCGCCGGCCGCGGCCTCCCGTACGCCCTCGCCGACCAGCCGGTCGAACCGGAACAGGTCCACGTCGTCCGGCGCGGCCACCAGCCGGTAGCCGCCCTCCGCCGAGGCGACGGCGCCGTGCCCGAGCGCCCGGCGCAGCCGGCCGACCAGCGCCTGCAGCGCGGCGACCTCGTCGGCGGGCGGCCCGGCGTCCCAGACCTCCGCCACCAGGGCGCCGACCGGTACGACCCGCCCGGCGCGCAGGGCGAGCGCGGTCAGCAGGGCCCGCAGCCGGGGCCCGCCCACCGGGACGGGCGTCCCGTCGGCGGCGTGGACCTGGGTCGGCCCGAGGACGGAGTAGCGCACGGGCCCATTCTCTCCGTCGGCACCGCTGTATTTGGCATGAGGTCGCCAAAGGGATCCGCCGCGGGAACCCGGCGGCCCTCGCGGCACGTTCGACCGGCAACACAGCACACGACAGATCCAGCTCCCCAGAGGGTCCGACCGACCCACCGACCGCCCGCCCGAGCGAAAGGAAGCCGCCCATGTCCACCTCCGCCACCGCGCGCCGGCACGAACGACGGATCAGCCCGGTCTTCCTGGCGATCCTCGCCGTCATGGGCGTCGGCGGCTGGGCCGTGTGGACGGGCTTCGCCGCCTCCTCCGGGTTCTCGGTCTTCGTCTTCGTGTCCGCCGCGTGGGTGGTCTCCCTCTGCCTCCACGAGTACGCGCACGCCCGCACCGCCCTGCACAGCGGGGACCTCACCGTGGGCGCGAAGGGCTATCTCACGCTGAACCCGATGGCGTACACGCACGCCGTGCTCAGCGTCATCCTCCCCCTGCTGTTCGTGATCATGGGCGGTATCGGCCTGCCCGGCGGCGCGGTGTTCATCGAGCGGCACCGCATCCGCGGCCGCTGGAGACACAGCCTGATCTCGGCCGCGGGCCCGCTGACCAACGTGCTGTTCGCAGTGGTCTGCACGGCGCCGTTCTGGCTGGACGCCCTCGACGGCGTGCCGCTCGCCTTCCGGTACGCGCTCGCGTTCCTCGCGATGCTCCAGATCACGGCGGCGCTGCTGAACCTGCTGCCGGTGCCGGGCCTCGACGGCTACGGGGTGATCGAGCCCTGGCTGAGCGAGGGCCTCCGGAGGAAGATCGAGCCGATCGCGCCGTACGGCTTCTTCGTCGTGATCGCGCTGCTGTTCGTCCCGGCGGTCGGCGGGGCGTTCTTCGACGGGATGGACGCGCTGCTCCAGTCCCTCGGGGTGCACCCGTTCGACCGGTCGTGCGGCTGGGAGCTGTACCGCTTCTGGGACGGCGCGCCGGAGGTCTGCGGGGTGTCCTGAGCCCGGGGCGGGGCCGCGGACCTCAGGATTCGGCGGCGAGCTTCGCCCGCCGGATGTAGTACCAGGTCATGTTGGAGGAGAGGCCGGCCAGCAGCACCCAGATCACGCCGAGCCAGCTGCCCGAGGCAAAGGAGACGACGGCCGCCACGACCGCGAGGAGGCAGACGGCGAGGGCGTACAGAGCGAGGCGGGGCATGGGGGTCGGCTCCTGTCCGGGTACGGCGGCGGTGCGATGCTGCCGGTCCAGTGTCCCCCATGCCCCGTTCCGGCCCGACATCGGCCGGGCCGTGGGCCGCGGCTCAGACGTCGGTGATCCGCAGACCCGCGTGGGCCTTGTAGCGCCGGTTGACGGAGATGAGGTTGGCGACGAGCGACTCGACCTGGTGGGCATTGCGCAGCCGGCCGGCGAACACGCCGCGCATGCCGGGGATGCGGCCGGCGAGCGCCTGGACGAGGTCGGTGTCGGCGCGCGACTCGCCGAGCACCATCACGTCCGTGTCGATCTCCTCGATCGAGGTGTCCTGGAGCAGCACGGCGGACAGGTGGTGGAAGGCCGCGGTGACCCGCGACTCCGGCAGCAGCGCGGCGGCCTGCTCGGCGGCGCTGCCCTCCTCGGGCTTCAGGGCGTAGGCGCCCTTCTTGTCGAAGCCGAGCGGGTTGACGCAGTCGACGACGAGCTTGCCGGCGAGTTCCTCGCGCAGCGACTCGAGGGTCTTGGCGTGGCCGTCCCACGGCACGGCGACGATCACGATGTCGCTGCGCCGGGCGCACTCGGCGTTGTCGGCGCCCTCGATGCCGAGGCCGAGTTCGGCGGCGGCCGTCTCGGCGCGCTCGGCGGCCCGGGAGCCGATGATCACCTTCTGCCCGGCGCGGGCGAGCCGGTAGGCGAGGCCACGGCCCTGGTCGCCGGTGCCGCCGAGGACGCCGACGACGAGCCCGGAGACGTCCGGGAGGTCCCAGGGGTCCTTGGCGGGGGCCTTCTGCGCACTGTCAGTGGAAGTCATGGCCCCGACATTACTGGCCGGTCGGCCGGTTCCCGTACGGGTGAGCCGCCCCGAACCGGCGGCACAGGCGCCGGGCGGGCGGCAGGATGCGGTGCCATGGATGCCGTACGCGTCGCGTTGCTGCGTGAAGTGCTGGCCGGGACGGAGTGGCCGGCGGCGGCCCGGAGGTTCGCCGGGGCGCTGCGTTCGTCGGTGCTGCCGCACGGCGGCGGACTGCTGCTGGTGGGCACGGCGGCGTACGAGCCGTGGCACCTGGCCGCGCATCTGGTGGACGAGGCGGCGTGGTCGGGCCGCCCGGAGCTGACGCCGACCCTGGTCCGGCACCGGGTGCGGCCGGGCGACCCGGCGCACCTGGCGGTGGGCCTGGGCCGGCTGGAGGCGGCCGGCCGCGGCTCGACCGTCCTGGTGGTCGCCCCCGCCAGCCCGGACGCCCCCGTCCTGGAGCGCGTCCACGACGCCCGGCGCGCCGGCGCGACGGTGCTGTCCCTGGACGGGGGCGACCCGGAGCTG
This sequence comes from Streptomyces sp. NPDC048604, assembly GCF_043199435.1. NCBI lineage: Bacteria > Bacillati > Actinomycetota > Actinomycetes > Kitasatosporales > Streptomycetaceae > Streptomyces > Streptomyces sp. NPDC048604. Next base: position 265,652 of record NZ_JBICVX010000001.1, read on the forward strand.
CGGGGCCTGGCCCACGAGGAGCTCACGGTGGCGGCGGACACCGCCGAGCTGGACCTGGACACCCTCCAGCACCTGGTGAGCGCCGCCACCGGCGAGAACGGCCACCCTGCGGGCCGGCGCCGCACCTTCCGCGACCGTCTCTCCCGGCTGGCCGACCGCCTGACGTCCCCACCGCCGCCCCGCTGGTGAGGGCCCGGTCAGCGGCTCTCGTCGTCGTTCTTCCGGCTGTCGTGCCAGGCCGGGTCGGTGTCCCACTCCAGGTTCCGTTCCTGGGCCGTCTGCATGGCGTGGGAGGCCTCCTCCCGCGTCGCGTAGGGGCCGAAGCGGTTCTTGGCCGGGCAGTCCGGGCCCTCCTCGACCTTCTTGTGCTCCAGGCAGTAGAACCACTCGCCCGGCTTGCCGGTCGTGCGCCTCTTGAACAGGGACATCTCCCGCTCCTTCATCCGTCTCTCTGACGCCATGCTGCCCCACCCCGGCTGGTTAGACTCGCTGCATGTCTGGCCAGTCGCTGCTCGTGCCCGGGGAGCTCTCCCCCCACCGCTCCGTCCCCGGAGCCATCCGCCGTCCCGAGTACGTCGGGAAGCCCGCCCCCACCCCGTACACCGGCCCCGAGGTGCAGGACTCCGACACCGTCGAGCGGATGCGCATCGCCGGCGGCATCGCCGCCCGGGCGATGGCGGAGGCGGCCAAGCACATCGCCCCCGGCGTCACCACCGACGAGCTCGACCGCGTCGCGCACGAGTACATGTGCGACCACGGTGCCTACCCCTCCACCCTCGGCTACCGCGGCTTCCCCAAGTCGCTGTGCGCCTCGGTCAACGAGGTCATCTGCCACGGCATCCCCGACTCCACCGTGCTCCGCGACGGCGACATCGTGAACCTCGACGTCACCGCGTACATCCACGGCGTCCACGGCGACAACAACGCCACCTACCTCTGCGGCGACGTCGACGAGGAGTCCAGGCTCCTGGTGGAGCGCACCCGCGAGTCCCTGAACCGGGCGATCAAGGCCGTCAAGCCCGGCCGCCAGGTCAACATCATCGGCCGGGTCATCGAGTCGTACGCCAAGCGTTTCGGCTACGGCGTCGTCCGGGACTTCACCGGTCACGGCATCAACTCGTCCTTCCACTCCGGTCTGATCGTCCCGCACTACGACTCGCCCCACCACACGACCGTCATCCAGCCCGGCATGACCTTCACCATCGAGCCGATGCTGACCCTCGGCACCCACGAGTACGACATGTGGGACGACGGCTGGACGGTCGTCACGAAGGACCGCAAGCGGACCGCGCAGTTCGAGCACACCCTCGTCGTCACCGAGAGCGGTGCGGAAATCCTCACGTTGCCGTAGGCCCTCCGCGGGGTACCTTCGTTACCGACAGGCCGTCGGGAACTGGTTGACTTAGGCAAACCTAAGTAGCAGGATCATCACCGGTTCCCGTCCCGACGACCGCCCGGTTCCGGAGGCATGCCTTGACCACGCCCTTCTCCACGCTGATCCGCACCGCGTCGCAGCAGCAGCACACCGAGGCCGAGTCGTCGGGCTTCATGACCGACCTGCTCGGCGGCCGCCTCGGCGTCGAGGCGTACGCGCGCTACACCGAACAGCTCTGGTTCGTGTACCGCGCCCTGGAAGAGGGCGCCGAGGCGCTGCGCGCCGACCCCGTCGCCGGGCCGTTCATACGGCCCGAGCTCTTCCGCACCACGGCGCTGGAGCAGGACCTGGCGCATCTGCGCGGCCCCGACTGGCGCGCCGGCGTCTCCCCGCTCCCGGCCACCACCGCGTACGCCGACCGCGTCGGGGCCTGCGCCCGCGACTGGCCCGCGGGGTACGTGGCCCACCACTACACCCGCTACCTCGGCGATCTCTCCGGCGGCCAGATCATCCGCGACCGCGCCGAGCGCACCTGGGGCTTCGCCCGCAAGGGCGACGGCGTCCGCTTCTACGTCTTCGACGACATCGCCAACCCGGCCGCCTTCAAGCGGGGTTACCGCGAGCTCCTCGACGGCGTGAACGCGGACGACCTGGAGCGGCAGCGGATCGTCGACGAGTGCAAGCGCGCCTTCGACTACAACGGGGCCATGTTCCGGGAGCTGGCGGACGAGTTCCGGATGAGCGCGTAGGGGCCCGGCCCACGGCCCGGGCCGGCGCCCTCACGCGGCGCCCGGTCCCCGCCGTCCGCCCCGGCCCGCCCGCTCCACGAGGAGCCAGCCCGCAAGCGCCATCCCCACCGCCGCCGGCGCGCTCACATGCACGGCTATCAGCAGGGCCGTACGGCCCTCGAGCAGGCCGCCGAAGCCGACCATCGACAGGCCCAGGACGCCCAGCAGTGCCAGCGTGATGCCCAGGGCCGCCACCGGGCCGCCCTCGCCCGTGGCCGGCGCGGCCGTGGCGGGCCGCTCGAAGCGGCGGAAGGCGGCGACCAGGCCGGCCGTGAGCAGCGCCGCGGCCGCGATCCGCAGGGGCGCCTGTACCCACCATCCGGCCGTCGCCGGGGCCGGAAGCCGCGCGCCGAGGGCCAGCAGCGCCCCGTACACGCCGAGCATCGCCGACAGGTGCCACAGGAACGCCGTCATCGCGATCCCGTTCGCCGCCACGACCTTGCGCCAGACGCCCGCCCGCGCCGCGAACCGGGCTCCGGGGCCCCGGAGCAGTTCGACCGCGCCGACCAGCCACAGGCCGTGGCAGAGCAGGGCCAGCGTCGGCGGGGCCATGTTGGAGACCTTCTCGCCGGGCATCCCGACCATCGACAGCGGGTACGGGCCGAAGGCCACGAGCAGCCCCGCGCCGGCGAGGCCGGCGACCGCGAGGGCGCCGGGCAGCCGGATCATCCCGTCGGCCCGCAGGAACCCGAGCTGATGCACCGCCAGCCAGACGAACGCGAAGTTCAGGAACTCCACGTACGGCACGTCCGCCGCGAACCGCAGCACGTCCACCGCGGCCGCCGCGGCCACCAGCGCGGCGAACGCGCCCCAGCCGTACCGCTCGTGGAGCTTCAGGAGCGGCGGGGTGAAGGCGACCATCGCCAGGTAGATGCCGATGAACCACAGCGGCTGGGCGACGAGGCGCAGCGCCACCCCCGTCAGGCCCCGGTCCCCGCCGAGGAGTTGGACGACCAGGGCGAGGGCGCCCCACACGCCGATGAACACCATCGTGGGCCGCAGCAGCCGCTGCAGCCGGGCCCGGAGGAACGCCGCGTACTGGGGGCGGGAGCGGTGCGCGATCGCGTGCGAGAAGCCGCCGACGAAGAAGAACACCGGCATCACCTGGAACACCCAGGTCACGATCTGGAGTTCCGGTACGACCGCCAGCAGGTTGCCGACCGCGCCGTCCGCCGTGACGGCGGCCATCAGCCAGTGCCCGAGCACCACGACGCCGAGCGAGGCGACCCGCAGCAGATCGACGTACCGGTCCCGTGTCGCCGGAGTGTTGGCGGCGAGTTCGCGCGCGCTGATTCCCATGCGGACACCGTGCCGCGCCCGCCCGACGTCCCGTCAGGGCTCGGATACTCATCCGGGGCCTGAGTACGCCGTCACAGCCGTCTCGATTCGGTCATACCAGCACAACACGGCTATTGCGTAGTTAATATCCTTTGTCCCGTCTTTTGGGAATTCGGCTTTCCTTTTCGGGTATTCCGATCCCCTCCCCCGTGATGTCCGTCACGCGACCACGGAGCACCAGGCGACCGTGCCGCCCTCGACGCCGTGCACCGCAAGGCAGTTAGGGCCTCTTCCGCCCCGCCGTAAATGATCGAAATCAATTGATCAGGGAATTCGCGTCTTGTTTCCCGGCGCATTTCTCGCCTACGTTCGCGTCGACCCGGACGGATCGCCGAATCCTGCCACCGTCCGTAAAAACACCGAGCACGCACCCGTCGGCAGGAGCGGGGGACCCACGAATGCGCCGGCGCGGAATCCGCGGCGGCTTGGGGTGAAGCCGCCGTGTGCGGCCGGGCAGCTCCAGCCCGAACCCGACAGCTCACCCCGAAGGCGCCGGAGAGGAACCACCATGCCCGCATCCGGTAAGCACCGCCGCCCCAAGCGACGTCCCCTGCGCCGTGGCATCGCCATGGCCGGCACCGGCGGCGCCGCGCTCGCGCTGCCGCTGATCCCGACCGGCGCCCAGGCCGCCACCCCCCAGCAGGCCCCCGCGGCCCCCGCCGCCGTCGGGAAGATCGCGGCCGCCGTTCCGCAGGCCGCACCGAAAGCCGCGCCGAAGACCTACACCGTCGTCCGCGGCGATTCCCTTTCGGTGATCGCCGAGGAGCAGCGAATTTCCGGCGGCTGGAAGAGCCTCTACCGGAACAACCGGGTCGCCGTGGGTGACAATCCGTCACTCATTCACCCGGGTCTGCGTCTTTCCCTCGGAAAGAAGGCCGTCGCCGCCCCCGCCAAGCCGAAGGCGTCCGCCTCCGGCGAGCGCGCCGACCGCTCCGCCAAGCGCGCCGCCCCGGCCAAGGCCGCCCCCGCGAAGGCCGCCGCCCCCGCGAAGACCGTCGCCCGCGACGCCGCGCCCAAGTCCTACACGAACACCCTCGACGGCTGGATCAACGAAGCCCTGGACGTCATGGCCAAGCACGGCATCCCGGGCTCGTACGACGGCATCCACCGCAACATCATGCGCGAGTCCTCCGGCAACCCCCTGGCCATCAACAACTGGGACTCCAACGCCGCCAAGGGCACCCCGTCCAAGGGCCTGCTCCAGGTGATCGACCCGACGTTCCAGGCGTACCACGTGCCGGGCACCTCCATGGACCCCTACGACCCGGTCGCCAACATCACCGCGGCCTGCAACTACGCCGCCGACCGGTACGGCTCCATCGACAACGTCTTCGGAGCGTACTAGGGGTACGTACCGGGGCACACCGGGAGCGATCAGACGGTCAGGGTGCGTTCCAGGCGCACCCGGCCGCCCAGCTCGATCACTCCGTCAGGGCCGGGGGCCGTCAGAAGCTGCGAGCCCCGGCCCTGGGTGATGTTCAGCGCCCGGCCCAACTGTGCGGTGAGCAGCAGGGCGGCCGCGCCGGTGGCCTCGTCCTCGTCGATGCCGTCGCCGCGCCCGGGGAAGCCACGGGCGCGCACCCGGCCCGCGGCCTCGTCCTCCCACGCCCAGGCGTAGATCCACTCACCCGGCTCGGGGATCTCCAGTGCGTCGACCTCCCCGGCCGAGGCGTACCGCCGCAGGGTGCGCGGCGGGGCCCACTCCGCCCGGGCCTCGATCCAGGTGAACTCGCCGTCCCCGCGCACCCACACCTCGCCGGCCGGCGGCCGGACGACCTCCAGGTCGAGCAGCCAGGCCGCGCCGACCAGGGGGTACCCCGCGAACGGCAGCCGCAGGCCGGGGGTGTAGATGTCGACGATCCCGCGCTCGGGGTCGTCGACGAACACCGTCTCGCTGAAGCCGAGTTCCTTGGCCAGCGCCTGCCGGGACGCCTCGTCGGGGTGGTCGCGCCCGTCGCGTACGACGCCGAGGGCGTTGCCGTACCGGCCGTCGCCGGCGCAGAAGACGCGCAGGACGTCGACGTCCGTGGCGCGGTCGGCGGAACCGGAACGGCTAAGAGCGGTCGTGTTCATGGCGGAATTCAAGCATCAGGGCGTCCCACTCCGCCGCTCCGCCGGGAATCGGCCAGGCCGGCGTGGGCGCCTCGCTGTACTCGACGGCGATCATCGCGCCGCCGTGCGACCGGGCCAGCGCCTCGCGGAACGACCCCGCGTCCGGCGGGAGCGCCGCCAGCCGCTTCTCGTAGTGGACGGTCGTCGCCGTCCGCACGACGTCGCGCGTCTCGTCGTCCTCGCCGCGCGTCAGCACCACCGACTCGGGCTCCATGTCCTCCGCCAGCGCCGCCACGGCCCGGTCGTGGCCGTCGAGGATCGCCCAGCCGTCGAGGGCGGACAGCCACCAGAGCAGCACGGGCGGCAGCGCGCCCTCGCGGGCCCGGCGGCGGTACGCCTTGACCCTCGGCGCGTCCGGCGCGGAGAGCGGGCGCAGCGGGACGACGCCGTTCCAGCCCTTGTCCCAGTCGACGTACGCCTCGGGCCAGGTGCGCAGGAGTTCGTGCCGCCATGAGCCGTGCGGCAGGGTGGGGCTCTCCCCGAGCAGCCACCGGCCGTCGTGCAGCGGGCCGCCGGGGCCGGAGGGCCAGCAGGCCCGCGTAGGCGTGCGGCCGGTCAGCCTGGCGCCTCGACTCGTCCGCGCGCAACGGCGGAAGGGGCGAGCGGTAGCCGGGCCGCACTCGCAGCGCCACTCCCCCGCGGTCGGCGTCGACCCGCCCGAGGAGCAGCGCCCGCCCGTCCTGGCGCAGCAGCATCCGCCGTCCGTCCGCCGCTTCCATCCTCAGCGGCGGCGGTCCGGGCCGGCCGGTCACGGTCAGGGCCAGCCCACCGGGCAGCGTCTGGCGGGAGATCTGCGCTCGACTCATGGACCGTCACGCTAACAGCGCCTCAAACCAGGACAGAACAACCCGCTTGACCGACCGTTGACTCTCCCATGGCACGGTCATGAGAGCCCTGTGACCGAGCCGTGTCCGCTCCGGCCGACCTGAGAGCTGAATCACTGGACGGACGGGTATGACCGAGGTAAGGGTGAGCTAAGTTAGGCCCGCCTCACCGTCCCCGCACGCCCGTGCCCCACTCCCCAGGAGCCCCTATGCGAGCCGTCCGCCTGTCCGTCGTCACCGCCGCCGCCACCGCGGCCGCTCTGACCGCTGTCACGGGCTGCGCCGAGAAGAGCGACGCGAAGGGCGGTGCGCACGGCGCGGTCACCGTCGTCGCCAAGGACGACTCCTGCGAGGTCTCGGACAAGGAGTTCCCGGCCGGCCACGTCGAGCTGGCCGTCGAGAACAAGGGCAGCAAGGTCACCGAGGTCTACATCCTCTTCCCGGACGACCGCATCGTCACCGAGCGCGAGAACATCGGCCCCGGCACCAAGGCGAAGATCACCGCCGAGGTCAAGGCCGGCGACTACGAGATCGCCTGCAAGCCCGGCATGAAGGGCGACGGCATCCGCCAGAAGGTCAAGGTCACCGGCGGCGGCGCGGTCGCGAAGCGCTCCCCCGAGATGGACGCCGCGGTCGCCGCGTACCGGCAGTACGTGCAGACCCAGGCCGACGAGACGCTGCCGAAGGTGAAGGTCTTCACCGACGCCGTCCGCGCCGGGAACATCGAGGCCGCCAAGAAGGCGTACGCCGACTCCCGCATCGGCTGGGAGCGCACCGAGCCGGTCGCCGAGTCCTTCGGCGACATCGACCCGAAGGTCGACGTCCGCGAGGATGGCCTGGAGGCCGGCCAGGACCCGGCCAAGGACTGGACCGGCTGGCACCGCCTGGAGAAGGCGCTCTGGCAGGACAAGAAGATCGGCGACCGCGAGAAGCAGCTCGCCGACCTCCTCGACAAGGACCTGGCCGACTGGGTGAAGCGGGTCGGCAAGGCCGAGATCACCCCGACGTCCATGGCCAACGGCGCCAAGGAGCTCCTGGACGAGGTCGCCACCGGCAAGGTCACCGGCGAGGAGGAGCGTTACTCCCACACCGACCTGGTCGACTTCAAGGCGAACGTCGAGGGCGCGCAGAAGTCCTTCGAGCTGCTGAAGCCGGTCGCCGCCAAGAACGACCCGAAGCTGGTCGCCGAACTGGACAAGCAGTTCGCCGCCCTGAACACGCTGCTCGACAAGTACCGCACCGACAAGGCCTCGTACGTCTTCACCTCGTACGAGAAGGTCGGCAAGGAGCAGCGCAAGGAGCTCTCGGACGGCGTCAACGCGCTGGCCGAGCCGCTGTCCAAGCTCGCCGCCGCGGTTGTGAAGTAGGGGGCACCCCACGATGACCGAGACCACCGGATACACCGACAGCGCTGAAAGCCCAGAAAGCACCGACAGCGCCGAGTCGACCTCTCCCTCCCGGCGCAGTGTCATCGGCTGGGGCGGTGCCGGGCTCGCGCTCGGTGCCGCCGCGGCCGGCGGCGCCGTCGCCCTGACCCGCGAGGGGAGCGACACGCAGCTGGTCGCCGCCGACGGCGGGGCCGTGCCCTTCCACGGGAAGCACCAGGCCGGTATCACCACCGCCGTCCAGGACCGGCTGCACTTCGCCGCCTTCGACGTGAAGACGACGGACCGGGCCGAGCTCGTCCAGCTGCTGAAGGACTGGACCCGCGCGGCCGAGCGGATGACGGCCGGTCACGAGGTCGGCGAGGGCGCGTACGGCGGCCTGCCGGAGGCGCCGCCGGACGACACCGGCGAGGCGCTCGGCCTCAAGCCGTCCCGGCTCACCCTCACCATCGGCTTCGGCCCCTCGCTCTTCGACGAGCGGTTCGGGCTGAAGGACCGGCGGCCCGAGGCCCTGATCGACCTGCCCAAGTTCCCCGGCGACAACCTCGACCGGGCCCGCAGCAACGGCGACATCTGCGTCCAGGCCTGCGCGGACGACCCGCAGGTCGCCGTGCACGCCATCCGCAACCTGGCCAGGATCGGCTTCGGCAAGGTCGCGGTGCGCTGGTCGCAGCTCGGCTTCGGCAAGACGTCCTCGACGACCCCCGACGCCCAGACCCCGCGGAACCTGTTCGGCTTCAAGGACGGCACCCGCAACATCGCCGGCACCGACAGCGCCCGTCTGGACAAGCACGTCTGGGTGTCCGGCAAGGCGGCGCAGGGCCCGGCGGCGTGGATGGACGGCGGCTCGTACCTGGTCGCCCGCCGTATCCGGATGAACGTCGAGACCTGGGACCGCACCCCCCTGCAGGAGCAGGAGGACATCTTCGGCCGCGACAAGAAGGAAGGCGCGCCGGTCGGCAGGGCCAAGGAGCACGACGAGCCGTTCCTGCCGGCGATGAAGCCGGAGGCGCATGTCCGGCTCGCGCACCCGGACTCCAACAACGGGGCGACGATCCTGCGCCGCGGCTACTCGTTCACCGACGGCACGGACGGTCTCGGGCGTCTGGAGACCGGTCTGTTCTTCCTCGCGTACCAGCGGGACGTGCGCACCGGCTTCGTGCCGGTGCAGACCTCGCTGGCCCGTGCCGACGTGCTCAACGAGTACATCCAGCACGTCGGTTCGGCGCTGTTCGCGGTGCCGCCGGGCGTCCGGGGCAAGGACGACTGGTGGGGCCGGGCGCTGTTCTCGTAGCGGTGGCGCTCGCTCGCAACTCAAGGAGGGGACCGACGTGTTCGGGAACTATCTGATCGGCCTGCGCGAGGGCCTGGAGGCCAGCCTGGTCGTCTGCATCCTCATCGCGTACCTGGTGAAGACCGAACGCCGGGACGCGCTGAGGCCGATCTGGACCGGCATCGCGGTGGCCGTCGGCGTGGCGCTGGCGTTCGGCGCGGGGCTCGAGTTCGGCTCGCAGGAGCTGACGTTCGAGGCGCAGGAGGCGCTCGGCGGCTCGCTGTCGATCCTCGCGGTGGGCCTGGTCACCTGGATGGTCTTCTGGATGCGGCGCACCGCGCGGCATCTGCGGTCCGAGCTGCACGGGAAGCTGGACGCGGCCCTGCAGATGGGCACCGGCGCGCTGGTCGCCACCGCCTTCCTGGCCGTCGGCCGGGAGGGCCTGGAGACCGCGCTGTTCGTGTGGGCGTCGGTACGGGCCTCCTCGGACGGCACCCACGCGCCGCTGACCGGGGTGCTGCTCGGGCTGCTGACCGCGGTGTTCCTGGGCTGGCTGTTCTACCGCGGCGCGCTGAGGATCAACCTGGCGAAGTTCTTCACCTGGACCGGCGGGCTGCTGGTCCTGGTCGCCGCGGGCGTGCTCGCGTACGGCGTGCACGATCTGCAGGAGGCGCGTTTCCTCGGCGGTCTCGAGAACAAGGCCTTCGACGTCTCGGCGACGATCCCGCCGGACAGCTGGTACGGCACGGTGCTCAAGGGCGTCTTCAACTTCCAGCCCGATCCGACGGTGCTTCAGGTCACGGTGTGGGCGCTGTATCTGATCCCGACGCTCGCGCTGTTCCTCGCCCCGGTAGGGTTCGGACGTCCGGTGCGGGTGGAGGAGCAGAAGGCCGATGAGAAGGCGGAGGCCGGCGACGGCGGTCGCGGCGACAGCGGTGCTGGCGCTGACGGCGAGCGGCTGCGTGACGGTGCACGGCGAGCTGGAGCTCGTCCCGGCGGTGACGAAGGCTGAGGCCGAACAGGCCCTGAAGGACTTCACCGCCGCGTACAACGCGGCCGACAAGGCGTACGACCCGGCCCTGGACGCGGGCCGGGTCACCGGGCCGCTGGGCGCGATCAACCAGGCGGGTCTGAAGGCCCGCTCGGTCACCAGTCCGGGCGGCAACCCGAAGCACCAGCCGCTGGAGCTGACGGACGCGAAGTTCGTCATCCCGAAGAAGGCGGGCTGGCCGCGCTGGTTCGTCGCGGACACCGACTCCAACCGGGACCGGGGCGCGCGGCGGGCCGGCGACCGCTGGCTGCTGGTGTTCGTGCGCAACGGGGCCGAGCAGTTGTGGGAGGTCGCGCACCTGGCGATCCTCTCGCCGGACGAGGTCCCGGCCTTCGAGCAGAAGGACGGCTACGCGGTGCCGGTGGCCGCGAACGACGCGAAGCTGGCGGTCTCCCCGAAGGACATCGGCGGGCGGTACGTCACGTATCTGAAGTCGGGCGAGCCGAAGATGTTCGCACCCGGCCCGCACACCACGACGTGGCGGCAGTCGCGGGAACGCAACGCCAAGCGCCTGGGGATGGCGACGCAGTACGTCGACCAGACCATGGACGACGGCGACAACGCGCCGCTGGCCCTTCGGACCGAGGACGGCGGGGCGCTGGTGTTCTTCGCCATCCGCTTCTTCGAGCGGCAGACGGCGGCGCGGGGCTACCGGCCGAAGGTCGACCCGGACGTGAAGGCGCTGATGACCGGCGAGGTCACGAACACGGTCACCAAGGAGTGGGTGTCGAACCAGGCGGCGCTGGTGAAGCCGGCGGCGCAGGCGGCCTCGAACGACGCGGTGACGATAGCGGGCCGGCTGCAGGGCGTGACGGCCGCGAAGGGCTCGTAGCGGGTCCCGTACGGGAGAGGGGCGGCCGCGGCCGCCCCTTCTGCGTGTCCTACCGCCGCACCGGCCAGGCCGGTTCGTGGTGCTCCGCGTCCTCGGAGGCGGCGCGCTCGTCGGCGTACCGGGCGCAGGCGTCGGTGAGGGCTTCCAGGAGCGTCAGCGGGTCGGGCAGGGCGTGCTCCGGGCCGCGTACCCACTCCACCGTGCGGTCGTCGCCGGGCAGCCGGGCGGGCGGGACCAGGACGTAGCTGCCGCGGCAGTGCCAGCGCATGCCGGGATGCTCGTCCATGGTCTCGGGGTGGCAGTCCAGCTCGCAGGGCCACCACTCGTCCTCGTCCTCGGGGGTGCCCCGGGTGGCGGTGAAGAACAGCATGCGGCGCTCGTCGGCGGGCAGTTCGTCCTCGGCGACGGCCGCGCCGGACTCGGCCACCGGGCCGACCTCGACGCCCTCGGCGAGCAGCCGCTCCAAAGCGGCGCGACCGGCGTCCAGCGGAACGTCCAGGACGTCGTGGACCATGCCGGTCGCGGTGATGAAGTTGGCCTCGGGCTCGCCCAGCGCCCAGCGCTCGATCTGGGCCCGGTCCGTCGTGGACTGGGTCTGCCAGGCGAACGAGACGGGATGGCGGGCGGGCGTGGGACAGCCGATGCGCTCGCAGGAGCAGCGGTAGCCGACGGGGTACGCGGCGGGGGCGAGCGGCAGTCCGGCGGCGGCGGTGGCGAGGAGCAGGCTCTCGCGGCGGCCGGCATCGTCGGCGGCGGTGCGCCGGGAGCGTCGGCGCAACCACTGCGCGAGTTTGCTCTCCGTGCCGCGGTAGCGGCCGATGCCGTCGCCCATCTATCCCCTCACACCTGTGCTCGTCCCGGCGCACGCGGGGGTCCCACCGCGTGTCGAAGCAGTCGAGGCCGCGGTCGAGGCGGTCGACGCTGCTGCCATCGTCCCACCATCCTGCGCCCCGGGTGACCGGAGTCCCCAACCGGGGTACGCCTCACCGGTGCCGGACGCGGCGCCGCCGGGCCCGCCGGGCCCGGCGGGTGACCATCGACACACTCCCGGAGCCGTCAGGGGCGGGGGCTCAGGCCGCGCAGGACGTGGGTGAGCAGCGCGTCGGCGTAGTCGTGCGTGAGCGGGCGGCCGCGGTACTGCCAGCGCTGGGAGAGCGGGGCGGTGAGCAGTTCGGCGGCGATGCGGACGTCGACGTCGGGGGCGATGTCGCCGTCCTCGCGGGCGGCCTCCAGGCGGCGGACGTAGTGGGCGAGCTGGGGCTCCATGAGCAGCTCGGTCATCTGGGCGGCGAACTCGGGGCTGACCAGGCCCTCGGCGGCGAGGGCGCGGGTGGGGCCGTCGTACTTGGGGTCGTTCAGCTCGTCGACGGTGGCGCGCAGCACGTACCGCAGGTCGGCGGCGAGGTCGCCGGTGTCGGGGATGCCCGAGTCGGCGTCGCCGCCGAGCGCCTCGTTGGCCTGGGCGGCGAGGTCGAGGAAGGCGTCGAGGAGGACCGCGGCCTTGGAGGGCCACCAGCGGTAGATGGTCTGCTTGCCGACTCCCGCGCGGGCGGCGATGCCCTCGACGGTGGTCTTGGCGTAGCCCGTCTCACTCACCAGGGCGAGGGCGGCGTCGAAGATGGCGCGGCGGGAGCGCTCGCTGCGGCGGGAGGCGTCGGGGGCCTTGGCGGCGGGCCGGGCGGCGGCGGGCTTGTCGGTCTTCATGACCCCAGCCTTCAACGAGACGCCCCGTCTCGTCAAGTGGGAGATCCTCTACCCGCAATGATCCACCGTGTAGTACAGAGTTCGTCCGGATCACCCGAACGGTTCACTGCGCGCACGCCACCGTGGGCGGACCATGGCTCCACGCACACACCGTGCGCTCCGTTGTCCGTGAGGAGCCCTCATTGCGCTCATCGCCGCGCGTGGCATCGCCCCGCCGTTATCTGATGTGCCCACCCGCGCACTTCAAGGTGACGTACTCCATCAACCCGTGGATGGACCCCGCGAAGCCGGTCGACCTCAGGCTCGCCCTCACCCAGTGGGAAGACCTGCGGGACCGCTATCTGGCCCTCGGCCACACCGTCGAACTGCTCGACCCCGACCCGGACCTGCCCGACATGGTCTACGCCGCCAACGGCGCGACCGTCGTGGACGGCCGGGTGCTCGGCGCGCGGTTCGCCCACCCCGAGCGGACCGCCGAGGCGGCCGCCCATCTGGCCTGGTTCCGCGCCCACGGCTACGCGGAGATCCGCGAGCCGGAGCACGTCAACGAGGGCGAGGGCGACTTCGCGGTCACCTCCTCGTACCTCCTGGCCGGCCGCGGCTTCCGCTCCAGCCCGCTCTCGCACTCCGAGGCGCAGGAGTTCTTCGGCCGTCCGGTGATCGGGCTCGACCTGGTGGACCCGAGGTACTACCACCTGGACACCGCACTGTGCGTGCTCGACGACGCGGCGGACGAGATCGTGTACTACCCGGGGGCCTTCTCCCCCGGCAGCCGCGCGGTCCTGGCCCGGCTCTTCCCCGACGCCCTGATCGCGAGCGAGGAGGACGCCGCGGAGTTCGGCCTCAACGCGGTCAGCGACGGCCGGAACGTGGTCCTCCCGCAGACGGCGACCGGCCTGTTCGGCCCGCTGCGCGAGCGCGGCTTCGAACCGGTCCCGATGGATCTGGGCGAACTGCTCAAGGGCGGCGGCAGCGTGAAGTGCTGCACGCAGGAGCTCCGCCCGTAGGTCCCGAGGGGCGACGTCACCCCTCCGGGGGCCAGGCGTCGCCCCACTCCGCGTCCCGCGCCGCCTTGTACAGCGCGCCGTGCCGCTTGGTCACGGTCGTCCGGGACAGCCCCTCGTCCTCGGGCCCGCACAGGTCGAGCAGCACCTGCCCCTTGCGGATCTGCGGCCTGCGGGTCACCCGGGAGAGCGCCGGGGCGACCGGGAACCTGGTCGCCGCGACATAGCTGAACTTCTCGTCCTCGTACGCCAGCGAGCCGCCCTTCACCTGCCGGTGCAGCGACGACCGGCTCACCCGCGCCGCGAAGTGGCACCAGTCCCGGCCCCGTTCGATCGGGCAGGCCCCGTTGTGCGGGCAGGGCGCGGCGACGCTCAGCCCGGCCCCGATCAGCAGCTCGCGTGCGGCGATGATCCGCTCGTACCCGTCCGGGGTGCCCGGCTCCACGATCACGACCGCCTGCGCCGCGCGCGCCGCCTCGGTCACCACCGCCGTCCGGTCCGCCTCGGTCAGCTCCTTCAGCACGTACGAGATCGTCACCAGGTCCGTCTCGTCCAGCCGCATGGCCGAGCCGATCCGGGCCCGCCGCCACTCCGCCTCGAAGACCCCGGCGGCCAGTTCCCGGCCCAGCGCGAGCGCGGGCTCGGCCCAGTCCAGGACGGTGGTGCGCGGACCGCCCTGCGGCTCGTCCTCCCAGGCCTCGGCGACCGCCCAGCTCGCCGCGCCGGTGCCGCCGCCGATGTCGGTGTGGGCGCCCGGCCGCCAGTCGGGGGCGGCGGCGCGCAGCGCGTCGAGCGCCGACCTGACGGCCTCGAAGGTGGCGGGCATCCGGTACGCGGCGTACGCGGCCACGTCGGAGCGGTCCCGCAGCACGGGCGCGTCGGTCGGGGTGGTACCCCGGTAGCTGGCGATCAGCCGCTCCACGGCCTGGGCGGCCTGGCTCGGCGGCAGCCCGTCGAGCAGCGCGGCAAGGGAGGACCGCAGGACGTCGGCGGTACGGGGTGAGGCGTTCACCACCGCATTTTAGGCGCTCCGGATGGCCGGATCGGGACCCGCTCATTGGCCGGACCCCGGCCTTACGGCCCCCAAACGATTGCTAGGCTGGCCGCCGTTGTCGGGGAGGGGGCAGAGCTGTCCAGGCGTGGTGACTTCAGCAGATTCGGATTCGGCCGTTTCACGAACGGTGGGTCCGGCGGTCCCGGCTTCGGTTCGAGCCTCGGGGCGACGCCGCGCGAGCGGTTCGTCCGGATGAGCATGCTCGGCGGGCTCGGCATCCTCCTCCTGCTCCTGCTGCTCTCCATGTGCGACGCCGGAGACGCCGCGGAGAAGGCCCAGAAGAAGAAGCCGGTGAAGGTCTCGGGTCCGGCGACCAAGCTCACCGTCCCCGACGGCTACGACACCGCCCTCGGCTGGGAGGCGGCCGACGCCTCCCCCGAGTACGCGGTGGCGCAGTCCAACGGCCTCGTCGGCTATGTGGAGCGGGCCGGCCAGTTCCAGTACCGGCTGCGCGCCGTGGACGCGAAGACCGGCGCGACCAAGTGGACCGGCGACCCGTGGCGGCCGCTGTCCGCCCCGGGCAGCTTCCCTCGGCTCCTGTCGGTGTCCAAGGGCGACCGCCAGTACTTCGTGGCCTGGTCGTACGGCAGCACCGCCGGCGAGGGCCTGAACTCGACCGGGACCTTCGTCTCCCTCGACGTCTACGACACCACCGACGGCAACCGCCGCCGGGTCGAGGTCCCCTGGTCCGACGCGCCCGTCGTCACCGGCACCGGCCCCGGCATCCTGATCGCCGACGGCAAGGCGAAGAACACGGTCGTCGACCCGGAGACCGGCGAGATGACGTCGACCCCGGCCGACAAGCTGGGCTACCCGGGCGGCTGCACCAACTGCCGCACCCTGACCGAGGTCCTCGGGGTCACCGACAAGGGCCTGCTGGTCAGCGGCGCGCGGGAGTTCTGGGTCCGCAACAGCTGGTTCAGCCGTACGGTCGCCCCGCGCGGCGCGGACGCGACGAGCGGTCTGCCGACCGCGGTGACGTCCAAGCACGTGCTGGCCCGCTGGCACCACGCGCCCAAGACGCCGAAGGCGGCGACCCACGAGATCTGGGCGGTGCACGCGCTCGACACGGGCAAGATCGTGGTCCAGGCGGAGTGCCGCCGGCCGACGATAGCGCCGAGCGAGTACCCGGCGGCCGCGGTCTCCCCGGACGGACGCTTCCTGGTCTCCGGCGCCCTCGCCTTCGACCTGGAGGAGAAGACCGGCTACTGCTTCGAGGACCCCGACGGCAGCAACCGGCTCACCCTGGTCTCCGTCGGCAACGAGGGCATCGTGTACGGCGCGGCCGGCGCGCGCAGCGCCCGGGACGCCCTCGCGGGCGCGGGCGCGCCGCTGACGGTCGACATGTTCACCGGCGAGCCGGAGCTGCTCGAGCCCAACATGCGGCTCCCGCAGACGGAGACGCTGGGCATCGGCCTGTTCCGCTGGACGGACGCGAAGGACCGGCGGCACCTGATCGCGTACCGCATCAAGGAGTAGGACGCTCAGGGAGTAGGACCGCTCCGTGAGCCGTACCGCTCACGGAGCAGTACCGCTTACGAAGCAGCCGTCCCCGCCGTCTTCCGGGGCCGGCACAGCAGCAGGAAGCAGCCGAGGGCGGCGAGCGCGCAGCCCAGCTGGACCACGGCCATCGGGACGGCCGTGGTCTCGCCCGCGATGCCGACCAGCGGCGAGACGAGCGCGCCGATCAGGAACGACGAGGCGCCGAGCAGCGCGGAGGCGGAGCCCGCGGCGTGCGGGGTGCGCATCAGGGCCAGCGCGTTGGTGTTCGGCATCGCGAGGCCCATCGCGGACATCAGCACGAACAGCCCGGCGGCGATCCCGGCCAGGCCCGGCTCGCCGAAGACGCCCGCGGTCATCAGCACCAGCGCCGCCGCGGCCAGCGTGATCACCGTGAGCCCGAAGCCGAGCGCCTTGTTCAGGCTGATCCGGCCGACCAGCAGCTTGCCGTTGATCTGGCCGACCGCGACAAGGCCGATCGAGTTGAGCCCGAAGAGCAGGCCGAAGGTCTGCGGCGAGGCCCCGTAGATCTCCTGGACGACGAACGGCGAGGCCGTGATGTACGCGAAGAGCGCGGCGAAGGCGAGCCCGCCGGCCAGCATGTAGCCGGTGAACACCCGGTCGGCGAGCAGGCCGCCCATGGTGCGCAGGGCCTGGCCGACGCCGCCGGCGTGCCGCCGCGCCGGTGGCAGGGTCTCGTGCAGAAAGCGCCAGACGACGATCGTGAGCAGCACCCCGATGACGGCGAGCACATGGAAGACGCCGCGCCAGTCGGTGATCCGCAGGATCTGGCCGCCGATGAGCGGGGCGACGATCGGGGCGACGCCGGAGATCAGCATGAGGGTGGAGAAGAACCGGGCCATCTCGACGCCGTCGTACAGGTCGCGGACCACGGCCCGGGCGATCACGATGCCGGCCGCGCCGGCCAGGCCCTGGAGCAGCCGGAAGGCGACGAGCACGTCGACGCCGGGGGCGAAGGCGCAGGCCGCGGTGGCCACCACGTACACGAGCATGCCGACGAGCAGCGGCCGCCGCCGGCCCCACTTGTCGCTCATGGGGCCGACGACGAGCTGGCCCAGGGCCATGCCGGCCAGGCAGGCGGTCAGGGTGAGCTGCACCGTCGCGGCGGGCGCGCGGAGCGCGTCGGTGACCTGCGGCAGGGCCGGCAGGTACATGTCCATGGACAGCGGAGGGAGGGCGGTCAGCCCGCCGAGGACGAGGGTGACGAGCAGTCCCGCCCGCCGGGCGGCGGTGACGGGACCGCCGGTTATCTCCTCTTCGGCCGTGGTGGCCCGACCGCGCTCCGGCATCCGTTACTCCATGTCGTTGAACCGTGAAACCTTCCTCATGTTAGGCGGGCCGCAGGCCCGGGTTCCCGGCCTCGGTCACGAACGAGGCGGCCGTCGCGATCGGCGCACCGGGCGTGGTCACCCTGGGGACCGTGCGGAAGTCCGCGCGGGCCTGCTCGGCGCCGAGCTCGACGGTCACGTAGCCGCGCCGCCCGTTGTAGAACTTCATGTGCGGGTTGGCGGTCGTCAGGGCGTCGTGGTTGGCCGGCCGGTCGGAGCCGTCCTTGCCGCTGCTGATGGAGGTGGCGACGATCTCGGTGCCGACCGTCCGGGAGCCCGGGTCGTCGAAGTCGGCCTTGATGTCGAGCCCGTAGCCGACGTGGACGTCCCCGGTGAGCACCATCAGGTTGGCGACGCCGGCCGCGGCGGCCCCGTCCAGGATCCGCCGGCGGGAGGCGGGGTAGCCGTCCCAGGAGTCCATGGAGAGCTTGAAGTCGGGCGTGGGCACGTTCCGCCGCCGCGCGAAGACGACCTGCTGCGGGACGACGTTCCACAGGGCCTGCGAGCCGCGCCAGCCGTCGAGCAGCCAGCGCTCCTGGGTCGCGCCGGTCATGGTGCGGCTCGGGTCCTCGGACTCGGGGCCGGGGACCTGCCAGCCGTCGCCGTACGCCTGGTTGGAGCGGTACTGGCGGGTGTCGAGGATGTCGAACTGGGCGAGCCGGCCGAAGCGGAGCCGGCGGTACAGCTGCATGTCCGGGCCCTGGGGCTGCTGCGGGCGGCGCAGCGGCTGGTTCTCCCAGTACGCGCGGTAGGCGGCGGCCCGGCGCAGCAGGAACTCCTCCGGCGGGACGTCGTTCTCCGGGATGTCGCCGGCGTAGTTGTTCTCGGTCTCGTGGTCGTCCCAGGTGACGACGAAGTTGTGCGCG
Source organism: Streptomyces sp. NPDC048604 (assembly GCF_043199435.1). NCBI lineage: Bacteria > Bacillati > Actinomycetota > Actinomycetes > Kitasatosporales > Streptomycetaceae > Streptomyces > Streptomyces sp. NPDC048604. Next base: position 284,107 of record NZ_JBICVX010000001.1, read on the forward strand.
GCGTGGGCGGCGCGCAGGTCGGGGTCGGATTTGTAGAGGGCGTAGCGGAGCCGGTAGTCCTCGAGGGTGAGCGTCTCGCGGTTGAAGTGGGCCGGCAGCCGGCGGTCGGTGTAGGCGCGGGCGCCGCCGGTGGCGGTGACGGCGTACTCGTACAGGTAGTCGCCGAGGTGGAAGACGGCGTCGAGGTCCTCCTGGGCGAGGTGCCCGTACGCGGTGAAGTACCCGTCGTGGTACGCCTGGCAGGACACGGCGGCGAGCTTCAGGGCGGCCGGCCGGCTGCCCTCGGCGGGCGCGGTGCGGGTGCGGCCGACGGGGCTGGTCCAGTCGCCGACGCGGAACCGGTAGAAGAAGCGGCGGCCGGACTCGAGGTGCGGCACCTCCACGTGGACGGTGTGCTGGAACTCCGGATGGGCGGTGGCCCGGCCGCGCCGGACGACGCGGGCGAACCGCTCGTCGTGCGCGAGCTCCCAGTGCACGGACACCCGCCGGCGGGGCAGTCCGGCGTCCGGTTCGTAGGGCCGCGGCGCGAGCCGGGTCCAGAGCAGGACGGAGCCCGGCAGCGGGTCGCCGGACGCCACGCCGAGCGTGAACGGGTCCTCGGAGATCCGCCGCCCGTCGAACTCGGCCGCGGCGGCCGCGCCGGCGGACGGAAGCTGGACGGCGAACGCGAGGGCGGCGGCGGCGCCGGTGGCGGTGAGGAATCTGCGGCGGCCGAAGTGCTGTGCGGCGGCGCGGAATTCGGGATCGTGACGATGCACGGAAGTCATATGCCCCTCCCCAGACGGCTGCGATGTGACGCATTGGAGTGGCGTGGGACGTCCCTGGGTTGTCGGGTACAGAACATCCGCGTGTCGGACGGATGAGTGTTCCGTGCACCGATCTCCCGTACGCTGCGCGCCCATGAGCATCGCAGTGGTGACGGGAGCGGGTTCGGGCATCGGCCGCAGCGTGGCCCTGGCCCTGGCGGAGGCCGGCTGGCAGGTGGCCCTGGCGGGCCGGCGGCGGGAGCCGCTGGAGGAGACGGCGCGTCAGGCGGCGGGCGAGACCCTGGCGGTCCCGACGGACATCACGGACCCGGGTCAGGTCGGGTCCCTGTTCGAGGCCGTCCGGGCGGCCTTCGGCCGGGTGGACCTCCTCTTCAACAACGCGGGTTCCTTCGCGGGCGGGGGCACCCCGCTGGAGGACCTGTCGTACGAGACGTGGCGTCAGGTGGTGGACGTGAACCTGACGGGCTCGTTCCTGTGCGCCCAGGCCGCGTTCCGGGCGATGAAGGAACAGGACCCGCAGGGCGGCCGGATCATCAACAACGGCTCGATCTCCGCGCACGTGCCGCGCCCGAACTCGGTGGCGTACACGGCGACCAAGCACGCCATGACGGGCCTGACCAAGTCCCTCTCGCTGGACGGCCGCCCGTACCGCATCGCCTGCGGCCAGATCGACGTCGGCAACGCGGCCACGGAGATGACGGCCCGTATGCAGACCGGCATCCTCCAGCCGAGCGGCCGGCTGGAGGTCGAACCGGTGATGGACGCGGGCGACGTGGCCCGCACGGTGGTGCACATGGCGGCGCTGCCGCTGGAGGCGAACGTTCAGTTCGCCACGGTCATGGCGACGACCATGCCGTACATCGGAAGGGGCTGACCCAGGCCGGCCCGACAGGCCCTCAGGCCTCTCAGACCCCTCCGGCCTGCCCGGTCTCGAACCGCGAGACCTTCCCGCCGTCGACGGTGAACCGCCAGGCAGTCCGCATGGCGCCCCAGGTGTCGTTGCGGTAGGTGGCCACGAGCTCCCGCCCGTCGTCGCTCTCGGCCTCGACGTCCATGTGCCCGGCGGACGAGAACACCTCCCGCTCGGTCCACTCCCCCAGGTCCCGTTCGGACCCGTCGTCGGCCATGGTGGCGTCCGGGCTGAGCACGCCGAAGAACGCGGCCCGGTCGTTGGCGTTGAGCGCGGTGACGAAGGCGCGCACGGCGGGATCGCTGAGCTGCTCGACGGGAATGGTCATGAGACGTGTACTCCTCCGGTAGGGGCTGCTGGACCCCCACCGGTACACCTGAACGCCCCCCGCCGCGTGGACGTTACGCCGCCCGTGGCGCGTCAACAGGCCCCTAGACTGGGCGGAGTCGACCCGTCACTCATGGGCGCCGCCGGAACGGCTGCGCGGGCCGGTCGGCTTCAGGGTGCAGAACAGACTGGGAAGGGTGTGTCGGTGTGACGCGCTACGGGTCTCCGCTTCCGGAGAAGCCCTCGCTCGACGAGCTGGAATCGAAGTGGTCCACGTTCTGGAGCGAGGCGGACGTATACCGCTTCGACCGGCCGGGCAGCCGTGACGCCGTATTCTCCATCGACACCCCGCCGCCCACGGTCAGCGGTTCGCTCCACGTGGGGCACGTCTTCAGCTACACCCACACCGACATCGTGGCGCGCTTCCAGCGGATGCGCGGCAAGCACGTCTTCTACCCCATGGGCTGGGACGACAACGGTCTGCCGACCGAGCGCCGGGTGCAGAACTACTACGGCGTGCGCTGCGACCCCTCGCTGCCGTACGACCCGGACTTCACCGCGCCGACGCCCGTGTCCGAGCGGACCGGCAAGGACAAGAAGGCCCCCGCGGTCAGCATCTCTCGGCAGAACTTCGTCGAGCTGTGCGAGACCCTCACCGCCGAGGACGAGCGCGTCTTCGAGGAGCTCTGGCGCAAGCTGGGGCTCTCCGTCGACTGGTCGATGACCTACACGACCATCGGCAAGGAGGCCCAGCGGGTCTCGCAGGCGGCGTTCCTGCGCCTGCTCGAGCGCGGTGAGGCGTATCAGTCCGAGGCGCCCACCATGTGGGACGTTTCGTTCCAGACCGCGGTCGCCAACGCCGAGGTGGTCGACAAGGAGGCCACCGGCGCGTACCACCGGCTGGCCTTCAAGCACGAGTCCGACAACGGCGTCGAGGACGTCCTGATCGAGACGACCCGCCCCGAACTCCTTCCGGCCTGTGTGGCGCTGGTCGCCCACCCCGAGGACGAGCGGTACAAGCCGCTCTTCGGCAAGGAAGTCGTCTCGCCGCTGTTCGGCGTCCGCGTGCCGGTGGTCGCCCACACGGCCGCCGACCCCGAGAAGGGCAGCGGCATCGCCATGGTCTGCACCTTCGGCGATGTGAACGACGTGTTGTGGTGGCGCGAGTTCCGGCTTCCGACGCGTACCGTCATCGGTCGCAACGGCCGGCTGCTCGCCGTCGACTTCCAGGCGCTGCCGACCGAGGACGCCGAGCGCGCGCAGACGGTCTACGACAAGATCGTCGGCAAGACCGTGCACAGCGCCCGGGAGCTCCTGGTCGAGGAGCTGCGGGCCGACGGCAGCATGATCGGCGACCCGCGCCCGACGACCCGCGCGGTGAAGTTCTTCGAGAAGGGCGACAAGCCCCTGGAGATCGTCAGCAGCCGGCAGTGGTTCATCAAGACCGTCGAGCACCGCAAGGATCTCCTCGGCCGCGGCGCCGAGATCCAGTGGCACCCGCCGCACATGCAGTCGCGCTACAACGACTGGGTCCAGGGCCTCAGCATCGACTGGCTGATCAGCCGCCAGCGCTTCTTCGGCGTGCCCTTCCCGCTCTGGTACGCCCTGGACGACGAGGCGCAGCCGGACTACGACAAGCCGATCGCCCCCGACGAGTCGACGCTGCCCGTCGAACCGTCCAGCGACTGCCCGCCCGGCTACACCGAGGACCAGCGCGGCAAGCCGAACGGCTTCATGGGCGAGCCCGACGTCATGGACACCTGGGCGACCTCCTCGCTCAGCCCCCAGCTGGCGTGCGGCTGGCTCTCCGACCCGGAGCTGTACGCGCAGGTCTTCCCGATGGACCTGCGTCCGCAGGGCCACGACATCATCCGCACCTGGCTGTTCACCACGGTGGTCCGCTCGCAGCTGGAGTCCGGCACGACCCCGTGGAAGCACGCCGCGCTCTCCGGCTGGATCCTCGACCCGGACCGCAAGAAGATGTCCAAGTCCCAGGGGAACGTCGTCACCCCCGGGCACCTGCTGGACGAGTACGGCGCGGACGCGGTCCGGTACTGGGCGGCCAGCGGCCGTCCGGGCACGGACACCGCCTTCGACCCGCAGCAGATGAAGATCGGCCGCCGGCTCGCCGTGAAGCTGCTCAACGCGAGCAGGTTCGTGCTCTCGCTGCCCTCCCCGGGCGCGGGCGCGACGACGACGGAGCCCCTGGACAAGGCGCTGCTCGCGCGGCTGACCGACACCGTGAACACGGCGACGGCCGCCCTGGAGGGCTTCGACTACACCACGGCGCTGGACGAGACCGAGCGGTTCTTCTGGTTCTTCTGCGACAACTACGTCGAGCTGGTCAAGGAGCGCGCGTACGGCAAGGCCGGCGAGGAGGGCGCCGAGTCGGCGAGGATCACGCTGCGCCGCGCCCTGGACGTCGTCACTCGGATGCTCGCGCCCGTGCTCCCGTACGTCACGGAGGAGACGTGGTCGTGGACCCACGACTCCACCGTGCACCAGGCCGCGTGGCCGGCCGTGGAGGAGCTGGCGGAGGGCGCCGGCGGCGGTGCGCCGGAGCTGGCCGAGGTCGCGGCTTCGGCGATCTCCATGATCCGCAAGGCGAAGTCGGCCGCCAAGCTCTCGATGCGCGCCGAGGTGGCCCGCGTCGTGGTGACGGCCCCGGCCGAGGTGCTGGAGAACATCGCCCTGGTGGCCGGTGACCTCAAGGCGGCCGGCAACGTGGCCGAGCTCGAGTCGCGCGCCGAGAACGACGCGGAGCTGTCGGTCGAGGTGGAACTCTCGTAACGACGACGCACAAGGGGTCCCGTCGCGGTGAGCGGCGGGACCCCTTGCGTTGGTCGAGCGGCAGACGAGTCGGGCTGTACGCCGGGTTCTGTCGCCCGGTCTCTTCTCACCTGGGACGCCTCTCGGAGCATCCATCTCGCACCACGTTTTGCCTGTTCCGATGGGTTCCGATCCGTTCCGATGGGGAGCGATAGCGGGTAGACGGGTTCTGATCCGCCCCTCCCCCGACTCTCCCCACCCCCCAGATCCTCCCCACAGACTCCCCCGGAGAAGCCCGCAGCCACTGCGTCTACAGCAGGTCAGGGGCAATCCGGGGGGCGTCGAGGCCCCTGTCTACGCTCATCGCCGCCCCAGCTCGCCAGCCACGTAGGGGAACCCTTTGCGCTCCGCATGATGCCGGCGCTCCTCCTCCATGCCGAGTACGCAGATACCGCACGCCGAGAGTTCGTAGCGTTCCCCTCTCGGCGTGACGATCTCGTCGATGCGTGTCACGAAGGCGTCCGCTGCGCTGCATCGAAAGCAGGCTCCGATCTCCCAGTCGTACAGGGCGAGGATGGCGTCCGGGGTCATGACAGTCTCCGCTGCAGCTGTCGCATGGCGGCCGAGGGCCGCGCTCCTACTCGGGGTGGCCGGCCTGTCGGCACGCACCCTCACATGCCCAACGGATGCAGCTGTCACGTGGTTGCTCATCCTTTCGAGTGAACGCGTGTTCTATTCGGGACGGTACCTCTAGCCCTGCGGCATATGCCAGAGGGCCGCAGGGCTGGGGTGGATGGATCGATTCCGGTCATACCCTTTCGGTCCCGCTTGAACCATGATCATGAAAAGCCGCAAAGTAGCTGCTGACAAACGATCTTGATCGGTCGAGCGTTTTGACCCGTGCCCGCCGACCAGCCCGAATGGATCACCAGCGCCCAGCAGGCGCTCGGGCAGCGAGTCCGCGACGCCCGGGTCTACGCAGACCTCACCCAGGAAGAGCTCGCCGACCTCGCCGGCATCGACCGATCCACGATCCAGCGCATAGAGCGCGGCCAGAACGATGCGAAATTCAGCCATCTCCTTCGAGTCGCGAATGCGTTGAGCATGTCCGCGCGCGACCTGCTGCCCTGACGGCAAACAACGGGAGCAGCCCCGCCCTGCGCCGGGCGCTGTTCCGGGCAGGGCGGGTTCGAGTGCCACGCCACAAGCAGCAAGCGTGGATGGGATGCGCCCACGGTAGACCCGCCCACTGACAGCGCTCACGCTCACGACGCCTCCAGTCCGGCGAGGAGCGCCATGGCAATCCGCTCGGGTTCATCGCCTGCCGCGGCCCGGGTTGCTGTCACGAGGCGGGCGCCGGCAGCCGGCCGCGCGCCCACGACACGCCAGCCCCGCACCTCGTCCCAGAGGGCTGCGGTGTCGTCAGCCCATCGAACGGCGGCGCACAGCACGCTTTCATCAGGGGCGCTGCCCGTACCCGGCGGTGCAGCCCAATAGACCTGAACGCGCTCCGGTGCCGGGCGCCCGGCGGCGATGAGGGCAGCGAGGATGGCGGCGACGTGCGGCGGGGGCGGCTCCTGCTCGGGGTTCACGGCACCCCTTCCTGTCCGCGACGACTCCCGGCCCTAGAATAGAACACGTGTCCGAAGATCTACCTCCTGACTTGCCGAGGCTCCGCACCCTGGAGACCTGGCTCGCCTACTCGCTGCACCGCGTCCAGGCGCGCATCAGCGAGGTCGAGCAACGGGAGGCGGACATGCGACCGCAGCGCCAGCTGCCGGACGGGCCCACGTGGGTGCTGTCCTACCTGCGACAGCGGGGGCAGCCGGTCGCCGACTCCGTGCACGTCGGCGGCTGCAGGATGGCCAGCCACCACACCCGGCCCCTCGACCGCGAGCAGGCGCTGCGGGCCATCACCGCGGAGGGCATCCGGGCGTGCGAGATCTGCCGGCCCGACTCCGAACTCGGCGTCCTGGAGTGAGTAGCGGCACCCTGGAGATATGAGCAGTGCGCCGATAGTCGTGCACCGACCAAGCCCGACCGGCGGCCGTCGAGTCACCGTGGGCGACGAGATCCTCGGGCTCGCCCACAGTGACCGGGACGTGCTCGAGTTCCTCCGCCGCGCCGGCCTGCCCGACGCCGCTGAACTCCTCGACGACCCGCAGTGGGTGGAGTGGCGTGGCAGCCGGGCGCATGTGTGGGACGCGGCTTGAGGCACCCAGTCAGCGGACGCGCGCGTCGCGCCAGGCCTGCCGCAGGCTCGCCGCTGCCTTGCAGTCGAGTCCCCAAGTGCGGCAGTCGGAGCATTCGGCGACGTGGGCGATGAAGTCGCGGTACGCCTGCGCGGCAGCTGCGGCTTTGGCGCGTAGGGCGCGGGCGAGTGGTCCGTCCTCTGCCGCTGCGGTCTGGGGGTTCGTAGAATCCGCCATGGCGACTCCTGCTGTCGTCCGCGCCCCGGGGCCGGTGACACGGCCGCCGGGGTCTTTCTGTTTCCGCAGGGTATCGCCTGTGTGCTATGGCGTGCTACGCATGCCATATCTCGCCTGATGTGCTGTGGCGTGTCAGCGTGGGGAACGTGATCGAGTTTGCTCCTGACCAGCCACGATGGCGTCAAGTGGCCGAGGTGGTCCGGCAGCGGATCACGGACGGCACCTATCCGCCGCGGACGCGAGTGCCGTCGGTGCTCCAGCTGCAGGCCGAGTTCGGGATCGCCGCAGCGACCGGGCAGAAGGTCCATCGCGCCCTCCGTACAGAGGGGCTCATCTACACGGAGCCGGGCCTGGGCTCGTTCGTCGCGAACCGGCCGGCTGACAGACCCCGCGAGTAGCCTGATCCCATGACTGGGGTGGGGCGGTCCGCGGCTGAGGTGAACGAGGAGATCCGGCGCCTGTGGACGTCCGGCGCGCTGGCGGTCGAGGACCGCGGCCGGTACCGCGCGCTCCTGGTGGAGTGGGCCGCAGCCATGGAGGCGGAGCGGCAGCAGGCCGGGCAGCAGCTCGCGGCCTGAGCCTCCACGGGAATGTCAGAGCCGGCGCTTACGATCCGGCTCGTGGCAATCGAACTCTCTGACGATCTGATCCAACTCCAGCGTTCGGCCGTCGAGGCGCAGCGTGAAGCGACCGTCGGCGCGTACAGCGCCGAAGCGTGGAAGCCCTGGCTGGAGGCGGCCGAGAAACTCCATGCCGAGATCACCGCGCACGCCGAGGCGACCGGGCAGAGCCGGTTCGCTGTGGAGGCCGCGCTCAAGAAGGCCGTGCTGCACTCCGAGGCGGACAGCGAGAGCTAGGACCTCGCGCTGACAGGCATGCGGCAGGCATGGCCTGACGCATGGACACTCGCAGTGGCTGTGGGCGCATCCGCCTACTCGAAACCGAGAGCCTTGGCCGCCGCCTTCCTAAATGCTTCGTGAGCCTCGTCTCGGCTGTTGGCCGCGTTGTTGATGGCCTCCATCGTCGTGCCCTCGTCCCCCATGACGTCGGTCATCAGCGCCAACGCCCTGGTGGCTGTGTCACGCAGTTTGTCGGCGGCAAGCCGAGCTTCCGCCGGCCCGCAGATGTCGACTCGGGCGGCTGCAGCACGCAGGTCGTTGACTGCGGCTGCCACCTGATCCATCACCGCGTCCGTGAGTCCATTGACCACAACGCTCAAGTTCACGTCCTGCTCGAGCGCGATGGACCGGTCGGCGACCTCCAGCAGGTGCGTGTACGCGTCGCGTCGCTGTCCTCGGATCCAGTGATCCAGGTTGTCGGCGCGCTGGCTGGCAACCTGCGCGATGGCCGCCTTCGCCGTGAGCCTTGCCCCGAGCACGGCGCCGCCAGCGCCAGCCAATGCACCCGCAACGCCAGCGGCTGCCGCTATCCATTCACTCATTGCCGCATTGTTGCGCAGGCGGGACGGCGGCCCCCAGCGCATAACGTTCCCTTAAGCGCCAGGATTTGAGGTCTCGGGCGGGCCGTCCGCAACCCCTCGCTCGCGTCGCCGGCGGGTCACGTACCGATGCAGGTCTCCGAGGATGACGTCCGTGAGGCTGCGCCCCTCAGCGGCGGCCTCTTGCTTTGCCGCCTGCCAGAGGTCGTCAGGCACGCGGATGTTCCGGAGTGGTGTCTTGCCTGTAGCGGGTCGGGCCACGTCTCCCCCTCGTAGGTGTGGGTACAAAAACTAGCATCCATCTGGGAAGGGAGGTTGACAAGGGTCCACGCTGAAGGCATTCTGTAGGTACAGAAACCAGCGGCTACCAGGGGAGAGCTAAATGCGCATGGGGCAGAAGGTCACCGGTCACATCAACAACCGTGAGTTGGGTCGAGTCGAGTTCACCGGCACCGTCGTCGACATCTACACGACCAACGGTCAGTCCATGGTGACCGTCGCCTGCGCCGACGGCGTCGAGCGCTACGCCCTGGAGGGCAACGTCGAGCTGGTGAAGGAGCCGCCCGCTCCCGAGTGGCGGACACTGAAGGGCGTTGCGACGCCGTTCCTCGTTCAGGCCGAGGCGCAGGAGAACGGCCGCGTCTACCTCGCCCGCGACCGCAAGCAGGTGACCGGGCAGCCGGTCAAGGTCGTCCGTCTGGAGATCAAGGCCAGCTGCCGGTACGGCTACACCGAGACCGGCGCGCGCGTCGACTTCGTTGGCGTCGCCACCAAGGCATGGGTGACCCAGCTGTGACCTCCGCCGAACGCCTCATCGCCCGACTTCGGCATCTCGGCATCGACCTGCCGGAGGGATCCCGACTCGTCCGGGTCTACCCGAGTGAAGCCGCGCGGAACGCGGGGGCCTGGTCCTGGACGGCGCTCGACCGCGATGGGCGGGACCTGCGCATAGGGTCGCAGCACCCCATGGGCGAGCTACTCAGCGCCACCAACCTTGCCGCGGAGACGGCGCAAGTCGGGTTGGACGTTCACATCGTGCCAGCAATGCCGTGCCGCGGCTGCGAGGCGGCGGCGGATACCGAATGCCGGATCTGCCGGCATCCGTTCTGCCGGGACTGCCTTACCGACCACCACCACGAGGGCTACGGAGTGCATGCCGAGTCAAGTTGGTAGACAACAATGCGGCGCCCCACCCAGGTCTAGTGGGTGGGACGCCGCCGCATCAGGGTACGGGAGTAGCTAGTCCTTGCGCAGCAGCGGGTTGTTACGTCGCTTGTCGGCTGGGCGGACGTAGCTGAGTACCTGGGTTGAGTTCTTGCTCCACCGCCCGTGCTCGGCGATGAATGGGACAGGTACACCGCGTTCGGCCGCGTCGGTCGGGCCGCCGGCGCGGAGCCCATGGGCCGTGGTCCGCTCGGCGTCGGTCAGGTTGGCGGCCTTGGCCAGCTTCTTCACGATGACGTTCACCGACTCTCCCGACATGCCGTCGCCGACGTTGCCCCACATGTCGATGCGACGCAGCAGGGGGCCGTCGGTGACGCCGTGCTCCGCCAGGCCCGCAAGGTACGAGCCGACGACCGCGCCCGCGTCGATGTCCGGGGCGACGGCGCGAGGGATGTCGACGTCCTCGCCTTGAGCGTTGGTGTCCGTCTTCGACATGGGGATGAACACGGTGACCCAGTCTTCCGAGACAGTCACCTGGTCGATGGTGCACGCGGCGAGTTCGGAGCGGCGACCCATGAGCCCATAGCCGAGGGCCAGGATGGAGGCGTCACGCCGGCCGCTCAGCGAATCCGTGTCGCACTGTGCGAGAAGGAGGCGGAGCACGTCGAGAGTGACGGCCTTGGCTCGGCGGGGACGCCATCCGTCCCGGGCGCGGTCCTGCCGGTGGACCTTGATGATGTCGCGGGCGGCTCGGGAGTGGGGTTGCCCTTCGAAGCCTGCGCGGAAGTGCGCGGTGCGGATTGCGGACAGGGCTTGGTCGAGGCTGGCGGGCGAGTAGGGCTTGCCAGTCTTCGGTGAGACGGACCGCTTGAGGTGACCGATGAACTCGGCGACGGTCTGGGCAGTCATGGGGAGAGGGGTGCGTCCCTCTTGCTCGCACCAGTCGAGGGCCATGTGCCACCAGCGGGCGTATGCGCGGTCGGTGTTGGCGGCGGTCGCGCGCTTGAGGTCGTTGGCAGTCTCGTTAGAGATCTGATGGTCGCGTTCGACGCGAGATGCGTCGTCGCTGACGATCTCTACGTCTTCAACCGGTACGAGTTCGCTTGCCAAGTTCGCCTCCTTCTCGGTGGTTTGTCCCGAACTAGCGTACTCCTGACTGGTCTTGATATGTGTGGGTTATCGAGAGTCGTGCGGTCCAGCCTGGCGCGAGAGAAGGCCCCCACCGCCAGTGGCGGTGGGGGCGTTGTCATGCGATGCGGGTCAGCCGGATCCACGAGCCAGCCTTCAGGATTGTCGGGGTGAGCGAAGAGACGGACTGAGCCCAGCGGAGCCGCAGCGTTCCCGCGGTCCCGGCGACGCGGAGGACCCCGGCCGGACGGACCGCCGAGCCTGCAGCGACGATGCCGACCCCGGACGAGGTGGCCACGTCCAACCTCGACTGCTTCAGCGAGCCGATGTTGCCTGTGTTCCCCGCGCTGATGCCGGTCTCCGTCCACGACAGCGTCGCACCAGCTGGCACCGACCAGCCGAGGGTGATGTCGGCGGCTGGATCCGCCTCGACGTCCAAGTAGGCGTCGAGGGCGTACACGCCGTTCGCTACCACAGGGAGGGTGAGGTGATCGTCGTCCTGGAGCACGATGCTGCTGGCCACTTGCTCGTCCGCGGTCTTGTACGCAAGCAGGATGTCCGTCGACCGCAGAGCGATCGTGTCCCCCGCGCCCTGTCCCCCGAGCGACGGCTGCGGCCCGGTCGGGCCTTGCTGGCCCTGGATCCCCTGCGGTCCTTGTTCGCCTTGAGGGCCTTGCTCACCCTGTGGGCCCTCCTCGCCTTGTGGACCGGCCGACCCAGTCTCCCCCTGCACGCCCTGCGGACCGGCCGGACCGGCCGGTCCCTCGACCGGGGTGTACCCGACCGCGCCCGGGTCCGCAGCAACGATGTCGGCGATGCTGATCGGCGACCCGTCCCCCGTCGGCAGGGCGAAGTGCCGGGCCCGGATCGGGAGTCCGGTCAGGCGTTCCTCGATCCGCCACAGCCGGCCGGACGTCGGCTCGACCCCGCTGGCGTCGGTCGTCACCAGCGCCTGCGAGAACTCGCCCGCACCGTCGAGCGTGACCTCGACACTGCCCGCGAGAATCTGGTTGCCCGCGGTGTCGGTCCACACAGTCGGGACCGGCGTGAAGGCCACGGTGCCCGTCGCAGCAGCCCCAGTAGCGGGGCTGACGTACAGGCCCGTCACGGTCCTGGTTGTCGGCAACGGCATCTGAGCCTCCTCACACGATGTGGTCGAGGTAGGTGCGGACGCCGTCGGGCATCGGCGGGGCGGGCGGCGGCTCGAGGCCGGCCTGTCTGATGTAGCCGACGAGGGTTCCGACCCAGCGCTGCAGGTAGCCGAGGGCCGCGTCCTGGTCGGCGAGGCGCTCGCGTTGCTTCTCCATGTCCTCTTCGCGCTGGCGGTCCCGCTTCTCCAGCCGCTCGATCGCAGCGCCCTGCTGTGTGGCGATTGCGGTGAAGTCGTCCCGGCGCTCTTGCGGCTTGGTGCGGCGGGCGGAGCGGGCCGCCCACACACCTGCCCCTGCTGTGGCTACCGACACGCCCAACGAGGCCCATGTTTCAGGATTCATAGGGTGGCTCCGCTCTTTTACCGCGGGGCGGCTCGGGCCATCCCGCGACGACGAGGACCGGGACGGTGATTGCGGTCCAGACTGCCGCTGCCACCCAGCCGCGGGGGAACTCGCCGAGCATCCAGGTGACGAGGTAGCTCGCCATCCACGGCACGACCACAAGCGGCAGGGCGAGGAAGGCGGCTGCGTCTCGGCCTGGCGGAGCCCATGCGCAGACGAGGGCGATGACGCCAGCGGCGATCCAGCCGCAGGCCCACACGGTGAGGGGGACGATGTTGAGGAGGACGCTGAGCCCTCGCTGGTCGGCTGCCGGAGTGAGGAGCTGTGCTGTGCCGTACAGCGTCCACACGGCGCCGTAGCAGGTGAGGATCGCCCCGCGGCGGCCGAGCTGGCGCTTGAGCCGCCGCAGGAGTGTGCACCTCACTTACACCCCTGACAGGGGCCGGCTCGCGGGCGTGGGGCTGACCTGGCCGCGGGTGAGGAGGCCGAGGACGGCGAGGACCACGGCGTTGAGGGCGCCGACGGTCTCGGGGCTCACGTTGAAGCCGTAGGCGGCGAGGAGGGCGACGCTCGCGGCGACGACGCCAGTGAATGCTGACGGCGCGATCGGTCGCGTCATGGCGGCGGTGACGGCGGCCAGAACTGCGGAGATGGCGGCGACGATAGCGCCGGCCTGTTCACCGGAGAGACCGACGTTGAAGGTCACGAGCAGGGACAGGGCGGCGCTGATGGTGGCGATGACGAGCGCGGGCTCGCGGCCGAAGATACGCATCGAGGTTCTCCGTTCAGGCTGTCCAGCGCAGGCTGCGCAGGACTCGGTAGGTGATGGTCGCGGGCTTGTCCGCCCAGACTTCGAGCTTCAGCTGCACCCGGTCGGCGAGCTGGCCGGGGCGGGCGATCTGGGCGTCGAGGACGCCGTCGGGGCCGACGGTTCCGAGGTCGATGGCGAGGTCCTGGGAGCCGTGCCCGTCGGGGTACTGGTCGTAGAACCGGCCCTTCACCTGCGTGCCCGGCGTCCCGCCGATCCGCAGGTACGCGGCGACCGAGTAGGCGACTGGGCCCTGCAGCAGCGCGGTGTCGGTGGCCATGGCGACGGTGGTCCAGGTCTTGGCCTTCAGGCCGCTGTCGGTGTCGCTCGACTCGGTGATCACCTTGGGCATGGGGTCGTCCTCCTCGGACGGGGCAGGGGCGGGAGTCTGGCCAGAAGCGCGGGCGACAATCCCGGGGAAGACCAGCTCGCGGAACTGGCGCACTCGGGCGTCACCGGGGCAGTTGGTGCCGTCCTTCGCCCACTCGTCGTGCAGGCGGTGGTAGCCGAACCCGGGGTCATCCCAGGTGCGGCAGATCCGCAGCGGGATGTCGTGGGTCTCGTGCAGCCACACGCCGAGCCGGATCAACTGCTCGATCTGCGCGGGCGTCCACGGGTCCGTGCCCTTGGTGTTGGACGCGGTCTCGATGCTCACCGCGCCGGTCCCGTCCGGCCGCCGGTTCGCCTGGTAGTTGGCGTCCGCGCGGGTCTCGGTCCCGATGAACTGCCCGAGGTCGCCCTCGTACCCGAGCCCGAAGTGGGACTCCAGGTTGGTCGAGTCGCGCCAGTACTCGTAGGTCCGCTTCGCCGTCCACGGGGCGATGATCGAATGCACGATGAACTGCGTCGGCCGGATCGCCGGCTGGGAGTCCGACTCCGGCTGCAGCTCCATCTTCACGGCGCCGGGGTACCAGGCCATGGGCCCTCCAACAGAAAGGCCCCGGCCGGAGGCGCGGGGCGTGCGGGTGGGGCGGGATCAGGCGGGCGGCGGGGCCCAGTGGCGGACGATCAGCTGTCCGTATCCCGGGTCGACGTCGAGGGTGTGGCCCGGCTGCCACGCCGTGGAGTGGGCGTCCGCGCGCATGACCACGACGGGCCGGTGCCCGGGCGGCCAGTCCTCCGGCATCCGGTACAGGGTGCTGATGTGCAGCGGCATGTGGTGCATGTCCGGCGTCACGTTCTCCCCGGAGAACGCGCTGATCCGGGTCCACGGGCCCGCGGTCTTCAGCGGGTTGTCGTAGTCGTAGATCCACAAATGCCACGCGACGCCGATGTTGTAGCCGCAGTTGTTCGTGACTCGCGCGTCCGCGTCGATGTCGAGCGCGTCGCCCGGTTGCACCGGCCCGGTCACTACCCGGTACAGCGTCCGGAAGGACGACGAGGACAGGTCGACGGGGATGTCCGTGGTCTCCAGCGCGCCGAGCGCGAGAGAGCCGCTCGCAGGCTGGAACGGGTCGGTCGCCAGCGCGCCCTGCAGGGTGAGGCCGGCGGTTGTCAGGTACGGCAAGGATGCTCCTTAGAAATACGTGGTTACGACCACCAGGCCGGGGCCGCCGGCGCCGCCGCCGCCCTGCGCACGGGACGGCCCGTTCGCCGCGCCGGAGCCGCCGCCGCCGAAGGAAAAGCCCGTGACGCCGGTGCCATTGGTGGCCACGCCGCGCGCTCCGCCGCCGAGGTGCGCGGACCCACCCTGGCCGCCGAGTGCGCCAGCGGTGCCGCTCTTGAACCCGGCGCCGCCGCCCTGCCCGGCGACCTGGATGTCGCCGGTGAGGGTCTGCGTGGACGAGCCGCCCGCGACCGCAACGGCGGTGCCGTCCGCAGCGGACGCCGCGCCACCGCCGCCGCCGGTCGCGGACACGTGCGCGCCGAACGACGACGTGCCGCCGGTGCCGCCGCCGCCAGCGCCGCCAGTGCCGACGGTCACCGACTCCGACGAGCCCACCGCCGACGCCAGGAGCTTCGACTCGGCGTACCCGCCGCCCTGCCCGCCGCCGCCGCACGACGTCTGCGACGCGATCGTCAGGACCGCGTTGTGGCCGCCGCCCCCGCCGGCCTGCACCTGCACGTGCACCCACTTCGCGCCCGCGGGCTTGTTCCACGTGCCGGAGCTGGTGAAAACCTGCCGGTCCGGCGGGGTGAGCTGCGGGTCGATGGATTCGGCGAGCGTCTCCAGGTGCTCCCAGATCCGGGTATGCCCGGTGGAGTCGGGGTACTCGATGCCGTTCGTGGTCTCGGGCATGGGGGCCTTCCTTATCCTCGGCGCCAGGAGATGGTCAGCGCCCACGCGGCCGACCAGCTGCCCCGGCCCGCGAGCCGGATGTACGGGGTGTCGGAGTCGACGTGGATGGCGAGCCCGCCGCGGGTGCCGTCGACCATCGCCTGCGCCCAGCTGTTCGGGATGACGAACCCGGTCGTCGTCGCGCCGACCGCGAGACTCGGGCCGCTGGTGGTCTCGTTGAGGGTGGGCGCGCCCGCCGGGCGGGTCGCCTGTGTGACGAGGCGGAGGGTCGCGGTGCGGGCGGCGAAGTCGCCGCTGGACAGCCGCCGGAGCTTCACCGTGGCCCGGGTGACGGTCGCCCCGGCGAGGCTGCGTGGCTTGGTGCCGTAGAACGCACACCCCGTCATCCGGCCGAAGTTGCTACCGGAGTAGCGGCCCTGGTAGGTGTCGAAGCTGTTGAGCGGGTCGCCGTCGGAGCGCCAGCCGGAGCGGTACGTGGCCGTAGCCACCGGCGCACACAGCAGTGTCCCCGTCGTGACGGTCGGCTTCGGCGCGGGGGCCGGGTCGCCACTGACGTCGTCGTCGCCACCAGGATCTGGCGGCGTCGGCGCCACGACTGGCGCGGCCGGCGTCGTGCCGATCGCCCAGTACACGCTGCCCATGCGGGCCATCAGGACCATGTTCCCGACGGAGATGGACACGCCGTTCATGACCCGCGTCGTGACGTCGATGCCCGCGACCCGCGCGAGGAATGCACCGCCGGACGGGGCCGTGATCGCCTTCCCCACCAGCGCTCCCTGTCCCGCGAGGGAGACCTTGGTGTCAGCGAAGTCGGGCATCAGAGGACCCTCACCGTCATGGTCATCTCGCCAGGCGAGTACGGCAGCGACAACCGCTCGACCACCGCCAGCGCCCCCGTCAGCCCGGCGCCGGTCACGCTGATCACGTCACCGGGGACCAGGCCCGGGTGGGGAACCATCGTCACGTTCAGCTTCCGGAACGCGGTCCTGCGCAGCCGCAGCAGAGTCGACTCAGCCGCGGCCCGGCACGCTGCCACCGTGCCCAGCAGCGGCGAGTGGTAGAAGTACGGCACCGGCAGCGGCGAGTAGGGGCCGCCGATCCGGTACGGCGACGCCCCGTCGCGGTCATACGCGACGCCCTGCACCTGCGCGCCCGAGCTGTCCTCGCCCTGAGCGACGACGACGTTGAACGCGCCGTCCCGCGTCGTCGCACCCTGCCAGCGGATCACTGTGCCGCCGACACCGTCCGTCAACTCCAGCACCGCAGTGTCGGAATCCGTCAACGGCTCGATCGACAGGTAGCCGTCCTCCGTCACCCGTGCGTCCGCGGGCCAGGAGTTGAGGACTTCGCGGAGTGCGCCCATGCGGTCGGTGTCCCACTGCATGCCCTGTGGCACCGCCCGGTCGGCGAGCGACGACACCACCACCGTCAGCGCAGGCTCGACGAGTTCCTGTGCCACCGACGCAAGCGTGTCCCCGGCCGCCGGCTGGAAGGGGGCCGCCAGCTTCGCCTCGTCGATGAGCTTGAGCAGCCCGTCGGCCTTCACGGTGACGGTCTCTCCGTTGGTGTCAGAGTCGGTGATGAGGAACCAGCCGCGGTTGATCCACTCGGTGTGCTGGCCGACGTCGACGCCGTAGTCGATACGGAGCAGCTGGCCGTAGGCCGCCAGTGGATGGTCCGGCGTGACCGGTTCCCATGACGTACCGCGGTCCTCGCGCGGCACGGTCAGGCTGACGCTCTCCGGCACGGCAAGGGACCGGTCTCGCTCCTCGCCACCGTCCGAGACGGGAATGTCTGCCGTGAGGAGCTCGCCGCCGAGCCAGGCCTCCGCGCGGATCCGCATGGTGGTGTCGCCCTGGACGACGGCGAGCGCCTCGTCGGACATGTCCAGCATCGGTCACGCTCCAAAATCGAAGAGTGCGATGTCGAGGAGCGTGCCGGGCGTGAACGCATCGGCGAGGTCCTGCAGCGTCTCGAAGTTGTCGGCGACGTCGGCGAGGGTGTAGCCAGCGGCCTCGAGCACGTCCGGCCAGGCTTCGGCCTCGACGGTCTCCAGCTGCCAGAACCGGACCTCGTTGTGCCACATGCGCTCCTCGTCGTCGGCGACCACCGCGAGGTACCCGTCGACACCCGACAGCGTCGACTGCTTCCGGATCAGGACCACACCGGACGTCGCCGCGTCGAGAACCGCCTGCAGCGCCTCGCCGTCCTCGTCCGTCTCCGTCCGCACCGTCACCTGCGCCTGCGCACCCGACCGCGGCTTGCCCACCGACACGAGCCGCCCGCCGACGTTGAACACGGTCGCCTCGCGCGTCCGCCGCTTCGACGGCCACGCCTGGATGGTGACCGCGGCGCCGATCCCGCGCACCGCATCGGAGATGACGTCCGCCGTGACCGTCGACGTGATCGCGTCGGAGACGAGCTCCCACTGCCCGCCAGTGCTGTCGGTCAGCGTTGCCACGTAGGTGACCGCCACCCCGAACGGCTGCTCGCCGTCGACACGCAGCAGCACGTCCTCGCCGGTCACGTCCACACCAGACGCCGCCCGCACCGCGGTTCGGTCGGTGTCGACGTCCCGCTCGATCGTCGCCGACACGATGTCCTCAGCCGCCATTCCCGTCAGCGAGACAAGGTTCCGCGGCGGGAACACCGACTGCGCAGCCACGTCGATCTCTGCCGACGCCTCACGGATCCGCAGCACACCGCCCACACCAGTGTGCGACGCGGAAAGAGTTGCCGTGAGCGTCGGAGCCTGCGTGCCAGAGCCGGAGGACACCGACCCCGTGGCGATACCGAGACGCGCCGTGTGACCCGTAGCCACGGCATCGTCAGCCCGCTCGGTCACCGTGCCGAACGTGATCCCGCTCGCGGCGATGCCCTCCGCCGACATCGTCGGGGTGCTCGACCGCAGACCGTAGCCGAGGATGACGAAGTCGCCCGCAGCCCACGGCAGAGCAGCAGCCCCGGCCGCAGAGAACGACGTGTCCGCGCTCGTGTCCTCCCCGGCCGACATGGCCCAGCGCCACCCCGTACCGGCCGACCGAGACAGCACGACGATCCGGCCGGCGATGTGCGAGCCCGTACCACCCGACGGGATCAGGGTGGTCGGAGCCGACTCCGTACCGTCGAGCACCCGGGCAAAGTGCGTGATCCGCCGCGGACCCGTCCCCGACCCGAACGACCCGCCGCCGCCCGACAGCGTGCCCGCCCGCGACCAGCCAGCGGGGACCGTGGGGATCGACTCGTCCGGGTGCCCGGACACCACCGTCAGAACTGCGAGCCGGTCGGCCGTCGCACCGGCCGGGAACGCCGGGCTGATCGTGTCGGCGTGCGAGGACAGGGCCCCGATGCCCACGTAGGAGATCGTCACAGGGCCCTCCCCGTCTTCGCACGCCGTGCCTGCCGCTGCTCGGAATCACGCAGCATCGGACGCACCACACCCCGCACCGCACCAAGGAACTCACCGCTGTCGAGATACAGGTCACCCTCGAACCGACCGCCGCCGGCCTCTACCCCAGGCTGCCCTGCGACTGGGACCATGCGGCCCGCAGTGGGGGCGGCCATCGCCTGAGTCCGGGACGGCAGTGGGACCGGCAGACGCATCGCGTTCAGCGCGTCGAACATGGCCACGCCGTACCGCTGGACCGCGGCCGCCCGCACCACGTATTCGCGGTTCGAGACACGAGCCCGGGCGCCGCTGCCCATTAGGGCGACGATGCTGTCCGACATGGTGCTACCCGGGCCGGTAATGAACCCTCCCTGCGGGAACGCCTGCAACGGGCCGCCGCCCGCGTAGCCAGGGACGAGTCCCCCGCGTGCCGCCCCGCCCAGCTGCGTACCGTGCACGCCCTCCTTGCGGGCCTGCAAGTGCGTGATGACGTAGGTGTGGGCCTTCTTGCCGTCAATGGCGTCCAGCTGGCTGCGGGCCTTCGCCAGCGCCTGCTCCAGCTGGTAGATCTCCGCCCGGACCTGCGCCTTGCGCGCGTCCGGTACCGCAGCCAGCTTCCGCTTGGCGGCCGCGAGCTTGGCCTCCAGGTCGTCCATGTTGCCCTTGAGGCGGGCGGTCTTGTCCGGGGTCTGCAGGATCTGGTCCGCCAGCTGCCTGGCCTGCTCCTTCGTCAGGCCCATCGCCTGCGCCGAGGCGAGCAGTTGCTCGCGGCCGCGGGCGTAGATCCCGTTCACCGTCGACCACGACGCGCCAGACTCCCGCGCGGACGCGGTCGCCTCATCGGTCTTCGCCGCCAGATCGTTCAGCGCCGTCGCAGCGTTCCGCGCCTTCTCCGAGTTCAGGTTCAGCTGGCCGCCGGACATGGTCAACGCACCGGCGTTCTCGCGGGCGGCCTTCGCCGTCGCGTCGATCGCCGCCTCGAACCCGATCATCCCGCCGATGCCCTGACGCTGAACGTCGTTCAGCGCTTGCAGTGACTGCCGCAGCCCGTCGGCACTCGCCTTCTGCGCGTTCAGCTTCTGGCTGGTCGCCAGCGCCTGCTGCCCGAACAAGCCCTGCGACTCGGCGACGAGCTGCTGCTCGAATGCCACATCAGCCAACGACTGCTTGTACCCGTCCAGCTGCGTGCGCAGTTCCTCCGTGGTCAGGCCCTGCGACTCGGCCCGCTTGGCGAGCTGGTCGAAAGCCGCAGCCGCAAGCTGCGCGTTGCCGGACTTGACCATGCTCGCGAGCGCCTCGTCGACGCCTTCGAGGACGCCCTTCCACCGCTTGACCGGTGTGGAGTCCTGCCCCACGAACTGGGTGATGGACTGCTGGATCTGGTTCAGCGAGTCCGGACGGGCCATGCCGCGCAGCGCCTCGTCGAACTCCTTGAAGTCGGAGCTCAGAATCCGGGCGGCCTCGCCGGACAGCTGCCCCGTCCGCCCGAACTGGGCCAGCGATGACGACATCTTGTCCATGTCCGCCGGCGCGGCCTGCCCGATGGACATCAGCTCGGACAGAGCGATGACCAGCAGCCCGATACCGGAACCAATGAGCGCCACCCGGGCGGTACGCGACAGCGACGTGAACGCCGCACCCAGCCCGGCGAGCCCTCCCGATGCGCCGGCCGCCGCGGCCCGCATGGTGAGAATCTGCGCGCCGAACGCGGCCACCGCCGCACGGCCCGCGCCCAGCCCGACTGCAGCCAGCTTCGCCAGCTTCAACGCGATCGCCAGCTGGAACAGGGTCGTCAACGCCCCGGCCGGGACGGCGGCGACCAGCTCGCTCAGGACGTTGACGACCTGCAGCATGCCGACGCCGACGTCCGACCCGGCGCGCAGCACGTTGGCCAGCGCCTCGCCGATGTTCCGCAGCGTCTCCCCGACGACCGGCCCGTTCGCGCGGGCGTAGTTCATGAAGTCGGCGAACCCGGCGCCGATCTCCCCTGTGTCGAGCGTGCGAGCGAGGCGGACGATGTCGTTGTTCACCTCGCGAAGCACACCGGTCGAGAACGCGGTGAACTGCTTGATCACCCGATCGAGGCCGGGCGACTGAATCCCGCCGGCCAGCAGCGTCATCATCCGCTCAAGCTCGGTCGACGTGCCGCGCACCAGCGGGGACAACTTCGGCAGCAGGCCACCGACCGCGCCCAGGCCCTTGATGACCGGCCCGGTCGTGTCCTCCGCGAGGGAGTCCGACCAGTCCTTGTACTCGTCCTTGAACACCGACAGCGCGGCCGCGGCCTCGCGAGTCGCGGGCGGAAGCTTCGCCACCGCCTTGGCGTAGGCAACCTGCGCCTGAACGGCCTCCTCCGACTGCTTGCCGTTCTCGGCGACCGCATCGGTGTACTTCTTCTCCGCCTGCGCGGCCTCGCTCAGCGCCGCGATCTGCGGACCCAGCGCAGCCGCGTACACGCCGACCGCGACACCGGCCGCCGCCGTGGCGGCCACGAGCGGCGCCATCGCCGCCGCGGCAGGGATCGCCGCCGGCGCGAGTGAGATCAGCATGGCGCGCAGCTGCTCGCCGACCTTCCGCGACCGGTCCGCGACGTTCGCCCAGTCCGCCATTGGCCGCGCCGCGTCACCGGTACGCGTGGCCATCAGGCGGGCGGCGTCCGCCGCGTTGACGAACCGTCCCTCGAGGTCGCGGAGCCGGCCGTCGGCGTCGCGGGTCAGGGTGAGGATCGCCCTGTTCGAGCCGTCGGTCGCGTCCTGCATCGTGCTGCGCAGGCGGGTAGCGGAGTCTCCGGCGTGGCCGAGGACGCGGGACAGGTCGTCGCGGCCGTCGAGGACGAAAGTGAGCCGCTCGGCCATCATTCACCCCCTGCTGCTGTGGTGTTGGCGATGTGGTAGTCGAGCCAGTCGGTGAGGACGTCGAAGTCCTCGACTGTCAGCGCGTCGACCTGAGTGGGGGTGATGTGGAGCAGGTGGGCGAACAGCCCTAGGTAGCTGAAGCGTCGGGCGACGATGTCGGGGTCCCGCTGGGCAGGCTCGTCGTCTCCGGGGCCGCCTGGTCTTTTGGGTTCGCGGCGAGTTCTTCAACGGTGCGTCGCGCGTGCTCGGGGTCGAATGCGAGGTTCGGCAGTTCCGTCAGCGCCTCGCGGATCTGCGCGGGAGTGGCGTCCGGGTTGTTGGCCGTGGTGAACGCGATCGCCTGCCGGACGTAGGCGACGACCTCGTCCGGGTCAAGGCGCATCCCCAGCTCGTCGATGCCGGGGTCGAAGTCGTCGTACCGCAGGCTCGGCGCGACGCGCTTCTTGATGACCCAGGCCACCGCGCGGAGATCCTCGAGGTCTTCCTCGCGGATCCCGGCCTCGACCTCGCCCCACTTCCGGGACAGGAGCCGCTGGACGATCGACGCCTCCGACACCCGCAGAGTCCGCGCGTCGAAGTGCTCCGGCTCCCCGTCCTTCGGCACATAGATGATGATCAAACGGGGCTCCTAGGTCAGGGAGTTGCGCACATCGTTGATGACCCGCTCGACCTCAGCCCGCATCCGCGGAGTGTGCTTGTCGACGGTCTTGTTCCACCACAAGGGCGTAGTCCATTGGTTCACCCAGCGGCGCTTGTTCCCGAACACCGGATGCCTGATCCGGCCGTTCGCCGAGTTCATGACCCACGGCATGTTCCGCAGATCCGACGGCAGCGAGGAGCGGTCCACCCAGATCCGGGCGCCCGGGTTGCCGCCGGTACGCACCGACAGGCGGACCGCATCCGCGATCGTCGCCCGCAGCGGACGAGACGTCGACGTCCGCCCGCCACGGCTGCCCGACTTGCGAGGCTCCGAGCGGATCGGCAGCGCCCGGATCGTCTGCTGCATGTCACGGTGCAGCGGCTCACCAGCACGCCGGATCCGGCGCGCGAAGTTCGCCTTCAGCCTGGGGCCACCAGCAGCCCTCAGCCGGCGGGACAGCTCGATCAGCTGCCCCGTGCCGGTGATCCGGACACTGCCAGCCATCAGGCGGGGATGGTGACGTTCTCGGCCGGCTCGCTCGTGACAGCGAACTGGACCTGCACCTGAGCGGCCTCCTCCATCTCGCGGAGCTTCGCCTGCGACAGGACCCGCACGGGGAAGACGTCCATCTTCCGGCCGGCGGTGTCGCCCTCGTCCATCCACACGATGTAGCCGTTGGTGCCGCGGGCGAGGAGGTCGCGGATGTCGGTGCCGGTCTGCGACGCGTACAGCGTCAGCGAGGAGTCGTCAGCACTGATCGCACCGTCGATCTTCGCGTTGAACTTGGAGCCGAGCGTCGGAGTCTCGACGACGGCCGACACGATCTGCCAGCCCTCGACCGCACCCACCTCGACGCTGAGCTCCGTGCCGGCGTTCAGCTCGGACCGGGTCGGAGCGGCCTTGTTCGTGATCGACGGCACCCACGACACGCAGGTCAGGCCACGGCGGTAGTAGCGCACCGACGAGGCGATCGGAGTTGCGGGCATCAGTCACTCTCCTCAGAGACGGCACGCCGGCGCTTGCGGGCGGGCAGATCGGACGTGTCGTCGGCGGGCGCCGGCAGCACAGGGGAAGGGGCGGGAGCGTCCTCCACAGCGACCCACCCGGCGGAGCGGTGGATCGGGACGGCCGCCGTGTCGACGTGGATCTCCTGCGCGTCGGGCAGGTCGGGGTGCCGCATGCGCACGGTCGTCATGACGTCGCCACCCGGACCACGGCGACCGTCACGGAAGTGACGCCGTCGTAGGTGATGGCGCAGCGGCCGGTCGACGGGTTGCGGTACCGGCTGGTGACCGGGATCACCGCCTCGGCTCCGGCCGCCACGACCACGGCCCGGTCCGCCACAGCGAGGTCGCCGTCGACGGTCTCCGGCGTCGCCAGGGTCACCGTGTGCGGGCTGGCGTCCCCGTTGCTGACGACGAGCAGCACACCGGCGCCCGTCGCACAGTCGTCACCGCCGCCGGCAGCAGCGGTGAGCAGGTTGTCGAAACGCAGCCCCGTCAGCGGGACCACGTTCGTAGTGAGCGCGGCCATGTCTCTCCTTAGATGGTCCGGCAGGCGAGGGTGAGCACCAGACGGGTCTGGATCCCCTGGTCGGTCTGCGTCTGGAACAGGCCCGTCGAACCGACAGCGCTTTGCACGCCGGGCAGGCCGATGGTCGGGTCGGCGCGCAGGATCGTCCTGACCACGTCGCCGAGTTCGTACACCCGCACGCGAGCGGCGCGGACGTCGGTGTCGCCGCGGCGTGCGAGCAACGTGATGGGAAGCTGGATCGTCTCCTCGCGAGAGACGCCCAGCCCCGCCCACTCCTCCTCTGCGGCCGCCGCCAGGAACCCACCGCCAGGGTCGCCGTCATAGCCGACGAGGACCCAGTCGTCCAAGTCCTCCTGCGTGATCTCGGGGCCGTCGGTGACACCGACGCCCGAGAGGCCCTCCCCGGTCCGCAGCCGGGCCACCAGGGCGTCGATCAATTCGGGTACACGGGACATCAGCCCACCACCGGAGGAAGCTTGTAGGACGCCAGGAGTTCCAGCACACGGTTCGGAATCGCGTACCCCCACCCGGCAACGGGTTCGTTGACGTCGTAGTCGTCGCCGCCCGCAATCACCGGGCCGCGCGCCGTACCACGCTGCGTCCGCCACAGGTGCTGCAGCATCAGCCGCGCGGCCAGGTTGATCGTCGGCGGGACCTCGGACCGGCCGGCCTGGTACGAGACGCTCAGCGGCCCGTGCAGACGGCCACCGTCTAGGCGGCGCACCGCTCCGGTAGCCGGATCCAGGACGAGGCTCGCAACCTCATACCCGGCACCCGCAGTGAGCACGGGCGTCACGCTGGTCAGTGAGAGCACGGGCGTCTGGTGCAGCACGAGGACCCGCGCGCCAGCGCTGGGTGTCTCGTGCTGCTCGACGACCCCCCGAGCCTCCACGGGCCCGACATGCGCCTCGATTGCCGTCGTGACGCCGTTGATGTACGCCTCCAACTCAACGTCGCTACCGCTGGAGGTGATGTTCAGCTGAGCCTTCGCCTCAGCGAGCGTCAGCAGCGCCACGGCGGCCTCCGATCAGGCGCGCGACGGCGGCATCTTGCGCGGCCAGCCCAGAAGGACCGTCGCACCGTAGATTCCGCCCGTGGCCGGGGACCCAGACGGCGTGATGACGACCCGCAGATACCGCTGGTGGCCCGTGTAGCCGATCTCGTGGATCCGATCGTCGTTGGACGAGGTGATCGCCGGCTCGGACCCCTGCAGGTACTGATCAGCGACGGCAGTCCAGTCCGACCCGTTCGGCGAGTCCTGAACCTCCACCGTGTGCGTCCCGTCAGTCACCGCTCCGGCGTGGATCACGACGAGCGCGGAGCGAAACCCGCCCTCGTCCGTCATGCGGTCCACCGTCGACCCGGTGGTGGCGGTCGCCCGAGGACCAGCCGGCAGGATGCTCGACTTGGCAAGGGCGACGCTGTACAGGCTCGGCCTCACTGGGTGCCTCCCGCATCACTCACGCCCGCAGACTTCCCGTCGGGCTGGACAGCCGCCTTCTTGGGCGAGGCCGCACTCTTCTTGGCGGCCGGCCGGCCCACAGAACGCCTCTCACCCGGCTCGGCAGTCGCCTGCTCCACCCGGGCCTTGCGTTCCGACACGTAGGTCTCGACATCCTCGAAGTTCACCTCGCGGCCCCTAACGATCGGGTCGTTCTCATCCACCAGCTGGCCGGCGGTGACGACCCGGGGCGCGCCGTTCACGACAACCGCGAACGACGCCTTGCATCGCTTGATAGCCATATCTCCTTCTCTCAGCACGAAGGGCCAGAGGATGACCTCTGGCCCTTCTGGCGTTCGTTCGCTACATCACTTCAGGCGGCAGATCCGCGTAGCGCGCAAGGATCTGCCGTGCCCATGCCACCTTGTCCGTGACTCGCTGCCCCGAAGGCTGCGACTTGGACCAGAGCTCCAGGTTCTCGATCCGGTTGTCCGACCTGTCGCCGTTCTTGTGGTGAACGTTCTCGTCAGCGAACAACTCGCGACCAAGGTAGGCCTCTACGACGAGGCGATGCTCGGCGTACCGCTCGCCCTTTCTCAGAGTGTGATAGCGGTAGCCACGCGGGTCAGTTGTCCCACCGCTGAAGTCGCCACAAAGGAGACGAGCCCGGAGTTCCTCCAAGGACCTTTGCGGACGGGGAGGCGCTGAGCCCAACGGATCTCCGTAGAGACGCCATCGTCCCAAGTGGGCGGGGCAGTAGGTGCGAGCATGAGCGGCTGTCTCGCAGCCTTCCACAGAGCAGATGGTGTTCGTCCCATTGGGGGCCCGTCGGTGGCCTGACTCGCCCGCAGCTCCGGTCTTTCGCCAACGTGTGTAGTGCATGGCGCACATGCGGCGCGCCAGCTCGCTCTTCTCGCAACCATCAATCGAACACGGCTCGTTGCCCTTGCGTCCCATGCCTTCAGTTTAGCTAACTGAAGGCATGGGCATTGCCGAATCGACTAGGCAGCAGTCGCGACGTTCAAGAGCCTGAACGCGCCATCCGAGACGGAATCGGCCCCGACGCGGTAGTAGGCGTACCACCCGCGCTGCCCGGTGGGCCGCTGGTTGGCGCCGACCAGGTGCGGGATGAACTCCACCGTCATTCCGACACGGTCGGCGATGACGTAGTTGGAGAAGTCGCCGTACACGGCCAGGTAGTTGTTCGCCGTGGCCGCAGGGTCGAACGTGCCGTCCATGTCCTCCGCCTCGAGGGCCGGACGGCCCAGGAGCTCGGGCGGGACGTCGGCGCCGATGCGCTCCCACATCTGGGCGCCACCGCCGGTGTCGAACTGGCGGATCAGGTTGTAGATGGCCCGGTTCGCCAGCCACGACGCGCCGGCCCGGTAGCGGGCCGGGAGGGCGTTGTCGAGCTTGTAGATGTCCGCTGCGGCGAACGTCTCCGCGGTGGTCGGGGCGACCTCGGACGCGCCGCCGGCGAGGGCGGTGACGATGCCGGTCGGCTGGTTCGAGCCGGAGCCCGTGGTGAACGCGGCGGCCTCGAGGGTGTCCCGGCCGAAGGCGAGCAGGCGGGCGACCTCCTGGGTGACGTTGGCCTCGTCCTCCAGCGCCTCGATGGAGATCGGGACGAAGCCGGCCGCCTTGTGGACCGGGACGGTCGGCTGGGCGAACGTGGTGGCGTCGTCGGAAACCTGGGCTCCCTCCGCGTCCCAGCTCCAGGACACGGCGCCGGAGGAGACGCCGTTCCAGACGTCGCCGGTGGCGACGACCTGGCGGGCGACCTGACGGATCTGGTTGCGGCTGCCGTTGGCAGTGATGATGACCGTCGGGTCGAGCTGGAACGGCACCAGGTAGCCGCCGGCCGAGTCGGTGAGCGACATGGCGCGCTCGAGGGCCCGCTGCTCGTCCGGGGTGATCATGTGGCCCTTGCCGGCCGCGACCTTCGACCAGGCCCGGAGGTACTCGGGGCTGGAGGTGGCCAGGCAGTGGCGGGCGATCCGGCCGTCGCCGTCGTCCCACTTCTCGATGATGTCGGTCGCGGCCGCGCGGACCCGGTCGCTGGCGCCGCCCATCTTCGTGATGGCCGACAGGGCGCGGGCGCGCATCTCGCGGGCGACCTGCCCCTTCGACTGGCCGAAGGTACGCACCTCGGACAGGTCCCACGGGTTGCGGAACCGGCAGTCCTCGACGCTGTCGGGGTTGAGGATCGGGTCGGCGTCGTAGCCATCGCTGCCCACGGCAGTGCCGCCGATCGCGCGAACCGAAGTGGCCGCGGGACGGCGCTCGGTGGACGCGGTCGCCGAGCGGACCCGCTCGAGCGCGGACTTGCGCTCGAGCTGGCGCCGGTGAGCGTCGACCTCGGCGAACTCACGGGTGAGCTCGTCGAACGATGTCTCGTCCTCGGCGGTCAGGTCTTCCTTGTCGCCGAGCCGCTCGAGCTCGGCCTTGATGTCCTGCAGGCGGATGACGGCCTGCTGGTGCGAGAGCTCCATCAGCTCTGCTCCTTCTTTTCGTCGATGAGCGCCAGGCGCTCGCCCATGAGGCCGGTGATCTCGCGGATCTCGTTCCGGAGGGCGGCTGTGCGCGGGGATGGCGACGGGTGCCCATCGGCGGGCGGCGCGTCGGTGGTGCTGGAGGCTGGCGGGTGCTCGCGTTCGAGCGGCGCGCCATGAGGGGTGGTCTCGGTGGCCGGGTGCCCATCGGCGGGCGGCGCGGCCTCGGTGACGGCCCGCGGCGAAGCGGGGCCGCTCATCACGGTCGGGAAGAGGAGTGCGGTCGCGACCTCGCGCCGCAGTTCCGGGTCGTCAGGAACGTGCGGGACCGCGGCATCCCTGGCGAGGGACTGCCGGATCTGGCGGGCCATGTCGTCGCTGCGGACCAGCTCCGTGGCGAGTCCTGCGCTGCGGACACTGACCGCGGTGCCGGCGTAGGCGGGGAAGACCACAGGGCCGAGCTCGCGGCACTTCAGTTCGATGAGCTCTCGCCGGAGCGGTCCACGGTCGCCCGGCATCCACAGTAGGTCGAGAACCTCCTCGGGCTTCACCAGCTTGCCGGCGGCGTCGCGCCACTCTTCGCGGACGACCTCGAACCGGAAGCTCATGCCGTTCACGGAGCCTTCGGCAATGGCGTCCCGGACGGGCTGCATCAGCCAGTTGTCGGTGATCCGGCCCTCGACGTACAGGCCCTGGTCGTCCTCGCGGAGGTCGACGATGGAGCCGATCGGAAGCGACCCGATGAGCGGGTGCCGGCCGTGGTCGAACTGCATGACCGGCGTGGACTCGCGGATCGTCTTGCGGAAGGCACCCTTGCGGATCGTCTCCGTGAACCGGCCCTCCCAGGAGTCGATCTCGGTGTCCTGGCCGAAGACGGCGGCGTAGCCGGTGAGGCTACGTCCGTCTCCCTCGCCCTCGTCGTCGGCTCGCTGGAATGAGAACGGCGCGGACCTTTCCAGGTCGCGCGCCGCGGGATGCTGGGTGCCCATCAGGTCCCCTCCTCAGGTGGTGTGGGCTCGGCAGGCGGCCCGTTACCGCCCGGTTCCTGGAGCTGGACCGAGAAGAGGCCGGAATGCCGCAACAGGGTGGGGTCCTCGGCCTCGACCGCTGCGATGACGGTGTCCGGCAGATAGCCGGCGTCCACGAGCGTGCGGATCGTGCGGGCCTGGATGCCCTGGATCTCGGCCGCGTCCTTGCGGTCCTCGCGCAGGAACGGCACGTCGCGGGCGTCGTACCAGAGCCGCACCTGACCGTTCCCGCCGCCCGGCGGCGCGACGAGCCGCGAAAAGCTGCCCGCTGCGTTCTGCCACAGCGGGTGGATCGTCCCGTCCGCGAACCGGCGCCGCGCCTGGCCGTAGTTGGAGTACGTCGCAGCCTTCAGCCCCTCGGACAGACCGACGATGATCGGCGGCACGCCGGCCGCCGCCGCGATCCGGGTCTCACCGGCACCCTGCACCGAGCTGAAATCGAGCTGCTGGAAGTCCTTGCCGACGACGGTCACATCCGCGCCGCCGCCCAGGTACAGGGTCTTGTAGGCGTTCTCGACGCCCCGGTGGGAGGCGTCCATCTTCGCCTTGAACTTCGCGAACGCCTCCGGTGTCACCTCACGGCTCAAGCTGACCACGAGGTTGGGTGTCGCCGCGTTCTCGAAGAACGTCTTCTTGTGCCTCGACATCAGGTTGTCGTTCGACGACTCCCGGATGACCGGCGTCAGCCACGACATGCCCCGGTACGTCGCCAGCGGATCCGGCGTCGGCGCGAAGTGCGCCACCTCGTCCGCCAGCAGCGGCACCGGCTCCTGCCCCGGCTCCTGGAACAGATAGCCCAGCTTCTTCCACCCGAGCGTCCCCCCGCGCAGCATGCGGCGTTCCAGCACGATCTGCACCCAGTCCGGACGCAGCCGCACCAGCTCGCCCTCGACCCGTGTCCAGTAGCTGTTGCCCGCAAGGTCAGCGTCCTGAATGAGGCGCGCGAGGAGATCCTGCGTCGTACCGCCCACCCACGGCTCCTCCAGCAGCCGCAGATCCGCCGTCCCGAACATCTCCGACGGCCGGCCCCGGTTGATCCGCTGCCACTGGAACCGCGTCGCCGAAAACACCGACTGCCGAGCCACCATGCACGACCACACCACCGGATTCGTCGCGAACAGCATCGCGTACCCCGGCAGATCGCCCGGAGCCTTCTCCGCGGCCTGCCCCGGCTGCGTCTGCGTCATCCCCAGCGGCGACCAGCCGCTGTAGCCCAGCGACTGCTGCAATGCCGCGGCGTAGTCGTCGATCGTCGTGATGTCCCGCTGCCCCTCGGAGGGACGCCGGCGGGAGGCCCGCCACAGGCTCGTCACCAGCGTCCCTCCGTCCTGCCGCCCTCAGCAGGGTCCACATCGGCCAGGAACAGGCACCAGACCGCCAGCACGACGCCCGCGGCCACCAGACCGAACGCCAGGCCCGCAGCCAGGCCCACACCTGCCGCAGCCGTCCAGCCGCCGACGAGGACGCCGACACGGGCCCGCGTCGCACGGCTCACACGAACTCGCCCCATGGCTCGACCTCCTCCTCCGGCTCCTCGATCTCGGCCCCCAGGCCCCACTTCGCCAACGTCGCCGCCACCAGCGGGCTGATATCGACGCTGACGCCTCGCCGGGCCCACGCCCACGCCTCGCCCAACGGGCGCTTCTGCGCGCCCGCCAGAGCCACCGCGAGAGACGGCGGGTCGAGGTGGCTGAGGGACTGGTCCGCGACCGCGTCGTAGAACTGGCCGGTGGCCTGCGCGATCTCCCGCGTCTTCGGCTGCACGACCTCGACCCGCGCCTCAGGGTTCCCGGTGAGCTCCTGCTCGACCGCCGACAGGGCGTCCTGCAGGTCCGGAATCAGCGACCCGGCCGGCCCGCCGCCGTCGACGACCCAGCACCGCGGCCGCCACTTCCTGTGCAGCTCCTTGGCTCGCTCGACGACCCAACCCATGCCGGGCCGGTGCTCGATGACCTCGACGTGCGTGCCGCCCCGCCACGGGCCCGCCACGGCGATAGCCGCATGCGACCGCTCCGGCGTCGCATCGACCGCGAACGCAATCGGGCCCTCCGTCGTCGAGTCCCGGTCCGCCAGCGCCCGCCAGGCGTCCTCACCGATGACCTGCCACGTCTCGGCAGAGTCCGACGGGTACTCGCCCACACCGAGCCGCTCACGGGCGTACAGGGTGTCCCCGAGCGTCAGCCGCCGGTTCAGCGACTTCTCGACCTGCAGCCGATACCCGACCGCCGGGTTCGCCCTCAGCAGCGACTCGACCGACGCCACGTCGTCGTGCTTGTCGCAGCCCTGCACGCACTCGTCGACGTGCGGGTCGATCGACCACTCGAAGTACGCCAGCGTCGGATCCGGCACGCCCGTTTCCGCGGCCGCCAGCGCCCGGCGCCGCAGCCGGCCGAGTTGTACGGACGGCTCACCCAGGCCAGCCGATCCGAGGTACCACAGCTGCGCGTTCTCAACAGCGTCTGTGGTCGGGGCGAGCGCGGCCATGGCGTCGTCGCCGAGGATCATGCACTCGTCGAAGATCACGCAGCTCGCCGTGAAGCCGCGACCGGAGCCGCGGGAGCGGGCGATGTACCGCAGGTGGCGGCCGTCGTGCAGCTCGATGCCTTCGCGGCCCACAGTTTTGTGGTACGCCTTGACGCGTTTGTGCAGGTCGGGGCATCCGCGGACCAGGGACTCGATCCGCTTCTGAGCGTTCATGGCGGTCTTGAACTCGTGGGCCGACAGCAGGATCTCCTGCTCGCCGCCGAGGAACAGGCCCCACAGCACCCTCGCTTCGATGATCGCGCCTTTGCCGTTCTGCCTCGGAAGGTTGACGGCGACGTCCGGCGCGATCCAGTCCCCGACGCTGTTCTCGGACATGGCTACGTTGAGGACGTACTGCTGCCATGGGTCGAGCTTCAGCCCGGCCCGTGCCGCTAGGTTGATGGCCTCCTGGCCTGCCGTGGAGACGGTGCCCGGGGGGACGGTCTCGATCCGCGGTCTCTGTGCGCCGTAGAGCGGCCCGTCAGCCCGACTGCTTGAAGAGCTCGGAGCGGCGGCGCTCACGCTCACGGGTGAACTCATCGACGCTGTCCCCCTTCTCCTGGACGGGCGCGAGACCGCGCAGGCGGATCATGAGGGCGTGCAGCTTGTCGGCGACGTGGGCCTGTGCTGTCGGAGAGTCACCGTCTGCGATCTGGTCGAGCGCGCGGGCGAGCTTCAGCGCGGTTGCCGCGAGGCCCGGAGCGACAGTGGTCACGCCGAGTTTGTCAAGCTCATCTTGGACTTGATCTTCGACCATGATCCACCCCCGTCACCCTGCGTGACGTTACGGAGAGTCACTAATTGGGTTAGATCTTGGACTCGGGTCAAGATCTTTTTTGGCCGCGCAAAAAATCGGGCGAGAAGGGCTTTTGGGTCGCCCGCTCTCCGAATCTCACGATGCCTCAAGGCCCCCCTCCCTAGGGGGTTCGACCGATCCGGATCACGCTTCGCAATGCGTTCGCGTGACGGATTGTGGTGAGTGCGCCGGCGTGTGTCCGTGTGTCACCAGGTCCGTGATGCCTGCGGCATGGTCTGCCTGTGTGCCTGGGGGCGGTGCCGGTACCAGCGGGTGGCGACCCTGCGCATGTCTGGGTCTCGCATGGCGTCGATGCGTTGCATGACGATGTCCTGACCAGGGTCGACGGTCACGATCTGTGCGTCGAGGCGCTTGTACTTGGCCATGGCCTTCGGGCTCGGCATGGTGTGGATGAGGTAGACGTCGAGCTTGTCGCGTAGCTCGAACGCTTCGTGCATGGCCGCGAACCTGGCCTTGTGAGCGACGCGCAGGACCAATGCGTCCTGGTTCCACTGGGGTGCTCCTGGCCCGGTGAGGGCGACGGCGATGCGGTCGAGGTCGATGACGATGTCACGCGCTGTGGCGTGTGCCTGGATCCATGACGTCTTGCCCGCGGCCGGCGGGCCGGTGATGACGTAGAGCACGTCACCACCTCCCCGTCAGCTCAGTGGCAGCGGCGGTGTGAATCGTGGCGGCTTGGTGAGCCCGGCCTCGGCCAGCGCAA
Organism: Streptomyces sp. NPDC048604; assembly: GCF_043199435.1. Classification (NCBI taxonomy): domain Bacteria; kingdom Bacillati; phylum Actinomycetota; class Actinomycetes; order Kitasatosporales; family Streptomycetaceae; genus Streptomyces; species Streptomyces sp. NPDC048604. Next base: position 316,999 of record NZ_JBICVX010000001.1, read on the forward strand.
CGCCCAGGACCTCGGACATGGGGACCTCGACATACTCGGGCGTGAGCGTGGGCTCGGGTGCCCGGCCGAACCACGTCTCGGTCATGTCCTGCCCGTTGACCGTCTCGGCGCGGATCGGGTTGTGGATGGTCTCCACCTCGACCACGGTGATCGGCTGCTCGATGCGGGGCAGCAGGTACTGGCGGACGAGAGCGACGAGGGGGAAGCCGAGGACGGTGTAGTCGATGCCGCGGGCCTCGCAGTAGTCCAGCCAGTCGCCCGGGTCATCGCCGTCGCTGAAGCCCCACTTCGAGAGCAGGCTGCTGCTGAACAGCGTCACGTGCGGTTCGGTCATGGCTACCACCTCCGTGACGACCGTACCGGCTGATGCGGGGCCGCGCGGTTGCCCTTGGCGCTGTTGCACCGTCGGTGTGCTGGGCGGGCGTTGGCGGGGTCGAGGAGCTTGCCGCCGCGTGACAGTGGGACGAGGTGGTCGAGGGTGAACGACAGCGGGTGCCGGGCGTCGAGTTGGTAGCCGATGTTGTGGCCGCACAGCCAGCACGGCAGGCGTTGGGCGCGGAGCTGGTCAACGAGGCGGCGGTAGGGGCGCCCGTTGCGGGGGTTACCGGCCACGGGCGCCACCTCCCGGAGTTACGGTTCCTGCGTCGCCGCGTCTTCGAGGATCTCGTCCTTGTGTGCGGTGAGGACTTCGCCGACGGCCTTGACGTACTGGTCGTTGGTGAGGTGCGCGCACTCGGGGTCCTTGGACGCGTCTTGCGGTTTGCCTTGCTGGTAGTCGTACTCCAGGAGGGCTACGCAGTCCTCGTATGTGTACGTCTTGCTCGGGCTCGGGCTGGGTGCCGTGGTGGCGGGCTTGTCCGCGCTGGCGGTGCTTGCGGAGCTGCTGCAGGCGGTGAGGGCGAGGAGGCCGGCTGCGATGAGAGCGGCGAGGGTGGTGCGTCGCATGGTTACCCCAGGACTGTGCGTGATGAGGGGGTTCATCATGGTCCTGGCGGGCTGGATGCGGGGGCGGAGTGCCCGTTCCGTTACCTATGCGGCCTTGCGTGCGCGCTGGGGTGTGGGGCGGTATGTCGCGGCCCTGGCTTCGACTTCGGGGAGGGCGTACATGGTCCTGTATTCGTGTCCTTGCCCGGAGTACTGGCGCGGGTCGCCTTGGAAGCGGTTGATCTGCCCGCGGCTGGCCCATTTCCGTATGACGGTTTCCGGGACGCCGGTGGCGGCGGAGGCTTCGTGGCCGTAGACGAGATCGTCTGGGTAGAGCTCGACTGCTTCCATCGCGCCCCCTGGAATGCAGAAAGCCCCCGGCGGAAGCTGGGGGCTTGAATTGGCGGCGGGCACACGTGTGTTCCGCTGGGGGCAGTGTGACATACAGGTGATCGTCACGTCCAGGGAAGGCGAATTCGCGCCGTGGCGTGCGGAAGGGGCTCTATGCGGGCTTCTGGTAGACGACACTCTGCCCATGGCTACGGTCTTCTCGGTGCAGGCGGATTCCCGGTCTGAGTGTGTGGCCGCCTTGGAGCGTCTGTGCCGGGATTACGGTCTGGTGCCGGTGATGCGGCCGATGGAGTCGCTGGGTACGGGCCGATGGATGGCTCGGGCTACGCCGAAGGCCCCCGCCACTGTGGGCGAGGGCCGATAGGTGGCGCTCAACTGCTGACCGACTGCCGCTAACAGGCGGCGATGCAGCGGCTGCACAGGTCTCCGACTTGGCCGGCACCTCTCAGATCAGGATGTGGTCGGCTTGTGGGGTCGGCGTCGGGTGTCGGGGTATTCGCTGCTCTTCGGGGCGGTGTTGGGGCGGGATCCCATGTAGGCGAGCCCGCCGGGCTTGGTGGATGCCATTCCGGGGTGCTTCTTGGGCGGCTTGCTGGGGCCGGTGTGGCTCATCTGCGCCTCCTAGACGCCGCGGGTTGCGGCGAGGTCGGCGGCTTGGCCGAGGATGCGGAGCGGGGTGGCGGGTCCGGTCTGGCGGTCGTTCCAGCTGGGCACGGTCTCGGCGTCGGCGAACTCCCGGCGGATGACGTCGAGGAGGAACGCGCACGCGGCCCCTTCGAGGGTCGAGCCCTGGCCGGCTTCGGCGCGAATCGCGGCGACGAGGCACATGCGCCCCTGCTCGTCGCGCTGGCCGGCACACCAGCCGGCTGTGGTGAGCCGGGTGTGGGCGCGCTGCAGGACGGCGGCGATCGGGGTGGTGTGCGGCTGGAGCGGGACGACCGCCGGCGCCGGGACCAGTGCCACATCCGGCAGCTCCACAGGCTGGCTGGGGATGTGTGCGGTGTTGACCTCGAAGGCGACCGCGGCCTGGTCGAGGCGGTGGTCCATCGTGTGGGTGGTGAGGGCGAGTCGCTCGTCGAGGCTGAGCGGGGCGGCCGGCGCGAGGGCCGGGGCGAGGATCGTGCGGGCGAGGGCGGTCATCACCACCACCGGCTCTTCTTGCCCGCGGCGACCGGCTGGCGGCGGCTGGCGCGGTCCTCTTCGAGGGCGCGGTTCATCGCGCGGGTGGCGGCGTTGCCGACCTGCTGATCGGTGGCGACCTGCGGGCCGCGGCCAGCCATGTCGCGGATGCCGGCGGGCAGCTGGGTGTAGACGGTGCGCTCTCGCGACAGGAGGCCGCCGACGCTCTCGACGCCCTGCCCGGACGGGTCGGAGGCGCTGCACACGGTGAGCTGGCCGGAGGCGATGGCGCGCTTGCTGGTGACGATGTACTCGCTGTACAGCTTGTTGGCCTCGTAGCGGGCCAGGTTGCGGGCGATGTTGTGGACGACGTAGAGCCGGTCGCCGGGGCGGACGTCCTTGACGAGGCGCTTGAGGTCGCCGCGGGTGGCGTTGTACTCGGACTTGAGGGCCATGATCAGTTCTCCTTCAGGATGTGGATGTTCTTCACATATAGGGCGTGACTGGGCGCGTGACGGCCCGTGACGTTGCAGGTCAGGGGCTTACGGGTGGGTGTGGTGGGGGCGTGACGCGTCACGGGCAGCAGGCGCCCGTCACGCCCCCGTCACGAGGGGCGTCACGGCTGTGACCTGCGGCGTCACGCCCCCGGTCCGGCGGATTCGCCTCTAATCGGCGGTGTTCTCGCCGGTCAGTTCGATCAGCGTGTCGAGGTAGTAGCCGCGGCCTCCGCGCCACTGCCGGGTCTTCATGTCGATGTCGGGGTTGATGGTCGCGGCCTGGTCGCGCAGGGCCTTCTGGAAGCGGGCGAGGGCCTTGTCGGTGTCCTCGTCCTCCTGCGGCGCCCACGCTTCGGAGGCTGCGGACACGTACTCGTAGATCTCTTCGCTGGTCATCCGCTCGGGGTCGTTGGCGGCGGTGAAGGCGAGGCGGGCGAGCTCGACCGCCTCGGGCAGGGCCGTGCGGGGCTTGACGGTGTGGAGGTCGTCGAAGGTGACACCGGCAGCCTTGAGCGAGTCCTCGTCGATCCAGGGGCGACCGGCGGCTGCGCGGGCAGCAGCGCGGCGCTTGGCCTCGGCGATGTCGAGCGGGATGAACTTGTGGATGAGCGGGTCACGCTGGCCGGCACCCATGATGTACGCCTTGCCCGCGTCGGCAGGGTCTTCGCCTTCGGCAGGGTGGAGCTTGTCGGGCCGCCAACCGTCCGCCCCGGCCCCAGTGCCAAAGACGAGCTGGACGTCCTGCTGACGCGCAGGGCCCATGATCTTCAGCGCGACGCTGTTCGCGACGGCTGCACCGATGGCGTCCTTCGTCGCCTTCTGGGCGGCAAGACCAACGTGGACTCGGCCGGCACGTCCGACTTGCAGGATCGCGATGACGAGAGCCTTGCCCCGCTCCGACAGCTGCGGGTACTCGTCGACCAGCACGAAGATCGCAGGGTGAGTCTTGCTGGGAATCCAGTCTTCGCCCATGCCGAGCTTGATGGTGAGGAGCTTGCGGGCCTTGGCAATCGCCAGGACCCGCTCCAGCACGGCTTCGATCACGTGCATCTGGTCGGCGCCGACGGCCCGGATTCCGACTGCGTCGGCGAGGGCTTCGAGGCCGTTTCCGCCGGCGTCGAGGTCAATGACGACGACGTCCTCGCAGGCGGTGAGGACATCGCCGATGGAGCGCATGGTGACGGACTTGCCGCCGCCGGATTCCGCGATCAAGACGAAGTGCAGGCCCAGGAATGACATCGCGGTGTGCGAGCCGTCCATGCGCATCGCCACCAGGGCCTTGTCGCGCATGCGGCAGCTGTTCGGTGCCCGCTCGGGCAGGGCGGGCATCTTCGCGAACGGGTCGCCCTCGACGAGCCGCAGTACCACGCGGGCCCGGTGGGACCGGAGCGGCTGGCACAGCAGCCCGTCCGCGGGAAGGTCGAGCGGCGTCTCCAGCTCGGCGGCCTTGGCGATGAGGTCGGCGGGGGTGCCCTTCTTCAGGCGGACGTTGATCTCCCAGCCCCAGTCGTAGCGTCGGCCGGCCTCGACCTCGGCGACGGCGATGCCTTCGGAGACGAGGGCGCGACGCACACACTCGGCGGCCTCGGTACGGGTGGTGGCGTCGGCGATCGGGAACGGCTCGCCCTCGGCGGCCAGGATCTCGATGCGGCCCGGGTCGTCCTCGCCTGCGATCATGGCGGGCTGGCCTCGCCAGGCGCCGAAGGTGATGGCGGCCATGCCCATCAGGATGGACGTCCACAGTCCCCCAGCGGCGATGCCGATGCCGGCAGCGGTCCCCGCAGTCGCAGTCCAGGCACCGGACTTGGCGGCGAAGACGAGGCGGTGGTGCTTGTACGCCTCGCGGAGACGGAGCACGTCGCGCTTGGCGTCCTGCTCGCCGCTGGCGTCGCCGCGGGCGGCCTTCACGTTGGCGCGGGCGGTGCGGATCATCTGCGGGTAGTCGTCGCGGTAGGCGTCGATCCACCGTCCGCCGAGCCGCCAGTAGCCGCGGGCGGCCCAGCCGAGGTACAGCCAGTTGTCGGTGGCGTGCTGCCGGGCGAGCTTGGCGCGCTCCCCTGCGGACAGGGCCCACGTCGGTCGGGTGTCGACCGTGGTGCCCTGGTGCTCGACGACCGTGCCCTCGACGGCCGGCTCGGCGTGGTCCTTGACGAGGGTGAGCGGGGGGCGCTCGACGGTCTGCTCGGAGTACGGGGCGGTGGTCACTTCGACTCCTTGGTGGCGGTCGGGCGGGTCTGCTCGAGGGCGGCCTGCTTCTTGGCCACGGCGGTGTACGGGAGGGTGTCGCCCGGTGTGCGGCGGGGCGGCGTGCCCCCGTTGAAGCGGCGCCCGTCAGGGGCGTCAGGGTCCTTCTTCGGGCGGACTTCCTTTTGGGAACTGACCTGCGAGAAGTCACCGATTATCGGAACGTCCGTGGCGACCTTCATGCGGGTTTGCGCAGCCCGGGACTGGGCCTCGATCTCGGGGGTGATGCCGACCACCTTGGAGCCGGTGACGCGGTACCAGGCGTCGGCCCAGATCTGCTCGGTGACGTACAGCGAGCCGCGGGCGGACCGCATCGCGTCGGCGACCTTCCACACGTCGTCGTGCGCCGCCTTGCGGTCGTTGTCGCGTCGCTTCTGCTCCTCCCGGTCACGCGACTCCGCCAGCGCCTTCGCGGCCGTCGCAGCGTGCTCCGCGTCTTCCTTCTCGCGACGCGCTTTCGCCTTGGCGGCGTCCTCGCGGGACTTGGCGCGCCTGGCCGCACGCCGCTCGCGACGGGACGGGATGCCGTCGGCCTTCTGCGCGATGCCGTGCTCGTAGGCCATGAGGACGATCGGCCCGCCGAGGGATGCGATGGCGCCGATGAGGCCGGCGTTGAGGCCGATCGCCGGATCGGTGATGCCGTGCCACAGGTTGATCGTGGCGGCGACCGCAGCACCGAGCATGATGCCGATGCGGTACGGCATGACGTCCCGCCGGTGCGCGACCGCCCACGCCGCTCCGCAAGCAAGAACGAGCGCGAGGCCTTCGAGTAGCGCCGGCGCGGCGACCATGAACGGCCGCTGCTCGTCCCAGAAGGCGAGGAACTGGACCGGGGCGGCGATGACGAGGCCTACGGCGTAGATGCCGCGGGCGCCCCACTTCCACAGGTTCTCGGTCCGCTGCTGTTCCTTGGCGCGAGCAGCTTCTCCGGCCTCGCGCTCCGCCTCGGCCTGCTCGGCCCGCTCCTTCTCTGCGTCCGACTTGGCCTTCTCCGCAGCCTTCTTCGCGAGGTGGGCCTGGTGGTCGGCGCGCTCCTTCTCCAGACGCATGTTGGCGCGCTCGTTGGCGATGCGCTGCTTCTCGGCTTCCTCGGCAGCGAGGGTCTGCTCGGCCTTCGCCTTGCCCTCTGCCTCGACGAGGATGGCCTTGGTCTCGGCTTCGGTGCGGGCCCGGATGGCGTCCGCCTCGGCGAGCGCAACCGGGTCGAACCGCGGCTCGGTCACGGTGCGCCCGTTGACCCTGTCGATGGCGGTGCTCACGGCGATCAGTCCTTTCGGTGTCAGATGTGGGTGCGCTGCGGCGGGACGGTGGCGGTCTTGGCTGCGTGGCCGATCCGCTGCTCGTCGAGGTAGCCGTCGAACAGGACGGCGACGATGGCGAGTCCGACGATGACGAGCCGGGTCAGGACGGGGGCCTCCAGGCCGACCACCCACGCCAGTCCCGCGAAGATCGCGAAGACGCGGAGACGGGTGAGGCCGATCAGCCAGCCGATGCCCATCAGGACCACCGCCACGGTTCGCGTGTGCTCGCGGCGCGGAGGGCGGACTGGCCGATCTGGGTGGCCAGGCCCTGCCAGTCGTCGTCGCGCGGCAGGAGGGGCGCCAAGTCGATCAGGGTGGCGCCGATGTCGGCAGCCGTCCGGGGTTCGACCGTGAAGTAGGCCTCGCCGCGGCGCTGGGACAGGATCGGCTTCAGGGTCCTGCGCTGCCTCCAGGTGGCGGCCTTCTCAAGGCGGGCGAACAGGTTGTCGACGGTGGCGTATGAGCAGGTTCCGTGCGGCGTGCCGCCGTGCGAGATGTTCCAGCCCATGACGGGCTCCCTTCAGGTCAGAAGTGGCGCTTGAGGTTGGACAGCTCGGACTTCGCATTCAGCAGCTCGGTCTCGGCTCGCCGCAGGTCAGCCTTGGCGTCATCCCGGATACGGATGGCCATGTCGCGGCCTTCGTGGTCCTCGCCACGACTGGTCATGCTGCGGACGATGCGATCCCACTTGGCGATCCGCTGCCGGGCGTCATCAGCGGCCTGAGTCGCCGCCCGTTCCCGAAGCACCAGCCCCGCGGCGAGCTCCCGCATGCGGTCGACGTACTCCGGGCTCTTGCTCTTACGGTTGAACAGGCCCATGACGGGCTCCTTCCGGGTTAGCGAAGCTTGCGGGCGAGGGACTCGAGGCGGACGGCCTCACGTTCGTGGGCGGCGACCTTGCGGTTCTCGAACTGGGCCTTCAGCCATCCGCCGACCTTCTCGATGCCGTGGTTGTTACGGATCCCGGCGAGGACGAAGTCGCGGACCCCGGGCCGGCCGAACTGGGCGGCGTGCACCAGCTCATGAACGACGGTCTTGTCGATCTCCCGACTCGGGGTGGCCTGCAGGTCGACCAGGATCAGGACACCGGACGGGCTGAGCGTGGTGTGGGCGAAGCTGGGCGGTGTGTCGAACTTGGATCGGCTGCGGGTCCCGAGGATCTGCTGTTCGGCGGCGACGATGCTGTGGTGGTAGCCGCGGGTGTCGGAGGCGACGATGCGGACGTTGCCCACGGACTCGCCGAGCTTCTTCTCGACGAGCCGTGCGGCCTGGTCGGCGATGGCCTCGACCCGGTCCAGGCCGGATCCGTACCGGGCCCCGAGCTTGTAGGCGGTGACGTTCATCGGACCCTCCAGGTCGGCTGAATCTCGACGGGCTACCACCAGCGGATCTTCCGCCGGTCGGGGCAGCCGTTGCGGGCGTGGTCCTCGCAGGGCTCGCACGGTGTCCTCTGGTCGCCGAGGCCGAGCAGATTGCCGCGGTGGAGCTCGGCGTGCTCCTCGCACTGCGGGCACTTGTCGGCCATGAGTCAGGCTGCGGCGGGCTGGGTGAGGCCGGCGAGCTCGTCGAGGAGCCGCGGGCCGTGCGGGTTGTGGGTGTCGTAGTCGGCGGCGATGGCCTCGACGCGGGCGATCTCGAGGGCGTCGTTGGTGCGGAGGGCGGTCAAGTACTGGCTGATGAGCCGGTTCACGAACTGCATGACGGGTCTCCTTCAGGTCTGTGGGCTGGCTGGGTGGAGTGCCCCGGGCCGGATCCGATCCGGCGGCATCACGCCGGGTCCGGGGCTGGGTGGGTCAGGGGCGAATGTCGGTGACGAGGCCGAGCTCGTTGATGTCGACGGAGGAGCGGCAGTTGCCGCAGGTGAACCGGATGCCGGTGCCGCCGGGGCGACGGGCCTTGTCGCTGCTGCAGCAGACCGGGGCGGCGTCCAGGCCGGCCTCGTCGCCGGGGGTCAGTTCCATGCCGTGGAGAGTGGGCTCGCTCATGAGGTGTCTCCTTCAGGTGGATCAGTGGATTCGGCGGACGGTGACCTGGAGGTCGCGCGGGTCGTTCTCCGCGGCGGCGATACGCCGGTCGAGGTCTTCCTGGCTGTGCACGGTGATCGTGTCGGTCGGCTCGCCGGTGACGATGTTGACCTTCTGGCCGGTGCGGCTGGTGGCGGTGAAAGCCCACTTGGGCATGACAGATCTCCTCGCGGCAGATGCGGGTGTGGATGAGGTGGGGTGACGGGGCCGGCGGGCGGGGGAATGGACTGCCAGCCCCGGCGGCTCTGGGGGTGCGCGTCGGCTAGCGGCCGGAGCTGCGCTTGTTGACCTCGGAGACCTTCTTCGACAGGTCCTCGCGCTCCTGCTCCGTCATCGCGGACGGGCGGACGTGGGAGGCGGCAGCGTGGGCGTCGATGTCGGCCTGCGTCATCGGATACGACCAGACGAAGCTGCCGCCACCGCGCTTCTTGCCGACGGCGATCCCGCGACGCTGCGAGGTCACGGTCTTCTCGACCGTCGGGGCGCTCACTGGGCACCGCCGATGCGGGCAACACGCGCCATCTCACGGATCCGGGCCGCGAACGCCTCAAGGTTGTCGGCGAACCGGTCAGCCTGGTCGGGGCTCATGTGGTAGCCCTCGCCACCATCCTCGACCAGGACGAACGGCTTCCGACGGCCCGGGATCGATGACGTGGGGTCGAGGCCGAGGTAGGCGTAGGTGAACAGGTCGTCCGAGTCGCCCAGGTGGGGCAGCTTGAGGTCGACGTGGTCACTGCTGTGCCAGACATCCTCGATGCAGCCGTTCGAGTCGGCGACGTGGTCGATCGTGCACCACGCGGGGCACTGGATCTGGATCTCCGTACCGGACACGACGGCCGGGACGAAGCGAGTGGCGAGCGGGGTGGGGCTGTTCTCGCGGGAGCGAGTCGATACAGTGGTGCTCATAGGTTGGACTCCTTGGTCAAGAAGGGTCTGAACCTCGCCCCGCTCGGTGTTCCCGCACCAGCGGGGCATTTTCATGCCCTGGCCTTGCGGCCTGGTGAGACCTATAGTTGCAACATGACGCTTCAAATGCAAGCGGTCGCGCACAATGACCGCAGACGAGTCGCCCTGGGTTGCAACCTGGTGTGGGAAACTGCGGAGATGACGGACGAGGAGCGAGCAGCACAGGAAGCTGCCATGCGGGAGCTCGACGACCTGACGGCGGCATTCAGGGCCACCGAGAAGGCGCATGAGCAGGCCAGGCAGGCACTGCGCGCGGCGATCATCGACAAACTGATGACGCGGACGCTCCGCCCCAGCGAGGTTGAGGCGCACACTCCTTACGACCGGGTTCACATCGGCCGGATCGCCCGAGAGGCCGGGGTCCCGCCGTTGCGCACACGCGGCAGCAAGAGCGCCAGCTAGTCGATTCACCATGCCGTTACTGGACCGCTTGAGGGACCTGTGACGGCATGCTGAGACTCGATCACTCACCGTTCACTCACACTCACAGGGGGAAGCGATGTCTGAGCTCGGCCCTGCGGAAGAGTTCGTCGCCGAGCTGAAGAGATGGCGCGACGTTCGAGGCCTGTCGCAATCGGCCCTGTCGCAGCTCGTTGGATACACCCCGTCGTACATCTCGAAGGTCGAGGGCCAACAGCAGCGACCGTCACGCGAGTTCGCCGCCTCGGCAGACGAGGCCCTGCACGCTGGCGGGGCGATCCGGAGGGCCTACCAGGCGTTGCACGCGAAGCCTCGACCTGAAGGCCGGCGAATGCCCACGCCCGACCCGCCGGCGAGTCTGACTGTGGAGCACGAGGACACGTCGCTGCACTACGACGGCCGCGTCTACCGGGCGACTCAGCGGCGCCGCTTGTTCAACGGCGGCTCCGAGCCGATCACCAGCTACCTCATCCGCATCTCCGTCGACCGCTACCCGGGCGACCCGGAGCGCTCGAACGCGCACTACCGCGAGAACCCGCTGACCTGGGAAGAGATCAACCTCAGTGCCAGCGTCGCCGGCGAGCCGCTGAAGTGGCGCGTGCAGCATGACCGAGACGCTTTCAAGGAACTCTGGCTGCTCTTCGAGAACGAGGACGGCCGCTACCCGCTCTACCCTGGCGAGTCGGCATGGCTGGAGTACAGCTACACCGTCGGGTCAGACAAGTGGGGATCTTGGTTCCAGCGTGCGGTTCGCCTGCCGACCCAGCGTCTCAGCGTCCAGCTGGACTTCCCTGCCGAGCTGGAGCCGGCGGTGTGGGGCACCGAGACGACGATGACTGCGACGGGCAACCCCTTTCGGAATCCCATCAGTTCCTCCACGGAGGGCGGACGCCGCGTGTTCTCCTGGAGCACGGATGAACCGCCACTTCATGCCCGATACCGCCTCGAATGGAAGTTCCGGGCCAAGACCCCTCAGGAGCCGAATCTGACCAGTACCGCCGACACGGCCAGCGGACGCATGCAGGCGATCGGGATCGTCCAGGAGGGCGACCCGATCCTCGCGACGCCGGCCCGACTGTTCGCCCTGCCCGATGAGGCCGAGGACGCCCGTCGCGTCGTTGCCGAGCTGAACTCGGCCGCCGACCGGGCCGCAGGGGTGCACCCCTTCGGGAAGGGCATGGGCATCGCCGCCCCGCAGATCGGCATCAACCGCGCCGCTGCGATCATCCGCACGCCCGAGGGTGAGTCGATCACGCTGTTCAACCCTCGGATCATCGAGGAGGCCGGCGGCTTCGACGAGCAGTACGAGGGCTGCCTGTCCTTCTTCGATGTCCGCGGGATGGTGCCGCGCCCGATGTCGATCCACGTCGAGCACACCGACATTGACGGCCAGCAGCACATCACCATCTTCGAGCGCGGCCACGCCCGGCTCGTCGCCCACGAGGTCGACCACCTGCACGGAACGCTGTACCGGTCGAAGATGCGGCCTGGGGTCGAGCCGATCCCCGTGTCGGAGTACCGGGGCACCGGGCAGACGTGGCAGTACGGGAAGACGCCTCAGTGACTGCGGATCCAGGAGTCTCCGTCGCCGTCATCGCCAACGCTGGCCGTGTCCTGATGATCCGGCGCAGGGAGCGCGAGGGACGGCTGCTGTGGGCGTTCCCGGGTGGCGGCATCGAGGCCGGCGAGACCCCGGAGCAGGCCGCGGTACGCGAGACGGCGGAGGAGGTCGACCTCGAGGTGAAGGCTGTCCGGTCCCTCGGCAACCGGGTGCACCCGCAGACCGGCCGGCACATGTCCTACGTGGCATGTGAGGTCGTCGGTGGCGAGGCGCGGGTCGCGGACGAGGAGGAGCTGGCCGAGGTCGCATGGATCCGGCTCGAGGAGATCCCGGACTACGTGCCGTGGGGGCCTTTCGGGCCGGTGCAGGAGTACCTCGACGAGACGCTCGGTGCCTGACGCGCAGCACGAATCGGCCCCTCCCGCCTTCAGGCGGGAGGGGCCGAGCCAGTACTAGGCGGCGGGCAGTTCCTCACCCATGCCGAACTTGTTGGCAAGCCAGTCCATGCCCTTGTGGGTCAGGAACGTCTGCTCGACCATCTTGAAGCCGGCCTGCACGAACTTGACTTCCGCGCGCCTGTTCTGGATGTGCACCTCGTAGGGGATGCGCGGGTTCTGGACCTGGAGGAAGCGGATGTCGTCCTGGCGCAGACGCTCCATGAACTTCGTGCGCCCCATGCCGCCGGTGACCTTGGTGAAGGCCTTGGCCGCGGCATTGAGGTCGATGAGACCCTCGTCGTTGCAGAAGGCGTCCCACTTGCCCGCCTTCGGAGCGGCGACAGCGAGTTCCTTCTTGGTGGCGACGAGCTCGCGGGCAGCGGCGAGGTACTGCTCGGCGAGTACGACGACGCCCTCGGGGCTCGACAGGTCGGGCGCGGCAGGCTGGGCAAGCTCGGCCTCGCGCGCCTTCACCGCGAAGTAAACCTTGGCTGCCGCGATCAGCGGCTTACGGCTGTCCCCCGCGAGTGCGACCTGGTAGGCGCCGAAGCGGGTGAGACGGTAGTCGGCCACGCGCTGCTGCCCCCAGCGGCCACCCTTGATCACTTTATGGGCACCCATAAAGTGATCACGAGAGTCCAGGTCTGTGGTGTCGATCCCTTCGCGGGCCTTGTTGATCACCCGCTCGAACTCCTGCCAGTTGGCGTAGCCCATGACGATCTGGAGATCGCGTGCGGACCAGCGCTCCTGCCCGTTGTGGTCCAGAAGCATGATCTGGTCGAAGGGACTGACCCCCCGGTGGTTGACCGCGGGCAGGGGTGCGTTACTGTTGGGGTGTTGCATGGAGCTGTTACCTCCGTGTTGAGCCTTCATTGGATTCCAGTCCGCCTGAAGGCAGGTTGATATTCGCGTGCGGCATAGGCGTGCCGCACGCCAAGAGCATACCTGCGCTGAACAACTTCCCGGGATTCGGGCACTAGTTGTCGCGCGTCAAGCCCCTCCATCGTTATGGCGATGGAGGGGCTTCGCCGTTCACGCCGCGGCCCGCCTGTCCGCGAGCGGCAACCGCAGCACCTCGCTGTGTCCGTACTCGGTGCGGCATCCCCGGCAGGTTTCGCCGCGCGTGTTGAGCGTGGTCCGGATGACGTTGCCGCAGGGGCATGCGACGGGGATCTTCCGTGGCGGCTTCTCGCCGCCCGTGATGCCGGCCAGCGTGCGCGTGATGTCGCCGACCTCGCGAACGAACTCATCGGCGGCGGGATGCACTTCGGCGCACCAGCGGAGGTTGTAGCGCAGGGTCCGGCATGCGTGGTCGACGCGCTGCTGCAGGGTGCCAGCCTCGTTGAGGTCGGCGTGCCCATAGGTTTCCCAGTCCCGGACCCAGGTCTCGAGGGGGCCGAGAACCTGGCCGCTGGCGGCCTGGAGGCTGACGACGTCGATCCGAAGCGGGATGGGCGCCGTCTTGCTGCCGGACACGGCCGGCCCGCCGCTGTTGCCGCCGCGCTGGAGGTGGTGGGCGAGCTGGGCGTACAGGCCGTGGGGGCCGGGGATGGCGGCCAGGTGCCGGGCGGTCCGGTCTTCGCAGCGGAAGCAGAGTTGGCGGCCCTGCTCGTCGGTGCGGAGTTCGTAGGTGCAGCGGAGGCAGGTCGGGAAGGCGTTCACGGCGTCTCCTTGCGGCGGTGCGGGCTGGGCGGGTCAGGCGGTGGGCTGCTGCGGGTCGAGCGCGTCGAGGAGCTCCTGCAGACGGATGGGGACGTCGCCGTCGTGGCGGAGGTGGTTGGGGTCGATGCCGTGGCGGATGAGGTGGACACGGATCTCGTCGAGGTAGCCGGTGATGGTGCGGCGGGCCTTGTGGGCGAGGTCGAGGCGGGTCTGGAGTCGTTCCGTGTCGGCGACGGCAGGGAGTGTCAGCACGGCGTCGGCGTGCGCGTACCAGGCGTTGCGGGCGTGTTCCCATTCGGTGCCGTCGGCGAGGAAGGCTTTCGATCCGGCGTGTCCGGCGAGCGCTTCCGCGATCTGGTCCCGCAGCGGGGATGAGGCGGGGGTCGGTGTCTGTTCTGTCATGGTCTGCTCCGTTGTGTGGGGCGGCGGTTGGGGTCGCGGCCCGCTACGGGGCCTCTGAGCGCCTCGTAGCGGGCCCGGCGAACTTGGGAGTCGCGATCGGCGTTTCAGGCCCTCACGCGGGCACACAGCCCCTCTGGCGGGGTCGAGTTGAGGTTCACGCCGCCTCCCGGTTCCGGTCGTTGCGGTTCTTCCGCCCGTTCCGGTAGGCGCGTTCCCCGGCCCAACAGCCCTCCTGGCACTGCTTGGGGTCCTCGCCGCGGCGGATGTGCGCCTCGTAGCCGGCGTGGTCGCCGTGACGCTGCGGCCGGCCGTCGAGGATCCCGGCCCGGCAGGCAAGCAGGACCGCGTGGGCGATGTTGCGACCGCCGAGCTTCCGTGTCGCCCGAAAGGCGATCTTGTTGACGCTCTTGGCATGCAGCCCATGGCGGGCGGCGATCACCGCGTAGGTGTCGCCCTGTGCGGCGCCGCGGATGACGGCGAGTTCGTTGTCGGTGAGTTCGGCCATCAAAGGCTCCGGATGACGTTGGTGACTGGCCGGTCGGGTATTTGGTGGCGGGTTGGGGAGCGGCCGTGGTCGGCAGGTACGCGCTTGGCCCAGCGGCGCCGGCGGCGGGTGCCGGCTTTCGCGTCGGCCTCCGCCTCCCAGCCGTCGAGCCACAGCGGCGGTTGCACCGCGGTCACTGGCCGGCCTCGTCGGCCATGCGGCGGAGCAGTCGGACGGTGTCGCGGATGGCGTGCAGGTAGCCGGTGGGTGCGCCCGGGCCCGGGGTGAGTTCAAGGACGATCTTGTCGGCTGCTTCGCGGAGGACGTTGACGCGGTGCTGGCGGGCAATGCCGCGGGCATCGGCCATGGTGAAGCTGGCCCGGTGTTCGGCGAGGACCTCGGCGCGGTAGGCGTCGAGGAGGCGCTTCACCTCGGCACCGACGATCGGGCCGCGCGGCATGAGCGTCTCCAGGTCCTGGCGGGCCGCGGTCTGCTGCTGGGCGGCCGGCTGCCCGGCGGCGGGCTGCTCGTCGATGGCGGCGAGGACGGCGTCGGCGAGTGCCTTGCGGATGCTGAGCGGCAGCCAGGCGTCTTGGTCGAAGAGGACGGGCCCGACGGCGTTGAAGGCGAGCGCGTGGCGCTGGTCGGTCATGGTCTGCTCCTGATCGTGTCTAGGCTGGTGGGGTGGCCGCCCCGCAATGCCCGCGGGGCGGCCGTCTTGCGTCGTGCGGGCAGTCAGGCAGCGGGCGGGTGAGCGAGGAACGCCTGACGGCATCCGTTGCTGCGGCACCGAATGGGTTGGGGCACCTGCTCGGGAATCCACTTCATGTCGTCGTCGAGAACGGACCGGCCGCATTGGGATGCGGTGCCCTCGCGGATCCGCTGTCCGGCCATGTGGACGACCTTGCTGCTGTGGACGTTGGGGCGGTCGTACCAGGACGCGTCACGTCCTGCTGCCCACGGCGCTTCGTCGGTCATGCCGTGTCTCCTGTGTGCGGGTCGGGTGGAACCGGATGACGGTCAGGCGGCGGTGAGTTCGTCGGCGTCGTAGGAGGCGGCAAGGCCGCTCGGGTCGTCGTCGAGGGTTACGCCGTAGCCCCAGCTGGGGCCGAAGGGCTGGCGGGTGATGGTGCCGAGGCTTCCGGCAGGGAGGTCGAGTGCTCCGGGCCAGGCGCCGGGGGCGTTGACGGTGGTACGGACGCGCTGTCCGACGGTGAACTCGGGCTCGGGCATGTGGTTCTCCTTCAGGCGGCGGGGGCGAGTGCAGGTCGGCTCACGTGGATGCCGGTGGCGACAGCGATGGCGTGGGCGGCGAGCAGCGGGGGGACGGCGTCGCCGATCTGGCGGGCGACGCGGGTCTTCGGGCCCTGCCACGGGTAGTCGGCGGGGAACGTCTGCAGCACGCCGGCTTCGGACGGGGTGACCGACCGGGTGCCGGTGTCGTCCTGCCACTTCCATCGCCACACTTCGCCGGTGATCGTCGGCGCGGGTTCGGTGGCGGTGCGGTTGCGGCGGGGTCCGTGGGCGGCGAGGCGGGCGACGGAGTCTCGGCGGGACACGAGGACCGTGTCGGCGGTGACGGCGTCGATGGCGTCGTGCATGGGCACGTGGCGGCCGGCGTGACTCGGGGCGGGGGCGTGGACGGTGCGGGTGCGGGAGGCGAGGAGCACGGCGCGGCGCCGGGACTGCGGGACGCCGTAGTCGGCCGCGTTGAGGACGCCGGTCCAGGTGCTGTAGCCCCAGGCGGTCAGGTGGCGGGCGTATTGCTGCCACAGCGGAAGGACCGCGGGTACCTGCTCCATGGCGACCCACTGGGGGCGCAGGGCGCGGATCCAGCGCATGGGTTCGGCGGCGAGGAGGCTGTCCGGGTTGGCGCACGCGGCGCGGTGGCTGTTGCGGGTGTCGTGGCCGGCGGCGAGGTCGTCGATGGTGGCGGCGACGAGGCTGCGGTCGAGGTGGCCTTCGCGGAGTCCGCCGGGCGACCAGGGCCGGCAGGGCGGGGACGCGATGAGGCCGTCGGTGGCGTCGTAGTCGGCCAGGTTGGCGAGGGTGACGTCGGCCTGGACGGTGCCGTGGCCGGCGGCACGGCGGGTGGCGCAGGCCCAGGGGTCGAGCTCGATGCCGGTCTCGATGAGGCCGAGGGTGCGGAGTCCGGTCGACCAGCCGCCGGGTCCGGCGAAGAGGTCGGTGATCTGCATGTGGTTCTCCTTCCGGTGGTAGTCGAGTGCGAGTTGTCCGGGGATGGCCGGGGTGGGGGTGTCGAGGAGTGCGCGGGTGGCGGTGAGGCGGGCGGTCATGCGGCTTCACCTCGGAGTGCGGCCAGCAGCGCGGCCCGGTTGGCGGCCTGCTGCTGCGGGCTGGTGGGCATGCGATCGGGCCGGTAGTCGTGGACCTTGCCGGTGGGTGCTTCCTCGGCGTACAGCCGCTGCAGGGCACCGGAGGGCGGGAGTTGGAGGGCGCGGCGGACTTCGTTCGCGGTGCCCCGGCCGCACTGGAGGCGGCGGGCGATGGAGGCGTCGGAGTGCCCGGCGCGGACCAGCGCGGCAATGTCGGCGCGGATCTTCACGCGGCGGTCTCCTCAGCCTCCAGGTGCCGGCGGGCGTGGACCTGGTCGCGGAGCGGAATGCCGTCGGTGTGACACGGGAAGCCGGGGGTCACCTGACAGCGGGGGCAGCAGGCGGTGGCCTCGGCCCAGGCGGTACGGCGGGCGGGGTGCGGGTCGGGGAGGGTGCGGCCGGTAGAGCGGACGCGGCACGGCTTGTGCTCGCCGGCACCGCAATGGGGGCAGGCAACGGATCGGGACGGGTGCTGGCCGGCGCGCATGAAGTGGCGGAGCTCTGCGGGCATCGGGGCGTTGGGGCGGATGGTCACTGGTCCTCCTTGGGACGTAGCTGGGTGGTGCCGTGGCAAGCGGTAGTTGTCACTCATCGGGCAGCGCTTCAGCGGCTGCCAGGCTGGCCAGACGGGCCGCGGATGCGGATCGTCGGCTCTCGATCTCGGCCGGGGATTCGAGCAGCGCGGGTCCGCCCTCCGCGACGCGGCTCCGGGCCGCGTGCGGTGTGCGGAGTTCGCGGCGCCGTTCACCGATCTCGACCCGGCACGGCCGGCCCATGGCGGCCTGACACGTCGGGCAGGCGATACCGAGCGGGCCGGGCCTGCGGACCTCGACGACTTCCTCCGCCTGCTGCCCCGGGATGGCCGGCAGCGCCTGGACGACGCCCGAGATGAGCTCGGCTACGGGCCGGCGCTTCAGCTCCATGCCATCCGCGGCCCTCGTGCGCTGATCGCGCAGGGCGGCGAGGTACGCCTGGACGTCGTCGGGGTCGGCATCAGGAACCTCGGCCGGGAGTCCCGGCCCTTGGAAGTCGGTCGCGCGGTTGCCTCGCTGCTGCTTGATCTCAGCGATGATCTCGGCGGGGCTGACGAACGGCTGCCGCTTGGCAACAGCCGCGGCAGCGGCACGGGCGGCATCGAGGCGGTAATCGCCGAGGACGTCGTGCCAGGCGTCGGGGGTGTACTCGTCGAACTTCTGCTGCGGGCAGAGGGCCCGCACGTAGCGAGCCAGCACCACCGTTTCGTCCGGGGTCATGATCCCTCCTGGTTCATGCGGTTCTTGGCCCGCTGCATGGCACGGTCGAAGAGGTCGTTGGTCTCCTGTTGATGCCGGCCGACGGGTCCGCTTTGGCCTACGGCCGCGGGCAGATAGGCGACTCCGTCCTGCCGCTCGGGAGGCTCGAGGGAACGCCACCCCTGGACCCAGGCCGAAGCACCGGCAGGCTGTCCCTTGAGCCGGGACGAGTTGACGGCGTAGGCGACCATCGCGGGGACGCCGACGCGGTCCATGGCTTGGCGGGTGATCTCCCAGCCGGATTCGCGGAGGTCCCAGGCGACGCCTGCGAGACCGGCGTTGGCGATGCTCCGCTTCAGCTCGGCAAGGCGGTCAGGGAAGCCGCTCGGTCTCTCCTCGCTAGCAGCACCAGTACTTCCGTAGGAAGTACTGGGGTGAGGAGTGGCACCGGCATGGATACCCGTGACGGAAGCGTCACGGCGTGACGTACCACTCTGACCTGCACGTTCGTCTGAGCTTTGAGATTTTTCCGAAGCACTTTCGCTTTTTTTCGAGGAGGAATCGAAGGTAAAGTCCTTCGATTCCTCGTCCTTTTGGTCGCTGTTTCCAGCGCCTGCCACTCCCTCGCGGTGCCTCGCCTGGCGGTCCCGCGCCTTCTTCCTTTCCGCCTCATGCCGGGCGCGGGACGTGTTGCGGCCGTCGTCCAGGAAGTCGTGGAAGACGTAGTCGCCTGGAGTTGGGTTGGGGCAGCCCCCGCCGCAGTCGTGGCCGTGCTCGTGCCATAGGCCGGCCTTGACGAGCTTGGCCGCCTGGGGCTTGGTGCCGTAGAGGTCGGCAACAACCCCAGGCACGATGCCGTCGGTCAAGTGCTGGGCCGCGTAGGCACCGCAGCGCAGCCACAGGCCGAGCGCAGCGTTCCCCGCCTTGATCAGCTTCGGGTGGGTGTGAGCCTTGTCGTCAATCCGGAACCAGGGCATCAGCTCTCCAGTGACTTGAGAGCGTGCTCGACGCGTGGCGACCAGCGAGGCAGGTAGTGCGTGATGTTGGGGTCGTTGAAACGGCCGGCGAGAGCGGTCGCAGCCACCACGTCGTCGATGCTGAAGCCGCGGGAGAGGGCGGCGAACGTGGACTGGGCCAGGCGCCCGCTCTCCACTTCGTCAAGGTCGGCAGCCTTGCGGGCGCTACGCCACGTCAGCAGGATCGTCCCCGCTGCTGCCTGCTCTGCCTCCGTCAACTTGTAGTCGTCACGGGCAGACAGGAAGACGGTGATATCCGGCTCCTGTAGAACACCGCCCCACGTGGCAGCTCCGACAATGTCGTCCACGGAATAGCACTCGAAGATTGCGGTCTGTACAGCCAGGTAGAGCTCTCGGAAGCCACCCACTCCGGGCGACCAGGTACGGCTCAGAGCCACTGCTGCCGCGACGTGGATCTCATCGTCTTCGTCGAGGTCGTCCTCACCTTCCGGCTCGGTCGCCTCACCCTGGTTGAGGAGAATCGCTCGCGTGCGCTGCTCAATCCCCTTCAGGGCGCTCCAGCAGCAGCCGGCGAGGTACCGCCACTTGTTGTCCGGGGCGACTGCGGTCCTGCCGACGGTGTAAGCGATGAGTTCGACGATCTTCTCCTGGGGAAGCCCCAGCTCCAGCCAGCGCACCACAGAGGCCTCTGCATCCTGCGGCAGGTGGGGGGCAACTCCGTACCTGGCTGTAACGCTGCGGGTGAATACCTCCATGACCTCGGCGGTCCTGGCTGCCCGGGTAGCGCTGCTGAGGCGCTCCTCTTCCGCGGCCTGCTTCCATGCGACGGACCATCTGACGGTGTCGCGGGCTACGTCGGCGACGGTCGCAGCGTCCGGCGGGACGCTGCTCTTGCCGCTGTTGCAGGGTTCGCAGCTGGTGACGAGGTTGTCGGGGGTGTCGGTGCCGCCGAGAGCCTTCGGAACGACGTGGTCAACTCGGAGAGGCACGCCCGGGGCTGTGGCTCCGCAGTACCGGCAGGTGTGGTTGTCCCTGCGGAGGATCTCGTAGCGGAGGCGCTTGGAGACGGCCATGGGAGGTCTGCTTCCTGACGTAAGGGGTGGGTGGTCTAGGCGGCGGTCTGGCGGCTGCCGGTGAGGCGGTAGCGGCGGTCCGCGGCTGCGTTGGCGGCTCGGCAGACGTCGCAGCTTTCGCCGTTCTGGAGGTGCCGGCGGTACATGCGGGGCTCTCCGCACTTCGGCGGGTCTCGCCGCGGCTTGACGACCGCGGCCGGCTTGCCGGGCTTCCATCCGTTGGCCTTCCAGCCGCTGACGGTGGAACGGTCGGAGCCGATGCGATGGCCGATGTCGGTGACCGAGTGCCCGCGGGCGTCGAGCACCCGAGCGGCGTGAATCTTCTCGGGGACGGTGAGAATGGCGGGCTCGCCGTTCAGGACACGTTCGATGGCGATGTAGTCGAGGTCGTGGGCGCTGTCGTAGGTGTCTGTGGTGGAGGTGTAGAGCCGCTCGCGGGCGCCGGCCCCGACGCGCTTGGCGTTCATCAGGCTGCCTTTCCCATGTCGCGGATGAGGTCGTGGACGTAGGCGCGTGCCATGCCGAGCCGCGCGGCGATCTCGTGCTCGGGGACGTTGCTGGCGGCGAGGTGGGCGATCTCCCGGCGCCGGTGAGCCCCGAGCTGCAGGACGTTCAGGGCGTCGCTGGTCGCTGGCGTGAAGTCCGGGTTGCCGAAGTCCTCGTCGTCCCAGTACTCGGGGCCGGCCCAGCCCTCGGCAGAGGCCCGTTCCCGTACCCGGCTGTTGCCGGGGATGTCGGCCAGCTGCATGTACGCCTCGGCGATGGCGTTGTGGTTGGCGACGGATACGCGTTGGCGAGAACCGCGAACGATGTACTCGACGCTGCGGACCTGCAGGTGAGGGTGCGCGGCGGCGATCGTGTCGGGTGCGTGGCCTGCGGCGTAGAGGGCCTGGCAGCGGCGCGTGCTGGCGAGAGCGGGGACGAAACCGATCGACGCCTGGTGGCACGGTCGGACGGCGAGGATCTTCTCGGCGGTGGTGCGGTGGATGGTGGGGAAGGCGCCGCGGGCGTGGTCTCGGACGGTGCTGGCGTTCACGCCGCTGGCTTCAGCGACCTGGCCCGTGCTCATCCCTGCGGCGTGCAACTTGGCGATGTGGCGGGTGACGGGTTCTGCGGGGATGCTGGCGGGCTGGCCGTTGAGTCGGCTGAGGAGTCGCTTCTGGCCGGCCCTGGTCCATCCGTCGACGCACTTCGTGCAGTGGCACGGCGGGCGGTTGGCGGTGCCCTTGTAGCGGCCCTGTGTGCCGTGCGCGGGGATGCTGCGGGTCACTGTCCTGTCTCCTTTCGCTGCCGGGGAATGGTGGGGAGGGCGTAGATGGCTTCGCAGGTGGCGTGGTCTTCGCGGGCTTCGTGCTTGCGGCGGTTGGCTCGCCAGCGGCGGGCGTCGTCCATGACCTGGTCGGCGGTGCGGACGCGGTGCCGGTAGGCGGCGATGCGGCGGGCGTCGGTGCGGCGGGCCCGGAGGAGGGCCGCGAGACCGACCGCGAGGGCCGCGGCGACAGCGGTGGCGGTCATGCGGCTGCCTGCCTCTGGCTGGCGCGGCCGCGACGCTGCTCGGCTATGACGAGGCCCTTGACGCTCAGGCGCCAGCAGGCGATCCGGTGCCCGTGGGTGGAGCCGAGAGTGGAGGGGACGACCCGCCCGGTGTGCTCGATGACGCCGGCAGTGCGGAGGCTGTTGATGACGGCGCCGAGGAAGCCGTGCGCCAGCTCCGGCAGCACGTCGCGCAAGTCGTTCGCGGACCACTCGTCGTGGCGGGTGCCGTAGTGGAAGACGGCCTGCTCAACGAGGAACCGGTCCCACGAGGACTGGTCGGCGATGTCCTCGAGCAGCAGGTCCTTCTCGGCGGAGGCGAGACGCTCGGCCGGAGTGAGGTGACGGGTCATGGCGGTGGTCCTCTCTGCTGTGGTCTGCTGGGTGGTGGCTCGCCCCGCTTGCCTCGGGGCGAGCCGTGGCGCTACTGGGGGCCGGCTTCGAGCTCGGGCCGCTGCGGGTCTTCGAGGTACTCGGGCGGGACGTCGATGGCGTCTGGCTGCCAGTCGGTGCGGACGGTGCCGTCGTGGGCCAGTGCGCGGGCGAGTTCGGCACTCTTCGGCAGGGCTTTGAAGTGGTTGCGCAGGACGGTCTTCTTGGCCATCTCGTCGTAGTTGTTCCGCCAGGCCGGGCTGTTGCCGGACGGCATCTTCTGGCGGCGCTCTTCGATCTCGGACGGGTACATGACCTTGAAGGTGCGGCCGCCGTTGACCAGCCGGGCGATGGAGTAGTAGGCGACGGCGCGACCGCGGGGACCGTCCTGGCAGGGCCGGTGGACGAGCTTCTCCTCGAGGCCTTCCTCGTGCTCGAAGTGGTCGTTCTCGCGGACGGTCTCGACCTTCACCGACGACGCCATCGGGTGCTGGTAGAAGAGCGTCACCATGCCCTGGTAGCCCAGCTGGAACTCCGCCTGACCCTTGCGCGGGACGATGTACGCCTCCTGCGTCGGCGAGCCGGGTTCGAAGCCGAGCTGCGAGCAGGTCATCAGGGCGCCGAGGAACGACTCCGTGGTGCAACCGGCCAGGTCCGGGTTCTTGCGGATCAGCGTCAGCGCGATGCGGGCAATGCGGTCGGCGTCCATGTGCTTGGGCAGGGCGCGAGCGATCTCGGGCTTCATGCGCTCGATCTGCTGCGCCATGGTCGGCTTGGGCTGCTCGCCGGCCTGCTCGACCTGGCCGACGTTGGCGGCTCGGCGGGCGACGGCGTTGCGGGCGTCGGAGGTCACAGGTTCTCCAGGTGGACGTTGAAGACGCGGGTGGGTTCGCCGCGGTACTGCTCGGCGTCGATATCGGGGTCGGCGGCGAGGGCGGCGTCCTTCCAGTGGATGGAGCCGCGTCGGGGCCGCCACGAGTAGGCGAGTTCGCCGCGGATGTGGACGTCGGTGGCGTTGCCGGCGATGGCCTTGAGGTGGTTCTCGGCTTCGGTGAGGGCGATGTCGGCGGCCTCGGCCTGTTCCTTCGCAGTGGCGCGGATCTTCAGCCACTTCTCGACCTCGGTGGGGTCGGCGACGACGATCTGGTCGACGGGGGTGGCGTGCAGGCGGTCGAGGAGTTCGCCGGTCGCGTGGCTGCCGTCGAGCGGTGGCTGGGTGCCGGTCTGGACCCATCCCCAGAACTCGCTGCCGATGGCGATGAGATCGTCGATGAGCTGCTGGTCGCGGTCGATGCGGTGAACGATGGTGCGCTGTCCGCCGATGAGGGCCGCGGTCCAGGCGTAGCGCCAGCCGGTGACCGCGAGCTGCCACTGCACCTGAACCTGCACCTCGACGGGGGTCTCGTCGATCCAGTCGGGCAGGGCGTAGGAGGAGCGGGTCTTCAGCTCGACGGCGCCCATGTCGCCGGCGGGCTCGACGGTGGCGCGGTCGAGGTTGACGAGCATGTGCGGCAGGCCGGGGTGGCGCAGGGTGCCGGGGTTCTCGATGACCGGGAGGCCGGTGGCCTTGGCGAAGCGGCGGGCGACGACGGGTTCGAGTTCGTGGCCCATCTCGGCGGCCTCGGAGAGGATCGGGTCGTGGCGGCGGGGCACGGTCTCGCCTCGCTTCTTGAGCCAGATCTCCAAGGGGCTGGTGTACGGGTTGAGTCCGCAGATGGCGGCGATGTCGCTGCCGCCGATGCCGGTGGCGCGGACGGCGTGCCACTCGTCGGCCGACGCGTCGGGCCCAAGGACGATCTGCGCACCGGACGGGTAGTTGAGCGTCACGCGGCCACCTCATCGGTGGCGCAGGTGTTGCAGCTGTCGATGCCGCAGCTGACGCTGTGGGCGTGCTCGGTGGGCTGGGTCCACGCGTAGCCGTGGTGGAGGACGACTGCGTACAGGGGGATTGCGTGGTCGCCGTCGCGGAGTCGGAGTTCGGCGAAGGCTGCGTTGTGCTCGGCAGCGAACTGGAGCGCCTCGTCGAGGCTGGGCTGCGGGTGGACGTCGTCCATGCCGAGGATCCAGACAGACCACTCGTCGTCGGCCCAGCCGACGCGAGCGCGGTCCTCTCCGAAGAGGCGGGTGGGATTGGCGTGGCTCACTACGGGCTCCATGAGGGTGTGGAAGGGGAGGCCCCGCGCGGTGCGGCGGTGTGCGGGGCCTGGGTGGAGTGGCTTGACCCGCCGGGCGTTGGCCGGTGTCATCCAGCGGCCGGCGGGTGGCTCAGGCGGCGTAGTGCTCGGGGTGCACGATCCGCATGACCTTGCCGAACGCCTCGTTGAACGAGTCCGTGTCGAGGCCGGCGAACTTCGAGCTCTGCGCCATGGAGCTGATGACGGCGAGCCCGTCGGTGGTGTCGCCCTCGTGGTAGGCCGCGGCCTGCCGGATGTCCTCGTCGGTGTACGTCGACGACAACGGCTCGTAGCGCTCGGGGACGACCGCGCTGGCCTCGTAGCTGATGAGGAACCTCAGCTCGTCCATCCCGGCCATGACGTCCTCGTTGCCGCGGATGTCGTCGGCGCTGCGGGTCCAGTCGGTGAAGTCGGCGATGAGGCGAGCGGTGTGCTCGGCGTGCTGCTGGTCGCGGCAGTAGGCGAGCGCGAGGCCGGAGTGGTGGGCGAGTCGCCACTCGGTTCGGCCGGGGACCTGGTAGGTGATGAGGCCGGGGGCGGTCTCGATGGCATCGGCGGTGGGGCGGGTGCTGATGGTCATGGCGTCTCCTTGAGGCTTGTGCGCCGGGGCGGCGGGGCGGTTCACCGCCGGCCCGGCGAGTCAGGCGGCCTTGGGGGCCGTGATGGGGCGGATGAGGTCGGCCTGGTAGCTGGCGCTGACCTCGGGCAGTCCGTGCGCCTCGATGAGGTGCCGTTCGAGGTCCTCGGTCGGCGTCAGGGTCTTGGCGATGTCGACGTGGTGTGTGCAGTGGGCATCGGGCAGCGCAGGTAGTCGCTCACGCCGCCACCTCCTTGCGGTGCTCGCACTCGCCCATGAGGCATGGCTTGGCCTGCTGGTCCCACTGCTCGCGGGTTACGAGCCGCATAGCCCACCCGTCCCGAATCTCCCGGTCGCGGTCCCGCTGGCGGGCCCGGAACACCTTGTGGGCGTCGTCGGCGGTGAGCGCCTGGTCGCCGTGGCTGCTGCCGCAGACACAGCCGTTGGGGGCGACGTGGATCCAGAAGCACTGGGCCAGGGGAAGGATCTGGCCGTCGAGTTCGACCATGAGCTTCACGCCGCCACCTCCTCCGGCTCGTTGAGGCCGAGGGCCCGGGTGAGGTCCACGTTCTCGGCGCGGAGTTGAGCGTTCTCGTCGCGGAGTCGGACGAGCTCAGGATCGAGCCACTCGAGCTGCCGTTCGGCGATGCGCAGCCTGCCGCGCAGGTCCTGCACCTCGGCGAGGAGTTCGTGCTCGCGGTCGGTCATCGGTGGTCTCCTCAGTTGAGGTGTCGCCCCAGTGCGAGGAGCGCGAGGGATGCTGCGGCAGCGGCGGCGAGGGTCAGCCAGGCGCGGGTCATCGGGTGCCCCGCAGGTCGTCGGGGATGTTGACGAAGCCGGCGAGGATGCTGGCGATGACGTCCGGGTCGGTGACCCAGGCCGGGACCACAGTCCGCGGGGCGAGGTCGGGGCCGGTGCGGAGCTGGTGGCTCGCGGCGGGCGGTATCTCCGGCACCGACAGCAGCGGCGACAGGACATCCACCGTCCGGCGGGTCATGACACGGCCTCGTACACCGGCGTCGGGCCCTGCGGGAACGCCCGCCGGTACCGGTAGCGCGGGCTGGGGCTCTTCGTCTCGGTCCACTCGATCGGACCGTGGCAGCGCCGGTACGGGCTGTGGTACCAGGCCCGGCTCATCGACAACTTGCCGCAGTCCGGGCAGGCGACCTGAGGCCCGATCGGTGCACCGGTCAGGTTGTCGAGGTCGTACCGATCCGGCCGGGACACCTCGATCCCGCCGTCGATGGCCTGCTCGTGGCTGAAGTCGGGGAAGTCGGAGTAGTCCTCGTACTGACGGAGGGCGGCGTCCTCGCTCTCGGCGGAGACCGGGACGAGGTAGACGTTCGTGACCTCGAACCTCACGTAGTACTCGCGCTCGTTCAGGTCCCACCGCTGGTGCCGGGGGACGCCGCGGTCGATGAAGTCGAGGATCTCCTCGGCGTCACCGCTCGGCACAGGCCGCGGGTACTTCCGGCCGCGGGCGTCCTCGTGGGCGCCGGGGTGGCCGAGGTCGCGGACGCAGTCGTAGATGCTGATGGTCTCGCCGTCCTGGAACAGCGGCTCGCCGCACTTCATCGGTCGCCTCCCGCGCGGTTGCGGTTGGAGGTCTCAACCCACTCGGCGATGCCGTCTCGCCACTTCTGCACACCTGCGAGGACGCGGTCAGCGACGATCAACTGCTCCTCGACCGACATGCTTGACGGGAACTGCATCTGCAGCGAGGTGCCGCTCGGGTCGTCCGTGGAGCAGAGCGTCAGGCAGGCGATCGGCGGCTGGTACGAGGCGGCGGTTCCCGTCCTGGTCCAGTACGCGTATGAATGCATCATCAGACACCTCGGGTGTAGTCGCGGCCGGCGAGGTCGGGGTCGATGTCGAGGAACGCGTGCCAGTCCTCGAGGTGGGCGCCGTCCGGGTCAGGGCACGCCTTACGGGCGGTGGCACGGATCTCCGCGATCTGCCGCTCCAGCACGGCCGTCGGCGTGTCCAGGCGCTCGATCGGGTTGACGGTCATCGGGCCACCGCCTTCGGAGTCACCACGAGCCGCGGGTCGTACTTGGCGAGCACCTTGTTCGCGCGGGCCAGCGTGGCGAGGGCCTGCTCGCGGTCCTGCTGGTCCTCGGCGCACAGCGGGCCGCGGAACCGGAGAACCTCACGGACGGCGCTGACGGCGTCGAACTCGGCCTGCAAGACGGGCATCGGGACGGTCGAGCCGATCAGGGCCGCGACTCGGTCGGGGATCGGGACGGGCACCGACGCGGGGTGCTCGTGCGACAATCGGGGCATGAGAAGCCTCTTCTTCCTTCGACTGGTGAGGGGTGGATCTAGGGCGCCGTCGGGCTCTGACACACCGGCGGCGGCCCGCATGCCGCTCTAGGCGGCGGGGGTGAGCCGGCTTTCAGCGGGGCGCATGGAGTGTTCGATGGCCTGGACCGCGGCGTCGAAAGAGGAGAGCGCCTCGCTCTCTCGCTGCTCGTGAAAGTGATCGATCCAGGTGATGCGGGTCGCGAGCCGCGTGCCGATGCGCATGGCGGGCGGGCCTTCTCCGCGCATCCGCCACTTGCGGTACGTGCTGTAGGAGATCCCGAGACGGCTGGCGGTGCCCTTCACAATCCGGCCGTCGTCGTCGCGGTAGTCCTGGGCCCAGACGAAGCCCTCGGGCGGGGGCGGGGTGCTGCGCTTTCGGTTCTCGGACACTGGGTTCCTCTCTTGGCGTGGGGGCCTGGGGTGGCCGGCGGGGCTTTCTAGCCCTCCGGAGCCGTTGCGTTCTGATTCGGAGACGCGGGAGGCGCGAAAAGCACCAGGAGGGCTACGCCGACGGCCTCCGCTATGGCTTGGGCGTCCTCGGCTGCGGCGTCACGCCTCTCGCCGGTCAGCAGGTGACCGATCAGCGAGTGGTGGCGTTGGATCACGGCGCCGAGAGTGCGGGTGGTGTAGGGGACCCCCCTACCGGGGTGTTCCATGCACCACCGAAGGATGTTCTTGTCGCGCAGTTGGTAACGCACATGCACCGTCTCCCGATCGGAACAGCTCGCCTCTCGATGGGAACATCGAAGCACATCCGAATACGACTCGTCTACGGATTGGAACGGCCGGATGTGAAGTTTTCCCCAAGAACCCCCGGCGGTAGCATCAAGCTGTAGACGCTTCGTCTTCGAGGCGAGAAGGTTGTACGGCCTGACCTGCGATTTGCTGGATCAGAACGGATCAGACGAGAGACGGCATCGTGAACGAGACCCGAGGAGAAAGCGGCATGGAGGCGTCAGCCCCCGAGCGGAATCGCACTGCCCCCTCGCACGACATCCCCGAGAACCTCGCCAGGGACATGGACCGTGACGCACTGAGCCAGCTCGTCCGGACCGTCAACGATGACGGCCGCGGAGTCTCCTACCAGGACATGGCCGACAGGGCAGCGACAGCCGGCTTCCCTCTCTCGAAGCCGTACTTCCAGAAGATGGCCACGAACGCAGTCCCGACGGCGCCCACGCCCGACCGACTGCGTGCACTCGCAGCTGCCCTACAGAAGCCGCTCGCTGTCGTGCAGCGCGCCGCGGCGATCCAGTACCTCGACTACCAGGCGACCGAACTCGCCGGCTACGACGACGACATTCGTGTCATCGTGGCGCACCTGGCGGGCATGGAGCGCTCGGAGCGGCGCCGGTGGCAGGCGATGATCGAGGCCGACGAGCGCGCCAAGCGGGATGAGGGCTGACTGGCCCGGGCAGAACGTCTCTGAACACGGATCGAATCGGATTCGCAACAGACCGTTGTAGCCGCAGGTGAGTGCGACTATTTTCGGATCTGACCTCATCCGTCCCAGGGACCTCCCGTTCCCTGAATGCCCCTAGGGGGTGGATCCGTGCTGTCCGTCACCTATGAGCTCGCTGATCTTCCTGAGGACGCGCCCGTGAGAGTCACGGAAGGGCCTGGCTGGATCAGGTTCGAGCTCTCGCAGAGGCTGTTCGTCCCCGAAGGCGTGGCTGCTCTCAACTCGGCCGCGGAGGCGGTCATAGCTGGTGGACAGTGGTTCCAACTGTGGAGAGGTGGGGTGATGTCGCTCAACTCCCCGCCGGAGGAAGGAGTCCCCCATGCCCGGGTACATCGAGGACCGCTGGTTTAGGAAGGGGCCCGCCGACCCTGCCAGTGGCAAGCCGACTCGGCTGAAGACGGCTCGCCATGGGCAGGGGAAGCGGTGGCGTGTCGCCGGCATTCCAGGCGTCCGCGACCGGTCGTTCGAGAAAGAGGCCCAGGCGAAGGCCTGGCTGAAGTCTTCGGCCACCGACGCCAGCCGCGGTACCTTCTACGACCCGCGCGACGGCACCATGCTCCTCGACGAGTACGTCCGGGTGCACTGGTGGCCGCATCTGCGTAAGCCGCCCGGTACGAAGCAGTCGATGCAGCCGCGGGTCTTCCGGCACATCCTTCCTCACATCGGGCACCTGCCGCTGAACAGGATCGGCCACGACGAGATCCGGGCGTGGCTCACCCGAGTTGAGCAGGACATCGACGTCAACACGGTCCGCACCACGTGGCGGCACTTCTCGTCCATCATGCAGGCCGCGCACAAGGCGAAGCGCATCCCGGAGAACCCGTTCCGGGACGAGGATCTCTCACCGCCTTCCGCGCCTCCGTCGAAGGCGAAGGCGTGGACGAAGCACAGAGTCGCGGCCGTGCGTCGCGAACTCCCTGATCGCTACCAGGTGTTGCTCGACCTTGCCGTCGGTGCCGGTCTGCGGCAGGGAGAGTGCTTCGGCTTCTCCCCCGACGACGTGGAGGACGACGACACCATCGCCGTGACGCGTCAGGTGGTCCGGGTGGGCGGCAAGCTCGCGTTCGCGCCTCCGAAGGGCAACAAGACACGCACGGCGCCGTGTCCGCCGGAGCTAGCGCGTGCCATCAAGGCATTTGCCGCGGCGTTCCCGCCGGTCGAGGTGACACTGCCCTGGGTGGACCCCGACAGGCCCAGCCTGGAGTGGGAGAAGCGCCCCACTCGGACAGTACGGCTCCTTGTGACCACGGCACGCACGTCAGGGAAGAGCGGCGGAGCGATGAACCGCACCTACTTCGACGACAAGCTGTGGAAGCCGGCGCTGGCCGCAGCGGAGGTGATTCCGCGCCCTGAGGTCGAGTACGTGCAGGGGAAGGGGAAGAAGCCGTGGCGGCGGGTCTCGTGGGCCATGCCGCGGGAGGACGGCTTCCACGCCACGCGCCACACGTTCGCGAGCATCGTGCTGGCGGAGGGCGAGACGGTCACACAGCTGGCTTCCTGGCTCGGGCACAGCGATCCGGCGTTCACGCTGCGGACCTACGTGCACTTCATGCCGAAGTCAGGGAAGAGGGCACTGACCGCTCTTGGCTCGTGGATGTCCCCGTCGACACCCTCCAGCGAGCCTGGCGACTCCAGCGCCGACGATTCTCCCCAGATTCTCCCCGGCGACTCGGATGAGGCTCCAGAAATGAGCTAAGCCCCTGGTCAGGGGCTTAGGCGGCAGACGAGTCGGGCTGTACGCCGGGTTCTGTCGCCCGGTCGCCTCGCGGCGGCCGGGGAGACGGCCATCCATCTAGGACCGGTGTTGCCACCGGCCTCGTGCGGTCTACCCGCGAACTCGGGCGGGCCGCCCTCGAACGTTCGCGCAGGGCCGTCCGGAGACGACCCCTCTTGACCTTGCTCCAGGTGGGGTTTACCTAGCCGCCTGAGTCACCTCAGGCGCTGGTGGTCTCTTACACCACCGTTTCACCCTTACCGAGGACCGAGGTCCCCGGCGGTCTGCTTTCTGTGGCACTGTCCCGCGGGTCACCCCGGGTGGGCGTTACCCACCACCCTGCCCTGTGGAGCCCGGACGTTCCTCGGGGCGATCCGAAGATCGCCACGCGGCCGTCCGCCCGGCTCGTCTGCCGTGCCGACCATGCTACCCGCCGTCGTGGGCCGGCTTGACCTTGTCGCAGCGTCAGGGTTTGTACTGGGGTCATGCGAATCGGCGAGATCGCCGCGCTCGTCGGGGTCACCCCGCGGGCCGTGCGGCACTACCACCACCTCGGGCTGCTGCCCGAGCCCGTGCGGCGGGCCAACGGGTACCGCCGGTACACCGTGCGCGACGCGGTGCTGCTCGCGCGGATCCGGCGGCTGACCGAACTGGGGCTCGGGCTCGACGAAGTACGGGACGTACTCGCGGACGAGGGCGGACGGGAGCTCGTCGAGGTCCTGGAGGAGCTGGACGAGGACCTGCGCCGGCAGGAGGCCGTGATCCACGAGCGGCGGGAGCGGCTCGCCGGGCTGCTCGTCCAGGCGCGGGAGGGCATCCTGACCGCCGAGGGGCCCGTCTCCCCCGCGCTCGCCTCGCTGTTCCACGACGTCGCCCGGACCGGCGCCGGGCGGCCCGAGTCGCCCATGGCCGCCAAGGACCGGGAGATGCTGACGCTGCTTGAGACCGTCGCCCCCGAGGGCGAGGCGCGGGACCGGCTCATGGAGACCATGCGGCAGCTGGCCGAGGCGCCCGGCGCGGTGGAGCGGGCGCACGAGCTGTACGCGCGGCTCGACGCGCTCGCCGAGGCCGCGCCGGACGACCCCCGGGTCGCCGAGGCCGCGCGGTTCCTCGCCGACACCCTGCCCGACGAGGTCGCCGCCGGGCTCGGGGACGCGGACGTCGTCCCGGCGGACAGCGAGCTGGCCGCCGCGTTCTTCGCCGACCTCGCGCCCGCCCAGGAGGCGGTCGTCCTCCAAGCGCTGCGGCTGGTGCGGGAGCGTGCCCGGTGAGCGGCGTCGTGCGGGTGCTGCGGGGCTTCGCCTACACCGCGCTGCCGTTCGAGGTCGTGCTCGCCGTCTGTCTCGTCGCCGGCGTCCGGATACCCGCCGGGGTGCTGCTCGTCGCCGAAGTCCTGGTGGTGGTGCTGTTCGCCGCCGAGGTCGTCTCGTACGCGCGGCTGCGGCGCGGCGGGCTCTCGGCGCGGGAGGCCCTCGGGATGCTGGTGCCCGAGCCCGTGCTGCGGCTGATCGGGCACGAACTGAGGCTGATGGCGAGCCTCGTGCTCTGGGCGGCCCGCAGGCGGGTCGGGCTGACGGCCGGCGACCGGTCCTTCGCCCACGCCCGCGACCAGGCGGCGCTGATGTACGGCTTCGCCTTCGTCTGCCTCGTGGAGACGGTCGGCATGTCGTACCTGCTCGCCGACCTCCCCGTCGTCCACGCGATCGTCCTTGTGCTCGACGTGTACACGGTGCTGTTCGTGCTCGGTCTGCACGCCGCGTCCGTCACCCGGCCGCACGTCCTGTCCGGCGGCGAGCTGCGGCTGCGGCAGGCCGCCCATGTGGACGTGCGCGTCCCGCTGGACCGGATCGCCTCGGTCCGGCAGGAGTCGCTGTTCACGCACGAGAAGAAGGACGGGGAGCTGAATCTGGCGGTGGGGTCCCAGACTTCGGTCACCATCGAGCTGACCGAGCCCGTCGACGCGCCCCGGCTGCTCGGTGCGCCCCGCCTCGTGAGCATCCTGCGCTTCCACGCGGACGACGCCCGCTCCCTGGCCGCCGCCCTGCGCGAGGCGGTGGCGCGTGACTCCGTCACGCCGGAGCGAACTCCACCTTCGCGTGCGCCGGGTCCGCCTGTGTGAGCCGGACCCGCAGCCAGCGGCCCAGCGGCAGCTCGTCGGCGCCGCCCGCGACGCGGGCGACGACCGCCGGGTCGTCGAGGTGGACGGTGCCGACCGTCGGCTCCTGCTCCTTCACGTCGACCACGTACGCGTCGAAGACCTCCCCGACCCGTCCCTGCAGCAGCGCCGCCTCGACGAGGTCGACGCTCTCCCGCTCCACGGTGTTCGCCCGCCGCGCGCCCGCCGCCATCTCCTCCGGCAGCGCGGCCAGCGCCGCGGCCGCCCACTCCGGGGGCTCCCGGCCCGCGACCGCCGCCACGCACAGCTCGCCCGCGTAACGGTCGACCAGCCGGCGCAGCGGCGCGGTGCAGTGCGTGTACTCGTCCGCGACCGCCGCGTGGAGGGCGGGCGTCGGCAGCCTGCCGTCGGTGAAGACGGTGTAGCCCGCGCCGCGCAGCAGCGTCGTGCAGTCCTGCAGGAACGCGGCGTGGCGCGGGTTGCCCGGGTCGAGGCGGCGGACCACGTCCGCGTACGAGACGTGGTGCGGCCAGTCGACGCCGAGCGCCTTCGCCGAGCGCCGCAGCCGGGCGACCGCGCCGTCGGGGGCGGTCGGCAGGGTGCGCAGGATGCCGGTGCCGGCGGCGGTCATGAGGTCCGCCGCGGCCATGCCGGTCAGCAGGGAGATCTGGGCGTTCCAGGCGTCCGCGGGCAGCGGGGCGCGGTACACCGGCGCGTAGGAGCCGCCTCGTTCGACGATCTCCTGCTCGGGGACGTTGAGGGAGATCCCGCCGCGTTCGGCCTCCAGCGCCTCCCGCAGCCGGCCGATCTCGCGCAGCAGGGCGAGCGGTTCCTCGGCCGTGCCGTCGTCGATCTTCTGCTGGACGCCCGCGTAGTCGAGGCGCGCGCGGCTGCGGACGAGGGCGCGACGTACGTCGGTGGCGACCCGGCGGCCCTCCGCGTCGAGGTCGATCCGCCAGAGCAGGACGGGCACGGTCTGGCCCGGGAGCAGGCTGGCGACTCCTTCGGAGAGGGCGGGCGGGTGGAGCGGGACGCGACCGTCGGGGAAGTAGAGGGTGAGGACACGGCGGTGCGCCTCGGCGTCGATCGCGCCGCCGGGCGCGACGAACGCGGCGACGTCGGCGATGGCGTAGTGCACGCGATAGCCGCCGTCGCCCCGCCGGGTGAGGTGCATGGCCTGGTCGAGGTCGGTCGAGCCGGGCGGGTCGATGGTGAAGAAGGGGAGGTCGGTGGCGTCCTCGGCGGGCAGCCGCGGTTCGCGCGCGGCGGCGTCGGCCTCGGCGAGGACCGCGGGCGGGAACGCGTCGGGGATCGCCAGCTCGGCGCGCAGGGCGCGCAGCGCGGCCCGCAGCGGAGCCTCGGCTGCGCCGGTCACGTGCAGATGGCGGCGGGGCATGGACCGAGCGTATGGCGGGGGGCCTGGCCCGGCACTTTGTAGGCTGGGCGGTCGGGGCCGCACCCCCACCCTCGCGTCTACGAAGGAGAACCACCGTGCTCGTGCTGTTGCCGCCGTCGGAGGGCAAGGCCGCTTCCGGCCGCGGGGCGCCGCTGAAGCCGGAGTCGCTGTCGCTGCCGGGGCTCGCGCAGGCGCGGGCGGCCGTCCTGGACGAGCTGGTCGAGCTGTGCGTGGCCGACGAGGAGAAGGCCCGCGAGGTGCTGGGTCTGAGCGAGGGGCTGCGCGGGGAGCTCGCGAAGAACGCCGGGCTGCGGACGGCGGGCGCGCGGCCGGCCGGGGAGATCTACACGGGCGTGCTGTACGACGCGCTGGGCCTGTCGACGCTGGACGCGGCGGCGCGGAAGCGGGCGCGGGCCTCGCTGCTCGTGTTCTCGGGGCTGTGGGGCGCGGTGCGGGTGGACGACCGGATTCCGTCGTACCGCTGCTCGATGGGAGTGAAGCTGCCGGGGCTCGGCGCGCTGGGCGCGCACTGGCGGGCCCCGATGGCCGCGGTGCTGCCGGAGGCGGCGGGCGACGGCCTGGTCCTGGACCTGCGCTCGTCGGCGTACGCGACGGCGTGGCGGCCCAAGGGCGCGGTGGCGGAGCGCACGGCGACGGTACGCGTCCTCCACGCGCCGACCCGCAAGGTCGTCAGCCACTTCAACAAGGCCACGAAGGGCCGCATCGTCCGCAGCCTCCTGGAGTCGGGCGCCGCCCCGGGCGACCGCACGGAACTGGTGACTGCACTGCGGGATCTGGGGTACGTGGTCCAGGAGGGCGCGAAGGCGGGGGCCCTGGACGTGCTGGTGGACGAGATCCACTGAGGACTCGTTGCGCCCTCCGCAACGATCGTTGCGCCCTGCGCTCGCTCTCGGCAGGATGGGCGCATGATGAGTGTCCTCGACCTTGCCCCCGTCGTGCCCGTCGCCGTGATCGAGGACGCCGCCGACGCCGTGCCGCTGGCCCGTGCGCTGGTGGCGGGCGGGTTGCCCGCCATCGAGGTGACCTTGCGGACGTCGGCCGCGCTGGACGCGATCCGGGCGATCGCCGACGAGGTGCCGGAGGCCGTCGTCGGGGCGGGGACGGTCCTGACCGCGGCGAACGTGTCGAACGCGGACGCGGCCGGTGCGCGGTTCCTGGTGAGCCCCGGCTGGACCGAGGGGCTGCTCGACGCGATGCGGACGTCCGGGCTGCCGTTCCTGCCCGGCGTGTCGACGACCTCCGAGGTCGTGGCGCTGCTGGAGCAGGGCGTGCCGGAGATGAAGTTCTTCCCGGCGGAGGCCGCCGGCGGCGTCCCCTACCTGAAGTCGCTCTCCGGCCCGCTCCCCCAGGCCCGCTTCTGCCCCACGGGAGGCGTCGGCCCGGCCTCCGCGCCCTCCTACCTGGCCCTGCCCAACGTGGGCTGCGTCGGCGGTACGTGGATGCTGCCGCCGGACGCCCTCGCGGCCAAGGACTGGTCCCGCGTGGAGTCCCTGGCCCGCGAGGCCGCGGCGCTGCGGAGCTGAGGCGGCGCCGCGGAGCTGAGGCTCCGGTGCGTCAGCCCCGCAGGTGCGAGGTGTCGTTGAGCAGCCGCACGGACGCGTTGCCGTCCGCGTAGTACGCCACCGCGGACAGCGAGGCGGCGGACAGCTCCATGCGGAACAGGGACTCCGGCGGGGCGCCGAGCGCCAGCCGGACCAGGGTCTTGATCGGCGTGACGTGCGTGACCAGCAGGACCGTGCGGCCCGCGTACGCCGCGGCCAGCCGGTCCCGCGTGGACGACACCCGGCGGGCGACCGTGGCGAAGCTCTCGCCGCCGCCGGTCGGTTCGGCCTTCGGGGAGGCCAGCCAGGCGTCCAGGTCCTCCGGATACCGCTCGCGCACCTCGCCGAAGGTCAGGCCCTCCCACGCGCCGAAGTCCGTCTCGCGCAGGCCCTCCTCGATCCGGACGTCCAGGCCCAGGCGGGCTCCGACGGTCTCGGCGGTCTGGCGGCAGCGCTTCAGCGGCGAGCTGACGATCTCCTGGATCGTGCCGCGCGCGGCGAGCGCCTCGGCCACCGCGTCGGCCTGGCGCAGCCCGGCGGCGGACAGCTCGGGGTCGTTGCCCCCGCTCCCGGAGAAGCGCTTCTCGGGCGTGAGCGCGGTCTCGCCGTGCCGCAGCAGCACGAAGGTCGCGGGCGCGCCCATGTCGGGCCCGGCGCCCCAACCGCGGGCGGGGGCGGGAGTCGCGGCCTCCGCCGCCGTACCGCCGTGCCGTACCGCGTACGCCGCTCCGCCCGCCGCGGCCTCGAAGTCACCGCCGGCGACGGCCTCGCCCGTCAGCGAGGCACGCGCCTGCGCGGCCACCGTCTCGTCCGGCGCGAACAGCGCCTCGTCGGCGGCGGGCGTCCGCGTGACCGACAGCGCGGCCCGCGCCTTCGCCGCGCCGGCCGCCGCGTCTCCGGGCGGGCCGGCCGGGGCGGGCGGCAGGGCCGCCGCGTTGCGGGCCGCGGCCGCGTCGAGGGCGGCCGAGGAGTCCGCCGGACGCCACTGCTCGCCACGCTTGCCCGCGTCCATCGCCTCGTTGGCGAGCCGGTCCGCGTGCTTGTTCTGCTCGCGCGGGATCCACTCGTAGCGCACCCGGCCGGCCGGAAGGACCCGGCCCGCCTCCGCCGCGAGCGGCTTCATGTCCGGGTGCTTGATCTTCCAGCGGCCGGACATCTGCTCGACGACCAGCTTGGAGTCCATCCGGACCAGGATCGAGACGTCGGCCGCGCCGCCGGTCAGCTCGTGTGCCGCCGTCAGACCGGCGATCAGGCCCTTGTACTCGGCGACGTTGTTCGTCGCGACACCGATGTACTCGGCCCGCTCCGCCAGCGTCTCCCCGGTCGCCGCGTCCAGGACCACCGCGCCGTACCCGGCGGGACCCGGGTTGCCCCGGGAGCCGCCGTCCGCCTCGACGATCAGCCGGCGCATTACAGGCCGGACTCCGCCGTGCGGACCAGGATCCGGCGGCAGTTCTCGCAGCGCACCACGGTGTCCGCCGCGGCCGCCCGGACCTCGTTCAGCTCGGTGATGTTCAGCTCGATGTGGCAGCCCTCGCAGCGGCGCTGGTACAGCCGGGCCGCGCCCACGCCGCCCTGCTGCTCGCGCAGCTTCTCGTACAGCTTGATCAGGTCCGCCGGGACGGAGGCGGCGACGAGCTCGCGCTCCTTGCCCACCGACGCGGACTCCGCGTCCAGTTCGGCCTGCGCGGCGTCACGGCGCGCGGTCGCGTCCTCGGTCTTCGCCTGGACGGCCGAGACGCGCTCGGTCAGTTCGGCGACGCGCTCCTGCACACCCTCGCGGCGCTCCATGACCTCCAGGACGATCTCCTCCAGGTCGCCCTGGCGCCTGGCCAGCGAGGTGATCTCCTTCTGGAGGTTCTCGAGGTCCTTCGGCGAGGAGACCGCGCCGGAGTCCAGGCGCTGCTGGTCGCGGGTCGCGCGCTGGCGCACCTGGTCGACGTCCTGCTCCGCCTTGGTCTGCTCGCGGGCGCAGTCGCTCTCCTCGGTCTGCGCGGCGACGAGCAGGTCGCGCAGCTGCGTGAGGTCCTTGGTCAGCGACTCGATCTCGGCGTGCTCGGGCAGCGACTTGCGCTTGTGGGCAAGCTGCTGGAGGCGGACGTCCAGGGCCTGGACGTCGAGGAGACGGATCTGGTCGGCGGGCGCGGCGTTCAGTTGGGGGCTCCAGATGAATCGTGGTGGGAGGACCAGGGGTCGGTGACCGTCTTCGAGACGTGGACGCGCAGGTCCCAGCCGTGGCGGTCGGAGATCTCGTCGAGCTGCGCCGCGGCCTGCTCGCACCAGGGCCACTCGGTGGCCCAGTGGGCGGCGTCGACGAGGCCCAGCGGAGAGTGCTGGGACGCCTCGGACGCCGGGTGGTGGCGCAGGTCGGCGGTGAGGAACGCGTCCACACCGGAGGCCCGCACGACGTCGAAGAGGCTGTCGCCGGAGCCGCCGCTGACGGCGACCCGGCGCAGGATCATGCCGGAGTCTCCGGCGACGCGGATGCCCTGCGCGGTGGCGGGCAGCCGCTTCGCGGCGCGCGCGGCGAACTCGCCGAGCGTCTCGGGGACGTCGAGCTCGCAGATCCGGCCGAGGCCGGTCTCGGGGACGAGCGGGCCGGTGACCCGCAGGTCGAGCGCGCCGGCGAGGGCGTCGGAGACGCCGGGGTCGGCGGTGTCGGCGTTGGTGTGCGCGACGTGCAGGGCGATGTCGTGCTTGATCAGGGTGTGCACGACGCGGCCCTTGAAGTGGGAGGCCGCGACCGTCGTCGTCCCGCGCAGATAGAGCGGGTGGTGCGTGACGATCAGGTCCGCGCCGAGGGAGATCGCCTCGTCGGCGATCGCCTGGACGGGGTCGACGGCGAACAGCACGCGGGAGACCTCGGCGTCGGGGTCTCCGCAGACGGTGCCGACGGCGTCCCACTGCTCGGCCCGCTCGGGGGGCCAGAGGGCGTCGAGCTCGGCGATGACTTCAGACAGACGGGGCACGAGGGAAAGGCTACCTGGCCTGTGCGCCCGGCCGCCCTGGCCTGTGGACGGCGATGCGCGCTGTCCACAGACCGGGTCCTGCTCCTTACTTCACCAGGTGGCCGCGCAGGTCCGCGAGGAGGTTGAGATTGTTGATCGTTCCGATGGATTTGGGGGCGCCCGCGTCCTTCCTCAGGTACGTGGGGATGCCATCGTCCCCCTCGGACGGCGCAGAGCCGACGGGCTTGATCCCGAGCGAAACAACGTTGTCGAGCTCGCCGACGTCGAGGACGACGACCCGCTTCGGGGCGGCCTTCAGCTCCGTCCTGCCCATGGCGTGGGTGAGGGTGCGGGTGAACTGGCCGGGCTCGGCGTCCGTGCCCGGACATGGGGAGTCTCCTCCGTGGGGACGTGCGGGCGGTGCCGGGTACTGCTTCACGGCGGCCCGCACGGGGCGCCGAGGCCCCACTTAGGGTCGCCTTGCCTTGCTCACGCCCCACCAGACCAGCACAGCCGCCCCCTCGCCCTCAGCAGAATCGATTCACGGCCACCCTTATGTGTGAAGTGACCAGGCTCGTGTTGTTCGGCAGGAAGTGCGAAAACTAGCTTCGAAGGCCGGAGGTGACGAGTCGATGACAGCGTGTGCCATCGAGGCGGCCGCGGACGGGGAAGGCGCGGCACGGCCGAGCAAGTTCACGATCACGGCGGACGGCGCCTACGCGGCCCGGCTCGCGGGGAGCGGCGACGCGCTGTACGCGGAGCGCTGGACGCTGGACGGCCCGGAGCCGTACGCGGTGCCGCTGCCGCTCGACCAACCGGAGGACCCGGACGCCCAGGTGCTGCCGCTGGCGGACGGGCGGGTGCTGATCTGCCGGCGCGCCGGGGACCGGCTGACGTTCTCGCTGCTGTACCCGACCGGACCGCGCACCGGCGAACTGTTCCTGGGCGCGGTCGAGTCGGACGCGGAGCTGGTGCTCCTGCCCCCGTCGCCGGACGGGACGTGCGCGTACGCGATGGCCGTCGGCCCGTACACCACGGAGCTGTGGCTGGTGGCGGGCGGGGAGTTCGGCCCGGAGCGGGTGGCGGACATCAAGGGCGCCTGCACGGGCGGCGTTTGGCTGGACCGTACGGGGCGGATGATCGCCCTCGACCGGCGGCTCGACGACGGGCCGCTGAAGGCGGTGGCGGTGGATCTGGAGCGGGGCGGCGAGGTGACACCGCTGCTGCAGATCACGGAGGAGAGCGACGACCGGCTGCTCCTCGCCGACCCGGACAGCGGACTGCTGCTGATCGGCTCCGACGCGCCGTCGCCGGGGCGCGAGCGCCTCGGCTGGGGCGTGCTCGGCAGCACGCGCCCGGTGCGCTTCCCGGACTGCCTGGACCCGGCGGACACGGCGGTGTCCCCGTTCGCGGTGCAGCCGGGCCAGGTCCTGCTGCCGGAGAGCTGTTCGGTGGCGCTGCGGATGGACGCGGGGGCGGGTAGCTGGGTGGGCATGTGGACCCCGACGTCGAAGCGGCTGGCCCAACTGGCCGCACCGGCGGGCTGGCTGGACGGCACGGGGGTCTGGACGCCGCAGGGGACGCTGCGGCTCCCGTACGCGACGGCCGCGGCGCCGTGCGGGGTGGCGGCCCTCGAAGTGCCGCCGGCGCCTCCGGAGCCGGCGCCGGTGGTGGAGCCGTGCCGTCCGGTCCCGTTGCAGCAGGCGCCGCTGCCGGGCGGCAGAACTCCTGACGTGAAGGCTCGTTAGAATCCGCCCCGCAAGACGCAAGCGATCATCACGGGGTGAGTCCCACCATGCAGGAATCCACGCCGGACTCGACCGAGTCCACCCCTCACGGCCGCCACCGCGGCAATCCGTCCGGCCAGGAGGAGCCGGAGTCCGCGCCTCACGGCCGCCACCGCCGCGACGCGGAGGACTGACCACGGCCCCTGGGGCGGGGGGACCTCCCGCCCCAGGCACGCCTAAGACCCCGTCAGGAAGCCGAAGACCCCGTCAGGAATCACCGGAGACCTCGTCAGGAACCGGGCTTCCGCCGCACCTCCGCCAGCTTCACGTCCTCGCCCTCCGGCGCCCCGAACGGCTCGACGCCGACCCCGCTGCCGGACCCGGTGACCTCCAGGGCCGCGTGCCCGCCCATGAACCTCAGGTCGATCCGCACCACGGGCGCGCCCGAACGGTCGGGCATCCGGTGGATCCGCTCCGTCGGGTAGTCCAGGTCCGTCAGCTTCCGCAGCATGGCCGCGTGGTCGGTCGTGCGCTCCTTCCCGAACGCCTCGGTCACCCGCTTCGCGTGCGCGTCGGCCACGCACACCTCCGTGCCGGTCAGCGGCACCTCGACCGCGGGCGCGGGCCGGGCGGAGCCGGTCCGGGCGGGCTCGGGAGCGTCGGAAGGCAGCGGGACGGGGATGTCCCCGTCGGCGTTCGGGGTCCCGGGCGGAGTCTCGCCCGGTCCGTATGCCGGAGGCTGCGGGCCCTCGTAACCGGGCAGGTCCTCGGGTCTGGGCACGCCGCCGCCCTTGTCGGCGGGGGCCTGCGGGTCGCAGTCCTGGAGCGTACGGCCGAGGAGGGCGATGAACCGCAGCTCTGCGGCATCGTCGCCCGACGGGGCGTCGTCGCCCGACGGGGCCTCGGCGCCGGCCGACGCCCGGACGGTGCCGTCCGGGCCCTTCTCGCGGACGGCGCCGCTCTGCGCGGTGCCGCAGGCGGACAGGAGCAGGCAGCCGAGCGCGGCGGCCAGGACGGGCTTCGCAAGGAACTTCGTTCGCATGAAGGAACCTTGCAGCGGCCCGTCCACCGCCCACATGGGTACGGGTACTCAGTTCACCCGTGCTTCAGCCCCAGGATCTCCGCCGCCGCGAACGTCTCCCCGTCAGGCCGGCCGGCGTAGTGCGGGGACAGCAGGGAGTCCAGTTCCTCGTAGGTGAAGGCGGACTTGGCGGTGTCGAACTTGGCCGCCACCTTCGGCCGGTCCACCACGGCCACCATCCCGCCGTGCACGACGAGGAGCTGGCCGTTCACCCCGGACGCCGCCGGGCTCGCCAGGTAGCCGACCAGCGGGGCCACGTGCTCGGGGGACAGCGGGTCCAGCTCGCCCGCCTCCGGCTCCGCGAAGCCGGCGAAGACGTCCTCGGTCATCCTGGTCCGGGCCCGCGGGCAGATGGCGTTGGCGGTCACCCCGTACTTCGCCAGGGCCAGCGCCGTGGACGTCGTCAGGCCGACGATGCCGCCCTTGGCCGCCGCGTAGTTGGGCTGGCCCGCCGAGCCGGCCAGGAACGCCTCCGAGGAGGTGTTGACGATCCGGCCGTAGACGGAGGTCTCCCCCGCCTTGGCCCGGCCGCGCCAGTGCACCGCCGCGAAGTGGGTGGTGTTGAAGTGGCCCTTGAGGTGGACCCGGATCACCGAGTCCCACTCGTCCTCGGTCATCGAGAAGACCATCCGGTCGCGCAGGATGCCCGCGTTGTTGACCAGGACGTCCAGCTTCCCGAACTCGTCCACGGCCAGGTCCACCAGGCCGCGGGCGGTCTCGAAGTCCGCGATGTCGCCGAGGTGGGCGACCGCGCGGCCGCCCACCGCGCGGATCTCCTCCGCGACCTCCTCCGCCGGCGCCGCCGACGCCGTGCCCGAGCCGTCCCGGCCCGGCTGTCCGTAGTCGTTGACGACGACGGCCGCGCCGAGCCGGGCCAGTTCCAGCGCCTCGGCCCGGCCGAGCCCTCGGCCCGCGCCCGTGACGATCGCGCTCAGGCCCTCCAGTGGCAAAGTCACACCCGGCTCCTCAGATCTCGATGCACGTGCGCAGCGCGGCGCCCGTGCGCATCTGGTCGATCGCCTCGTTGATCCCGGAGAGCGGCACCCGGTGGGTGATCAGCGACTCCAGGTCGATCCGGCCGGCCCGCCAGAGCGCGATGGCCCGCTCGTACGAGGTGAGGACGTCCCCGCCGCCGTACATGGACGGCAGGATCCGCTTCTCGTCGAAGAACAGCTCGAACATGTTGAGCTGCAGGTTGTCGTCGAGGGCGCCCGCGCCGACGACGCAGAGCGTGCCGCCGCGCCGGGTGGTGTCGTACGCGGTGCGCGCGGTGGCGGACTTGCCGACCACCTCGAAGACGTAGTCGAAGCCCTCGCCGGCCGTCACCCGCTGCTTGGCGTCCGCCAGCGCGTCCGGCGCGACCGCCTCCGTCGCGCCGAACCGCAGCGCGGCCTCCCGCCGGGACTCGACCGGGTCGACGGCGACGATCTGTGCCGCGCCCTGGAGCTTGGCGCCCTGGATCGCGGAGATGCCGACGCCGCCGCAGCCGATGACCGCGACCGACGAACCGGCGGTCACCTTCGCCGTGTTGATCGCCGCGCCGAGGCCGGTGGTCACCCCGCAGCCGATGAGGGCCGCGATGTCGTAGGGCACGTCGTCGGGGATCGGCACGGCGCAGCCCGCGTCGACGACGACCTCCTCGGTGAAGGTGCCGGTGCCGGCGAAGCCGAACACGTCCCCGCCAGGCCGCTTGAAGTTGGGCACGCCGGCGTTCATGAAGCCCGCCAGGCACAGCTGCGTCTGGCCGCGCTTGCAGGCCGCGCAGACCCGGCAGGCCGGCAGCCAGCAAAGCAGGACCCGGTCGCCGGCGGCGAGTCCGGTGACCCCGTCGCCGATGTCGACGATCTCCCCGGCCCCCTCGTGGCCGGGGACGAACGGCGCCGGCTGCGGCAGCACGCCGCTCATCGCCGACACGTCGGAGTGGCACAGTCCGGTCGCCCTGACCCGGATCCGCACCTTGCCCGGGCCGAAGCCCACGGCCTCGACGTCGTCGAGGACCTCCAGTTTGTCCTGACCGATCTCGTGCAGTACGGCTGCGCGCATGGTGCGGCTCCCCTCAGGAATTCCTCAGGAATGTTCGACGACGGTGTCGGCGAGGACCGGAGCGTCGTCCCGTTCCGCGGCCGTCACGGACACCTGGACGCGGCCCTC
The DNA here is from genome assembly GCF_043199435.1 of Streptomyces sp. NPDC048604. NCBI lineage: Bacteria > Bacillati > Actinomycetota > Actinomycetes > Kitasatosporales > Streptomycetaceae > Streptomyces > Streptomyces sp. NPDC048604. The sequence continues at coordinate 360,126 of NZ_JBICVX010000001.1, forward strand.
CCCGGCCCACATCCGGATACGCAGGGTCTCGCCGGGGAAGACCACTCCGGCGAAACGGGTGCGGTACGAGCGGACGCGCGCGACGTCGCCGTCGAGCAGCGTGTCGACGACGGCCTTGAGCGTCATCCCGTAGGTGCACAGGCCGTGCAGGATCGGCCGGTCGAAGCCGGCCAGCTTGGCGAACTCCGGGTCGGCGTGCAGCGGGTTCCAGTCCCCGGAGAGCCGGTAGAGCAGCGCCTGGTCCTCGCGGACCGGGCGTTCCTCGGTCCGGTCCGGGGCGCGCTCGGGCGGTTCGACGCGGGCGGAGGGGCCGCGGTCGCCGCCCCAGCCGCCCTCGCCGCGGACGAAGATCTGCGCGTCGCTGGTCCACAGCGGGCCGTCCTCGTCGGCGGCCTCGGAGCGCAGCACCAGTACGGCGGCCTTGCCCTTGTCGTACACCGCGGCGACCTTGGAGGTGGACACGGCGCGGCCACGGACCGGGATGGGCCGGTGCAGGGTGATCGTCTGCCCGCCGTGCAGCACGGCGGCGAGGTCGATGTCGATGCCGGGCGCGGACAGGCCGCCGACCACCCCCATTCCTGCGCCGGCGACGGTGGCGAAGCTGGGCAGGACGTGGAGCCGGGACTCGAGGGTGTAGCGGAGCTCGTCGGGGTCGGTGGCGGGGACGCCCGCGCCGAGGCCGAGGTGGTAGAGCTGGACGTCCTTGTGGTCCCAGGCGATCTCGGCGCTGCGGGGTTCGGCGGCGACCGCCTTGGCGGCATCGATGGGCATGTGGATGCTGCTCCTTGGGGGAGTGGAAGACCTCGGCGCGACCGTCCGCACCGTCGGCCGCACCGAGGCCGTACAGGAACCATCTAGAACGCGTTCTAGATCGGTGGAACCCATGTATAGCCGAGGCGCCAGGAGTTGTGAACCCTTCCCGCCCCGACTTGCTGACGCAACGTCAGAAACCGTCCCGGCGGCCCACCCGGGACATTTGTCACCGCCGAGTCCGTACATCCACGCCTGCCCCGCACCGCCCCCCGCTCCGTAGCTTCGTGGTCATGACGAACGAGCCCGCAGACGCCGTCCGGTCCGCAGACGCCGTACGGTCCGCAGACGCCGGACAGCCCGCAGTCGCCTTCGAGGGCGTCACCAAGTCCTTCGGGGCGGTACGCGCCGTCGACGGCGTCGACCTGACGATCCGGCGCGGCGAGACCGTCGCCCTCCTCGGCCGCAACGGCGCCGGGAAGTCCACCTCGATCGGCCTGCTGCTCGGCCTGGACGAGCCCGACGGCGGCCGGGTCCGGCTCTTCGGCGACACCCCCGCGAAGGCCGTCGAGGCCGGCCGGGTCGGCGCGATGCTCCAGGAGGGGCGCGCCGTCCCCCGCGTCACCGTCGGCGAGCTGGTCTCCTTCGTCGCCCGCGCCTACCCCGCGCCGATGCCGGTGGCCGAGGCCCTGGAGCTCGCCGGGCTCACCGAGTTCGCCGGCCGCCGGGTCGACCGGCTCTCCGGCGGCCAGGCCCAGCGCGTCCGCTTCGCCGTCGCCCTCGCCGGCAACCCCGAGCTGATCGTGCTCGACGAGCCGACCGCCGCGCTCGACGTGGAGGCCCGCCAGGTCTTCTGGGACGCGATGCGCGGCTACGCCCGGCTCGGCAACACGGTCCTGTTCTCCACCCACTACCTGGAGGAGGCCGACGCGTACGCCGACCGGATCGTGGTCGTCGACCACGGCCGGGTCCTCGCCGACGGAACCGCCGAGGAACTGAAGCGCCGCACGGGCGGCAACCTGGTCTCGGTCGACCTGGCCGGCCGCCCCTCCGACGGGCTCGAACTGCTCCCCGGGGTGACCTCGGTGGAGATCCGCGGCGACCGGGCCCGGCTGCGGACCGACGACTCCGACGCGACCGTCCGCGCGCTCGCCGCCGCCGACGCGATCCGCGGCCTCGAAGTCTCCCCGCTCTCGCTCAACGACGCCTTCCTGTCCCTGACCTCCGCCCACCAGCGCACCCTGGAGAACGCCCGATGATCGCCTCGTACGTGAAGCTCGAAGTCCGCCGCACGCTGCGCGACACCGGGTTCGCCATCGGCAGCGTGGCCGTGCCGGTGCTGATGTACCTGCTCTTCACCAACCTCGGGGACGACGCCGGCGGCTGGAAGACCGCGTCCATGGTCGGCATGGCCGCGTACGGGGCGCTCAACGCGGCGCTCTCGGTGGGCGGCGGGGTCGCCGAGGACAAGTCGATCGGCTGGCTGCGGCAGCTGCGGATCACGCCGATGACGCCGCGCCAGGTGGTGGCCGGCCGCGCCCTGACCGGCTCGGTGGTCGTCCTGCCCGCCATCGCCGCGGTGCTGGCCGCGGGCGCGCTGGTCAACGGGGTGCGGATGGACGCTTGGCAGTGGCCTGCGGTGGCCGTGGTGCTGTGGCTCGGTTCGCTGCCCTTCACGCTGCTCGGCCTCGGCAACGGCTACCGGCTGACGCCCCAGACCACGGGTGTGGTGAACGTGGCCTGCAACATGGGCCTGGCGATCGTCGGCGGCCTGTGGTTCCCGTCCGAGCTGTTCCCGGGCTGGCTGCGCGCGGTCTCCGGGCTCACCCCGACCAACCGGTTCGCCGAGGTGGGCCGGGCCGTCACGGAGGGCACGGCGCCGGGGCTCGCCGCGACGGCGGTGATCACGATCTGGGCCGTGCTCTTCGGAACGTACGCCGCCTTCTCGTACCGTCGTTCCGCCAGGACGGTCTGAGGCCGAGGGGGACGGGCATGACGCAGCAGAGGACGAAGCGCAGATTCCGGAAGCCGGGACGGGTCCGCCCGCCGGAGGAGCTCGGGCCCCCGAACGGCTTCGCGATGCTGCCGTGGCTGCTGATGGGCATCGGCGCGGTCTCCAACCTGATCCAGGGGAAGAATCCGCACCCGGTCGTGGGGAGCCTCGCCGTCCTGGCCTTCAATTCCCTCTACGTCGCGGTGGTGTTCCGGGCCTTCGACCGGGGCCGGCGGGAGTCCCGCACCACCTGGTGGCTGATCGGCGCGATGGCGGCGGTGACGCTCTTCCTGGCGATCGCCTTCGGCGGCCCGTACCTGCTGTTCTTCCCGCTGCTCGGCCTGGCGGTCGGCTCGGTGACCCGGGGCCGGCGGCTGCCGCAGGTCGCCTTCCCGCTCTGTGCGACCGCGGCGCTGGTCGCGGGGCTGCGGGACGGGTGGGACGCGATCAACGTCGCGTACGGCACGTTCATCTCGACCATGGTGACGGCGGCGGTGCTCGCCCTGTCGGAGACGGTGAAGGAGCTGCGGGCCACCCGGCAGGAGCTGGCCCGGACGGCGGTGGAGAAGGAGCGGCTGCGCTTCTCCCGGGACCTGCACGACCTGCTCGGCCACACGCTGTCGGTGATCGTGGTGAAGTCGGAGGCGGCGCGGCGGCTCGCGCCCCGGGACGTGGACGCGGCGCTGGCGCAGATCGTGGACATCGAGTCGGTGGGCCGGCAGGCGCTGACGGAGATCCGCGAGGCGGTCACCGGCTACCGCGAGGGCAGTCTCGGCACGGAGCTGGACCGGGCCCGGTCCGCGCTGACCGGTGCGGGCATCGAGCCGGTGGTACGGCGGTCGGGGCCGCCGCTGGAGCCGCAGACGGAGGCCCTGTTGAGCTGGGTGGTCCGCGAGTCGGCGACCAACGCGCTGCGGCACAGCGGGGCGACGCGCTGCGAGATCGAGGTGTCCGGCGGCATGGAGAGGGTCCGGCTCACGGTCACCGACAACGGCCGCGGCACGGACGGGGCGACGGAGTCCGGCAACGGACTGACGGGGCTGCGCGAGCGGGTCGCGGCCGCAGGCGGCACTCTTGAGTCGGGACCGGCCGAGAAGGGCGGTTTCCGGGTCGTCGCGGAACTGCCCGTGGAGACCCCCGCGTCGCGAGAGCTGGAGCCGGCCGAATGATCAGAGTGCTGCTCGCCGAGGACCAGGGCATGATGCGCGGCGCGCTGGCGCTGCTGCTCGGCATGGAGCCGGACATCGAGGTGGTCGCCCAGGTGGGCCGGGGCGACGAGATCGTGGACGCGGCGCTGACGAGCCGTCCCGAGGTGGCGCTGCTCGACATCGAACTGCCCGGTTGCAGCGGCCTCGACGCGGCGGCCGAGCTGCGTACGGAGGTCCCGGAGTGCCGGGTCCTGATCCTGACGACCTTCGGCCGGCCGGGCTATCTGCGCCGGGCGATGGAGGCCGGGGCTGCCGGCTTCCTGGTGAAGGACGGCCCGGTGGAGGAACTCGCCGCGTCGATCCGCAAGGTGCTCCGGGGCGAGACGGTCATCGACCCGGCGCTCGCCGCGGCCGCCCTGAGCGCCGGCCCGAACCCGCTGACCGCCCGGGAACGCGACGCGCTGGGTGCGTCGGTGGACGGCGCGACGATCGCCGACATCGCCGCGACGCTGCACCTGTCGGAGTCGACGGTACGGAACTACCTGTCCTCCGCCATCGGCAAGACCGGCACCCGCAACCGCATGGAGGCGGTCCGGGCGGCCCGACAGCAGGGCTGGCTCTGAGCCGCCGATTCCCCGCGCGCCCCGGGCTGGTTTCATGGTCGACCGAGCGTTGATCAGGGGATCGTGGGGGATTGATGAGAGAAACGGCCTCGGTGTTCCAGCCGCTGCGGGAGGACGATCCGCGCCAGGTGGGCGGATACCGCTTCGCCGCGCGGCTCGGCGCGGGCGGCATGGGTCGGGTCTATCTGTCGCACACGCCCGGCGGGCGGCCGGTGGCGATCAAGGTGGTCCGGCCCGAGCTGGCCGACGACCCGGCCCTCCGGAGCCGGTTCCGCCGGGAGATCGGGGCGGCCCGGCGGGTCAAGGGGGCGTACACCGCGGAGCTGATCGACGCCGACGCGGACGGCGTCCTGCCCTGGCTCGCCACGGTGTACGTCCCCGGCTCCTCGCTGGCCGAGGTCGTCGCGCGGCACGGCCCGCTACCGGTGCCCGCCGTGCTGTGGATGCTGGCGGGCGTGGCCGAGGCGCTGCAGGCCATCCACGGTGCGGGGATCGTGCACCGCGACCTGAAGCCGTCGAACGTCCTGCTGGCCGCCGACGGACCGCGGGTGATCGACTTCGGCATCTCGCTGGCCGCCGACGCCACCTCGCACACGACCACGGGCACCGTCCTCGGCACGCCGACGTTCATGGCTCCCGAGCAGGCCTCCGGGGCCGAGGTCACCGCGGCGACCGACGTGTTCGCACTCGGCCAGACGGCGGCGTTCGCAGCGCTCGGCGAGCCGCTGTACGGGCAGGGCTCATCGGCCGGCGTGCTGTACCGCATCGTGCACGACAAGCCCGACCTGTCCCGACTGCCCGAGCAGCTCCGCCCGTTGATCGCCCGCTGCCTGGCCGCCGACCCGGAGGCGCGGGCCACCCCGGCGGAGGTCGTCGACTGGTGCCGGCAGCGGCTGGGCCCGGACGCCGACGCCGGCGGGGGTCCCGCCCTCTGGGAGGAGCTGAGGGGCCCGGAGGCGACGATTCCCGCTCCGGTGCCCCACCCCACCCCGGTGGCCACGCAGGCGCCGTTCGCCCCGCCGTGGCCCGCGCCGCCCACGAGCCCCGGCGAACAGCGGGCTCGCCGACGACGTACGACTCTGATCACGACGGTCGCCGTGACGGCGGCGTTGCTGCTGCTGGCGGGAGTCGTGGGGACGGTCGTGGACGTGACGGGCCGGATCCTCGACCGGCGTGCGGCGGCGTCGTCGACACCCGGTCCCAGGGCGTCCGCCGACGCCCCCGGTCCCGGCCGTTCGGCGTCCGCCGGCTCCGCCTCCCCCGGGGTCTCCCGGCAGACGCCGCCGGACTCCTCGACGAGTACCGAACCGCCGGAGGCCAAGCTCTACCCCGCCTGGTGGCTGGGCATCGAGAACTCGATGGACCTCACCGAGCCGTTCCAGCCGATGGGCCGGGAGGACCGCAAGGGAGACATCCGGCTCCTCTGCGAGGACGGTTGTGCGCTGAAGAGCCGCAGCAGCGTGATGACCCTGCTGCCGGGCAGGCAGCGCGGCTCGTACGCGGCGTGCCGGACCGCCCTCGGCCGCACCACCGTCCACAGCATTCCGCTGGCCCGGGCGTCGAAGGGCAGCGCGATCTGCGTCAAGCACCCTTCCGGGGACATCGCCCTGCTCGTGATCGACGTGACCTCGACGGCGCTGCCGCACCTGGCTTTCATGACCGGGGACATCAGGATCTGGCGGGCCGAGGCCGGCTGACCGGCTACGCCTTGTCGCTCGCTGCGGAGGGCCTCGGCAGCCACAGCAGCATCAGCACCGTCGCCGCGAGGAGGACGCCGGTGGCGGTGCGGAAGGCGAGGGCGTAGCCCTCCGTCAGGGCCTCCGGGCTGGTACGGCCGCCCGTGCGGGACGCGGCGACCGTGGACAGGACGGCGAGGCCCAGGGCGCCGCCCATGGTGCGGGAGGTGTTGACCAGGCCGGAGACGAGGCCGGCCTCGCCGGGGGCGGTGCCGGAGGTGGCGAGAGAGGCGAGCGGGGTGATCACCAGGCCCATGCCCGCCATCATCAGGACGCCGGGGCCGAGGATGGTGGCGAGGAACGAGCCGTCGGCGGTCATGGTCGACTGCCAGCCGAAGCCGGTCGCCGCGACCAGCGCGCCGAGGACGGCGAGACTGCGGGCCCCGATGACCGGCATGAGCCGCGGGGCCAGCTTCGAGCCGACGATGACGGCGACGGAGCTGGGCACCAGGGCGAGCCCGGCCTGGAGCGGGGAGTAGCCGAGGACGCCCTGCGCGTACACCGTCATGAAGAACCACATGCCGAACGACGTCGAACCGACCACCAGCATCGACACGTTGGCCGCCGCGACCGCCCGCGACCGGAAGACCCGCAGCGGCATCAGCGGGGCCGCCGTACGCGCCTCCACGGCGACGAACACCCCCAGCAGCGCCAGCCCGCCGAGCAGCGGCACCAGGGTCGCCGGCGCGCCCCAGCCGGCCTCCTCGGTCTGCACGATGCCGTACGCGACGGCCGCGAGGCCGCCGGTGACGAGCACCGCGCCGGGCAGGTCGAGCCGCCGGCCGCCGCCCGCCAGGCTCTCGGTCAGCCACACCGCCGCTCCGGCCGTCACCAGCACGCCGATCGGCACGTTGATGAGCAGCACCCAGCGCCAGGAGAGCAGGTCCACCAGCACGCCGCCGACGAAACCGCCCGCCGCGCCGCCGGCCGCGCCGACCGCCGTCCAGGTGCCGATGGCCCGGGTCCGCGCGGGCCCGGCGGGCACGGCGGCGGTGACGAGGGTGAGCGTCGCGGGCGCGAGGACGGCCGCTCCGAGGCCCTGGGCGGCCCGCGCGGCCACCAACTGCCAGCCCTCCTGGGCCAGTCCGCCGGCCACCGACGCGACGGTGAACAGTCCGAGCCCGAGCTGGAACATCCGCTTCCGCCCGAACAGGTCCGCGGCCCGCCCGCCGAGCAGCATGAACCCGGCGAAGGCGATCGTGTACGCGTTGAGCACCCACTGCAGGCCGAGCGCCGACAGCCCGAGGTCGGCCCGCATCGACGGCAGCGCCACGTTCACCACGGACACGTCGAGCACGACGAGGAACTGCCCGGCACAGGCGGCCAGGACGACCAGCCAGGCGCGGGGGTCGGGGCGTACGGGGGCGGGCTGCTCGGCGACGGGGGACGCGATGCGCTCGGAGGGGACCATGACCGTCATGGTCGCACTCGCCGACTGCCCCGTACATCGGAACGCGGACCCACTCCGGCCGGGACCAGGGACCTAGGCCGCCCGGCCCGGTGTGACGCTCGCGACACCCCTTTCATGTCACAACACCCCCCTCTCGCGGAGTCTTTGAGGAGAGGCGGCGTCCCCCGGTCTTCCCCCAGTGGGACGCCGCCTCTGCATTCCGCCGTCGGACGGGCGCTACGGCCTGCGCAGCATCGTCACCACGGCCGCGCCGCCGAGTCCGATGTTGTGGGCGAGACCGACCCGGGCGCCGGCGACCTGCCGGTCGGCCGCCTCGCCGCGCAGCTGCCAGACGAGTTCGGCGGCCTGGGCGAGGCCGGTCGCGCCGAGCGGGTGGCCCTTGGAGATCAGTCCGCCGGACGGGTTCACGACCCAGCGGCCGCCGTACGTCGTCGCGCCGGACTCGACGAGCTTGCCGGACGCGCCCTCCTCGCACATGCCGAGCGCCTCGTACGTCAGCAGCTCGTTGACGGAGAAGCAGTCGTGCAGCTCGACGACGTCGACGTCCTCGATGCCGAGCCCGGACGCCTCGTAGACCTGCCGGGCCGCCGCGCGGGACATCGGCCGGCCGACGACGTCGATGCAGGAGCCGGAGGCGAAGGACTCCTCCGTGTCCGTGGTCATGGCCTGGGCCGCGATCTCCACCGCCCGGTCCCGCAGCCCGTGCTGGTCCGCGAACCGCTCGGACACGACGACCGCCGCGGCCGCTCCGTCCGAGGTCGGCGAGCACTGGAGCTTGGTCAGCGGACGGTGGATGGTCTTCGCCGCGAGGATCTCCTCGACCGTGTACACGTCCTGGAACTGGGCGCGCGGATTGGCCGCCGAGTGCCGGTGGTTCTTCGCGCCGACGGCGGCGAGCTGCGCCTCGGTGGTCCCGTACCGGTCCATGTGCTCGCGGGCCGCGTTGCCGAAGATCTGGGCGGTGGGCGGGGTCATCTCGAAGCCGTGGCGCGCGGCCATCACGCCGTAGTGCCGGGCCACCGGCGAGGTCTTGAAGTCGCCGCCGTCCGAGCCCCCGCCCAGCGCGCCCCGGGCCATCTTCTCGAAGCCGAGCGCGAGGACGCAGTCCGCGAGCCCGCCCTCGACGAACTGCCGGGCCATCATCAGCGCGGTCGAGCCGGTCGCGCAGTTGTTGTTGATGTTGTAGACCGGCACGCCCGTGAGCCCCAGTTCGTACGCGGCGCGCTGCCCGGCGGTCGACGCCTGGAAGCAGTACCCCACCGGGACCTGCTGCACCTGCCCGTACGCGACGCCGGCGTCGGCGAGCGCGGCGGTGCCGGCCTCCTTCGCCATGTCCCAGTACTGCCAGTCGCGCGTCTCGGGCTTCGCGAAGTCCGTCATCCCGACGCCGACGATGTACGCCTTGCTCACCATGGTCTCCTTCAGTCCCTGGGCAGGCCGAGAATGCGCTCGGCGACGACGTTCAGCTGGACCTGTGTGGTGCCGCCGGCGATGGTCAGGCAGCGGGACATCAGCAGCCCGTGCACGGCCCGCTCCCCCGCCCCCTCCCGCACCGCGCCCGCCGGACCGAGGAGTTCGAGGGTCAGCTCGGCGAGCTTCTGCTGGTGTCCGGTCTGGACGAGCTTGCGCACGCTGGCCCCCGCGCCCGGCTCCAGGCCGGACACCTGGCGCAGGGTGGTGCGCAGCCCGATGCAGCCGAGCGCGTGCGCCTCGGCGACGAGCGCGCCGATCCGTGCCCGCACGGGTTCCCCAACCTGGTCGGACCGTTCGATCAGCGCTTCGAGCCCGGTGTCGAAGGCGACCTGGTCGGCCATGTGGACCCGCTCGTTGCCGAGGGTGTTGCGGGCGACCCGCCAGCCGTCGTCGACCTCTCCGACGACGGCGTCGGCGGGCAGCGGCGCGTCGTCGAACCAGACCTCGTTGAAGAGCGAGTCCCCGGTGATCTCCTTCAAGGGGCGGATGTCGATGCCTGCCGTGTTCTTCATGTCGACGATGAAGTACGTGAGGCCCTTGTGCTTGGGGGCGTCGGGGTCGGTCCGGGCGAGCAGGATCCCGTAGTCGGCCCATTGGGCGGCGCTCGTCCATACCTTCTGCCCGGTGATCCGCCAGCCGCCGTCCTCGGTCCGCTCGGCGCGGGTGCGCAGCGAGGCGAGGTCGGAGCCGGCGCCGGGCTCGCTGAACAGCTGGCACCACAGCAGGTCGCCGCGGAGGGTCGGGGCGAGGTACCGCTCCTGCTGCGCGGCGGTCCCGTACGCGAGCAGCGAGGGCACGACCCAGGTGGCGATGCCGAGCCCGCTCGGGGTCACACCGGCGGCCGCCAGCTCCTGCTGCACGGCGAGTTGCTGCACCGGCCCGGCCCCGAGCCCGTACGGCGGCGGCAGGTGCGGGGCGGCGAGCCCGGTGGGCGCGAGGGCGCGGCGGGCGGCCTTGGGGTCGAGCCCGCGGGCCGTCTCGACGGCCGTACGGGCCTCGGCCCGGTATGCCTCGGCCTCCTCCGGCAGGTCGAGGCGCAGGGCGCGCCGCGTGCCGGCGGCGGCGAGCGCGACGGCGCGGGCGCGGTGGTCGTCGCCGGCGCCGAGGAGCTGGCGGGCGACGACGGCGCGGCGCAGGTACAGGTGGGCGTCGTGCTCCCAGGTGAAGCCGATGCCGCCGAGGATCTGGATGCAGTCCTTGGCGCAGGTGTACGCGGCGTCCAGCGCGACGGAGGCGGCGAGCGCGGCGGTCAGGGCGCGGGCGTCGTCGGGCGCGCCGTCCGCGGCGAGCGCCGCGTCCCAGGTGAGGGCGCGGGCCTGCTCGACGCGGACGAGCATCTCGGCGCACAGGTGCTTCACGCCCTGGAATTGCCCGATCGGCCGCCCGAACTGCTCGCGCACCTTCGCGTACTCCGCGGCCGTCTCCAGGGCCCGTCCGGCGGTGCCGCAGGCGTCGGCCGCGTGGAGCACGGCGGCGAGGTCGCCGACGAGTCCGGGGCCGATGCGCAGGACGCGGTCCGGGGGCACGGGGACGGAGTCGGCGAGGACCTCGGCGGTCGGGCGGGTCGGGTCGGCGCTGTCGTGGACCCGGACGGCGAGGGCGTCGGCGTCGACGGCCGCCCAGACGGTCCCGTCGGGTCCCTCGGCGGCCAGGATCAGCAGGTCCGCCTGCGCGCCGGCGAGCACGGGCGGGGCGGCGCCGCTGAGCAGGAGGCCGCCGGCCCCGTCGGGTGCGGCGGCGAGCGTGCCGGTGCCGAGCGCGACCGCCGCGGTCCGCCGCCCGGCGGCGAGGTCGGCGACGAGCGCACCGAGCCCGGCGCGGCGCAGCATCTCGGCGGCGAGGACGTGCGGCAGGTACGGGCCGGGCAGCACGGCCCGCCCGGCCTCCTCCAGGACCACGGCGAGGTCGACGAGCGTCCCGCCCCCGCCGCCGTGTTCCTCGGGCAGGTGCACCCCGAGCAGCCCCTGCCCGGCGAGCGCGTCCCAGTGGGCGGGGCGGACGGTGGCGGTGCCGGGGACGTCGAGGTGTTTGCGTACCTCTTCGGCCGGTGCGACCCGGGCGAGCAGGCCGCGGACGGCGCGGGCGAGCTCCCGCTGTTCGTGCGTGATGGCGATGCCCATGGCAGGGCAGACTAGAACACGTTCCAATCTGACGGAAGGTCAGATGCACCGCGAATCCGCGCGGGCGGCCTCAGGTACGGCCGCTCGTCCAGCCGCTCAGAGCGCCGGCGCCCGCACCTGCATCCCGTACCGCGCCCCGATCTCCGCGATCCGCGCGACGTTCGGCGGCCCGTCGGGCATCGGAGGCAGCGTGTTCGACGCAGCGGGCTCGCCCGCCTCGGCGAAGAACTCCTCGAAGCCGCCCGGCTGGTACACGGACAGGATCTTGGTCGTCTCCAGCGGCTCCGGCTGCTCCCAGACGCCCGCCGGAATGTGCACGAAGGACCCCGGGCCCGCCTCCACGACCTCGTCGCCGAGGCGGAAGCGCATCCGTCCCTCCAGGATGTAGATCGTCTCGTTGCAGTCGTGCGTGTGCGGCGGCGGGCCCATGCCCGCGCGCAGCGTCATCTCCATGACGGTCATCGCGCCGCCGGTGTCGGCGGCCCCCACCTTCACCGTGTACAGACCGCCCAGCACCCAGTACGAGCGGCCCTCCCCGGGCTTGTGCGCCACCAGTTTCTCGGCCATGAGGGAGACCTCCTCTCTTCCAGCGTCCGGCGGTGCGCCGGGCCCCGCAACCGCCGGGCCGGGGGCATCAATGTCAGTGCCGCCTGCCAGGATGCGTCCCATGGGCACTTGGGACATCGGACACTTCGACAACGACACGGCGGCGGACTTCTGCGGCGACCTCGACGACCTGCCGCAGCACGAACGCCCCGGGCTGATCCGCGAGCAGTTCCTCGCAGTGACCGGGACGGGCGGGGAGTTCCTCGACTCGGACGACGCGGCGAGGGCCGTCGCCGCCGCGGCGCTCGTGGCCGCGCAGTGCCCGGGCGGCGACCCGGTCACCACGCCCTACAGCCCGGACGAGCCGCTGCCCGAGCTGCCCACGGACCTGCGCCCGCTCGCGATACAGGCCCTGGACCGGGTCTTCGGCCCGGAGTCCGAGCTGGTGGAGCTGTGGGACGAGACGAACAGCGGCGGCCCGTGGCGCGAAGGGGTGCTGCGCCTGCGCGGCGTGATCGCGGCCGCGACGGACCGGCCCTGTGGGATCGTGGACCTGTGACGTCGTTGGAGGACCTCGCCCGCCTGCGCCGGGCCCGTGACCAGATGGACCGCGAGTACGCGTCCCCGCTCGACGTGACCGCGCTCGCCCGTACGGCGCTGATGTCGCCCGGCCATTTCTCCCGCAGCTTCCGCGCGGCCTACGGCGAGACCCCGTACAGCTACCTCATGACCCGCCGCATCGAGCGCGCCAAGGCGCTGCTGCGCCGGGGCGACCTGTCGGTGACGGAGGTCTGCTTCGAGGTCGGCTGTACGTCCCTGGGCTCCTTCAGCTCACGCTTCACCGAACTGGTCGGCGAGACCCCGAGCGCGTACCGGGCCCGCGAACACGAGGACGGCGCGGCGATCCCGGCCTGCGTCGCGAAGGTGTACACCCGACCGGTCAGGAACGGAGAAGCGAAGTCCGCTCCGCGCTCCTAGCGTGGAGCCCATGGACATCAACCTCTCCACCTGCTTCATCACCGTCGACGACCACGACAGGGCGATCCCCTTCTACCGCGACGTCCTCGGCCTGGAGGTCCGCAACGACGTCGGCTTCGAGGGCATGCGCTGGGTCACGGTCGGCTCACCCGCCCAGCCCGACATCGACATCGTGCTCGAGACGCCCGTCGCCGACCCCACCGCCTCCCCCGTCGACCGCGACGCCGTCACGGCCATGGTGGCCAAGGGCCTGATCCGCGGGGTCATCTTCCGCACGGACGACGTCGACGCCACGTTCGAGCGCGTCCGCGCGGCCGGCGCGGACGTCCTCCAGGAGCCCGTCGACCAGCCCTACGGCGTCCGCGACTGCGCCTTCCGCGACCCCGCGGGCAACATGATCCGCTTCAGCCAGCCGCGGAAGGCATGACGCCCGCGTACGTCTCGCAGGCTCTCCGCAGCATGGTGCCCCCTTCGTCCTCGGACGAAGGGGGCACCGGTCGCCACGCCGCCCGCTTACGCGTCGGCGAGGTACCACCACTCCTGGGAAGGCGTCTTGCTGTCGCGGCACGTCCACAGCGTCAGGTAGGCACCGTTGCCCAGGTTGTCGCCCTTGTTCGTGATGCACTTGTCGCTGTAGTAAGCCTTGGCGCGCGGCTCACCCATGTCGCGCCAGTACTCCCTGAACATCTGGGACTCGGCGTACGGGTTGCACGTCCACAACGTCAGGACCGCGCCGTTCGTGGCGTAGTTGTCACCACTCGGCGTCAGACACTTGCCGCTCGCGTTGTGAATGATGCGGTTGTTCTCCCAGCGCCACTCCTGCAGGTAACTGCCCGTGCAGGTCCACGTGGTGACGATGGTGCCGTTGGCGGTGCTGTTGCCCTTCGGCGTGGCGCACATCTGGTACCCCGGACCGTAGAGATGCCCGACAGCGGCTGCGGCACTCGCCGGTGCCGCGGCTCCCACGTGTACCGCCAGCACCGCCGTCATGGCCGTCAAACCGGCAATGATCTTTCGCATTTCCCACCCCTTGTAGTTCAACACGCAAACGAAACGCAGATCCTAGCTGCCGTACGGGCAGGGCGAGTTGACGGCCTCGGCCGCTCGGATCCACGAAGCGCCGTGGACATGCGGGCACGCCGTTACGGTGAAGCCATGCCGAACACTGCTGCGCTTCTCGTCATCGACATGCAGAACGCCCTCATGGCCGTCGCCCACCGCCCCGCCGAGACCGTGGCCACGATCGCCGGCCTCCGCGCGCGGGCGAAGGCGGCCGGCGCCCCGGTGATCACCGTCCAGCACGGCGACGACGAACTGGTCACCGGGACGGACGGCTGGCGGATCGTGCCCGAGCTCGCGCCCGGCAAGGACGAGACGGTCGTTCCGAAGAACAGCGCCGACAGCTTCCTCGACACCCGCCTCGACGAGATCCTCAAGGCGCTCGGCGTCACGGAGGTCGTCGTCACCGGCTTCGCCACCGAGATGTGCGTGGACACGACGTGCCGCTCGGCCCTCGCCCACCGCTACGACCTGGTCCTGGTGGAGGACGGCCACACGACCTCGGTCCGCCCCGACCCGAGCCCCTACGTCCCGGCGGACGAGTCCATCGCCCACCACAACACGATCTTCCGCACGATCAGCTTCCCTGGGCGGCGTATCCGCGTCCTGCCGGCCGCCGAGGTGGACTTCACCGCCTCCTAGCCCCGGCCGAGGGCCCGGCGCAGCCGGCTCCTGACGGGCGGCTCGACGGGGACGAGCTCCTCGGCGTACTCCAGCTCGGCGACGGAGACGCGAAGGACGTAGGAGCTGGTGGACGGCTCCTTCGTCTCGTCGTCCCAGTGGGAACGCAGGATCTCTACGAGCCAGCTCGCCTCGGAGGTGCGGAAGACCCGACGCCCGACCTGGGGAATGGTGTCCGCCGGCCACTCCTTGCCTTCACTGCGGCAGGCCCGGGTCAACTGGGCGGCACGGGCGAGGGCCTGCGCGCGGTCGCCCTCGACGTGGACCGTGCGCACGAGTTCCCAGGCGTCGCCGTACTTCCTGCCCTCGACCAGGACGTACCAGCCCCCACCGCTCACGCGCCGACGCGCCCCTGCGCGGCGGCCTCGACGAACGCCGCGAAGGCGGCGGGGGTGAGGGTGAGGACGGGGCCGCCGGGGTTCTTGGAGTCACGGACGGCGACGTGGGGGGCGAGGTCGGCGACCTCGACGCAGTCGCCGCCGCTGGTGCCGCTGTACGACGACTTACGCCACCGCAGCTCCTGGCTGGTGCCCATAACGTTCCTCCAGTACACGAGCGATCCGTGCCGCCGAATCCTCCTGTGAGAGCGCCGCGGCCTGCAGGCGAGAGTAACCGACGGAACGCTCCCTGATCACTTGGGAATTGGCCGTCATGTGCGGGATGTCATAGACCTCCGCGTAGAACAACTCGGGGTCCGAATCGAAGCGCAGCAGGTTGAACGAACCCATCATCCCCGTGTGTTCACCCACGGAGTACGGCAACACCTGTACGTGCACCCACTGGCGCGACAAAAACCCCAACAGGTGTTGCAGTTGGCCCCGCATCACGCTGCGGCCGCCGACCTCCCGGTGCAACACGGCCTCGTCCAACACCACGCTCAGCACGGGCGGGTGATCACGCTCCAGGATTCGCTGGCGCTCCATCCTCGCGGCCACGAGCTCGTCGGCCCGGTCAGGGGCATCCACTGCAAGGAGGGCGCGTGCGTACTCCTTGGTCTGGAGCAGGCCATAGATCACTTGGGCCTGGAAGGTCGAGATGTAAGCAGCCTTCGCCTCGACCTCCGCGTACGCCTGGAACCAACTCGGCAACTGGCTCCGCAGTACCAGCCCCACCAGCCGGGTGAACGTCCCGCCCGTCAGCAGCGCCGCGTCGACCCGCTCCGAGAACTCCCGCGTCGGGACCTTCCGCGCCGTCTCGATCTGGCCGACGAGCGAGCCCGTGCAGAACAGGATCTTGCCCAGCTGGGGCTGGTTGAGGCCGGCTTCCTCTCTCAGTCTCCTCAGCTCCGCGCCGTAGTAGTCCAGCGGAGAGGCGCTGGGATCCAGGTTCCGGATGTTGGCCAAGGCGAGGTCACCCCCAAGCAGACGCCCGCAGGCGTTGAGTTCGTTCCGTAGCCGAGCGTAACCAAGCGGCCGCACGCTGGTGACATGAATCACGTAATCGAGCCCCCACCGGCGGAGATTGGCGCGAACTATCGGATGGGGTTCACCGTCGGTGAGCATTCGGCGCGCCACATGCGCCGCCTCCTGCGCAGCTTCCTCGCGCACTGGCAGCTGCACCACCTGACCGACGCGGCCGAACTCGCGCTCACCGAGCTCGTCGCGAACGTCGTGCGGCACGTGCCGGACCGGCGGTGCGCGGTGATCGTGCTGCGCGAGCCGTACGGACTGAGAGTGGAGGTCGCGGACGGAGCGCCCGGCGCCGTCGCCGCGAAGGGCGGGGATCCGCTGGACGACGGCGGGCGCGGGTTGCTGCTGGTGGAGGGGGTCACGGACCGGTGGGGCGTGGAGGAGACCGCGGAGGGCAAGCGGGTGTGGTTCGAGTGCGACGCGTAGGGCACGATGGCTGCCCGTACGCCTGTACCGACCAGTAGGAGCCCCCATGCCCGCGCCCGAGACCGCGATCGTCTCCGCCTTCGAGTCGGCGAAGGGCTTCATGCCCGTCACCGAAGGGCTCGCGCTGTACGAGGCGGCGGCCGAGGCCGGGAAGCTGGGGCTGCCGCTCCTTGAGGTCGGGACGTACTGCGGCCGGTCGACGATCCTGGTGGCGGACGCGGCCCGGCAGGCCGGCGTGGTCGCGGTCACCGTGGACCACCACCGGGGCAGCGAGGAGCAGCAGCCCGGGTGGGAGTACCACGACCCGACGGTCGTGGACCCGGAGGTCGGTCTGATGGACACGCTGCCGACGTTCCGCCGCACGCTGCGCAAGGCGGGCCTGGAGGAGCATGTGATCGCGTTGGTCGGCCGTTCGCCGCAGGTGGCGAAGGCCTGGGGCGGCGAGCTGGGCTTCGTGTTCATCGACGGCGGGCACACGGACGAGCACGCCACGAACGACTACGAGGGCTGGGCCCCGAAGGTCGCCGTCGGCGGGCTGCTCGTCATCCACGACGTGTTCCCGAACCCGGAGGACGGCGGCCAGGCCCCGTACCGGATCTATCTGCGGGCGCTCGCGTCGGGGGCGTTCGAGGAGGTCTCGGTGACCGATTCCCTGCGGGTGCTGCGGCGCGTCGGCGAGGGGATCTGACGCGGCGCGGTCGGCACGGGCAATAGAGTCGCCGCGTGCCCCACCACGTCAGGAAGCCCCTTGTCCGCACGGCCGTCGCCGTCGCCTGCGCCCTTGTGGCCGGGTGCGGCGCGACGGCCGAGCCCGACGCGAAGCCCGCCGGGCGGGATGCGTCGAAGCCCGCCGCCTCCCCCTCCGTGAGGCCCGTGAGGCCCGTCACGCCCGTCACGCCCTCCGCGGGGGCGCCGCTCGCCGGGCGGACGATCGTGATCGACCCGGGGCACAATCCGGGTAACTTCCGCCACACCGCCGAGATCAATCAGAAGGTCGACATCGGGACGAATCGCAAGGAATGCGATACGACCGGGACGGCCACCGCCGACGATTACACCGAGGCCGCATTCACCCTCGATGTTTCACACCGTCTGCGTGATCTCCTCAAGGCTCAGGGCGCGACCGTGGTCCTCACCCACGACGCCGACCGCCCTTACGGCCCCTGCATCGACGAGCGGGCCCGGATCGGCAACGAGGCGAAGGCCGACGCCGTGGTCTCCGTGCACGCGGACGGTTCGGCGGCCGGGAACCGCGGTTTTCATGTGATCCTGCCCGCACGGGTGCAGTCGGGGGCCGCGGACACCGCCCCGATCCTCGCTCCGTCGCGTACGCTCGGCGAGCGCATCGCGGCACACTTCGCGCGCGCGACCGGCACTTCGCCCGCCAACTACATCGGATCCGGCACGGGGTTGGACATCCGCGACGATCTCGGCGGGCTCAACCTCTCGACGGTTCCCAAGGTCTTCCTCGAATGCGGCAACATGCGCGATCCGAAGGACGCCGCGTTGCTCGCGAATGCGGCATGGCGCCAGAAAGCGGCGCACGGAATCGCGGAAGGCATCGGGACCTACCTGAAGGGGTAGTTCCCACGGACGATAGATTTCGTCCGGACGACGACGGTGCCACCCCCGCGCCTTGCGCGCCCTCCCGACGAGACGACCCGACGAAGGACTCTTTCACGTGAATATCCGCTCGCTCACCCGAGCCGACGGCGTGGTGATCGGAGCAGCGGTATTGCTGTTCATCGCCTCGTTCCTGAGCGTCAGCAGCTGCACCGGCAGCTTCTGCGCCAATGTGCCCTCGACGTTCTCCTGGGAGATCTCCCCGCTCGGCTGGGGCGCGTTCCTGCTCGGCATCGCCGCCGCGGCGCTCGTGGTCCTGTCGCGCGGCCTGCCGCAGCTGCAGGGGCGCAAGGTCGCGGGCCTGGACCTCGGTCAGGTCGGCGCGTCGTTCGCGGTCGCCTCGGCCTGGACGATGCTGATGTGGGTCTTCGAGTCCGGCAGCCTCGGCCCGGGCCTGATCCTCGGCGCGATCGCCGCCCTGGCGCTCGCCGGGGCCGCGGTCGCCGGTCCGCTGGTGCCGGCCCTGAAGGCGCCGCTCGTCAGCGCGCCGAAGCCGCCGGCCCCGCAGCCGTACGGGATGCAGCCGGGCCACCCCGGCCAGCAGGCCGTCCCGGGCGGCTACGGCTACCCGGGCGCGCAGCAGCACCAGCAGCCGTACGGCGACCCGCACGCGCAGCACGCCCAGCAGGGCCAGCCGTTCGGCGTCCAGCCGGGGCAGCCGCAGCCGGGTCAGCCGCAGCCGCTGCACCAGGACCACTCGCAGGGCGGTCAGCCGCAGCCGCCGGCCGGCGATTTCGCGCCGTTCTGGTTCGCGGTGCCGGCGGCCCGTCCGCTGTACGCCGAGGACGGCTCGCAGGCTCCGGTCGCCGAGCTGGCCCCGGGCACGTGGTACCTCGCGGTCGACCAGCGCGGCGACGCGCTGGTGGCGCAGACGCAGGACGGGCGCCGCGGCGTCCTCCAGGACACGACGGGCATCCAGCGCGGCTGACGCCGGTCACGCTCGCCTCGCAGCGGCCCCTCGCCCTTCCGGGCGGGGGGCCGTTGGCGTACAGTCCCGACGCAGAGCTGACGGATCGTCAGAAAGGCTGCCCGCCATGCGACTCGGACTCGCCCTCGGCTACTGGGGACGCGGCCCCTCCCCCGCGCACCTCGAACTCGCCCGCGAGGCCGAGCGGCTGGGCTACGACTCCGTGTGGACGGCCGAGGCATGGGGCTCCGACGCGTTCACCGCGCTGACCTGGATCGCCGCCCACACCTCCCGCATCAGGCTGGGCACGGCGGTCGCGCAGATGGCCGCCCGGACGCCCACGGCCACCGCGATGCACGCGCTCACCCTGGACCACCTCTCCGGGGGACGGATGCTGCTCGGACTCGGCCTGTCCGGCCCGCAGGTGGTGGAGGGCTGGTACGGCCGGCCCTTCCCCCGCTCCCCGCTGACCGCGACCCGCGAGTACGTGGACGTGATCCGGCAGGTGCTGCGCCGCGAGGGGCCGGTGGCGCTCGACGGACGCTTCCACTCCCACCCGTACGCGGGCGAGGACGGCACCGACCTCGGCAAGCCCCTCAAGCCGATCACCCACCCGCTCCGGCCGGATCTGCCCGTCCTGCTCGGCGCGGAAGGGCCGAAGAACGTCGCCCAGACGCTCAAGATCGCCGACGGCTGGCTCCCGCTGTACTGGTCGCCGACGCGGTACGCGGAGGTGTACGGCGTCGCCGCCTTCCCCGAGGACTTCCTGGTCGCCCCCATGGTCCGGGCGCAGGTCTGCGACGACGTCGCCCGGGGCCTGCTGCCGGTCAAGGCGATGCTCGGCTTCTACATCGGCGGGATGGGCCACGCGGCCCGGAACTTCCATGCGGACCTGATGGGACGCATGGGCTACGAGGCCGAGGCCCGGCACATCCAGGAGCTGTTCGCGGCCGGCCGCCGCGAAGAGGCCGTCCTGGCCGTACCGGACGCCTTCGCCGACGAGATCGCCCTGGTCGGCCCGCGCGAGCGCATCGCCGAACGCCTCGCGGCCTGGCGCGCGGGCCCGGTCACCGACCTGCTGGTCACGGCGCCGGACATGGCGACGCTGCGGGTCCTGGCGGAGCTCAACGAGGGGGGTTGAGAGGGCAGTTGATTCGAGCCCTGCCCCAACTCGCCCCTGCCTCCATACCATTCCGTATGGTACGGTCCGCGCCATGGCAAGCAAACGGGACTGGCTGGAGACCGGGCTCGGCGTGCTGCGGCGGGACGGCGCGCGGGCGCTGACCGTCGAGCGGCTGTGCGACGAACTCGACCTGACCAAGGGCTCCTTCTACCACCACTTCAAGGGCATCACCGGCTTCCGCACCGACCTGCTCGCGCACTACGAGGCCGAGCACACGAGCCGTTTCATCGCCGAGGCGGAGAGCGCCGGCGACTCCGCCCGGCAGCGGCTGCAGCGCCTGCACGACCTCGTCCTCGACACCGGGGACGAGGACGTCGACAGCGCCATCCGCTCCTGGGCGCTGCAGGACCCCGAGGCGCGCACCGTCCAGGAGCGCGTGGACCGCGCCCGCGTCGCCTATCTGCGCGCCCTCTGGCAGGGCCTCGGCGGCCCGGAGGCCGACGTCGGGCCGATGGCCCGGCTGCTGTACCTGGTCCTCGTCGGCGCCCAGCAGGTCGTCCCGCCGGTCACCGCCGCCGAACTGCGCGAGGTCTACGCCCTGGCCCTGCGCCTCGCCCCCCAGGAGGACCCGTCGTGACCCCGCACCCGCTCGCCCGCCGGGTCCCCCGGCTGATCATCGCCGTCGCGCTGCTCCACTTCGTCTGGGGCCTGGTCGCCCAGCCGCACGCCTGGGGCGCGATAGGGCGCGACGGCGTCCTGCGCAGCGTCGTCGACACGGACGCCCGGGACCACTTCCTGCGCGAGTTCAGCGTCTGGTGGATGGTCTCCGGCGTGGCGCTACTCGCCATCGGCACCCTGGCCCGGCACGCCGTCCGCACCACCGGCCGGCTGCCCGCCCAGGTCGGCTGGTACCTGGTGGCCGTGGGCGTACCCCTGTGCGTGCTCTACTTCCCCGTCACGGGCGGCTGGCCCGTGCTCGCCACCGGCCTCCTCGGCCTCGCCGCCGCCCGCCGGCCCGCCGGACCGGACCGGTCGTCCCCGCCGCCCCTCACGGAAGGCGGCACGCTGTGACGACGAACCCGACGCCCGTCCTACCCCCCGCCCGCTGGGCGGTGTGGGCGGCCTGGGCCGCTCCGCTGGGCGTCCTGCCGTCCTCGGTGTGGCGCGTGGCCGTCGGCTTCACGGACGACCACGGCACCGAGGAGATCGTCTACATGATGGTCCTGAGCGCCCTGACGGTCGGGCTCGCCCTTCTCACCGTCGGCCTGGTCCGGAGCTGGGGCGAGACGTTCCCGCGCCTGCTGCCGCTGGTGGGCGGACGCCCGGTGCCGGCCCGCACCGTCGTGCGGATCGCGCGGACCGGCGGCGTGCTGCTCGTCCTCATCACCCTGTACGGCGCCCTCAACAACGCCTTCGGGTTCGTCGAGCGGGGTCACGTGCTCATCGGCCGGGGCACGGCCGGGCGACGGGTCGGCCACTGAGCCGTACGCCTCAGGCCCCGCAGCAGTCCGGTTCCAGGCCCCGGGGCAGCCGTTCGCCGCCGAAGACCGCCACCGTCGCCTCGTCGCCGCCCAGCGCCGCGACCGCGAGCAGCAGGGAGCCGGCGGTCCAGGTGGTGAGCTCCTCCGGCCAGACCGCGCGGTTGCCCTCGAAGACGTACCCCGTCCAGTACATGCCGCCGTCGGCGCGCAGGTGCTGGATCGACTGGAGGATCTCCAGGGCCCGGTCGGACTCGCCCATCGCCCAGAGCGTGAGCGCCAGTTCGCAGCTCTCGCCGCCGGTCACCCACGGGTTGGGCAGCACGCAGCGGACGCCGAGGCCGGGGACCACGAAGTCGTCCCACTGCGCGTCGATCCGGGCCTTGGCCTCCGGGCCGGTCACCGCGCCGCCGAGGACCGGGTAGTACCAGTCCATGGAGTAGCGGGACTTGTCGAGGAAACGCTCGGGGTGACGGCGGATCGCGTGGCCGAGCGCCCCGGCCGCGAGCTCCCAGTCCGGCTGCGGCTCCTCGCGCGCCTCGGCGATGGCGAGGGCGCAGCGCAGCGCCTGGTGGATGGACGAACTGCCGGTGAGCAGCGCGTCGGTGACGGGCGTGCCGTCGGCCTCGCGCTTCCAGCCGATCTGCCCGCCGGGCTGCTGCAGCCCGAGGACGAACTCGACGGCCGCGTACACGGCGGGCCACATGCGGTCGAGGAACGCGTCGTCGCCGGTGGCGAGGTAGTGGTGCCAGACGCCGACGGCAAGGTACGCGACGAAGTTGGACTCGCGGCCGCGGTCGGTGACGTCGTCCGGGTCGCCGTCCTGGTAGGCGGCGTACCAGGACCCGTCGGCGTTCTGGTGGCGGACCAGCCACGCGTACGCGCGGTCCGCGGCGGCGTGTTCGCCGGCGGTGTCCAGCGCCATGGCGGCCTCGGTGTGGTCCCACGGGTCCAGGTGGTGGCCCCGGAACCACGGGATCGCGCCGTCCTCGCGCTGGGCGGCGAGTATCCCGGCCACGGTCTCGGCGGCCTGCTCGGCGGTGAGCACGCCGGGCAGGACGAGGTGCTCGGCGATCCGCTCGGGAGACGTCACGCGTCGGCCTTCGGCAGGTGCGGCTTGGTGGCGTAGACGACGAAGCTCTTGCCGACGACCGGGTTGAGCAGCTGCTCGGCGACCCGGGTCACCGCGGGCTTCTTCATGATGTCCCAGACCAGCAGCTTGTGGTACGCGCGGACCGGCAGCGCCTTGTCGTTGTCCACGCCGAACGCGCACTTCAGCCACCAGTACGGGGAGTGCAGGGCGTGCGCGTGGTGGCTGCCGTAGGGGCGCAGGCCCGCCTGGCGGATCTTGCCGAGCAGCTCGTCGGCCTTGTAGATGCGGATGTGGCCGCCCTCGACCTCGTGGTACTCGTCGGAGAGCGCCCAGCAGACCTTCTCCGGGCCGTAGCGCGGGACGGTGATCGCGATCCGGCCGCCCGGCTTCAGCACCCGGACCATCTCGGCGAGCACGCCCTTGTCGTCCGGGATGTGCTCCATGACCTCGGAGATGATCACGACGTCGAAGGAGTCGTCCGGGAACGGCAGGTTGAGCGCGTCGCCCTCCATCGCGGTGGCGCTCGCCCCGGCCGGAGCCTCGCCGGCCTCCTTCATGGCGGCGAACCACTTGGCGACCTCGCGGATCTCCTCGCCGTTCTGGTCGAGGGCCACCACCTGGGCGCCGCGCCGGTAACACTCGAACGCATGCCGCCCCGCCCCACACCCGAGATCGAGCACACGATCACCGGGGGCGAGCGGAAAACGAGTGAAGTCGACGGTCAGCACGGGGTGCTCCTGCTTTCGGGGTTGAGGGAGGACTGGGGCGTTGTTGTGGGCGTCACCGACGGACTCCGGCACCTTGCCGGGCGATGGCCTCGCGATACAGCTCGGCCGTCCCCTGAGCCGCCCGCGCCCAGGTGAACCGCTCCAGCACCCGCGCCCGCCCGCCCGCACCGAGCCGCGCGCGCAGCGCGGAGTCGCCCAGCACCCGCCCGAGCGCCGCGGCCAGCGCGCCCGCGTCCCCCGGCGCCACGGCGAGGCAGGTCTCGCCGTCGGGCCCCGCGACCTCCGGAATCGCCCCGCCCGTCGTCGCGACGAGCGCGGTCCCCGTGGCCATCGCCTCCGCGGCCGGCAGCGAGAACCCCTCGTACAGCGACGGCACGCACGCGACCTGCGCCGACCGCACGAGGTCGACCAGCTCCGCGTCGGAGATGCCCTTCACGAACCGCACCGCGTCCACGAGCCCGTACCGCTCGATCGCCTGGGCCACCGGCCCGTCCTCGGCGCGCTTGCCGACGACGACGAGGTGCGCGTCCGGGTTCTCGGTGCGCAGCTTCGCGAGCGCCTCGACGAGATGGACCAGGCCCTTGAGCGGGACGTCCGCGCTGGACGTGGTGACGATCCGCCCGGGAACCTCCGCGACGGAGGGGTCGGGCGACCACAGATCCGTGTCCGCGCCGATGTGCACGACGCGGATCCGCTCCGGCCGTACCCCGAGGTGTTCGACGATCTCCTGCTCGGAGGAGCCGGAGACGGTGAGCACGGACGGCAGCCGGCGGGCGACCCGCTTCTGCATCCGCGTGAACGCGTACCAGCGGCGGACGGACGCGCGCCGCTTCCAGCCTTCGGCGGCGTCGAGCTCGAGCTGCCGGTCGACGGTGATCGGGTGGTGGATCGTGGTGACCAGCGGCGCGCCGATCGCGGCGGGGCCGCCGAGGAGCCCGTACCCGAGGGTCTGGTTGTCGTGGACGACGTCGAACGCACCGCGGCGGGCGGCGAGGTGCCGCCGGGCCCGCAGCGAGAAGGTGAGCGGCTCGGGGAAGCCGCCGGTCCACATGGTCGCGACCTCGAGGGCGTCGACCCAGTCCCGGTACTCGTCGCGCTTCGGGGTGCGGAACGGGTCGGGCTGCCGGTACAGGTCGAGGCTGGGCAGTTCGGTCAGGCGGAGGCCGGCGAGGTCCTCGCCCTCGTCGAGCACCGGGTACGGCTGAGAGCCGATGACCTCGACGCTGTGGCCGAGCCGGGCGAGCTCGCGGGAGAGGTGCCGGACGTAGACGCCCTGGCCGCCGCAGAACGGATTGCCCTTGTACGTGAGGAGAGCGATCCGCAACGGACCGTCACCTTCGGTGGCGCCCGGACGGGGGCTTGCCTCTACGGCCTCAGCGGTCACTCGGGGCCCCCTGTCTCACTGCGTTTCGCGGGAGCGTAACCGCTCGCGCTAATCTAGAACAAGTTACAGACTTGATCGTTCTTGATCGTTCAAGGAGCATCGAATCTACCGGCAGGTAGCGCCCCTGTGAGAGCCGGAGCAGGTGATTCGCGCCACGGCGCGAGCGCCGCCATACTGGCGCGAACCTACGCCACGGAACGGGACTCATGACCGCGGAAGACAGACCTGCGTCGCCTCCCCTGACGGAACGCCAGGAGGCCCGCCGCCGCCGTATCCTCCACGCCAGCGCCCAGCTGGCGAGCCGGGGCGGTTTCGACGCCGTGCAGATGCGCGAGGTCGCCGAGGCGGCGGGGGTCGCGCTCGGGACGCTGTACCGCTACTTCCCTTCCAAGATCCATCTGCTGGTCGCGACGATGCAGGACCAGCTGGAGGGCCTGCACACCACGCTGCGCAAGCGGCCCCCGGCCGGCGACGACGCGGCCCAGCGGGTCGCCGAGACCCTGATGCGGGCCTTCCGCGCGCTGCAGCGCGAGCCGCACCTGGCGGACGCGATGGTCAGGGCGCTGACCTTCGCGGACCGCAGCGTGAGCCCCGAGGTGGACACGGTCTCGCGGCAGACGACCGCGATCATCCTGGACGCGATGGGCCTGGAGCACCCGACGCCGCAGCAGCTGTCCGCGGTCCGCGTCATCGAGCACACCTGGCACTCCGCCCTGATCACCTGGCTCTCGGGCCGGGCGTCGATCGCCCAGGTGAAGATCGACATCGAGACGGTCTGCCGGCTCATCGACCTGACGGCGAACGAGCCGGCGCCGCGACCGCGCGGCTGAAGCGGCTGAAACCGAAGCGGTCACGGCGTCCCGGCCTTCTCCGAAAACGGCTCGCCGGCGTCGTACTCCTCCTGCTCCTCCGGCGGGAAGACCTACTCCTCCGGCGGGAAGACCTGTTCCCCGCCGCCGAGCAGCGTGATGGTGATCGCCTCGACGGGACAGCCCTCCGCCGCCGCGAGCACCCTCTCGTCGGCGTCTGCGTCGGCCGCCTGCGGGTGGGACTGACGGGCGGCGTCGAGCCGGAAGCCGTCGGGGGCGTTGTTGATGCACAGGCCCGAGCCGATGCAGACCCGGCGGTCGACCTCGACGTGCCAGCGGTCCCCCATCACGCGCCGCCTTCCGGGGCGTCCGGGGCCTCGTAACCGGCGGGCAGGTGGATCATCTTGTGCTCCAGGTACTCGCCGAGGCCCTCGGGACCGAACTCGCGGCCCAGGCCCGAGTTCTTGTAGCCGCCGAAGGGGCCGAGCATGTCGAGGCTGAAGGTGTTGACGTTGAACGTGCCGGTGCGGACCCGGCGGGCGAAGTCGACGCCGTGCTCGACGTCGGAGGTCCAGACGCTGCCGCTGAGCCCGTACGCGGAGTCGTTCGCGATGCGCAGGGCCTCGGCCTCGTCCCGGTACGGCAGGAGGCAGATGACCGGCCCGAAGATCTCCTCGCGGGCGACGCGCATCGCGTTGTCGACGCCGCCGAGGAGGGTGGGCTCGACGTACCAGCCCCGGTCGAGCCCGGCCGGCCGGCCGCCGCCGGCGAGCACCTTGGCGCCCTCGTCCTGCCCGATGCGGATGTAGTCGAGCGAGCGCTGCTGCTGGCGCTGGGCGACCAGCGGTCCGACCTGGGTGGCCGGGTCGAGCGGATCGCCGACGACCAGCGCGCCGGCCGCGGCCGCGAACGCGTCGGCGAACTCGTCGTACCGGCCCTCGGGGACGAGGATGCGGGTCTGGGCGACGCACGCCTGGCCGTTGTTCATCCAGGCGGCCGGGACGATGCCGGCGACGGCGGTCGCGGCGTCCGCGTCCGGCAGCACCACCGCGGCGGACTTGCCGCCGAGTTCGAGGGTGACCCGGGTGAGGTTGCGCGAGGCGACCTCCATGACGCGCTTGCCGGCGGCGACGGAGCCGGTGAAGGAGACCTTGTCGACGCCGGGGTGCCCGACGAGGTACTCGCTGACCTCCCGGTCGGCGGGCAGGATCGACAGCACGCCCTCCGGCAGCCCGGCCTCGGCCGCGATCTCGCCGAGGATGTACGAGTCGAGCGGCGACTCCGGCGACGGCTTGAGGACCACCGTGCAGCCGGCCAGCAGCGCCGGTCCGAGCTTGGCGGCGGCGGTGAACTGCGGCACGTTCCACGGCACCACGGCGGCGACCACGCCGACCGGCTCGCGCCGCACGAGGAGCGGCCCGAGGACGCCGGAGCGCCGCGACTCGTACGGGAACTCGCGGGCCACGGTGATCGCCGCGTCCCAGACCATCATCGCCCCGAGGGCCTGGGCGAGGACGCTCCAGGAGTAGGGGGAGCCGTTCTGGGCGGAGACGGAGCGGGCGATCTCCTCGTGCCGCACGGCGACGGCGTCCTTGATCCGGCCGACGACCTCGATCCGCTCCTGGAGCGTCATCCGCGGCCAGGGCCCCTCGTCGAAGGCCCGGCGCGCGGCGGCGACGGCCCGGTCCACGTCCGCCTCGGACGCGTGCGGCACCCGCCCGATGACCTGCTCGGTGTGGGGCGAGACGACGTCGATGACGCCGGTGCCGAGCGGGTCGGTCAACGCCCCGCCGATGAACAGCTTTCCGTGCTCCACAAGCTCGGTCATGGCCGATTGCCTCCCGTGAACCCGCCCGGTTCGGATGCTTTCTGACGCTGTTTCAGAACTGATATCAGTTCTAGTTATGGGGAGCAATGGCCGTGCGCCCGGCAGCGTCGTCGAGGATGTTCCGGAGCCGGGCCCGGCACTCCGCGACGAAGGCCGGGAAACTGTCCCGGTAGTACGAGATCCCGCTCGCCGCCACCGCGACCGCCCAGGCCCGCGCCCGGATCCAGGTCGCCTCGTCGAGGCCGAGGGCGTCCCGGTACGCGTGGCGCGCCGCCGCCGGCAGGTCCCAGACGGTGGCGTGCTCGGCGTCGGGGCGGCCGATCGAGAGCCCGCCGAAGTCGATGACCGCGTGCAGCCGGCCGTCCCGGACCAGCAGGTTGGTCGGCTTGAGGTCGCCGTGCAGCCACCCCTGCGGCCCGGACGCCTCGGGCAGCGCGAGCCCGGCGCGCCACATCCCCTCCAGCACGTCCACGTCGAACTCGTCGCCCACCAGGGCCCGGCAGTCCTCGAGGCTCGGGCCGACCCACTCGTCGCAGGGCGCGAGCGGGCCCCCGCGGTACCAGCTCAGGTCGCTCGCCTCCGAGCGCGTCGCGCCCATGAGGTCGGCGCGGTGGAGTTCCCGTACGGCCTCGGCCAGATCGGCGCCGAAGGCCGCCCAGTCCCGGACGGTGTCCGGACCGGCCTCGGCACCGTCGATCCAGCGGTAGACCGACCACGGGAGCGGGAAGCCGGCGGCCGGCGTCCCGGCGTGCACGGGCTCGGGCACGGCCACCCCGAGCAGCGGTGCCAGGCGCGGCAGCCACTCCTGCTCCTTGCGCACGGCGCGCCCGTTGCCGGCGGTCCGCGGCAGCCGGACGAGCAGTTCGTCGCCGAGCCGGTACATGGTGTTGTCGGTTCCCGCGCCCGCGGCGGAGAGCGGCAACGCGGCCCACTCCGGCCGCTGTTCGGCGAGCAGGGAGCGGACGAGGGTCTCGTCGGCGGGGATCTCGTTCTCGTGCAGTGTCACGCGGGGAGTCTGGCGGCCCGGGCCGGGGTGGGCCACCGGGTTTCGGACGCGGAACGTGAGCCATCCCACCCCGACGGCGCTCTGACGATCCGTCAGTTCGGCTCGTTATAGTGGCCCGACGGCCGGGTCGGACCGGTCCCGTGGGGAGAGACGAGGGCGCTCATGACGACGGCCGGACCACAGGTGACCGAACACGGGGGCGGGGTCTGGGGGATACAGGTGCCGATCCCGGACAACCCCCTCGGGCACACGCTCGTGCACGTCCTCGACACGGACCGCGGACCGGTGCTGATCGACACCGGCTGGGACGACCCCGCGTCCTGGGACGAGCTGAGCGGCGGGCTCGCGGCGCTCGGGACGTCCGTCGCCGACGTCCACGGCGTCGTCATCACGCACCACCACCCGGACCACCACGGCCTGTCCGAGCGCGTCCGCGAAGAGTCCGGGGCGTGGATCGCCATGCACGCCGCCGACGCCGACGTCGTACGGCGCACCCGCGCCGCCGAACCCGGCACCTGGCTCGACTATCTCGCGCACAAGCTCGCCGCCGTCGGCGCGCCCGACGAGCACACCGCGCCGCTCCGGGCCGCCCGCGCCTCCGGGCGGCTGCGGACCATGCCGGGGCTCTCCTCCGCGCTCCCCGACCGCGAGATCGTCCCCGGCGAGCTCCTCGACCTCCCCGGCCGCCGCCTGCGCGGCATCTGGACCCCCGGCCACACGCCCGGCCACGTCTGCCTGCACCTGGAGGAGGAGCATCCCGCGCAACTCCCCGGCAACGGCCGGCTGTTCTCCGGCGACCACCTGCTGCCGGGGATCACGCCGCACATCGGCCTCTACGAGGACCCCGACGATGCGACCGTCACGGACCCCCTTGGCGACTACCTCGACTCCCTGGAGCGGATCGGCCGGCTCGGCGTCGCCGAGGTGCTCCCCGCCCACCAGCACGCCTTCGCCGACGCCGGCGGACGGGTGCGGGAACTGCTCGACCACCACGAGGAGCGGCTGACCGGACTGCTCGGTCTCCTCGCCGTCCCCCTCACGCCGTGGCAGCTCGCCGAGCGGATGGAGTGGAACCGGCCGTGGGAGCAGATCCCGTACGGCTCCCGGAACATCGCGGTCAGCGAGGCCGAGGCGCACCTGCGCCGCCTGGTGAAGCTCGGCCGCGCGGAGGCGGTGCCGGGGACGGAGCCGGTGGCGTACCGGGCGGTGTGACGTCAGGCCTTGACGATGCGGACCGCCGACGCCGTGGCGACCACGGGGACCACGCCGAGGGCGAGGAGCAGCACGGGGACGGTGAGCCAGGTGAGCAGCGGCTCGCCGGCGGTCCTGTCGTGGTCGATGCCCTGGTACACGGCCCAGAACCACAGCACGTGCAGGACGAGCGCCGCGCACAGGCCGATCCAGTACACGCCGACCGCCGCCGACCACAGCCGGATCCGGACGACGGGCGCGGTCGACAGCCGTCCCCGGTACCAGTGGAGCCCCGCCATCGCCCCGACGAGGAGCAGCGTCCCCGGGAGCCGCCACGAGTCGCCGAGGGCCCAGCGGTACAGGCCGCCCTGCTGGTCGGCCGGATCCGGCCAGCGCTCGGCCCAGTCCATGAGCTGCACCCCGCCGAGGAGATAGGCGAGCATCGGCAGGAGGAACCACAGCCCCTGCAGCGGCTGCCCCATCCCGGAACGCAGGGCACCGACGGCCTCGTCACGGCTCGGGGACGGCGGGGCGCCGGGGAGCACGGCGGTCGGGGGCGGGAGGTACGCGGGTGAGGTGACCGCGTCGGCGCCGGCCGGCGGGTCGGCGGCCCGTGGGTCGGCGGCCGGTGGGTCGGCGGCCGGAGACCGGGTCGCCGTGTCAGGCTCCGCGAGCCCCGACGCCCGCGCGCTCGCGGGCTCGCTCTCCTCCACCTCCGCCTCGGCGTTGAGGAGTTCCTCCGCCTTCTGTGCGATGGCGGCGACGACGGGCGCCGGGAGCCAGGGGCCGGCGTCCTGCCCGTGCCCCTCCGCGAGGGCGCGCAGGGCGGCGGCGTCCGGGCGGTCGTCGGGGCGCTTGGCCAGGCAGGCCCGTACCGTCTCGCCGTAGGAGCCGTCCAGATCCGCGAGGTCCGGCTCGTGGTGCACCACCCGGTACAGCAGTTCGGCCACCGAGCCGCCCCTGAAAGGCCCGCGCCCGCTCGCCGCGAAGGCGAGCACCGCGCCGAGCGAGAACACGTCCGCGGCGGAGCCGACCGTCCGGCCCTCCGCCTGCTCCGGCGCCATGTAGCCGGGCGAACCGACCACCAGTCCCGTGCCGGTCAGCGCCGTCTCGTCGGCGGAGCGGGCGATGCCGAAGTCGATGAGCAGCGGCCCCGCCTGCGCGAGCAGCACGTTGGACGGTTTGACGTCCCGGTGCACCAGGCCCGCCGCGTGCACCCCCTCCAGCGCCCGCGCGAGCCCGGAAAGCAGCCGCCACCGCGCCGGCTCCGGCAGCGGCCCATGGGTCAGGACGGCGTCGGAGAGCGCGGGGCCCGGCACGTACGCGGTGGCCAGCCAGGGCATGTCCGCCTCCGGGTCGGCGTCGAGCACCGGCACCGTCCCGGCCCCGCGCAGCGACCGCGCCGCCCGGACCTCGCGGGCGAAGCGCGTGCGGAAGCCCCGGTCCCCGGCGATCGCGCCGTGCACGACCTTGAGCGCCACGGTCCGCCCGCCGGGCGAGCGTGCGAGGTAGACGCGGCCCATGCCGCCTTCGCCCAGGCGGTACAGGAGCCGGTACGCGCCGATCCTGCGCGGGTCGTCCCCGGTCAGCCCGGTCAACGCCTGCTGCACGCCACACCCCCGTGAGGATCGCCCGCCGCCCGTGCCCGGACGCCAGTCAGCATGGCACAGCCGCGCCGGCCCGGCACGGGCGCGGACGGGCCCCGGTGTGAGGCCGCTCGCACCCCCTCATCGGGCGGAGTACCTGCCGGTAGAGTGTGCGAGTCGTCCTCATTGCCCGAACGGGGGGAAGCCGGTGCGAATCCGGCACTGACCCGCAGCCGTGAGCCACCGTGAAATCCGTACCCGTTCGGTGGCGAGTCGGAATGCCCCGTCCGGGACGTGACCGCCGGCACCGTCGAGGAGTACGGAGCCGAGCCTGGTGCCCCAAGCGTGCCGGCGCCCGGCCCCCCGCAGGGAGAGGCCCGCCCGCATGTTCACCGTCCGCCGCGCCGCCGCGGCGCTCGCCGCCGCCGCCGTGCTCAGCACCGCAGCCGCCGGGCTCGCCGCCCCCGTCGCGGTCGCCGCGCCCTCCCCCGCTCCGTCCCCGGCGCTCCCGAAGGGCCTGTACGGCACGGGCGACCCCGCGTACGACGGCGTCTGGCGGCAGTCGCTCGCCTTCATCGCCCAGCACTCGGTCGGCATCGAGCCGGCCCGCCCGGCCGTCGACTGGCTGCTGGCCCAGCAGTGCGACAGCGGCGCGTTCGCCTCGTACCGCCCCGACCCGTCGAAGACCTGCGACCCGAAGACGCTGCTCGACACCAACGCCACCGCCGTCGCCCTCCAGGCCCTGGCCGGAACCGAGCGCGAGCCGACCGTCCCGGGCAAGCCGTCCGACCCGGCGACCGTGGCGTACAAGGCGGCCGTGAACTGGCTGAAGGGCGTGCAGAACCCGGACGGCGGCTGGGGCTACAACCCCGGCAGCCCGAGCGACGCCAACTCCACCTCCATCGTCGTCGGCGCGTTCGCCGCGGTCGGCCAGAAGCCCGGCGACGTGACGTCGAAGGCCGGCAAGACGCCGTACGACGCGCTGCTCGGCTTCGCGATCCCGTGCACCGACGCGTCCGGTCCGGGCGCGTTCGCGTACCAGCCGGACAAGACCGGGAAGCTGTACGCCAACGCCGACGCGACCGCCGCCGCGACGCTCGCCGGTCTCGGCAAGGGCATCCTCGCGGGCAACGTGAAGCCGCAGCAGAACCCGAGCTGCGAGGACAAGACCCCGCAGACGGTCGACCGGGCCGCGCTGAACGGCGCGTCCTACCTGGCCGCCGCGCTCGCGAAGACCGGCCACCTCGACGCCCCGCCGATGCCCGGCGCCACGGACACGACGCCGCAGCCGGACTTCGGCAACACCGCGGACGCCGTCGTCGCGCTCGGCGCGTCCGGCCACACCAAGGAGGCGACGGGCGCCCTCGCCTGGCTGGAGCAGAACGCCCCGGCCTGGGCGAAGACGGGCGGCCCGGCCGCGTACGCGCAGCTCGTCCTCGCCGCGAAGGCGATGGGCGCGGACCCGCACAAGTTCGGCGGCACGGACCTGGTGGAAGCCCTCAACGCGACCGGTCCTGCGCCGCAGGGCCCGGAGACGACCGGCAACCACGCGGAGGACGAGGGCGCGTTCAACCTGTGGTGGATCCTCGGCATCGGCACGATCGTCGGCGTCGGGGTCGGCTTCCTGCTGAGCGGTCGCAAGAAGTGAGGCGCGGGGCCCGTGCGACGGGCGTCGTCGCGACGCTGCTGCTGACGCTGTTCTGCGTGGCCGCCGCGCCGGCACAGGCCGCCGGTTACCGCTACTGGTCGTTCTGGGAGAGCGCCGCGGGCAAGTGGACGTACGCCTCGCAGGGTCCGGCGACCGCGCGCCCCGCGGACGGTGCGGTCGACGGCTTCCGCTTCGCGGTCAGCGCCGACTCCTCCGACTCGGCGCAGCCGCGCACGGCCCCCGACTTCGCCGAGATCTGCGCCGGCACGCCGGCGAAGGCGGGCACGAAGCGCGTCGCCGTGGTCGTCGACTTCGGCACGCCCGAGCACGCCCCGGCGGGCGAGACGCCGCCGCGGCAGCGCACGGCCTGCGCGCAGATCGGCGCGGACGGCACGAGCGCGGAGGCGCTGGCGGCGGTGGCGAAGCCGCTGCGGTACAACAGCGAGGCGCTGCTGTGCGGGATCTCGGGCTACCCGAGGACGGGCTGCGGCGAACAGGTGGACGTGGCGAAGGAGAACGCGGCCGAGGAGGGCGCGGCCGAGGACGGCGCGGCGAAGCGCACACCGGAACCGGCCGCGGGCGCGGACGGTTCGGGCGGCCCGTCGCTGGGGATCGTCGCGGGCGCGGCGGCGGTCGTGGCACTGGGCGCGGCCGGCTGGTGGCAGGCGAGCCGCCGCCGTCGCGGCCGCTGACGTACCGACACGTGCTCCCCTCGTGAGAACACTGCGCGCCCCCGAGGCGACCCGCTCCAACGCCCTGCACGCCGGGGCGTGGTGGCTGTGGGCGCTGGGTCTGGCGACGGCCGCCTCGCGCACGACGAACCCGCTGCTGCTCGGACTGATCGTCGCGGTGGCCGGGTACGTGGTGGCGGCGCGGCGCACGGACGCGCCGTGGGCGCGGTCGTACGGGGCGTTCGTGAAGCTGGCGTTGTTCGTGGTGGCCGTGCGGACGCTGTTCACGCTGGTCCTGGGCAGTGCGATCCCGGGCACGACGACGCTGCTGACCCTGCCCGAACTCCCCCTCCCCGAGTGGGCGCAGGGGGTGCGGATCGGAGGCCGGGTCACGGTCGAGGAGCTGGTGTTCTCCCTCTACGAGGGCGCCAAGCTGGCCGCGCTGCTGATCTGCGTGGGCGCGGCGAACGCGCTGGCGAACCCGGCGCGGCTGCTGAAGTCGCTGCCGGGGGCGCTGTACGAGGCGGGGGTCGCGGTGGTGGTGGCGATGACGTTCGCGCCGAACCTGGTGGCGGACGTGACGCGGCTGCGGACGGCGCGACGGCTGCGGGGCCGCACGACGGGGGGCGTGCGGGCGGTGCTGCAGATCGGGCTGCCGGTCCTCGAAGGCGCGCTGGAGCGCTCGATCGCGGTGGCGGCGTCGATGGACGCGCGCGGGTACGGCCGTACGGCGCGGGTGCCGGAGGGCGTGCGGCGGACGACGAACGTGCTGACGCTCGGCGGGCTGCTCGGGGTGTGCGCGGGCACGTACGGCCTGCTGGCGGCGCAGGGCGCGGGCTACGGGCTGCCGCTGCTGTGCGTGGGGCTCGCGGCGGCGGTCGCGGGGCTGCGGCTGGGCGGCCGGCGCGCGGCGCGCAGCCGGTACCGGCCGGACCGGTGGGGGGTGCGGGCGTGGCTGGTCGCCGGGTCGGGCGTGGCGGTGGCCGCGGCGATGATCGCGGCGAACGGCTCCGCGCACGAGGCGCTGCACCCCGGGGTGGTCCCGCTGGTGGCGCCGGAACTGCCGCTGTGGCCGGCGGCGGCGGTACTGGTGGGCTTGGCTCCGGCGTGGCTGGCGCCGGTCCCGGAGGAAAGATCATGATCGACTTCGAGAACGTCGCCGTCACGTACGAGGCGAACACGGCCCCGACGCTGTCCGGGCTCGACCTGACGATCCCGGAAGGCGAACTGGTCCTCCTGGTCGGCGAGTCCGGCACCGGGAAGTCGACGCTCCTGGGCACGGTGTCGGGCCTGGTCCCCCACTTCACCGGCGGCACGCTGACCGGCCGGGTGACGGTGGCGGGCCGGGACACGCGCACGCACCGGCCGCGGGAGCTGGCGGACGTGGTGGGCACGGTCGGCCAGGACCCGCGGGCGCACTTCGTCACGGACACGGTCGAGGACGAGCTGGCGTACGGCATGGAGAGCCTGGGCCTGGCGCCGGGGGTGATGCGCCGCCGTGTGGAGGAGACCCTGGACCTCCTGGGCCTGGCGGAGCTGCGGAACCGGCCGATCGCCACGCTGTCGGGCGGCCAGCAGCAGCGCGTCGCGATCGGCTCCGTCCTCACGACGCACCCGAAGGTCCTCGTCCTGGACGAGCCGACGTCCGCGCTGGACCCGGCCGCGGCGGAGGAGGTCCTCGCGGTCCTGCAGCGCCTGGTGCACGACCTGGGCACGACGGTCCTGATGGCCGAGCACCGCCTGGAGCGCGTGATCCAGTACGCGGACCAGGTCCTCCTCCTGCCGGGCGACGGCGAGCGCCCCCGGTTGGGCGCCCCCGAGGAGATCATGGCGATCTCCCCCGTCCACCCCCCGGTGGTGGCCCTGGCCCGCCTCGCCGACTGGCGCCCCATCCCCCTGACCATCCGCAACGCCCGCCGCCTGTCCACCCCCCTGCGCGAGTCCCTGCGGTCCGCAGGCCCGGCCGGCCCGACGCCGACGGCCCACGGCACCCCACCCCGGACCCCGGGCGGGTCGCAGGCCCAGGACGCCGGGGGCGCGGGCCCCGAGGGCTCCTCCGCCACGTCCCGCCCCCGGCAGGGTTTCGGGAAGGGGTGGGGTGGGGGACTTCTCGCCTTCCGGCGACGAGGGCCGCAGCCACCCGTCACCCCCGCCCCCGGCCCCCACACCCCCCTCGTCGACGTCCGCCGCCTCCACGTCCGCCGCGCCCGCGTCGAGGCGCTGCGGCGCGTCGACCTGACCGTCCGCGCCGGCGAGACCGTCGCGCTCATGGGCCGCAACGGCGCCGGCAAGTCGACCCTGCTCGGGAGCCTCGTCGGCATGGTCGCGCCGACCTCCGGGGACGTCGTCGTCGCAGGTCACACCCCCCACCGCAGCGAACCGCGCGAGCTGATCCGGCATGTGGGCCTGGTCCCCCAGGAGCCGCGCGACCTGCTGTACGCGGACACCGTCGCCGCCGAGTGCGCGGCGGCCGACAGCGACGCGGCCGCCGCCCCCGGCACCTGCCGCGCCCTCGTCACCGCCCTGCTCCCCGGCGTCGCGGACGACACCCATCCCCGCGACCTCTCGGAGGGCCAGCGCCTCGCCCTCGCGCTCGCCGTCGTCCTGACCGCCCGGCCCCCGCTGCTGCTCCTGGACGAGCCGACCCGCGGTCTCGACTACGCCGCGAAGGCCCGCCTGGTCGAGGTCCTGCGCGGGCTGGCGGCCGAGGGCCATGCCATCGTCCTCGCCACGCACGACGTGGAGCTGGCCGCCGAGCTGGCCCACCGGGTGGTGATCCTCGCCGGCGGTGAGGTCGTCGCCGACGGCCCGACCGCCGAGGTCGTGGTCTCCTCGCCCGCCTTCGCCCCGCAGGTCGCCAAGATCCTCGCCCCGGCGCCCTGGCTCACCGTGGCCCAGGTGAGGGAGGCGCTCCGGTGAGCGCCACCACACCCCGGCCCCTCCGGCTCGGGGTCCGCTCCGCCGCCGCGATCGCCCTGATCTCCGCCCTCGGCCTGATGGCCTTCGGCTGGCCGCTCCTCGCCGACGCCGACTCCGCCGTCACCGATCACGCCGCCGACGCCCCGTGGCTCTTCGGCGCGCTGCTCCCGCTCCTCGTCGCCGTCGTCGTCGCGACGGTCTCCGAGTCCGGCATGGACGCGAAGGCCGTCGCCATGCTGGGCGTGCTCGCCGCAGTGGGCGCCGCGCTGCGCCCGCTGGGCGCGGGGACGGCCGGCCTGGAGCCGATGTTCTTCCTGATGGTCCTGAGCGGCCGCGTCCTCGGCCCCGGCTTCGGCTTCGTCCTGGGTTCGGTCACGATGTTCGCCTCCGCGCTGCTCACCGGCGGCGTCGGCCCGTGGATGCCGTTCCAGATGCTCTCGATGGCCTGGTTCGCCATGGGCGCGGGGCTGCTCCCGGCCGGCCCCCGTCTGCGCGGCCGGGCCGAACTGCTGCTCCTCGCCGCCTACGGCTTCCTCGCCTCGTTCGCGTACGGCGCGATCATGAACCTGCAGGGCTGGCCCATCGTGACCGGCGTCGGTTCGGGCGCGTCGTTCGAGCCGGGGGCTCCGGTCCACGAGAACCTGCTGCGCTTCGCGGTCTACTACGTCACGACCTCGCTCGGCTGGGACCTGGGCCGCGCCACTCTTACCGCCGTCCTCACCCTGACCGTCGGCGGAGCGCTCCTGAAGGCCCTGCGCCGGGCGACGAGGCGGGCGAACTTCGAGGCCCAGGTCACATTCGAGGCCCCTGAGAGGGCCCTGCGCGGTGAGGCGCCCCACAGGACCCAGGTCACATTCGACCCGGAGTAGTAGGTCCGACGGGCTCTGCGGACGGCTCTCCCGATACCTGCCGAGACCCCCATATCACCGGCCCATCCGCCACCATTCCGACATTTCACCACCCTTGCGCCCAACCCCCCATCTGCGAACCTTCCTCGTACATGGGGGGCATTGCCAGCCCTTCCCGGCCCTGCTTCTCTGGAGTCGTCGCCGGGCAGCAGCGCACTGAGCGCAGCGCCCCGGACAGGCCACCTCCTCCAGTTCCCGGAGCTCCCGGGCTCTGGTTCCGGCTTGTCCGAAACGCCCGGCGGCAGCCCTTGTCCCCGACGTTAGGTCGCGTTTTGTTCCGCTCCATCGCCACCCGTGCCAACAACCGCAAGAAGACCCTCGCCGTCTCCGCAGCCGTGCTGCTGAGCGCCTCGGGTGCAGTGCTTGGCACGACGGCCTCGGCCTCGGCCGCTCCCGCCGACGCGAAGACGATCGCCAAGAAGATCGTCCCGGCTTCGCAGTTCGCGTCGTTCAGCAAGATCGTGGAGCACGAGTCGGGTTGGAACCCCACCGCCACCAACTCCTCCAGCGGCGCGTACGGCCTGGTCCAGGCCCTGCCGGCGTCCAAGATGTCGTCCGCCGGCTCCGACTGGAAGACGAACCCGGCCACCCAGATCAAGTGGGGCCTGAACTACATGAACGAGCGCTACGGCTCCCCGAACGGCGCCTGGGCGTTCTGGCAGGCCAACGGCTGGTACTAAGAGCCCCGGCTCCCAGCCCTCACCGACGCGACCGCAAGGCCCCGCCTCCCCTCGGAGGCGGGGCCTGCGGCGTCTTCTCCTACGTGCGTCACAGCCGCTGACGGCGTCAGAGCCGCCGAGTGCGTCACAGCCGCTGGATGATCGTTCCCGTCGCCAGCGCCCCGCCCGCGCACATCGTGATCAGCGCGAACTCCTTGTCCCGCCGCTCCAGCTCGTGCAGCGCCGTCGCGATCAGCCGGGCCCCGGTCGCGCCGACCGGGTGCCCGAGGGCGATCGCGCCGCCGTTGACGTTGACCTTCTCCAGGCCGTCCAGGTCCGCGGCGAACTCCTGCGCCCAGCTGAGCACCACGGAGGAGAACGCCTCGTTGATCTCCACGAGGTCGATGTCCCGCAGCGACATCCCCGCCTTGCCCAGCACCGCCCGCGTCGCGTCGATCGGACCGTCCAGGTGGTAGTGCGGGTCCGCCCCGACCAGCGCCTGGGCGACGATCCGGGCGCGCGGCTTCAGCTTCAGGGCGCGGGCCATCCGCTTGGACGCCCACAGGATCGCGGCCGCGCCGTCGGAGATCTGCGAGGAGTTGCCGGCCGTGTGCACGGCGGTCGGCATGACCGGCTTCAGGCGCGCCAGCGCCTCCATCGAGGTGTCCCGCAGTCCCTCGTCCCGGTCGACCAGCCGCCACATGCCCTGCCCGGCGGCCTGCTCCTCCTCCGTGGTCGGCACCTGTACCGCGAAGGTCTCCCGCTTGAAGCGCTCCTCGGACCAGGCGATCGCCGCCCGCTCCTGGGAGAGCAGCCCGAGCGAGTCGACGCGCTCGCGGGTGAGGCCGCGCCGGCGGGCGATGCGCTCGGCGGCCTCGAACTGGTTGGGCAGGTCGACGTTCCACTCGTCGGGGAACGGCTTGCCCGGCCCGTGTTTGGAACCGGAACCCAGCGGCACCCGCGACATGGCCTCGACGCCGCACGAGATGCCGACGTCCACCACCCCCGCAGCGATCATGTTCGCGACCATGTGGCTCGCCTGCTGGGAGGAGCCGCACTGGCAGTCGACGGTCGTGGCGGCGGTCTCGTACGGCAGTCCCATCGCCAGCCACGCGTTGCGCGCCGGGTTCATGGACTGCTCGCCGGCGTGGGTGACGGTGCCGCCGACGATCTGCTCGACACAGTCGGGCTGGATGCCCGTGCGGCCGAGGAGTTCCCGGTAGGTCTCGCCCAGGAGGTAGGCGGGGTGCAGGTTGGCGAGCGCGCCTCCGCGCTTGCCGATGGGGGTGCGTACGGCTTCGACGATGACGGGTTCCGCGGCCATGAGCTCGTCCTCTCCTCGCACTCGCGTGCAGTTCCGTGCGCTCCGGCGGGGCGTCCCGGCGCCTCACCGAGTAACTAGTACGTGTTCTAGTTCTCTGTGCAGTCTTATGACTGCTACCCCGGGTACGCAAGGGTCGTGCACGGCCCTTGCCGCGCCCCTCGGCCCCACCTCCCGCGCCCGACGTGCAGCAACGCGCATAGACCCGCGCCGTCGCACACCAGTCCGCCCCCTCCCCCCGCAACAGTTCCCGCCATGGCTCTTGCCACTTGTAGAACTCGTTACTACCTTTCCGGGCAACTTCTGACGGGCCATCAGACATGGAGGGTGCCCGCGATGCTCTGCCCCCACCTCCCCGAAGGGTTCGACGCCACCGACCCCGACCTGCTCCAGAGCCGTGTCCCCTTCCCGGAGTTCGCGACCCTGCGGCAGACCGCGCCCGTCTGGTGGTGCCCGCAGCCGCGCGGGATCACCGGCTTCGACGACGAGGGGTACTGGGCCGTCACCCGGCACGCCGATGTCAAGTACGTCTCCACACACCCCGAGTTGTTCTCCTCCACCGAGAACACCGCCGTGATCCGCTTCAACGAGCACATCTCCCGGGACCAGATCGACGCCCAGAAGCTGATCATGCTCAACATGGACCCGCCCGAGCACACCCGCGTCCGCCAGATCGTCCAGCGCGGCTTCACCCCCCGGGCGATCCGCACCCTGGAGGCGACCCTGCGCGAGCGCGCCCGCGCGATCGTCGCCGAGGCGAAGCGGAGCGCGGCGGCGGACGGCTCCTTCGACTTCGTCACCCGGGTCGCGGTGGAACTCCCGCTCCAGGCCATCGCCGAGCTCATCGGCGTCCCCCAGGAGGACCGCTCCCGGATCTTCGACTGGTCGAACAAGATGATCGCCTACGACGACCCCGAGTACGCGATCACCGAGGAGATCGGCACCGAGGCCGCCATGGAGCTCATCGGCTACTCGATGAACATGGCCGCGGACCGCAAGAAGTGCCCGGCGCAGGACATCGTGACCCAGCTCGTCGCCGCGGAGGGCCAGGGCAACCTCTCCTCCGACGAGTTCGGCTTCTTCGTGCTGCTGCTCGCGGTGGCCGGGAACGAGACCACGCGCAACGCCATCAGCCACGGCATGCACGCCTTCCTCACCCACCCCGACCAGTGGGAGCTGTTCAAGCGGGAGCGGCCGGCCACCGCCGCCGAGGAAATCGTCCGCTGGGCCACACCCGTGGTCTCCTTCCAGCGCACCGCGACCCAGGACACCGAGCTGGGCGGGCAGAAGATCAAGAGGGGCGACCGGATCGGCCTGTTCTACTCCTCCGCCAACAACGACCCCGAGGTCTTCGGGAACCCCGAGGTCTTCGACATCAGCCGGGACCCCAACCCGCACCTCGGGTTCGGCGGCGGCGGGCCGCACTTCTGCCTGGGCAAGTCGCTCGCGATCCACGAGATCGAGCTGATCTTCAACGCCCTCGCCGACGAACTGCCCGATCTGACCCTTGCGGGCGAGCCGCGCCGGCTGCGCGCGGCCTGGCTCAACGGAATCAAGGAACTCCAGGTCCGCATCCCGACGACCTGAGCGACGAGATCGACTTCGACGGCCCGTGGCCGGAACCGATTGCTCCGATCGGTAGTCTCACACCCCATGATGCGGGGCAGACAAAGAATCCTCACACTGGTGTTCGCGCTCCTGGCGCTGCAGCTCGGCTCGCTGGTCGCTCCGGCGTACGCCTGCGGCTGCGGCGCCATGGTGCCCGGCCGCAACCAGCAGATCGGCGTCGACGAGGAGACCTCGGCGGTGCGTTTCAACGGCCGTACCGAGCAGATCGTCATGCGCTTCACCGTGCGCGGCAACGCCGAACAGGCAGCGTGGATCATGCCGGTGCCCTCCCGGGCCGACGTCGAACTCGGCGATCCACGGCTGTTCGACGACCTCGACTGGCTGACCCGGCCCGAGGAGAAGCACCGGTACTACTTCTGGCCGCGGAGCGGGGACTGGCCGTTCGCGGACGTCGACGGCGCGGGCGCGGCCCCGCTGCCCGGCGATTCCCAAGGCGGCGTCGGCGTGGTGGGGCAGGAACGCCTCGGTCCGTTCGACGTGGCGCGGCTGACCGCCACCGACCCCACGGCACTGAGCGACTGGCTGAAAAAGAACGGTTTCGAACTGTCCGGGGACCTGAAGGACGCGCTGCGGCCGTACGTCGACCTGAAGTGGGAGTACGTCGCCGTCAAGCTCGCCCCCGAGGAGCAGGGGCAGCTGGCCGGCGAGCTCGACCCGCTGAAGATCCGCTTCGCCACGCACGAACTCGTCTACCCGATGCGGCTGTCCAGGCTCGCGAAGACCCCGCAGTCCCTGCGCCTCTTCGTTCTCGCCGACCACCGCATGGAGCCGCAGTCGGACCTGGGCGGCGACAAGCCGGAGGTGGCCTTCGCCGGCCGGATCACGGCCCCGGAGGGCCCCGTGGCGGCGCTCACCGACGGCGAGCCGGCCTACCTGACCGAGATCGAGCACGAGTTCCCCCGACCCGCGAAGATCAACAGCGACCACGTGCTGCGTGTGGCCGATACCGACACCCCGTACCGGAAGGCTTACTACACCAACCGGCTGCTGACCGTCGGCGACGGGATCCCGGTCTGGCTCCTCACGGTGGGCGGCGTGCTCGCCGCGGCGGCCGGAGCAGTCGTGGCGGTACGGGTGCGGCGACGGCGCGCTGAGGTACGTTCGACGGCATGACCCAAGATCAATGGACTGATGTCGACGGCTACTTGACCGACCTGCTCGCTCCGGCCGACGAGGCCCTGACCGCCGCGCTGGACGACAGCACGGCGGCCGGGCTGCCGGCCATCGCGGTGGCCCCCAACCAGGGCAAGCTGCTCAACCTGCTGGCGTCCGTGCAGGGCGCGCGGAACATCCTGGAGATCGGCACCCTCGGCGGCTACAGCACGATCTGGCTGGCCCGGGCGCTGCCCGCGGACGGCCGCATGGTCTCCCTCGAGTACAACCCGGACCACGCCGACGTGGCCCGCGCCAACCTTGCGCGGGCCGGCCTGGACAAGGTCGTCGAGGTCCGCACCGGCGCGGCCCTGGACACCCTGCCGCGGCTGGAGGAGGAGGGCGCGGGCCCGTTCGACCTCACGTTCATCGACGCGGACAAGGTGAACAACCCGCACTACGTCTCCTGGGCCCTGAAGCTCTCCCGCCCGGGCAGCCTGATCATCGTCGACAACGTGGTCCGCGAGGGCCGGGTCGCCACGGCGCACCCGGACGACCCGGCCGTCACCGGCACCCGCGACATGTTCGACCTGGTCTCCCGCGAGCCCCGCCTCGACGCCACCGCCATCCAGACGGTCGGCGTCAAGGGCTACGACGGCCTGCTGATCGCCCGCGTGGTCGCCTAGCCACCCCTCGGGCACACCGGACCGCCGCCGGCGAAGAGCACCGTCCCGCCGGCGGCGGGCGTGGGATACGTTGCCCGCCATGACCGAACTCGGCACCGCTGTCTGGCCGCCCGCCCCGATGAAGACCGAACGGCTCGTGCTCCGCGGGTCCGAGGCCCGGGACCGTGCGGCGTTCATCGAGCTGTTCGCCTCGCCGGAGGTGGGCGCCCACATCGGCGGCCCACGGCCGCGCGACGAGCTCGAACGCGCGGTGCCCGAGGTGCCCGGGCGGCGTCCCGGCCTCTTCGTGATCGAACGCGACGGAGCGATGATCGGCATGATCACGCTCGATCGACGCGACGCGGGGCGTCCGGGTCACGTTCGACCGGACGCCCAGGAGGCCGAACTCGGCTTCATGCTCCTGCCGGAGGCATGGGGGCGCGGGTACGCCGGCGAGGCGTGCGCGGCGGTACTCGACTGGTTCGCGGACGCGCTTCCCGGCGAGCCGGTGGTGCTCTGCACCCGGACCTCCCACGAGCGCGCGCTGCGCCTCGCCGCGAAGCTGGGGTTCACCGAGGTGGAGCGGTTCGAGGAGTACGGCGCCGAGCAGTGGTTCGGCGTGCGGCTCCCGGTCACGCCGACACCCCGCATGGTGTCCTGACCGGTTCCGCACCCTGCCCTCAACAACCCTGTGGACAAGGCGAGTTGAGGGCAGGAAAGCCCTTTGACCGCTTGTGGATCACCTCGTAGCGTGACGCCGACCTGATTGACAGACCCACCCAGGGGGATCACGCAATGCGACGTATGACCAAGGTGACGGTGCAAGGACTGGTGGCCTCGCTCGGGCTGACCACATGCCTGGTGGTGGGCGCCAGCCCGGCCCAGGCGGCCGTCTACGACTGCAGGGCCTCGTTCAACAACGAGGACAACCTGGCCGTCACCCACTGCTACGGGGGCTTCGGCCGGTACCGGGTGAAGGCCACGTGCGCCTCGCCCACGTACCCCTACTCGATCAACATCTACGGTCCCTGGGTGACCCGGGAGTCCGGCCGGCCCGAGGCGCCGTCCTCCCTCGTGGACGGCGACCGGCACAACTGCCACATCACCGGCGCCTCGACGTTCGTCTAGTACGGATCACTCGCCCCCCGGCGCGCTCGACCGCCAGCCCGCGAACAGCGGAAGGGCGCCGGTCGCGTCGAGGACGGCGAAGCCGAAGGGGCGGTCGAAGGCGATGCGTTCGACCCGCCGGAGCTGCGGCGCGGCGGTCCGGCTGCGGGTCATCACGACCGCGGTCGCGGCCGCCGCCTCCACACCCTCCTCGGCGACCCGCACATACGCCTCCTGCGCCGCGTCCGAAACGTACAGCGGCTCCGGGGACAGGCGGGAGAAGTCGGCCCGCTCCCGGTCGGTCGCCTCGGTGACGCCGAGCGCGGCCAGCTGGGCGTGCACGTCGATGACGGTACGGACGGAGAACCGCGGCAGCGCGAGCTCGATGCCCTCGG
Organism: Streptomyces sp. NPDC048604; assembly: GCF_043199435.1. Lineage (NCBI taxonomy): Bacteria > Bacillati > Actinomycetota > Actinomycetes > Kitasatosporales > Streptomycetaceae > Streptomyces > Streptomyces sp. NPDC048604. Next base: position 404,249 of record NZ_JBICVX010000001.1, read on the forward strand.
CGGCGAGCGGCGTACGACGGGCCGGCTCCGCCCAGGCGGCCGGCAGCGCCTCCGCCGGCCCGTCCCGATCCTCGCCCAGCACGAACCGAACCCGCAGGGCGCCGCCCTCCGGCCCCTCGCAGGGCAGCTCCACGACGGTCGCCCCGCCGACCCGCCAGGCCCACGAGGCGGGCAGCAGCCGGTGCATGGTGGGAACGGCGGAGGTGTCGCCGTACCCGTCGGTGAACGGCGCGTCGCAGGTGCGCGCGGGATCGAACCGGGCCTGCCAGACGGCCTTCAGGGCGAGCGCGTTGACAAGGACGAGCGCGGCCCCGGCCCCGATCGTCAGCGGCAGCCGCTCGATCATGCCGTCGGTCGCCGCCCGCACCCACGCGTCGACGGGCTCCTGCCCCTGCAGCACCCCGAACCCGACCCCGGGCAGCGCCTCCCGGTACGCCTCGCGCACCGGCACCCGGCTCCACACCCCGGTCGCCACGGCCACCGCCCCGCTCGCGTCCAGCACCCGCGACACCCCGGTCACCGCCGCGGCGGCCTCCTCGCCCGGCACGCCCACCAGCTCGGCCAGCTCCTTCGCCGTGCCCCCGCCCGCACCGGCCGCCACCGCCCCGAGCGCCAGCCACAGCCCGGCGGGCGAGCACACGAAGTCGTCGTCGCCGAGCCGTGGCAGCCACCGCGAGGCAAGCGCCCGAACGGCGACCGCCGGAAGGGCGGCCTGAGCGGGAGAGGTCTCCGCAGCGGTCATATCCTGCCTTTCATGAGCATCGTGAAGATCAACGTCCTGACCGTCCCCGCCGAGCAGCGCGAGGTCCTGGAGCAGCGGTTCGCCTCGCGGGCCGGCGCCGTGGAGGGCTCCGACGGCTTCGAGTGGTTCGAGCTGCTGCGCCCCGTGGAGGGCACCGACCAGTACCTGGTGTACACCCGCTGGCGCAGTGAGGAGGACTTCCAGAACTGGATGAACGGTTCCATGAAGGCCGCGCACCAGGGCACCGCGGGCGGCGAGGGCGGGGCCGAGCGTCCGAAGCCGGCGGCGACCGGTTCGACCCTGTGGTCCTTCGAGGTCGTCCAGCAGGCCTCCCCCAAGTGACCGTGGCCGCACCGGCGTGGGCGCTGCGCCCGGAGGCGTACGACACGCCGGACGCGACCGCGCTGCGCCGGGACTACTACGACGAGGTGGCGAGCCGGTACTGGAAGCGGCCCGCGACCGGGGCCGAGATCGACGAGGGCCTGACGAACGACGGCGTGGAGCGGCTCGTCCCGCCGACCGGGCAGTTCCTCGTCGGCCGGTACGCGGGCGAGCCGGCGGCCTGCGGCGGGGTGCTGCTCCTTGACTCCGGGCGCGCCGAGCTGACCCGGGTGTTCGTCCGGCCGCCGTTCCGCGGCTCGGGCGCCGCCGGGCTGCTGATGCGCGGCCTGGAGGACGCGGCCCGGGCGCTCGGGGCGCGCCGGATGGTCCTCAACACGCGCCTGGACCTGGTCGAGGCGCGTGCGCTGTACACGAGGCAGGGGTACGCGGAGATCCCGGCGTACTGCGAGGGCCCGTACATGGACATCTGGTACGGCAAGGAGCTCTGACCAGGCCGGCTATGCGCGGTGGTCGCGGGGCGGCTCGGGCGCGGCCGGCCGTTCCGCGTCCGAGCCGCACAGCTCGGCCGTCAGCTCCTCCACCAGCTGAACCAGGTCCGTCGGCCGCTCCGGGCCCCACCAGTCGCCCAGCAGCTCGGCCAGCGACTCCTCGCGCGCCTTCGCCAGCCGGGTCGCGGCCACGACGCCCTCGTCGGTGAGGATCAGCGCCAGGCCCTCCCGGCGCGCGAGCCGGCGCTCCTCCACCTGCCGGGCGGCCTCGGTGATCGCCCGCAGCGGCACCGGCGTGGCATCGGCGAGCCGCGCGGGCTCGACCGCGCCGTGCCGCCGGATGCGCAGCACCAGCCAACTGGCGGCAGGCAGCAGGTCGTACCCGGCCTTCGCGGTGATCTTCTCGTAGACCGCCCTGCGCCCCTCCCGGGAGCCGAGAACGGACAGCGCGCGGGCGCACTCGTCGTACGAGGAGCGCTGTACCGGGTTGGAGGCCAGGGTCTCGCTGGCGTCGGGCGCGGTGACGGAGGCGCGCAGCTTGTCCTCCTTGAGGAACCAGGAGACGACGAAGGCCACCAGGACGACGGGCGCGGCGTACAGGAACACGTCGGTGATGGACGTGGCGTACGCGTGCAGCACGCCGGGCCGCAGCTCGGGCGGGAGTTCGCCGATGACCCGGGGGTCGCCGGAGATCCGGTCGGCGCTGACGCCGGGCGGCAGTTCCTGTCCGGCGAGTGCGGCGTCGAGTTTGGAATCGAGGCGGCCGGTGAAGACCGTGCCGAAGACGGCCACGCCGAAGGACGCGCCGATGGAGCGGAAGAAGGTCGCCCCGGAGGTGGCCACGCCCAGGTCCTCGTAGGGGACGGCGTTCTGCACGACGAGCACGAGCACCTGCATGACCAGGCCGAGTCCCGCGCCGAACACGAAGAACGAGACGCTCATCCGCCAGGTGGAGCTGGTCTCCGTGAGTTCGTTGAGCAGCAGCAGTCCCAGCGCGGTGACGCCGGTGCCGAGGATCGGGAAGACCTTCCAGCGGCCGGTGCGGGAGACGATCTGGCCGGAGCCGGTGGAGGTGATCAGCATGCCGAGCACCATCGGCAGCACGTGCACGCCGGACATGGTCGGGGAGACGCCCTGGACGACCTGGAGGAAGGTCGGCAGATAGGTCATCGCGCCGAACATGGCGAAGCCGACGATGAAGCTGATGACCGCGACGAGCGTGAAGGTCCGGATCCGGAACAGCTTCAGCGGCAGCACGGGTTCGGCGGCGCGCTGCTCCACCCGCACGAACCAGAGCAGCAGCACGGCCCCGAGCACGGCGAGCCCGATGATCTGCGGCGAGCCCCAGGCCCAGGTGGTGCCGCCGAGGGAGGCGACCAGGACGAGGCAGGTGGCGACGGAGGCGATGAGGAAGGTGCCGAGGTAGTCGATGGTGGGCCGGGTGTCGCGGGCCGGGATGTGCAGGGCGGCGGCGATGACGAAGAGGGCGACGACGCCGATCGGCAGGTTGATGTAGAACACCCAGCGCCAGGAGAGGTGTTCGGTGAACAGCCCGCCGAGCAGCGGCCCGAGGACGCTGGTCGTCCCGAAGACCGCGCCGAACAGGCCCTGGTACTTGCCGCGTTCCCGGGGTGACACGAGGTCGCCGACGATGGCCATGGACAGCACCATCAGCCCGCCGCCGCCCAGGCCCTGGATCGCACGGAAGGCGATCAGCTGGAGCATGTCCTGGGCGACGCCGCAAAGGGCGGAGCCGATGAGGAAGATGACGATCGCGCTCTGGAACAGCTTCTTGCGGCCGTACTGGTCGCCCAGCTTGCCCCACAGTGGAGTGCCGGCGGTGGACGCCAGCATGTAGGCGGTGACCACCCAGGACAGGTGCTCCATGCCGCCGAGTTCGCTGACGATGGTCGGCAGGGCGGTGGAGACGATGGTCTGGTCGAGCGCGGCGAGCAGCATGCCGAGCAGCAGCGCGCCGATCGGGATCATGACGCCGCGCCGGCTCCCGGCCTCGTGGGGTGCTCCGCCGCCGAGGGCGGGAGTCCGCAGTTCCTGCACAGGAACCATCCTGGGTGTTCCGTCCCGATACGGCCTGTCGAGCGGCGGTCGCCCGTCGCCCCGTCGTCTGCGGCCTGCATAATCACTGGCAGTTCAAGGGGAGGGAACACAGTGGCCGGATACGCATGTCCTGAATGCGGTAGACCTTCGGGCGAGCAGGGCGGCGGGCCGACGTGCGCCTGCGCCACGGAGGCCTTCGAGCCGTTGCGGATACGCCCGTACGTGAACCTGGAGGCGCCGGACGAGGACGACTCGGCGCATGTGCCGCTGCCGCCCGAGCAGCCGGTCGGCCATCAGGTTTCGGCCACGACCGTACAGCCGGTCGTGGTGCCGCCGGTCATGGCGCCGCTGCCGCCGCAGCCCGCGGCCGCACCGGAGGAGGAGCCGGCCGAACTGACGATGCCGCTGCTGCTCGACCGGGCCGCGTTCGCCGAGGAGCCGGAGCGGGAGCACGGCGGCCGGAAGCGGGGGGTGCTGGTCGCGCTGGTCGCGGCGCTGGCCGTGGCGGGGACCGCGGCCTTCGCCGCCGGGATCCTCGGCGGCGACGAGCCGGTGGACCGGGCCGCGCCCGACGCCACGGCGACCTCGTCGACGGCGAGCATGGTCTCGGAGGCCCCGTCGCCGACCGCGTCGGAGTCCGCGACGGAGTCCGCCTCGCCCTCCGCGTCGGCGTCGCCGACGAAGTCGGCCTCTGCGTCCCCCTCCCCGTCCCGCAAGGCGGCCACCCGGCCGGCCGCGCCGCCGCGGCCCACCGCGAGCTCGTCCGCACCGTCCCGCCCGGCCTCCACGCCGCCGACCGGGGATCCGGAGGACGGCGGCCGCACACTGCGCCACGGCGACTCCGGCCCGGACGTCTCGGAGCTGCAGCGCCGGCTGAAGGAGATCTGGGCGTACAAGGGCCCCGAGAACGGCTACTACGGCGAGCGGGTCGAGGAGGCGGTCGCGGACTTCCAGTCGTACATGGACATCGACGAGGACCCGTGGGGCGTGTACGGCCCGGCGACGCGCGAGGCGCTGGAGGCGGTCACGGAGGGCTGAGCGGGGGGCGGGTGGCGTGGAGGGTCCCCTGTTTTGTATCGTGAAGAAACAAAGTGGTCCCGCCCGTACTCCCTGACCGGCGGGCGGGACCGCTTCGTTCGTCGCACCCGGCTCTCTGGAGACCGCCTCATGCTCACCGCCCGTGCCCTCCTCCTCGACATGGACGGAACCCTCGTCAACTCGGACGCCGTGGTGGAGCGCGTCTGGCGCCGGTGGGCGCTGCGGCACGGGCTCGACCCGGAGGAGGCCCTGAAGGTCGTGCACGGCCGCCAGGGCCACGCCACGATGGCCGCGCTGCTGCCGGACCGCCCGGTCGAGCAGAACCTCGCCGAGAACCGCGAGATGCTCGCCGAGGAGACCGCCGACCTCGACGGCGTCGTCCCCGTCCCCGGCGCCCCCGCCTTCATGGCCGCCCTCGCCGGCCTGCCGCACGCCCTGGTCACCTCCGCCGACGAGGCGCTGGCCCAGGCCCGCATGGGCGCCGCCGGGCTGCCGGTGCCGGAGGTCCGGGTCACCGCGGAGCGCGTGGGCGCCAGCAAGCCCGACCCTGAGGGCTTCCTGAAGGGCGCCGCGGAGCTGGGCGTCGACCCGGCGGACTGCGTGGTCTTCGAGGACTCCGAGGCCGGCATCCGCGCCGGCCGCGCCGCCGGGATGCCGGTGGTGGGCGTGGGCCCGCGCGCTGCGGCCTTCGGACCGGACCTGCACGTGACGGACCTGACGCGGCTGCGCATGGAGCGGGGCGCCGACGGGACGGTACTGCTGAGCGTCGCGGGCTGACCCCGGACGACCCGGATCCCGTAACACGACCGAAGGGGCGCCCCCCGCCTGGGGGGCGCCCCTTCTCGCTCATCAGGTCGCGATGGCCGCGGCCTCAGGGCGCGATCGCCTCGTACAGGCTGAAGCATGCGAGGGCGATCATCAGGCAGGCCGCGATCCGGGTGATCAGCCGGAGCGGCACGTACTTCATCAGCGTCCGGCCGCCCACGATGCCGAGGCCGGCGACCGCCCAGAGCGCGAGGACCGCGCCGATGCCGACGGAGACGGGGTTGTCGTAACGGGCGGCGAGGTTGGCGGTCATGATCTGCGTCAGATCGCCGAACTCGGCGACCAGGATCAGCATGAAGCCCGCGCCGGACACCTTCCAGAAGGACTGGTCGGCCGGGGCCTTGATCTCCTCGTCGTCGCCGTCGTCCTTCTTGAGCAGCAGCATCGCCGCGCCCGCGAGGAACAGCACGCCGACCACGGCCTGCACCAGGCGGTGCGGCAGCAGGGTCAGCACGCTGCCCGCCGCGATCGCGAGGGCGACATGGACGGCGAAGGCGGCGGCGACACCCGCGAAGACGTATGACGCCTTGTAGCGGGTGCCCAGCATCAGCCCGGCGAGGGCGGTCTTGTCGGGCAGCTCGGCGAGGAAGACGACGCCGAAGGCGATCGCCATGATCGTGAAGCTGAGCACGGGCAGGATCCTCAATCGGTAGGGCGCCGCCGCACCGAGAGCTCCGTTTCAGGGGTCGCTTCGGCTCGACGACGCCATGGAACAGACATGGACATCGCGGCCGAAGGTCTCGCTGGCGGGCCTCTGTGACGAGGCCGCCTCCGGGCGCCGGCTGGGGCAAACCCAGCAGTGTGTCGACGGTCCGGCGAAGAGCTACTCCCCTTCTGCTCGCTCAAGCATACGACACCCCCGGCCGCGGCCCCGAGGGCCGAAAGTCCCTTCCCCGCGGCGGGGAGCGGAGTGACCCAGGTCACCACCCCGACGAACCGGACATAGATTCCAGCCAACCCCAAGACGGGGCAGACGAACTGGCGGTACGTCACCGCACCCCTTGATGTGACGTGCCCATGTCGCCACCCTGTTACCCGGCGCACCCCTCGCAGCAACCTCGCGCCGCCACGATGGCCAGGCCGTCCGGTGAACGGCACGGCCAAGGTCCCCCCACCGACAGGGAGTTCGCATGTCCGAGGTCTACGCGCGTCGAGTCGCGCGCCGCATCTCCGTGCTCGCCACCACCGCCGCCCTCACCGTCACCGGCCTCCTGGCCACCGCGCCGACCGCCCAGGCGGCCATGCCCACCCCGGTCAGCGCGGCCACCGCCCGTACCTACCTCGCCTCGCTCACGGTCAAGGCGGAAGGTTCCTCCTCCGGCTACAGCCGGGACCTGTTCCCGCACTGGATCACCCAGTCGGGCGCCTGCAACACCCGTGAGGTCGTCCTCAAGCGCGACGGCGCGAACGTCGTCCAGGACTCCAGCTGCGCCGCGGTCAGCGGCAGCTGGTTCTCCCCCTACGACGGCGCCACCTGGTACGCCGCCTCGGACATCGACATCGACCACATGGTCCCGCTCTCCGAGGCCTGGAAGTCCGGCGCCAACTCCTGGACCACGTCCAAGCGCCAGTCCTTCGCCAACGACCTCACCCGCCCGCAGCTCATCGCGGTCACCGACAACGTCAACCAGTCCAAGGGCGACCAGGACCCGGCCGAGTGGCTGCCCTCCGTCACCTCGTACCGCTGCACGTACGTCCGCGCCTGGGTGCACACGAAGTACTACTGGGGCCTGAGCGTCGACTCGGCGGAGAAGAGCGCCCTGCAGTCCGTCCTGAACGGCTGCTGAGACCCCCTTCAGGAACCCAGAGCCATCCCTCCGTCGTTCCGTCGGCGTCCCTCCATGCGGACGGACGGCGGGGCGACGGAGGGGAGCACTTCATGGCGGCCGGACTCAGACTGGGACCGCTGCTGCGGTACGTCGACGGGGCGGGGGACGGCGACGGGGCGGGGGGTGGCACGGCGACCGTCTGGGTCGAGGCCGACCGCCCCTGCACGGCGCGCGTCCGCTGCGCCGACGGCGCCCAGGGCAGCGCGCGCAGCTTCCAGATCGCCGGGCACCACTACGCCCTCGTCCCGGTGACCGGGCTGACGCCCGGCGTCGCGACCCCGTACGAGGTGCTGCTCGACGACCACCCGGTCTGGCCGCTGCCCGGCTCCACGTTCCCGCCAAGCACCATCCGCGTCCCGGGAGCCTCGACGGGCGCCTCGCCGGACGCCGAGCTGCGGGTGGCGTTCGGGTCCTGCCGCTGGGCGGCGAAGCCCGCCGGCGAGCACGACCCGGTCGGCCCCGACGCCCTGGACACGCTGGCGACGACGCTCGCGCGCACCCTCGCGGCGGATCCGGGCGCGGAGCGGCCCGACGTCCTGCTGCTGCTCGGCGACCAGGTGTACGCGGACGAGACCTCCCCCGCCGTGCGCCGCCGCCTTGCGGCTCGCCGCGACCCCCGGGACCCGCCGGGGACCGAGGTCGCGGACTACGAGGAGTACACCTGGCTGTACGACGAGTCCTGGCGCGACCCCGAGGTGCGCTGGCTGCTCTCCACCGTCCCGAGCTGCATGATCTTCGACGATCACGACGTCGTCGACGACTGGAACACCAGCGCCTCCTGGCTCGTCGGCATGCGGGCCACGCCGTGGTGGCGCGAGCGGATCCTGAGCGGCCTGATGTCGTACTGGGTGTACCAGCACCTGGGCAACCTCTCCCCCGCCGAGCTGGCCGCCGACCCGCTCTACGCCGAGGTGTGCGCGGCCCCGGACGGCACCGAGGCGCTGAGCCGGTTCGCCGCCGAGGCGGACGCCGACCCGGCGCGGGCGAGATGGAGCCACCGTCGGGACTTCGGGCGGACGCGGGTGGTGACGATCGACACCCGCGCGGCCCGGGTCCTCGACGAGGACGGGCGGGCCATGCTCGACCCGGACGAGGCGCGCTGGGTGCGCGAGCAGGTGCTCGACGCGCCGGGCTCGTACGACCACCTGCTCGTCGCGACCTCGCTGCCGTGGCTGCTGCCGCCGCTGATACACGACGCGGAGGCGTGGAGCGCGGCGCTGTGCCGGGGCGGCAGGGGCCGGCGGTGGGCCCGCTTCGGGGAGGACCTGCGGCGGCGCTCGGACCTGGAGCACTGGGCGGCGTTCCCGGCCTCGTTCGACTGGCTGTCGGAGCTGCTGGAGGAGGCGGCGGCGGGCCGGGGGGACGCCCCGTCGACGGTGTGCGTGCTGTCGGGGGACGTCCATCACGCGTACGCGGCGGAGCCGGCGTCCCTCGCCCCGGGGGGAACCCGGCTGGTGCAGCTGACCTGTTCGCCGCTGCACAACGCCATACCGGCCGTGGTGCGGCTCGGGTTCCGCTTCGCCTGGAGCCGGGCGGGGCGGCGGCTGGGGCGGGCGCTGAGGCGTCACGGCCGCGTGGGGAAGCCGTCGTTCGGATGGCGGAGAACCGGAGGTCCGTGGTTCGGGAACCAGTTGATGACACTGACGCTGCGCGGGAGGGCGGCGCGGGTGCGGCTCGACCAGGCGCGGGCGGGCCGGGGGACGGCGAGTGCCCACATGGTGGAAATCTGGAATGTTGAACTTGCAAGCAATGGTCAGGCTTGCCTAACCTGAGGGCCTCGTCGGGTCGTCCCCCCTGATCGAAGGAGTCCCTCCCCCCATGAACGCCCTTGCCTCGCGCCTGAATCAGGCCCAGCCGTACGCGCTCGGCCTGTTCCGCTTCGTCATCGGCCTGCTCTTCGCCTGCCACGGCGCCGCCTCGCTGTTCGGCGTGCTCGGCGGCGCCCAGGGCGGCGGCACCGTCCCGGCCGGCGTCTGGCCGTACTGGTACGCGGCGGTGATCCAGCTGGTCGCGGGTGTCCTGGTGCTGCTCGGCCTGGGCACCCGGATCGCCGCGCTCCTCGCGTCCGGCTCGATGGCCTACGCGTACTTCGTGGTGCACCAGCCGGAGGCCCTGTTCCCGCTGCAGAACGGCGGCGAGTCGTCGGCGATCTTCTGCTGGGCGTTCCTGCTCCTGGTGTTCGCGGGCCCGGGCGCCCTGGCCCTGGACCAGCTGTTCACCAAGCGCGGCACGGCGTCGGACGCGGGCGTGGACGCGGGCTCGGGTGCGGGCTCGGCGAAGGCCTCGGAGCGCGAGGCGGCGACGGTCGCCTGACCGTTTCACAGCAGAACGGGCCGGAATCGCCGCGCGATTCCGGCCCGTTCCGCGTCGCCGTGCGATCACCGCGCGTACGCTCTACGCCTGTGAACCTGCTCGACAGCCTGGCGCCGCTCACCGCGGGCCCGTGGATCTACGCGGCGATCTCCGCGTCCATCCTGCTGGACGTGTTCCTGCCGGTGCTGCCGAGCGGCGTCCTGGTGGTGACGGCGGCGACGGCCGCAGCCGCCGCGGCGACGGTGACCGCCGTCCCGTCCGCCGCGTCCGTGCCCTCCGTGCCCGCCCTGCTGCTGTGCGCGGCCACGGCGTCGGTGCTCGGCGACCTCGGCGCGTACCGCATCGCCCGGCGGGGCGGCCTGGACCGTGTACTGGCGCGTTCGCGCCGCCTGCGCAGCGCGCAGGAACGTCTCGGCAGCGCGCTGGCGCACGGCGGCGGGGCCCTCGTCGTCCTCGCCCGCTTCGTGCCCGCCGGGCGCTCGGTGGTCTCCCTGGCGGCGGGCGCGGCGGGCCGTCCGGTGCAGGACTTCCTGCCCTGGTCCGCCCTGGCGGGCGTGGCCTGGGCGGCGTACAGCGTGGGGCTCGGCTACGCCGGCGGCCAGTGGCTCGGCGCGACCTGGCTGGGCGCGGCGGCCTCCGTCCTGGCGCTGTTCCTCGCCGGGACGCTGGCCGGCTACGTCATACGGCGTCCGGCACCGGCGCAGGCTTCCTGAGCCCGCGCACCTCCAGGTGCTCCAGGAGGGCGCGGGTGGCATCGGCGATCTCGTCGACGGCCCGGTCGAAGACCTCCTGGTTGTGCGCGGCGGGCGCACGGAAGCCGGAGACCTTGCGGACGTACTGGAGGGCGGCGGCCCGGATGTCGTCCTCGGTGGCCTCGTGGGGCAGGACGGGCGGACGGAGCGTCTTGATGCTTCGGCACATGCTTCCAGTGTGCTCCAGGGCGCTGACAACTGCCCCGAGGACCGAACCGGACCCGCTCAGAGAAGGTCGCCCCGGCTACGGGCATTGGCCTCGGCGGCGCGGGCGCGCAACTCCCTCAGCGGCGTCGCGAGTTCCACGTCGGCGGGCTCGGCCTCCCATTCGCAGCCGCCGTGCACCGGGCGGATCAGCAGCCGGCCCGCGACGCTGTCGACGTAGAACCCGACGCGGCCGGTGGCGGCGTCCCGGACGAGGTCGCCGACCTCGGGCAGACCGGGACCGGGGTGGGGGTGGTGCGTCATGGTCCCTCCGTCCTGGCCCGCGCCGTGCGCCCTGGCCTGCGTCGTCGCCTCCGGGGCGCCGGGGGTGCGGATCTCCAGAGATACACCCAGAAAATCTCCGGGACACCTCCCTGTCAACGTTTCTCTAGAGATGTCCCCCGATGGATGGATCGACCGCACACGTCGGCGCACACGCGTGCCCCGAGCCACAGGAGTGCGCCGTAGGGTGTCCCCCGACGAAGGGAGTGGGTCCCCCATGGCTGACCAGGACACTGGCCGCCGGCCCAAGTACCGGCGGATCGCGGACGAGTTGAGGACCTCGATCCAGGAGGGCCGGTACGGGCCCGGCGACCGTCTCCCGGGCGAGAACGACCTCATGGAGGCGTACGACGTGGCCCGGATGACGGCCCGCCAGGCACTCTCGGTGCTCCGGGACGAGGGCCTGGCCGAGGCACGCAAGGGCGCCGGCGTCTTCGTCCGCGCGTTCCGCCCGATCCGGCGGCGCGGCATCCCGAGGCTGGCGCAGGGCCACTGGGGCACGGGCCGCTCCGTATGGTCGGCCGACATCGAGGAACGGGACCTGGTCGTGGACCAGCTGGAGATCGCCGAGGCCCCGGCGCCGACGCGGCTCGCGGAGGCGCTGGGAGTACCGGACGGTTCGCCGCTCTGCGTACGCAGCCGCCGCTTCGTCCTGGACGACAAGCCGGTACTGCTCTCGGTGTCGTACCTCCCGGCATCGGTCGCGTCGGGCACGCCCATCGCGACCCCGGACACCGGCCCCGGCGGCATGTACGCCCGCCTCGCGGAACTGGGCTGCAAGCCCGCGCACTTCCGGGAGGAGATCCGCTGCCGGATGCCGACGGCGGACGAGTCGGAACGCCTGGCGCTGAGCGCGGGCACACCGGTCATCCTGATCTGCCGCACGGCGTTCACCGAGCAGGGTCAGGCGGTCGAGCTCAACGAGATGACGCTGGACTCGGGTTCGTACGTCCTGGAATACGACTTCGACGCATAGGAACGGGCAGGTCACTGCGGGAAGCTCACAGTGAGCAGCTCACCGCGGGAAACTCACCCGTCCCAGTCGGCCGTGAACGGCTTCCTGAGAAACCGGAAACCGCCGTCGTCCTCCCCCTCGACGTACAGCAGCCCCTCGACGCCGGAACTCTCCCCGCCCTGCTCGAAAAACGCGAACAGGGCATTCCTGCTGTACTCGGGAACCAGGTCGGGAATGCCCTTGAAATACTTCTCCGCGTCGACCTCGAGAAGGGCGCACGCCCGACGGAGCAGCCTCGGCCCCGGCGGGGTCCAGTAGAACTTCCCGTTGCAGCTGTAGTGCGCCAGACAGTAGGCGAGCAGCCCGCGCTCGACGGGCTCCGGCTCCTTCAGCCGCACGGCCAGGGAGGCCATCCGGGCTGCGTACATGCCGAACATCCCGACCGCGTTCTTCGCGGTGTAGCGGGCCAGCAGCTCGAACTCCCGCTGATCCGTCAGCGCGGCCAGGGCGGCGTCGACGTCCGAGTCGAGCGGACAGGGCAGCTCGCTCTCCTCGTACGCACGCGCCTTGAAACCCGGCGCGTTCAGCCGCTCCCAGAGGTCCTCAGAAAGCACCCCGAAGCCCCTCCATCCAACCCGCCCCACATCCCCAAGAACCCAAGAACCCTAATGGAGCCGAGGACGACACCCCCACCCGCCCGGTTCCCTTCACGCCGCGAGGGCGGTGAGGTCATACGGGAAAGTGAGTGTGGGCAGGATCGCCGCAGAGACAACTGGTCGTGGGGATCGACGGGTCACCCGTATAGCCGGGGCAGGAGCACAGAAGGCACCGGAACTCCTCCAGCGGCAGCTCCCCACCGGCCTGCGTCACGCGCGCGGCCGCGACCTCGTGGAGCGCCCTCAGCCGCTCGTCCAAGTCGACGAAATCAGCCCGATTCCACGCGTACGCCTGCTTCAGCTCGTCTGAGACTTCCCGTTGAGGGCTCATCACCCCTCCAGACAAAGACCGGATGGCCCTTCCAGTCTCTCCCCGCAGTCACCAGCCCGCAGGCCGAACGCCGGCCGCCCCCGAACATCAAGGCGACCGGGCCCCACTCGCCCGCCGACCTCGGATCAGCTCTGCTGCCGGCTGAATTCGTGCGTGCACCCGCCGGCAGTCATGTCCTTGGTGAAGCAGGCGACGAAGGAACTCGGAGAGCCGTAGAAGGCCAAGCTCATGTCCTCGCAGTCCACGCCGTCGAAGGTGACCTCGCTGTACGGGGCGGGAGACCAGGTTCCCTGTTGCTGTTCGGCGAACCCGGTGCACCCCCAGCCGACGATGTCCTCCTTGTCGAAGCCCGTGGCTGTGAACCTGCCGTCGTCCTTGAACTCGACCGTCGCCCCGGACCAGTCCGTCCACACGCCCGTCAGCCGATCAGCGGAGTCGACGTGGACCGGGTAGTACCCGGAGCAGGAGGCCAGCAGGAAGGTCACCGCACCTCCCCACGCAGCGCCGATGAATGCACGTCGTATCCGCTGATGCCGGCCGGCGGCCATACGGCCCTGCCTCTCGTGTCTCGCGCGCTTCGCGATCATGGACGTGGTTGTCGGAGGCGGATGCCGAAGGCCCCTCGCCATGATCGACGAGGGGCCTTCGTACCGGTGGGCGCGGACGGTTTCGAACCGCCGACATCTGCTTTGTAAGAGCAGCGCTCTACCCCTGAGCTACGCACCCGTGGAATGAGGCAACAGCGTACATGGCTCCCCTGTGTGCCCGGCAAACCGATAGACGGACGGGGCGGGCTCGGGGAGCCGGGTGCTGTGGTTAACCCCACCACGGATGCGGTGGTGGGCCGGATCGAGGGGCGGGGGGCCGGGCCGCTACGTTGACGGGGCAGTCAGAAGCGTCAGACGGGGGACATCGTGACCGCACACCGCATCCGCACACTGCTCGCCGCCGGTGGAGCCGTGTTCGTCGCACTCGGGGTCACCGGGTGCGGCAGCGCCGACTTCGAGGAGGCGCCGGTCGAGCGGAAGAACTTCGCGTTCAAGGGAGACATGCTCACCATCGACTCGGACAACTCGGACCTGAAGCTGGTGCCGGGCGACGTGTCGGAAGTCCGGGTGAGCCGGCAGGTCGGCGGGTGGGTGTTCCTCGGGGAGGGGCCCGAGGCCAGCTGGCGGATGGAGGGCTCGAAGCTGGTGCTGCGCGTGAAGTGCAACGCCGTGGCCAGCAACTGCGGGGCCCGGCACACCGTGACCGTGCCGCGCGGCGTCGCGGTCACGGTGCGGGACGAGAACGGGGACGTCACGGCCTCCGGCTTCACCGCGCCGCTGACGGTGACCAGCGACAACGGCGACGTCCGGGTGCGCGACCAGCGCGGACCGCTTGAGTTGCGCAGCGACAACGGGGACCTGCACCTGGAGAGCGGCACGCCCGGCACCCTCACCGCGGCGAGCGAGAACGGCGACGTCACCCTCGCCGTCCGCACCGCCCCGCAGAAGGTGGACGCGCACGCCGACAACGGCGACGTGGACATACGGCTGCCCGGCGGCGCGCAGTACGCCGTCACGACCTCCAGCGACAACGGGGACGTGAGCGTCGACGTGCCCACCGACGGCGCCAGCGCCCACAAGGTCTCCGCGCGCAGCGAGAACGGAGATGTCGCCGTGCACACGGCGAACTGAACGACCCGTGTGTTCGTCCTTGCCTGGTGGGAGAATGAACCGGGGCAGGGCGGACACGGCACGGGAGAGGGATGTGGCGGCGACCCAGGCGAGGGGCAGTGCGACGAGTGCCGTACTGGGGCTGATGATCGGGGCGCCGTTGCTGGCCGTCGCGATGCTGCCCGCGACGTTCGCGGGCGGAGGCGGCGGCACATCGCGCCGCTGGTTCGGGGGACGTGCCGAGAGCCAGCGGGCGGAGGCCCAGGCGGCGAAGGACGCGGCTGCCGCCGCGTTCTACGAGCTGGACACCGCGCAGCGCGGGCTGCGGATCTCGATCGAGACGATCACCGCCGTGGACGGCTCGCCGGAGGCCCGGCGGGCCGAGGCGGACTTCTCCGCGCTGGGGCAGCGGATCGACGAGGTCAGCCATGCGTACATCACGGCCGTGGACGCCCACGACCTCGACCGCGACGGCCTGGAGGCCTCGGTCGCGGCGCGCGCCAAGGGCGAGCTGAACCGCGCGAAGGACGAGCTGGTCCGGGTCAAGGGCGAGCTCGACCGCTTCGAGCAGAACCTCGCACCGCTCCTGGACAAGGCGGAGACCCAGCTCGCCCGGCTCGCCCCCGCCGTCGAACGGGCCCGTCAGGCACTCCGCGGCGCGGGTGCCGCCCTGGACGGGGTGCGGGAGTCCGGGATGCGGGCCGACGACCTGGCCACCCGGCTCGCCCAGCTCGGGCCCGAGCTGACCCGGCTCAACGAGGGCGCGGGCCGGCACGGCGTGGCCGAGACCCTCCAGCGCGCCGACCGCGTCCTGCGGGACGCCGAGGCGGTACGGGCCGAGGCGGAACGGCTCCCGGCGCGCGCCGCCGAGATCGACCGCCGGCTCGTCTCGCTGCGGACCCGCGCCCAGGCCCTGACCACCCGGGCGGGCGGCGTCGAGCCCGCCCTGAGCGAGCTGCGGCGGCGCTTCGTCGCCGCCTGCTGGCAGGACCTGCAGCACGTGCCCGAGCGGGCCGCCGACCACCTCCGCCAGGCGGAGGCCAAGCTCGGCGAGGCCGCGAAGGCCCGCGAGGAGCAGCGCTGGGCAGACGCCACCAGCCGGCTCAGCACCGTCCGCGCCCTGCTCAACACCACGGACGAGGAGGTCTCCGCCGCCGGGGACCGGCTGCAGCGCCTCAACGCCGTCGCCAAGGACCCCCAGCAGGAGATCGACCGGGCCCGCTTCACCATCCGCGACGCCCAGCGGCTCGCCATGGCCGGCCGCAACACCCCCGACCCGCGTCACGCCCGCCCCCTCGACGAGGCCGTCGCCCGTCTGGACCACGCCATCGCCGCCCTGGAGGGCCGCCACCCCGACTACTGGCACTTCCTCACCGAACTGGAAGCCGTCCGCACCACCGCCGCCCACGTCGTCGAGCTCATCCGCGAGGAACGCGGCGCCGGCCGGGCGTGAGGGGGCCGGCCGCGGGCGCCGGGGGTGAGGGCACGGGCTCCCCGTCCGGAGTCCCGCACCCTCACCTTCGATGATGACGCGGGACGGGCTGCGACGGGCCGCTAGCCTGGTCGGCATGCCTCGTTACGAATACCGCTGCCGGACCTGCGACGACACCTTCGAGCTCAGCCGCCCGATGGCCGAGTCCGGCGACCCCGCCGACTGCCCCTCCGGGCACTCCGACACCGTCAAGCTGCTCTCCGCCGTCGCGGTCGGCGGCTCGGCGAAGTCGGGCCCCGCGCCCGCCGCCGCCGGCTCCGGCGGCGGTTGCTGCGGCGGGGGCTGCTGCGGCTGACCCGCCACCGACCCGCCGACGCGCCCTGACCGCCCGGTCTCCCACCCGCGCCCTCAGCCGCCCAGATACCGCAGCACCGCCAGCACCCGTCTGCTGTACCCCTCCGTCGTCCCCGTCAGCTGCAGCTTGTCGAAGATCGCGTTGATGTGTTTCTCGACGGCGCTCTGCGAGATGTGGAGCCGGCTGG
Organism: Streptomyces sp. NPDC048604; assembly: GCF_043199435.1. NCBI lineage: Bacteria > Bacillati > Actinomycetota > Actinomycetes > Kitasatosporales > Streptomycetaceae > Streptomyces > Streptomyces sp. NPDC048604. The sequence continues at coordinate 420,696 of NZ_JBICVX010000001.1, forward strand.
CGAGGGAGGCGTTGGTGTGGCCCTGGGCCATCGCCGCCAGCACGTCTCGCTCGCGGGTCGTGAGTCCGGCGAGCGGGTCGGTGTGCGTGGACCGGGCGAGGAGCCGGCTCACGACCTCCGAGTCGAAGGCCGTCCGGCCCTCCCCCACCCGCTCCAGCGCGTCCAGGAACTCGTCCACCTGCGCCACCCGGTCCTTCAGCAGATACCCGACCGCTCCCGCGTCCGCCACCTCCCCGGTGAGCAGCTCCGTCGCGTATCTCTTCTCCACATACTGCGAGAGGACGAGGACGCCCACGGACGGCCAGCGCCGGCGGATCTCCAGCGCCGCCCGCAGCCCTTCGTCGGTGTGCGTCGGCGGCATCCGCACATCCGCGACGACCACGTCGGGCGGGTCGGCCGCCACCGCCGCCACGAGCTCCACCGCCGTGCCGACGGCCGCCCGCACCTCGTGCCCCTCCTCGACGAGCAGGCGCACGAGCCCCTCCCTCAGCAGCGTCGAGTCCTCCGCCAGCATCACGCGCACGGCAGCTCCGCCCTCACGGCCGTCGGCCGGGCTGTCGACGGTGAACCCGCCGTCCAGCGCCGCCACCCGGCTGGCCAGCCCGGTCAGTCCGCCGCCGCGCGGATCCGCCCCACCGGCCCCGTCGTCCCGCACCCCCACGATCAGGTCTCCTTTCTCGTCGTCGGAGATCGACACCTCTATCCGGTTCGCCCCCGCGTGCTTCACGACGTTGGTGACGCACTCGGAGACGATGAAGTACGCCACCGTCTCCACCTGCTTGTTCAACGGCCGCCCGACCCGGTACGTCAACTGCACCGGCACCGGGCTGCGTTCGGCGACGGACTCCAGCGCGGCCTTCAGCCCTGCCTCGTCCAGGACGGCCGGATGGACGCGCCAGGCCACCTCGCGCAGCTCCACCAGAGCGCGCCGGCTCTCCTCATGGGCCTGGACCAGCAGCTCCGCGGCCAGCTCAGGATCCCGGCTGCGTCTGGCTCTGCCCAGCAGCATCCCCAGCGCCACGAGCCGCTGCTGGACACCGTCGTGCAGATCGCGCTCGATGCGTCGGCGTTCGTCGTGGATGGCGTCCACGACGCCGGAGCGGCTGGCGGCGAGCTGCTCGATCCGGCGCTCCAGCTCGTGCTGGTCGGGCCCGACGAGACGCACCGCCAGGTGCTCCTCGAGCGTGGTGACCCCGAATATCCCCTGCGTGGCGAGGAAGAGCATGAACAGTCCCAGGAAGCCGCTCAGCACCACCTGCCAGGGGTGGTCGATCTCGGTGAACATCCAGCCCACGAGCGCGAAGACGCCGAGGCCCGCCCCGTACGCGCCGACGAGGAGGACGGTGCCGCCGAGGAGTCCGAGCGGCCAGCGCAGCGCGAGATAGCGCAGGACCTGCGCGTCCCCGTCCTCGTGCGCGCCCGCGTATCCGGGCGGCAGCGCCAGGTCGTGGAACCGCTCCAGCCGGCCGGCCTCGAAGCGCACGAACCAGCGGGCCGCGGCGGCCGCCGGGCGCAGCGCCGCGCGCCGGCCGCTCGGCCAGGCGAGCAGCGTGAGCAGCAGGACGCCCGTGAGCACCGCGCACAGCAGCTCGACGACGGCGCTGCCGACTCCGATGCCCAGCCCGACCGCGTTTCTCGCGCACTTCAGAGCCAGTCGTTTCATGATCGCCACGCTAGCGGCGGAGGACGGGAGCGCGTACTGCGGAAAACCGCAGAAAGCTGTGTGGCTTTCCGCAGTCCGCCGACGGGCACGGAATTCGACCATGGACGCATGGAGAAATGGATCAACGGCCTCATGGACACACTCGGCGCACCCGGCGCGGGAATCGCGGTCGCGCTGGAGAACCTCTTTCCCCCTATTCCGAGTGAAGTGATCCTGCCGATGGCGGGGTTCGCCTCGGCGTCCGGCCGGATCGGGCTGCTCGCGGCGTTGTTGTGGACGACGGCCGGTTCGGTCGTGGGCGCGCTCGCGCTGTACGGGGTGGGCGCGCTGCTGGGCCGGGAGCGGACGCTGGGGATAGCCGCCCGGCTGCCGCTGGTGAAGGTGAGCGACATCGAGCGCACGGAGGCGTGGTTCGTCCGGCACGGCGCGAAGGCCGTGTTCCTGGGCCGGATGGTGCCGATCTTCCGCAGTCTGATCTCGGTGCCGGCCGGGGTGGAGCGGATGCCACTGCCACTGTTCCTGGTGCTGACGACGCTGGGCAGCGCGATATGGAACACCGCCTTCGTGCTCGCCGGTCACGCACTGGGCGACAACTGGGAGCAAGTCACCGGTCTTGTCTCGGTGTACTCGAAGGCGGTGCTCGTGGCGGCGGTGGCCGCGGTGCTCTGTTTCGTCGGGATACGTCTGACCGGGTTGGTCAGGCCGGGTCCGGGAGGGCGTCGGCAGCGTCGCTGAGCAGGCCGGGCAGGGAGGCGAGGTGGGTGCGGGCGGTCGTGCCGAAGCGGCGGAGGATCTCTTCGCCGGCCGCGACGCCGCGGTGGGTGAGTGCGTCGAGGTGGGGTGCGGTCCAGTCGGCGTCGGCGAGTTCGCCGTGGCCGGGGCGCCAGGCGCAGTCGGCGGCCTGGAGCAGGTCCGCGTCGAGGAGCGAGTCGCCGGCGGCGAGGGTGAGCGTGGCGCCGGTGCGGCGGGCGACCTCTCGCATGGCGGCGCTCTTGGTGAGCGGCTTGGGGACGGCGTAGATCTTCCGGCCCTGGAGGGAGACGGTCCAGCCGCGTTCGCCGGCCCAGGAGGTGAATTCCTCCAGCCACTCCTCGGGCATCAGCTCGCGTTCCACCACGAGGTAGGCGAAGAGGTCTTCGGCGACGCGGTGCTTGCGCACCCAGGAGGGGTCGGTGGTGTCGGTGAAGCGGGCGCGGATCTCGTCGAGCGGGGCGCATTCGGCATCGAGGCGGCGCAGGACGGAGGCGTGCCAGTCGTGGTCGGTGGCGCCGTCGACGAGGAGGTGGCCGCCGTTGGCGCAGATCGCGTATTGGGGGGTGGGGATGGGCAGACGGATCCGCTGGTACTGCTTGCGGGTGCGGGTCGTCGTCGGGACGAAGTAGGTGTCGGCGGCGAGCTGTTCGAGGAGCTCGGCGGCGCTCTCGGTCAGATAGGACAGGGGCTTGCTCTCGTGGACCTCGACGCAGAGCAGCCGGGGCGCCTGGGCGTCGGGCATGCCGAGGGCCAGCGCGGCGGACGAGTAAATGAGGGTGCGGTCGAGGTCGCTGGCGACGAGGACGGTGGCGGTGGTCACTGGGACACCACCGCCTTGCCGTCGGCGCCTGTCGCACCCCTGGTGAACTGGGGGTGGATCAGGCCGACACAGGTGTAGGGGAGTTCGTCGACCTCTTCGACGGGGACCCCGCGCTGTTCGGCGAGGAGACGGACGTGGTCGAGGTCCGGGCCGGCGTCGCGCTGGGCGAGGATCTTCCAGGGGACGCGGCGCAGCAGGACGCGGGTGGTCTCACCGACGCCGGGCTTGACGAGGTTGACGTCGTGGATGCCGTACTCCTCGCTGATCCGCTCGACGGCGGCCCAGCCCTCCCAGGTGGGGGTGCGGTCGGCGGCGAGGAGTTCCTTGACCTCGGCGTCGACGGAGTCGGCGACCTCGTCGAAGTGGGCGGAGACCGTGTCGAGGAAGTCGTTGGAGACGTCGGCGCCGGCGAGTTCGCGGTAGAACTTGCCGCCGTGGAAGTCGTCCGGGCCGACCAGGTCCGGGCGGAGCACCGTACGGGATATCAGGCCGGAGACAGTGGAGTTGAGGCAGGCGGAGGGGATGAGGAAGTCCTCGCGGGTGCCGTAGGTGCGGACGCAGGAGCCGGGGTCGGCGAGGACGGCGATCTCCGGGTCGAAGCCCTCGAAGTCCTTCAGGGCCTCGGCGAGTTCGCGGGTGATGGCGCCCTTGCCGGTCCAGCCGTCGACGAAGACGACGTCGGCGGGGTCGTGGTGGGCGGCGAGCCAGCGCAGGGCGTTGGCGTCGATGCCGCGGCCGCGGACGATGGAGACGGCGTAGTGGGGCAGGTCGAGGCCGTGGCGGTGCTGGGCCCAGCGGCGCATCAGGACGCCGACGGGGGTGCCGGCGCGGGCGAGGGAGACGAGGACGGGCCGGGCAGACCTCTCGGCGAGGACGGTCTCGGTGACGGTGCCGACGGCGCGGGCGATACGGACGGCGGAGGCGTCCAGGGCCGTGTGGAAGAGCCGCTGGTACTCGGCGCTGGGCTGGTACTCGACGGGGAGGGACTCGGCGTAGTGGGCGCCGCCGCTCTGGATGGCTTCCTCGCGCTCCTCGGTGGGGGCTTCCAGTTCGACGTCGGAGAGGTCCTGCAGCAGCCAGCCGACCTCCTCGGGGGCGTACGAGGAGAAGGCGGGACCGCGCAGCGGCTCGGGCAGCATCGAGGCACCTCGGGGGGTGTAGGAAGGGACGACGGCGAGCACGACGTGCGGGACGTGCGCGCCGAGCCGGGCCAGCAGGCCGTCGGGGCCGTGGAGTTCCGGTGTGTCGGCGGTGGAGTCGACGACGGCGACGACGGCGTCGAAGCCGGCGCCGGCGACGTTGTAGGCGTAGCGGTCGCCCGGGCCGTCGGCGGGCGTGTCGTGGGCGGGGAAGACGAGCCGGGTGCGGATCGCGTAGCCGGGGTCGTCGACGGCGAGGACGGGAGAACGGGTGGTGGTCGAGTAGGAGACGTCGGCCCCGGTCTGCTCCAGCGCGTGGGCGAGGCGGAGCGGGGCGTACATCAGCTCCTCGTTGCCGAGGACGAGGACGCGGGGCGGGCGGCCGCCGGCGGTGGTCGCCGGGGCCAGTGCGGCGGACAGGCGGGTGGCCATGTCCGGCAGGGCGGCCTCCAGGAGGGCCCGGTGGGCGGGGGTGAAGCCGTGCCGGCCGCCGTCGGGGACGCCGGCCGGCCAGCCCAGCTCGACCCGGACGGGCGCGGGGCGGGCGGGGTTCTCGGCAGGGGCGACGGGGACGGTCGGGGTCTCGTGGGCGGCGACCAGCTCCTGGCCCCTGGCGAGGACGCCGTCGGGGAGGCGGACGGTGCCGCGGGCGCCGGTGACGAGGTCGATCCGGGCGCCGACCTCCTCGCCGAAGGCGGTCAGCCGGCCCAGGTCGGCGTCGGAGCGCATGTCGACCAGGGCGACGACCACGTACCGGTCGCGGGGGTGGCGGGCGTGCAGGTCGCGGATGGTGTTGAGGACGGTGTTGCCGGTGGAGAACTCGTCGTCGACGAGGACCAGCGGGCCGGGTCCGGCCAGCAGCTTGGGGTCCTCGGGGAGCAGCAGATGGGAGGTGGCGTGGGAGTGGGACTCCTCGAAGCCGCCGGCGCGGTGCACGCCGGCGACGGGCCGGCGGGTGGAGTGCAGGTACGGGACCTGGCCCAGGCCGTCGGCGACGGAGTGGCCGAGGCCGGTGGCGGTCTCGGCGTAGCCGACGACGACGGCGTCCGCCGCAGCCGGGCCGAGCAGTTCCGCGGCGCGTACGCCGAGGGCGTGCCCGTACCCGTACACGACCGTGGGGCGCTGGGGGACGTGCTTGCCCAGGACGTTCGAGACGAGCAGGTGCGCCCGCTTCGGATTGCGTCTCAGGGCCAGACCGAGGAGGTCCCGCAGCTCACCGTCTCCGACCAGTTCGACGCCCAGTCGCTCGGCGACCCACGTTCCCGTCCACTCCACGTCCTCGTTCACCCTTCGTCAGCCGGCCAGACCGGCGGTCAGCAGCTCCACGAAGCCGACGTCCTCGCGGGCGACGCCGAAGACCTCGGCGCGCAGCAGGGTTCGTTCGGCCCACGCGCGGTGCGGCTTCACTTCGTTCATCTTGTTCGTGTACGCGGAGCGCAGCACGCCGCCGCCGCCCCGTTCGGGCCGCAGGATGTCCTGGGCGTCGCTGAACTCCTCGTGGCTGACCACGGAGAGCGCATGCACCGGCACCACGTGCGACGGGTGGATGCAGGTCTTGCCGAGCAGGCCGTTGGCGCGGTCGAGCTCGATCTCGCGGAGCAGCCCGTCGAGGTCGTGTTCGATGAGCGCGGTGCGCAGTTCCTCGGCCCGCCCCTCCAGGAAGGGGCTGCGCCGCAGCTGCGGCTTGAACATGCGCTCCTGGGCGCGGAAGTACTCCCAGACGGGGCCGGTGATGGTGAAGCCGGTGCCGTCGGAGCGGCCCAGCACATTGACCACGTCGGCGATCACATGGGCCACGAGCTGGACGTCGTAGGCGGTCATGTCGGGCGAGCGGCGCAGTCCGTACGCGGAGCAGAAGTCGGTGACGCCGAGCCGCAGGGCGAGGACCCGGTCGCGGTACTTGTCGACGATCCGGGCGATGCCGGCGAGGGTGTCGGCCCGGGTCTCCAGGTGGAGCAGCTGCGGGGATTCCAGTACGGGCATGGCGAAGAGACGCCGTCCGCAGTCGTTCTCCGCGAGGGTGAGGGCCTCCAGGAAGGCCGCTCCGCGCTCCTCGGTGAACTTGGGCAGCACGAATCCGGAGAGCAGCCGAACGGTTTCTCCGAGCCGGTTCACCAGGTCGGGTATCTGCCGGGGCTCACGGACCCGGATGAACAGCAGCGGCGGTTCCGCGCCATCGGCTGCGCCGGCTGCGGCCAGGTCGGCGAACTGCCGGACGAGGTTGGCCTCGGCGGCCTCCACGTCGTGGTCGTCGATCGAGTCCTCCAGGCAGAGCACCATGGAGACGACGCCGCGCGCGGCCTGTTTGCGCACGTCGTCGGCGAGTTTGGGGCGGGTGGCCGGGCTGTAGAGCGTGGCGCCCAGGGCCACGGCGAGCGTGCGCGCGGGCGAGTCGGCCGTGAACTCGGCCGGCTCCTGATGGAACAGCCCAGCCCGCGACGCGGACGGGATGTGCCCGAAATGACGCATGTATCTCCCCCGACTGGCATCCGTGGCCGTGACGACATGTGGCCGGTAATAGTACGTAGGTGCGGGTGTCAACAGTTCCCCGTGAGCATGAAATCCAGGTAACTCGTCCGTATCCCTCCCCTGCCGTGTGCGTAGTCGCCGCGCCGCGAACAGCCCCCCGCGTTGTCCGAGGGGCAGGCGGGAAGGCAGGATGACGACCATGACGCACGCGATGCTGAAGGGCTCCAACGTCCCTCTCGACACCGCGGCCGTACGGGCCGTGCTCCGCTGGACCCCGGGCCCCGGGGTCCCCGACGTGGATGCCTCCGCCCTGCTGCTCGGCCCGGACGGGCGCGTGCGTACGGACGAGGACTTCGTCTTCTACAACCAGCCGCGCCATCCCTCGGGCCTGGTGCGGCGGCTGCCGAAGAAGCGTGAGGCCGACGGGCTGACCGACACGATCGAGGCCGACCTGGGCGCGCTGGACCCGTCGGTGGACCAGGTGGTGATCGCCGCGTCCTCGGACGGCGGCACGTTCCGCTCGGTGAGCGACCTGCGGATCCTGCTGTACGACGCGGGCTCCGCCGGCCGCGAGCCGCTGGCGCTGTTCGACGTGAAGGCGGAGACCGGCGAGGAGACGGCCGTCATCTGCGGCGAGCTGTACCGCCGCGGCGAGGGCTGGAAGTTCCGTGCGGTGGGGCAGGGCTATCCGACCGGTCTGGTCGGTCTGGCGACCGCGTTCGGCATCTCGGTGGACGAGTCGGCCGAGGAGCCGGTCGCCGGGGGCTCCGTACCGGCTTCCCCGCAGACCGCTCCCGCCCCGGCGCAGGCCGCCCGGGACGCCGACGCGACCGTGGTGCACACCCCGATCCCGCCGCAGCCCGCCACGCCCCCGACGGCTCCCCCGGCTCCGGCCACGGCCCCCGCCTACGGATATCCGCAGCCGGTCACGTCGTCCGCGCCGCCCGGCCCGGCCCCGGAGTTCCGTCTGCCGCCCATGGGACCGCAGTTCGTCCGTCCGTAAGGCCGGCTCGGCGGTCACGCCTCAGGCCTTCGTCTTGTAGCCGCGGCCCCACTGGAGTCCCCAGCCGTACAGCCGGTCCAGTTCGGCCTGGAATCCGTACACGAACTTGACCTCCCGGCGCACGATGAGTTCGTCCTTGACGTTCTCCACTCTGAACACGGCGCAGGAGCGGGCCTGCGGAGCCCGCTCGTCCAGTTCGATCTCGATCCGCGGCCCGTTGCTCGGGTAGAGCGTCATCTTGGCGTGGGTGCGGTCGAAGGCCGGCGTCTGGTCGTAGATGTAGACGAAGAACAGCAGGCGCTTGATCTTGTCCTTGTGGTCGAGGTTGACGTAGATCGTCTCGCCGGAGGGCGAGCCGAACCGGTCGTCGCCGCTGAGCTTCACGTACGGCGCGGCGTTCACGTCGCCGAAGTAGCCGCCGAGCGGCTGGACGACGCCCTTGCTGCCGTCGCTGAGTTCGTAGAGGCAGCCGATGTCCAGGTCGACGTTGACGGCGGCCTGGGTGTGGCCCTGGACGACCTCGGGCTTGAAGAGCTTGGACGGGTTCCGCAGCAGCCGGCCGCTCTGCTTGGAGCGGCCCTCGATGTCCGAGGTGCGCATCCGCCAGGAGAGGTTGACCCTCAGATTGCCGGTGGCGGCGCCCTGCTTGGTCAGTGAGACCGACGGGCGCCGCTTGGTCAGCTCGATCGCGTTGCTCGCGGCGTTGCCCGAGTCGAACTGGGCTGCGCCGCCCCGCCACAGACTGTCCCAGAAGGCCATGCCTCCCACCCCCACCTGTCCCGCCGTGCCCTGCGTGCTGCCGACATGAGCCGCGGGGCGGCCGGGTGCACCGGCCGCCCCGCAGAGAAGCGTTCCTCAGAGTCCGGGGTGTCACACCCCGGACGACACCTCGGTCTTGTCGCCCGGGGCGTCGGCATCCCCCTCGGCCTCCGCCAGCCGCTTGTTGCGGCGCACGGAGGACCAGAAGGACCAGGCGATGAGCGCGACACCGATGAGGCCGGTGACGACCTCGGGGATCTCGTACTGGATGGTCACCAGGAGGAGAACGGCGAGCGCGCCGATGGCGTAGTGGGCGCCGTGCTCCAGGTAGACGTAGTCGTCGAGGGTGCCCTGGCGGACCAGGTAGACCGTGAGCGAACGGACGTACATGGCGCCGACGCCCAGGCCGAGCGCCATCAGGACGATGTCGTTGGTGATGGCGAACGCGCCGATGACACCGTCGAAGGAGAACGACGCGTCGAGGACCTCGAGGTAGAGGAACATGAAGAAGGCGGCCTTGCCGGCCAGCTGGACGGCCGTCACCTTCTTGCCGCTGCGAGCGGCCTCTTCCTCGGCCTCGTGCTCGCGCTCCTCCTCCTCCTCGAGCTTGTTCTCGAAGTAGCCGGAGAGACCGCCGACGACGAGATACGTGATCAGACCGGCGATGCCGGAGATCAGCACCGTCTGGGCCTTGTCGACGTGCGTGCCACCGTGCTGGTGGGCGTGGGTCGCGAAGGTCATGGCGCTGATCATGAGGACGATCAGGGCGATGCAGACCGACAGCATGTCGATCTTGCCGAGCTTGGCCAGCGGCCGCTCGATCCAGCGCAGCCACTGGATGTCGCGGTCCTCGAAGATGAAGTCGAGGAAGATCATCAGGAGGAACATGCCGCCGAAGGCCGCGATCGACGGGTGCGCGTCGGTCACGAGTTCCTGATAGCGGTCGGCGTCGTTGAGCGCGAGGTCGACGGCCTCGATGGGCCCGATCTTGGCGCTGATCGCGACGATCACGACGGGGAAGACCAGTCGCATACCGAAGACGGCGATGAGCACACCGATCGTGAGGAAGATCTTCTGCCAGAAGGCATTCATCTTCTTCAGGATTCCGGCGTTGACCACCGCGTTGTCGAAGGACAGCGAGATCTCGAGGACGCACAGGATCGCAACGATCCCGAACGCCTCCCACCCCCCGTAAAGCACCGCTGCGACCAGACCGAGCGCCGTGACGGCGAACGACCAGCCGAAGGTTTTCAGAACCACTGTCTACCCCATCGTCATAAGTACGCGGCTTTACGAAACGTTGACCCCGAAGTCTAGAGCGATGCCCCGCAGTCCGGACGCGTACCCCTGTCCTACCGCCCTGAACTTCCATTCCCCGTTGTAGCGGTAGAGCTCGCCGAAGATCATCGCAGTCTCGGTGGACGCGTCCTCGGAGAGGTCGTAGCGGGCGAGTTCCTGACCGTCGGCCTGATTGACCACGCGGATGAAGGCATTGCTGACCTGGCCGAAGGTCTGACCGCGGTTGTCGGCCTCGTGGATCGAGACCGGGAAGGTGATCTTGTCGCAGTGCAGCGGAACCTTCGTCAGGTCCACGATGAGCGACTCGTCGTCGCCGTCGCCCTCACCGGTCAGGTTGTCACCGGTGTGCTCCACGGAGCCCTCGGGGCTCCTGAGGTTGTTGTAGAAGATGAAGTACTCATCCCCGAGCACGCGCCCCGACTGGCACAGCAGCGCGCTGGCGTCGAGGTCGAAGTCCGCACCCGTGGTGGAACGTGCGTCCCAGCCGAGGCCGATGAGGACCTGGGTGAGATTGGGTGCGGCCTTGGAGAGGGAGACATTGCCTCCCTTGGCGAGCGTGACGCCCATGACGATGGTCCTCCCCGGTTCGGTGTTCTCTCGCTAGAGGCACGTCCGGCGCCGCACGGAACGTGCGGCGCCGGACGGGTGAAGCTGCTGGCGACTCAGACGTTGACGCCGAAGTCCGCCGCGATGCCGCGCAGGCCGGAGGCGTAGCCCTGGCCGACCGCGCGGAACTTCCACTCGGCACCGTGCCGGTACAGCTCGCCGAAGACCATGGCGGTCTCCGTCGAGGCGTCCTCGGAGAGGTCGTACCGGGCGATCTCGGCGCCGCCGGTCTGGTTCACGACGCGGATGAACGCGTTGCGCACCTGGCCGAAGGACTGCTGACGGTTCTCGGCGTCGTAGATCGACACCGGGAAGACGATCTTCGCAACGTCGGCCGGCACCCCCGCGAGGTTGACCTTGACCTGCTCGTCGTCGCCCTCACCCTCACCCGTGAGGTTGTCACCGGTGTGCTCGACCGAGCCGTCCGCGCTCTTCAGGTTGTTGAAGAAGACGAAGTCCTGGTCGTTGCGGACCTTGCCGGCCTCGCTGACCAGAATGGCGCTGGCGTCCAGGTCGAAGTCCGTACCGGTGGTGGTGCGGATGTCCCAGCCCAGACCGACGGTGATGGCGGTCAGGCCAGGGGCCTCCTTGGTCAGCGAGACGTTGCCGCCCTTGCTGAGGCTGACTCCCACGAGTCCCTCCATTGGTTTCCAGGGGCAGCGCCCCCGTCGTGCGTTGGCAGTCGGATCAACGATTGGATCCTAGTGAGCGGTTCCCGGCACCGGCAGACTTTTACGAGGTGTCGGGCCGCCGGACGCAGGATCCGCAGGGCCGGATGGGCTCAGAGCCGGGCTCAGAGGGTGTCGAGCGCCTTGACGTAGTCGTTCAGGTCGCGGGCGTCCGGAAGGGCGTTGACGACGGTCCAGCGGACCACGCCCTCCTTGTCGATGATGAAGGTGCCGCGCACGGAGCAGCCCTTGTCCTCGTCGAAGACGCCGTAGGCGCGCGAGGCCTCGCCGTGCTTCCAGAAGTCGGAGAGCAGCGGGTACTCCAGGCCCTCCTGCTCGGCGAAGACGCGCAGGGTGTGGATGGAGTCGTTGGAGACGGCGAGCAGCTGGGTGTCGTCGTTCACGAACTTCGGCAGGTTGTCGCGCAGCTCGCACAGTTCGCCGGTGCAGACGCCGGTGAAGGCGAAGGGGTAGAAGAGAAGGACAACGTTCTTCTCACCGCGGAAGTCGGAGAGCTTCACGGTGCGGCCGTGGTTGTCCTTGAGCTCGAAGTCCGGGGCCTTGGTGCCGACCTCGATCGTCATGGCTGACGTTTCCCTTCATTGGGCCGAAGTAGTGAGTCCCCACCCTACGCACGGAGCCCCCGCCGGGTCGGCGGGGGCTCCGGTGCAGCGTGGGGATCAGCGCTTCGGGGCGGCCAGGCGGGTGCCCGACCAGTCCTTGGCGACGCTGATGCTCTTGGTCTGGGAGAGACCAGCTGTCTGCGCGGCATCCTGGATGTCGCTCGGCTCGATGTAGCCGTCGCGGCCGGTCTTCGGGGTCAGCAGCCAGATGTTGCCGCCGTCCTCCAGCAGACCGATGGCGTCCACCAGGGCGTCGGTGAGGTCACCGTCATCGTCGCGGAACCACAGCACGACGGCATCTGCGACGTCGTCGTAGTCCTCGTCCACGAGGTCCTGGCCGATGATGGACTCGATGCCTTCACGGAGATCGTCGGCGACGTCGTCGTCGTAACCGATCTCCTGGACCACCTGTCCGGGCTCGAACCCCAGCCTCGCTGCCGGGTTGGTCCGCTCCTCCGCGTGGTCCGCGGTCGCGCTCACGGCTTGCCTCCTGATCGTTTTCGGGAAAGGTGTTGCGTACCGCGCGCGTGCGCACGGTGTTGGCCGTAGTCCACACGGGCGGGACGGATCGCGCAAGTACCCGGCGAGCGAGACCGTCGAAACGGTGACGTTTGGGGCCGTCTCGCCGCAACTCCGGGGAGCCCGTCCGTACGCTCCGTGATCGCGCTCACACCCTTAGTCCTGTTTTGAATACTTCCGCGGCTTCAGTCTGCCGAACGCAGCGACGAAACGCATGCGCGGCTTGGGCGTAAGGTTGCGATTTGACCGACCGGGCACCCCCTGGGGGTTACCTCTCGGTAGAGATGACGTGTGGACCCCTGGGGTACACGATGGTGGCGGCGCGACAGCTCTCCGTATCCCCGACCGTCACCCGTGGCTCCACCGACAGCGAAGGAACAGCGTGGCTTCCGGATCCGATCGCACCCCGATCATCATTGGCGGCCTGCCCAGCCAGGTCCCGGACTTCGATCCCGAGGAGACCCAGGAGTGGCTCGACTCGCTCGACGCCGCCGTCGACGAGCGCGGCCGTGAGCGGGCCCGCTACCTGATGCTCCGGCTGATCGAGCGGGCCCGCGAGAAGCGCGTGGCCGTGCCCGAGATGCGCAGCACGGACTACGTCAACACCATCGCCACCAGGGACGAGCCCTTCTTCCCGGGCAACGAGGAGATCGAGCGCAAGATCCTCAACGCCACCCGCTGGAACGCCGCGGTGATGGTCTCCCGCGCCCAGCGGCCGGGCATCGGGGTCGGCGGCCACATCGCGACCTTCGCCTCCTCCGCCTCGCTGTACGACGTCGGCTTCAACCACTTCTTCCGGGGCAAGGACGGGGGCGACGGCGGCGACCAGATCTTCTTCCAGGGCCACGCCTCGCCGGGCATCTACGCCCGCGCGTTCCTGCTCGACCGGCTGAACGAGACCCAGCTCGACGCGTTCCGCCAGGAGAAGTCGAAGTTCCCCAACGGCCTGTCCTCGTACCCGCATCCGCGGCTGATGCCGGACTTCTGGGAGTTCCCGACCGTCTCCATGGGCCTCGGTCCGCTGGGCGCGATCTACCAGGCGCGGATGAACCGGTACATGGAGGCCCGCGGCATCGCCGACACCTCCGACTCGCACGTGTGGGCGTTCCTCGGCGACGGCGAGATGGACGAACCGGAGTCGCTGGGCCAGCTGACCCTGGCGGCCCGGGAGGGCCTGGACAACCTGACCTTCGTGGTCAACTGCAACCTGCAGCGGCTCGACGGCCCGGTGCGCGGCAACGGCAAGATCATCCAGGAGCTGGAGTCGGTCTTCCGGGGCGCCGGCTGGAACGTCATCAAGCTGGTCTGGGACCGCTCCTGGGACCCGCTGCTCGCGCAGGACCGCGACGGGGTCCTGGTCAACAGGATGAACACCACGCCGGACGGCCAGTTCCAGACGTACGCGACGGAGACCGGCGCGTACATCCGCGACCACTTCTTCGGCGACGACCACCGGCTGCGGGCCATGGTCGAGAACATGACCGACGACCAGATCCTCCACCTGGGCCGCGGCGGTCACGACCACAAGAAGATCTTCGCGGCGTTCTCCGCGGCCAAGGCGCACAAGGGCCAGCCGACGGTGATCCTCGCCAAGACCATCAAGGGCTGGACCCTCGGCCCGAACTTCGAGGGCCGCAACGCGACCCACCAGATGAAGAAGCTGACGGTCGACGACCTCAAGGGCTTCCGCGACCGGCTGCACATCCCGATCACGGACCAGCAGCTGGAGAGCGGCCTGCCGCCGTACCACCACCCGGGCCGGAACTCCGAAGAGATCCAGTACATGCACGACCGCCGCAAGTCGCTCGGCGGGTACGTGCCCACCCGTGTGGTCCGCTCCAAGCCGCTCACGCTGCCGGACGACAAGACCTACGAGGCGGTCAGGAAGGGCTCCGGCCAGCAGTCGATCGCCACCACCATGGCCTTCGTCCGGCTCCTGAAGGACCTGATGCGGGACAAGGAGATCGGCAAGCGGTTCGTGCTGATCGCGCCGGACGAGTACCGCACGTTCGGCATGGACTCCTTCTTCCCGAGCGCCAAGATCTACAACCCGCTGGGCCAGCAGTACGAGGCCGTGGACCGCGAACTGCTGCTCGCCTACAAGGAGTCCCCCACCGGCCAGATGCTGCACGACGGCATCTCCGAAGCCGGCTGCACCGCCTCGCTGATCGCCGCCGGCTCCGCGTACGCCACCCACGGCGAGCCGCTGATCCCGGTGTACGTCTTCTACTCGATGTTCGGCTTCCAGCGGACCGGCGACCAGTTCTGGCAGATGGCGGACCAGCTGGCGCGCGGCTTCGTGCTGGGCGCCACGGCCGGCCGGACCACGCTGACCGGCGAGGGCCTGCAGCACGCCGACGGCCACTCCCAGCTGCTCGCCTCGACGAACCCGGGCTGCGTCGCGTACGACCCCGCGTTCGGCTTCGAGATCGCGCACATCGTCAAGGACGGTCTGCGCCGTATGTACGGCCCCGACGCCGTGGACGTCTTCTACTACCTGACCGTCTACAACGAGCCGATCCAGCACCCCGCGGAGCCGGCCGACGTGGACGTCGAGGGCATCCTCAAGGGCGTCCACCGCTTCAAGGCGGGCGAGGCCGGCACGGTCCCGGCGCAGATCCTGGCCTCCGGCGTCGCCGTGCCGTGGGCCCTGGAGGCCCAGCGGATCCTCGCCGAGGAGTGGAACGTCCGCGCCGACGTCTGGTCCGCGACCTCGTGGAACGAGCTGCGCCGCGAGGCCGTCGCGGTCGACGAGCACAACCTGCTCCACCCGGACGAGGAGCAGCGCGTCCCGTACGTGACCCGCAAGCTCCAGAACGCCGAGGGCCCGTTCGTGGCCGTCTCCGACTGGATGCGCTCGGTCCCGGACCAGATCGCCCGCTGGGTGCCGGGCCGATACACCTCGCTGGGCGCGGACGGCTTCGGCTTCGCCGACACCCGGGGCGCGGCCCGCCGCTACTTCCACATCGACGCCCAGTCGATCGTGCTGGCGGTGCTGACCGAGCTGGCCCGGGACGGCAAGGTGGACCGCTCGGCCCTGAAGCAGGCCGTGGACCGCTACCAGCTGCTCGACGTGGCGGCCGCGGACCCGGGCGCCGCGGGCGGCGACGCGTAGGCGTTCCGCCGGAAGAGCGGTACCTCACCCGCGGGTACGTCGTGGCTGCCAGCGCACGTCCCCGCGCCCCCCTGGGGCGCGGGGGCGAATGCGCCCCCGTGCGCTGCCTACGATTCCCGGCATGAAGGAACGCTGGGAACGACATACCCAAACCCCGCTGCTGGCGCTGGCGGTGGCCTTCGGCATCGCGTACGCGGTGCCGATCGTCGCGCCGGACGCCGACCGCTGGGTCCACGAGCTGTGCCTGGGCGTGGAGTGGTTCGTCTGGGGCGCCTTCGCCGTCGACTACGCCGTACGCCTGGGTCTCGCGCCCGCCAAGTGGCGGTTCGTACGCGGTCATCCGCTGGATCTCCTCGCGGTGATCCTTCCTCTCGTGCAGCCGCTGCGGCTGCTGCGGGTGGTCTCCACGCTCCTCCTCGTCGGCCGGCGGGCCCGGATGGCCCCGCAGATAACGCTCACCACGTATGTGGCGGGCGCCGTGGTCGGGCTGATGATGTTCGGCTCGCTGGCCGTGCTCCACGTGGAGCGCTCGGCCCCGAACGGCAACATCAAGACGCTGGGCGACGCGGTCTGGTGGTCGTTCACCACGATGACGACCGTCGGGTACGGGGACCACGCCCCGACCACCGGCCTCGGCCGCGTCCTCGCCGTGGGCCTGATGCTCTCCGGCATCGCCCTGCTCGGTGTGGTCACCGCGAACATCGCGGCCTGGTTCATCGCCCGCTTCGAGCGGGACGACGCTCTGGAGCGCCGTCAGACCGCGCTCCTGGAGGCGCTCACGCACGAGGTGCGCGAGCTGCGCGCCGAGGTCGCCCGGCTCCAGGCCCCGCCGACGGCTTCGGCAGCCTCCGTGGCGGCTGCCGAAGCCGTCGCCGGGCCGGCCATCGAGACCTCCGCCCCCGGGGCCTCGGCCTCCGGGACCTCCGCCTCCGGGACCTCCGCCGAAGCTCTGCCGGCCCCTAGCGTTCCCAGATCTTGAAGGCTCTGACCTGGTAGGGGCTCTGCGGCACCCATGTGCCCGTCCCCGGGTACGTCTCGAACTGGCCGGTCTCCGCGCACTCCGCGGACTGGTATGTCGTCACCGGCCGGCCCGTCCGGTTGGCCAGCGCCTGCGCGCTCGTCCCGGCCGGCAGCGGGACACAGCTCTCGATGTCGGTGTCGGCCAGTTCGTGCGTGCTCGCCCGGCCCCTGAAGTCGGCCTTCGGCCACAGGCACAGCTGCCCCGGCGCGCACGCCCCCAGGCTCGGCGCCGCAGGCCGAGCCGTGGCGGGCACGCCCGCCAGCAGGACCGCCAGGCCCATCACGATCACCGGGACGACCACCGCGGCCGCCCCCGTCCTCATCCCCGCCCCTGCCCTCGTACGCGTATTCATCTCGTAGAACCCCCGTTCGCTCGCGTGTCACTCTCCGTAATCAAAATCTTGGAGGCGTCACGCAGCGTTGGGAAGAGGCCACGGCTCACTTCACCCGAATAGGGGAAGGACCCCGCCGGTCGAGCCGGCGGGGTCCTTCGGGCGGGGCGGACGTCAGATGTGGGCCGCGCCCGCACCCGCCTCCGCGTTCTCGCCGCGCTTCGTCAGCATGGCGACGAGCGCCGCGACGACCGCCACGACACCCGCGACGGTGAACGCCAGGCCCATGCCCGACATGAACGTGTCGTGGATGACCTTGCCGATCGAGGCGAGCAGGTCCGGGGTCATCCCCGGCGCCTTCGCCAGCTCCTGCGGCACCATGCCGAACTCGGCGGCCTGCTCCAGACGCGGGTCCGCCGGGACCGGAATGCCCGCGTCCTTCCAGTTCTGCCCGAACACGCTGCCGACCTTGGACGACATCACCGCGCCCAGGACGGCCGTGCCCAGCGCGCCGCCGACCTGCATCGCGGCCTGCTGCAGACCGCCGGCCACGCCGGACAGCTCCAGCGGCGCGTTGCCGACGATGACCTCGGTGGCGCCGACCATGACCGGGGCGAGGCCCAGGCCGAGCAGGGCGAACCAGAGCGACATGGTGAACGTGCCGGTCTCAGGCGTCAGGCTGATCATGCCGAACATCGCGGTCGCGGTGCAGACCATGCCGCCGACCAGCGGGATGCGCGGGCCGAACTTGGTGATCAGCGCGCCCGCCAGCGGCGAGGAGACGATCATCATCGCGGTCAGCGGCAGCAGGTGCAGACCGCTGTCGACCGGGCTCAGCCCCTTCACGCCCTGCAGGTAGAAGGTGACGAAGAACAGGCCGCCCATGAAGGCGAAGGCCATCAGGACCATCAGCACCACACCGGCCGACAGCGGGACCGAGCGGAACATCCCCAGCGGGATGAGCGGCTCCTTGACCTTGGTCTCCCACACCGCGAAGAGCACGAACAGTGCGACCGCGCCGCCCAAGAAGCCCCAGGTGTTGCCGCTGGACCAGCCCCAGGACTCACCGGCCTTGATGATGCCCCAGATGAGGGACCCCATCGCGCCCGAGAGCAGCAGGATGCCGAGCAGGTCGAAGGAGCGCGGCGCGTTCTCCGCGCGGTGGTCCTTCAGGATCACCAGGCCGAAGACGAGGGCGAGCACGCCGACCGGCACGTTGATGAAGAAGACGGACTGCCAGCTGACGTGCTCGACGAGCAGTCCGCCGACGATCGGACCGCCCGCGGTGGACGCGCCGATGACCATGCCCCAGATGCCGATCGCCATGTTGAGCTTCTCGGCGGGGAAGGTGGCGCGCAGCAGGCCCAGCGCGGCCGGCATCAGCAGTGCGCCGAAGAGGCCCTGGAGCACACGGAAGCCGATCACGAATGCGATCGAGTCGGAGAGGCCGATGGCGCCGGAGGCGGCCGCGAAGCCGGCTATGCCGATGAGGAAGGTCTGCCGGTGGCCGAAGCGGTCGCCGAGCTTGCCGGCGGTGATCAGCGCGACGGCGAGGGCCAGGAGATAGCCGTTGGTGATCCACTGGACGTCGGCCATCGACGCCTTGAGATCCTTCTGGATGGCCGGATTGGCGATGGCGACGATGGTGCCGTCCAGCGCGACCATCATCACGCCGACGGCCACGGCGAAGAGCGTCAGCCAGGGGTGACCGCGAAGCCCCTTGGTCTGCGCCGGTGCGGGGCCGGGATCCTGCGGCCGCGGCGCCTTGTCGAGCGTGGTCTGACTAGTCATGCGAGGAGGCTAATGTCAGTCACTGACAATTGACAAAGCAGTTCACACGTCGGTAACTGTCATGTTCCTCACAGGTACGCTGATCCGGTCCAAGTGGCGAAAAGAGGACCATCAAGTGACGTCTACGGGTCCGGTTGCCGGGCTGCGCGAGCGTAAGAAGCGGCGCACCCGCGACGCCCTGTTGCGGGCGGCCCTGGAGTCCTTCACCACCAAGGGCTACGAGCGGACCACCGTGGACGAGATCGCCGACTCCGTCGAGGTCTCCCAGCGCACCTTCTTCCGCTACTTCGCGAGCAAGGAGGACGTGGCCTTCGCGCTCCAGCAGGTCGTCGAGGAGCGCTTCGTGCAGGCGCTGGCGGAACGCCCGGCGGAGGAGGGCCCGTTCGAGGCGATGCGCAACGCGGTCCTGTGCAGCTGGGACCAGATCGGCGAGACGATCGCCGAGGTCGTCCCGGTCGAGCTCTACCTGCGCACGTACCAGTTGATCGAGTCCACACCCGCGCTGCTCGCGGTCCATCTGCGGCGCTCCACCGAGATGGAGGAGAGCATCTCCCGCATGATCGCCGAGCGCGAGGGCCTGGACGCGGACACGGACCCGCGCCCGAGGGTGGCGGTGGCGGCGTTCAGCGGCGTGATGCGCGTGACCGGCCGGCTGTGGGGCCAGGGCTCGGACACCTCGCTGGAGGCGATGCGCGCGCTGACGGAGCGGTACCTGGACCATCTGGGGCCGGCGCTGGCGGAGGACTGGCAGACGCGGGCGGGGGCGTAGCCGGGCGTAGCCAGTACGGCCGGCGGGTCGTAGCGGGCGCGCGGGTCTTGGAGGACGCAAGCGCCGCACACCCGTCCGTACGGGAGCAAGTGTGTACCCACTGTCACCGTAACCGGCGGTATTCCCGTCGAAGATCGTGATCCCCGTCACCCTCCACCCGGCCCCGCGCGGGCGTCTCCTAGGGTGTCCCGCAGTGACTTCCTTCGACTCCTCCCCCACTCTCGCCGTCTGGCGCATGCTCCTCGCGCTGGCCGTGGTGTTCGTGCTCCTCGCGACGACCGGCTGGACGACCATCCGACGTCAGCCCGGGTCGGAGGACCCGCACCCGGCGGCGCTCGCCGCCTGGGCGCACGGTTCCGCCGACGGACGGCGGCTGCCGGACACCGGCTCCCCCGCCCGTACGATCGCCGCGTTCTTCCACGCGATCGGCGCGAAGCGCGGGGCCCGGCTCGCCGAAGAGCACCCCCTGATCGTGGGCAATCTCGACGGCGTACCGGTCACCCTCCGCTACCGCGCGAACCGGCTCTCGCTCAAGCGGGCGCTCGGCGCCGAGCGGCGGCGTCTCGCCGAGCTGCGGCTCAGCCGCGACGGCCGCCGGGACGCGACGCGGCGGGCGCACCGGTTCGCCTCCCTGATGGAGCGGAACCGGCAGATCCTCGCCTTCGACCCGACCGGAACGGGCCGTACCGCCGAGGTCCTCGGCGACCTCGACCGGGCGCGCCGGGTCTCGGTGATCGTGCCGGGCGTCGACACGAACCTGCTCACCTTCCAGCGGACCCAGGGCCGCTACACCGCCCCGGCGGGCATGGCGCGCTCGCTGTACGACGCCGAGCGGCGCACCGCGCCGGGCA
Source organism: Streptomyces sp. NPDC048604 (assembly GCF_043199435.1). Lineage (NCBI taxonomy): Bacteria > Bacillati > Actinomycetota > Actinomycetes > Kitasatosporales > Streptomycetaceae > Streptomyces > Streptomyces sp. NPDC048604. The sequence goes on from NZ_JBICVX010000001.1 coordinate 440,895, forward strand.
CGCGGGTCGCCGTCATCGCCTGGGCCGACTACACCTCGCCCGTCGGCGTCGGCATCGACGCGGCGATCGGCCGGCTCGCGGAGAGCGGGGCGGTCCGGCTGGTGCACATGACGGACGCTCTGCCGGGGAGTTCGCGGGTCACGCTGTTCTGCCACAGCTACGGCTCCGTGCTCTGCGGGGTCGCGGCGGGCCGGCTGCCGGAGCGCGTCACGGACGTCGCGGTGGCCGGCAGCCCCGGGATGCGGGTGGACAGCGCGTCCGAACTGGCGACGCGGGCCCGGGTGTGGGCGATGCGGGACGCGGACGACTGGATCCAGCGGGTGCCCAACCTGGAGTTCGGGGGCGTCGGGCACGGGGCGGACCCCGTGGAGCCGGCGTTCGGGGCGCGGCTGCTCTCTGCGGCGGGTGCAAACGGTCACACCGGCTATTTCGAGCCGGGTACGGAGAGCCTCGACAACTTCGCCGAGATAGGCGTCGGGGCGTACCAGGAACTGACCTGTGCGAGCGCCGACAGCGCCTGCAACCGTGGAATCTCCGGCGCGTCCGGCGTCTGACGCGCGTAGAGCGCGGCAGAGGCACGGGAGTTCGGCTGGGTACTCAGAGGGCCGGCAGGGGCGACTCCGGGGCGCATGCGGCATACGATGAGGCGCATGGGTGATGTGCTGGCCGGAATTCATGCCACCTGGGAGTTCGAGACCGACGCCGTGCTCATCCGCTTCGAACGGGGGATCCGTACGCCGAGGCTGCTCCAGGCGCTGGGCGAACGACGTGTGCCGCACGAGGCGTTGAGCGGCGTGACGCTGACGCCGGGCAAGCGCGGGACGGTGGTGCTGCACGCGGTGCCGCGGCCCGGCGCCGATCCTTTGATGGAGGCGGCGGCGGGGCAGCTCAAGGACGGGTGCGATCCGTACCGCCTGGTGCTCCCGGCGGACCGGGAGACGCTCGCGGAGTACTACGCGGACGAGCTGCGTCCGCTGGTCCCGACGGACGCCGCCCCCACGGACGGCTACCTGGTGGCGGCGCCTGAGGGACCCCAGTCCTTCAAGGCGTACGACGGCCGGGCCAGCTTCGACGGGGAGGGCGAGGTCGCCTTCCGCTGGTCGTGGACGGGGGCGTCGTCGGCGAAGTGGAAGGCCGGCGACCAGGCGTTCGAGGTGCGTGACCTCAGCGGGGTGGAGTGGCGCACGCCCGACGTGCTCGACGGCTACCTGCGGCTGGTCCGGCGCGACCGCGACGCCGGTGGGCAGCCGGCGCAGGCCGATCTCGACCCGGCGGCGGTCGTCTTCGGCCTCGGGTACGGCCCGGTCCACGAGTCGCTGCCGTTCGCGGCGGCGGTCCTGGCGGCGATCCGCGAGGCGGGCACGGCGGAGCCGGTCCCGGCGCAGGTGACGGTGGGCGCGCGGCGCGACCCCGCGGACATCGCCGAAAGGATCCGGCACCTGGGCGAACTGCACCGGGCGGGCCTGGTGACGGACGAGGAGTTCACGTCGAAGAAGCGCGAGCTGCTGGCGGAGCTGTAGGGCGGCCAACAGCACCGCCTCCCGGTCCACGGTCCGGGGGACTCGTACGGGAGGGACCCGTACGGCACGGCCGCCGGTACTCGGGACAGCCCGCGCAGCTCGACCTGCGGGGTCCGCCCGAGCCCGTAAGGCGCGGCCTCCAGCCCGCCCCGCCCCCCCGTCATACCCAGGTATCGGTTCCCGGGCCGCTCCCCGGTATGACGCCTGCGGAACGGGGGCGTGCCTAGGGTGGGCGGGTCATGAGTACTGGATCTTCTTCGCCCGGAACCCCGCCCCTCGCCCGGCTGCGGGCCCTCGTGCGGCGGGTCGTGCCCGCGCCCGCGCGGGCGCCGCTGCATGCGCTCGGCGTCGCGCTCGCCACGCCCACGCGGCCGGGCGTGCCGCTGTTCGCGGACGCCTCCTCCGTGTGGGTGCGCCGGCTGCCGTACTTCGTCGCGTGCGTGTTCGTCGCCGTGCTGCTCCCGGTCACCGTGACCGTGCTGACGCAGGAGTACCAGGGGAACGCGGCGGTCGCCGGAGTGCTCGCCACCGCGCAGACCGCGCCGCTGCTGCTCGCCGTGACCCGGCCGCTCCAGGCCTGGTGGATCGTCCTCTCCGCCGACCTCGTCGGTGCCCTCGTGCTGCTCGGGGCCGACGGGACCCCGGGGCAGCAGTGGCCCTGGACTCCGATGGCCGTCGTCGGATATCTCGCTCTGATGCTCGCGGTCGGACTCCGCGAACCCCGCCGGACCCTCATCGGCGTCTGGCTCGTCACCGGCGTGGCCGGCTGGCTCTGCGAGCTGATCGCCCCCAGGTTCAGCGAACCGATCCACGTCGTGCTGTTCGTGCTCAGCGGCGTCGTCCTGCTCCTCACCGGCACGCTGCGGGCACGCGGCGACGCCCAGCGGCGGCTCGTCGAGCAGGAGACCATCAGCGAGGGCGAACGGGCGCGCCGCACGCTCCTCGAGGAGCGCGCCCGGATCGCGCGCGAGCTGCACGACGTCGTCGCCCACCACATGTCCGTGATCACCGTCCAGGCCGACTCGGCGCCGTACCGGATCCCCGGCCTGCCGGACGCCGCACGCGAGGAGTTCGGCTCGATCGCCGCCTCCGCGCGGGAGTCCCTGGCGGAGATGCGGCGGCTGCTGGCCGTGCTGCGCAGCGAGGGCACGGAGGGGGAACGCGCGCCTCAGCCGGGCCTCGACCGCGTGCAGCAGCTGGTCGAGGCGACGGTGCGGGCCGGGGTGCCGACGGAGCTGTCGCTGGCGGCGGAGCTCGGCGACGTACCGCAGGCCGTGGACCTCTCCGCGTACCGCATCGTGCAGGAGGCCCTCGCGAACGTCGTCCGGCACGCGCCGGGCGCGCCCACCCTGGTGTCGGTGCGGCCGGACGAGGACGGCGTGTGGCTGACCGTCCTGGTCGTCAACGGGGCGTCGGAGGAACGGGGTTCGCGCCGTACGCCGGTCGAGGACGGGGGTACCGGGCACGGGCTCGTCGGAATGCGGGAGCGCGTACGGTTGACCGGCGGCACGCTCGACACCGGGCCGCTTCCGGACGGCGGATTCCGGGTGGCGGCACGGCTTCCGCTGAGTACGTCCGCCGCCGCATCGACGAAGGGCTCCACCTCGTGACCATCCGCGTGATCATCGTCGACGACCAGGCCATGGTGCGGGCGGGGTTCGCCGCGCTGCTGTCGGCGCAGGCCGACATCGACGTGGTAGGCGAGGCGCCGGACGGGCGGGCCGGGGTGGAGGTCGCCCGGTCCACGCATCCCGACGTGGTGCTGATGGACGTGCGGATGCCCGAGATGGACGGGCTGACGGCGGCGCGGGAGATCCTGAGCGGCGGTGTAGGCGTCGTGCACCGGCCGCGGGTGCTGATGCTGACGACGTTCGACGTGGACGACTACGTGTACGAGGCGCTGCGCGCCGGGGCGTCGGGCTTCCTGCTGAAGGACGCGCCGCCGGCGGACCTCATCGCGGCGGTCCGGGTGGTCGCGGCGGGCGAGGCGCTGCTGGCGCCGTCGGTCACCCGGCGGCTGATCGCCGACTTCGCCGCGCAGCGGCCGGCCCCGCGACGCGACCGCACCGCGCTCCGCCTCAACGGGCTTACGCCCCGCGAGACGGAGGTCCTTGAACTGATCGCGCGGGGGCTGTCGAACCAGGAGATCGCGCAGCGGCTGGTTCTCGCTGAGCAGACGGTTAAGACGCACATCGGGCGGGTGCTGGCGAAGCTGGACCTGCGGGACCGGGCGCAGGCGGTGATCTTCGCCTACGAGTCGGGGGTGGTGCGCCCCGGGGACGGCGCAGCATGACCCCCGCCTGAGCCTCGCCTGAACCCCGCCTGCCTGCTCGCGGTATGACCCCCGCCCGCCCGGGGGCGGCGCGGTCCGAAGAGCGCGAGCCGAACTCCCCCCACCCCGCACCCGGTTGCGGCGCAGCTCAGAAGGGCTGCCTCCGGTACTCCCCCGGGGGTTAACCCCCCGCCTCCCCTCGGGGCCGCCGGTCGTTCCGGGGGTACCCCGGTATGAGGCACGGCTTGGCTCCGCGGCGTGACGTGCCGGGCCGCGTTCTCTTCCTACCTTCCTCCCGTCAACGGCTGGGACAGGGACAGGAACAGGGAGGGGCTTCGGATGCGGGGAAGTCAGCGGGGGCTGCGGTACAGGAAGACACTGGCCGCCGTCGCGCTCGCGGTCACCGCCGTCGCGGGGACCACCGGGTGGGCCTCGGCGGGGGCGCAGAGCGCCGTCGTGGGGTTGCCCGAGGAGGCTCGGGACGCATGGATGCGGGCCGGGCTGCCGGATCCCGAGACACTGGGTCCGGCGCAGGCCGCCCGGTGGTTCGGGACGTTGAGCGCCGCCGAGCAGCGGCTTCTCGTGCAGCGGCACCCTGCCGTCGTCGGGAATCTCGACGGGGTTCCGCTCGAGCTCCGGTACGCCGCCAACGCCCGCTCCCTGCAAGGGGATCCGCGGTTCTCCGGGCGGCAGGTGCGCCAGGTGCTCTCGTACGACCCGCGCGGGCGGGGCCAGGTCGCCGTCGTCGTCGGGGACCTGCGGCGCGCCGCGCACGTCGCCGTCGTCGTGCCCGGGTCCGACGTCGACGCCGGGCGCAGCGCACCGGTCGTCGCCAAGGCCGAGGCGCTGCACGACGCGGCCGGGGCGGGGACCGCCGTCGTCGCCTGGGTCGGGTACACCACGCCGGTCGGCGTCGGGGTCGACGCCGCCACCGGGGGCCTCGCCGAGGCCGGGGCGGGACGGCTCGTACGGTTCGTGGACGGGCTCGTCGCCGCCGGCGCACCCGAGCCCGCCGTGTTCTGCCACAGCTACGGCTCCGTCGTCTGCGGGCTCGCCGCGCACCGGCTCAAGGCACGGGACGTCGTCGTCCACGGCTCCCCGGGCATGCGCGCCGCCAACGTCGCCGGACTGCGCACCTCCGCCCGCGTCTGGGCCGCCAAGGACCCGGACGACTGGATCTCCAAGGTGCCCAACGTCCGGCTCCTCGGCCTCGGGCACGGCGCCGACCCCACCGCCCCCGAGTTCGGCGCGCGGCCCGTGCCCGCCGACGACGCCCGTGGGCACGACGGGTACTTCGCGCCCGGCACCATGTCCCTGCGCGCCTTCGCCGCCATCGCCCGGGGTGAGGTGCGGTGAGGATCCTCGAGACCGTGCGGGCCGTCGACCGTCGTACGCCCGCCCATCGCGACCGCGCCGTCGACGGCCTGCGCGCCCTCGCGCTGCTCGCCGTCCCCACCGGGCACTGGCTGCTCGGCGGGTTCACGCTCACCGCGGACGGCGCGATCCACAACGCCAGCCCGCTCTCCGCCCTCGGCGGGCTCGCCCCGGTCAGCTGGGTGCTCCAGATGCTCGGGATCTTCTTCCTCGTCGGCGGGTTCGCCTCCGCCCTGTCGTACGCGCGGCACACCGGCCCCGCCCGCGACTGGCTCAGGGGGCGGCTCGCCCGGCTCGGCCGGCCCGTGCTCGGCGTCACGGCCGTCTGGGCCGCGCTGCTGGCGCTGCTGCACTACGGGTTCGCCGTGCCCGAGGGCACCTTGCGGACCGCGTCCACGCTGGTCGTCCAGCCCCTGTGGTTCGTCGGCGTCTACACGGTGATCACCGCGCTCACCCCGTACTGCGTCCGCGTCGCCCGCCGGTTCGGCATCCTGGCCGCGGCCCCGCTGCTGGGGACCGTCGCCGTCGTCGACGCGCTGCGCTACGGGCCGTACGGCGACGCCATGCCGGGCTGGCTGAGCGTCGTCAACATCCTGCCCGGCTGGATGTTCGCGTACCAGCTCGGCGTCGCCTGGGCCGAGGGCCGGGTCGCCCGGCGGCACGCCTGGGGTCTGCTGCTCGGCGGCACGGCCCTGTTCGCCGCGCTGCTGCTCGCCTTCGACTACCCGGCGTCCATGGTCGGCGTGCCCGGCGAGGCCCGCACCAACTCCCACCCGCCGTCGCTGCTGGTGCTGGCGCTCGCCGCCGCACAGAGCGGCGCGGCGATCCTGCTCCGGGACCGGCTGGGACGGCTGCTGCGCCGGCCTCTGCTCTGGGCGCCGGTCGTCGTGATCAACCTGTCCGCGATGACGATCCTGTGCTGGCACCAGACGGCGATGCTCGCCGCCGCGATCCCGGCCTCGTACGGCGGTGAGCTCACCGGCCTGGTCGGCGCGCCGGACACGGCCGGCTGGGTCCTCGCCCGGCTGGCCTGGATGCCGGTGTTCGCCGTGCTGCTCGTCCTCATCGGGCGGTACGCGCGGCGGTTCGAGGCGCCCTGGGCGAACACCGGACCCGCCCTGCGTGCCACGGCGGGAGCCCTGGCCGCCGGGTTCGCGGTGTTCGCCCTGGCGTGAACCGGACGACGTGGACCGGACGACCGGGTTACTCCCGGCCCACCGCCGTGAAGGACATGTCCGGGTACCGGTCGCCCGTCACCTGGGCGGCGATCGGCTCCAGCTGCGCCAGTTCCGTGTCCGTCAGCGTGATCCTCGTGGCCGCCGCGTTCTCCAGCAGCCGGGAGCGCTTGCGGGTGCCGGGGATCGGGACGACCGTGAGGCCGTGCACCCGGGCCCGCTGCTGCACCCAGGCCAGCGCCACCTGCGCCGCCGTCGCCCCGTGGGCCGCCGCGATCTTGTGGACCGGGGCCAGGAGCGCCGCGTTCCGCTCGGCGTTCTCGCCGCTGAAGCGGGGCTGGGCGCGCCGGTAGTCGCCGTCCGAGAGGTCCTTGGTGGCGTCCGCGAACGAGCCGGTCAGGAAGCCGCGCCCGAGCGGGGAGTACGGCACGAACGTCACGCCCAGTTCCGCCGCCGCGCCGACCGCGCTGCGCTCCACGTCCCGGGAGAACAGCGACCACTCCGACTGCAGCGCCGCGATCGGGTGCACGGCGTACGCCTCGCGCAGCTCCGCTCCGGTCACCTCGCTCAGCCCCAGGTGCTTCACCTTCCCCTCCCGCACCAGCTCCGCCATCGCGCCGACGGACTCGGCCAGCGGCACGGCCGGGTCGCGGCGGTGCATGTAGTACAGATCGATGGTTTCGACGCCGAGGCGGCGCAGACTGCCCTCTACCGCCTGCCGGACATAGGCGCGGTCATTGCGGATGCCCCGGGACGTGGGGTCGTCGGTGCGCTCGATGGCGAACTTGGTGGCCAGCGTGATCTCGTCGCGGTGCGCGGCGACGAACGGCGCCAGGAACTCCTCGTTGGCGCCCCGCCCGTACGCGTCGGCCGTGTCGATCAGGGTGACGCCGGCCTCCAGGGCCGCGTCGAGGGTGTCACGGGCCGCGGTCTCGTCCGTGTCACCGTAGAACTCGCTGATGCCCATGGCTCCGAAGCCCTGGACGCCGATCTCCGGGCCGTCCTGGCCGCCGAGCCGGACGGTGTCGATCCTGGTCGTCATGTGGGAGTGCCTCCGCTGAGTTTCCCGTAGTGAGTGATCTTGAAGTCGAGTACGGCGAGCGTGTCCTGGAGCTCGGCGATCCGGTTCAGCACGTCGCGCCGGGTGGACTCGAGCAGCGCCTGCCGTTCGGCGTGCGTGTGCTCGCCCGCGCGCACCAGTTCCGCGTACCGGACCATGTCGGCGACCGGCATCCCGGTCAGCCGCAGCTTGCCGACGAAGGCCAGCCAGTCCAGGTCGCGCCGGGTGAAGCGGCGCTGGCCGGTGTGCGAACGGTCAACGTGCGGCATGAGGCCGATCCGCTCGTACCAGCGCAGGGTGTGCGCGGTGAGGCCGGTCAGGGCCGCCACCTCGCTGATCGTGTAGCGGTCCTTGGCGGCAGGCCCGGTCGTGGTCTCCGTCACGCTCATGACCTCCACGCTAAAACGTTGGAGTGCACTCGAAGCAAATGAGGCAAGTAGGCTCGTCCGCATGCAGAGCCTGGCGTTGATCGAGAACTGGCCCGTTCCCACCGCGGCCGCCGCCGTCGTCCGCGCGGACGGCTCCCTGGCGGGAGCGCACGGAGCGACGGACCGGCGGTTCCCGCTCGCGTCGGTGACCAAGCCGCTGGCCGCGTACGCCGTCCTCGTCGCGTACGAGGAGGGGGCGGTCGACCTCGACGAGCCGGCCGGGCCCGAGGGCGCGACGGTACGGCACCTCCTGGGGCACACCTCGGGGCTCGCCTTCGACGAGAACCGGGTCATGGCCGCGCCGGGCACCCGGCGGATCTACTCCAACACCGGCTTCGAGGTGCTCGGCGACCTGGTCGCCAAGGCCACGGACATCCCGTTCGCGGAGTACCTGCGCCAGGCGGTCCTGGAGCCGCTGGGCATGACGGCGACGTCGCTGGAGGGCTCGCCCGCGAAGGACGGCGTGTCGACGGTCGACGACCTGGTGCGGTTCGCCGCTGAGGTGCAGGCGCCGCGGCTCCTCGACGCGCGCACGGTCCTCGACGCGATGACGGTGACGTACCCGGGCACCACCGGCATCCTGCCGGGCTACGGCCACCAGCGGCCGAACGACTGGGGGCTGGGCTTCGAGATCCGGGACTCCAAGTCGCCGCACTGGACCGGCGCTTCGTCCTCGCCGCGTACGTTCGGCCACTTCGGGCAGTCGGGCACGTTCCTGTGGATCGACCCGGACGCGCGCGCGGCGTGCGTGGCGCTGACCGACCGCGCCTTCGGGCCGTGGGCGATCGAGGCCTGGCCGCCGTTCACGGACGCCGTGCTCGCCGAGCTGCGGGCGTAGCGCCCGGCGGCCGCCCGGTCACTCCAGCTCGCACCGGGTCGCCGGGAGGGGGCCGTCGACGCCGACCACCTCCACCTGCAGGTCCTGCCCGGGCGCCTCGGCGTACCCGGCCGTGCACACCAGCTGGCGTACGGCCACCGGGTCCAGGTCGCCGACGGTCCCCGCGACGCCGACCACGATCACCCGGCGCCCGCCGGAGCGGACCTCGGAGCCGGCGTGCACCTTGCGCTGCTCGGTCAGCCGGGTGGTGGCCCCGGCGGCCCGCTCACGCGCGTCCGGGCCGTTGTACAGGGCCCTGAGCACCACGTCCGTGGCGACGCGGTACTCGGCCCTGTCGCCGCCCAGTCCCACATCGCGGACCACCGGCATCAGCCGGCCGTCCGCGGCGACGAAGAACAGCATCAGCCGGGCGCCCTTCGCCGGCCGTACGGTGACGGGCGCGCCGGCTCCCGCCTCGACGACCTCGGTGTTCTGTATGCCGCAGCCCGCCAGGGCGCACAGCCCGAGCAGGGCGGCCAGTCCCCGGGCCAGTCCCCGCCGTGCGGCCGGTCGCCGGGCGCTCACAGCGGGATCCTGACCGTGAAGACCGCGCCGCCGCCGGGGCGGTCGGCGGCGACGACCTCGCCGCCGTGCAGCAGGACGTTCTCCCGGGTGATCGCCAGGCCCAGGCCGCTGCCGGACGAGCGGCTGCGGGCCGGGTCGCCCTTGTAGAAGCGGTCGAAGACGTGCGGCAGCACGTCCTCCGGGATGCCCGGGCCCCGGTCGGCGACCTCTGTGACGAGCAGGCCCCCGTCCTCGTACACCCGCACCGTCACCGGCGGTGCGCCGTGCTTCAGCGCGTTGCCCACCAGGTTCGCGACGACGACGTCGAAGCGGCGCGGGTCGAGCCGGGCCCGCAGGCCGTCGGCGAGTTCCGTGATCACCTCGGCGGAGTCCTGGTCCGGCCCGGTCCAGCGGCGCTTCTCCAGGGTCTTGCGCACCGCCTCCGCGACGTCGACCTCGTCCGTGTGCAGTTCCGCGGCGCGGGCGTCGAAACGGGAGATCTCCATCAGGTCCTCGACGAGCGCGGCCAGTTTCCCCGTCTCGTTGCTGATCAGACGGACGGCGCGGGCCGTGTCGGAGTCGAGCGCGGCCGCGTCCTCGTCGAGCACCTCGGTGACCGCGAGCATGCCGGCCAGCGGGGTGCGCAGTTCGTGGGAGACGTCCGAGGCGAAGCGGCGGGCCTTCGTCTCGGCGCTGCGGAGTTCGGCGACGGAGCGTTCCAGTTGGGCCGCGGAGGCGTTGAACGTCCGGGCCAGATCGGCGAGTTCGTCGCTGCCCTTGGCGTGGATGCGGGTGTCGAGCCGGCCCCGGCCCATGCTCCGGGCGGCGAGCCGCAGTTCGCGCACCGGGCGCAGCACGCCCCGGGCGGCGAGCAGCGCCGGGATGAGGGCGATGGCGAGGGCGGGCACGGCGCCGTCCCGGGCGGCCAGCACCATGGCCTCGATGTTCGCCTCCTCCGCGCCGAGTTCCATCACCGCGTACAGCACCAGACCGGTGGGGCGGGCCGCCGGGTAGCCGTCGTCCTCGGGGAAGAGGGCGGGGACGGCGATGGTCAGGTACGGCCGGCCGGCCTTGACCACCCGCTGGAAGCTGCCGTGCGTGGCCCCGAGGGCGCGGGCCCGGGCGCGCAGTTCGGGGGTGAGGACGGTCGACTCGGGGCGGTCCGTGGAGGAGACCCGCAGGGTCCCGTACTCGGCGTAGACCCGCCAGGGGTGCGGCTTGCCGTGCTTGGCGATGCGCAGCAGCTCGCCGCGCAGGGTGGCCGGTTCGATCGGGAGCCGGGTGGTCAGGGTCTCCACCTGCTGGCGGAAGGCGGTGACGGCGGTGTCCTGGGTCTGCTCCAGGACGGCGCTGCGGGCGGCGCGGTAGGTGAGTGCGGCGGTGGTGCCGCAGCCGACGGCGGCGACCAGGAGGAACGCGAGGACGAGCCGGGCGCGCAGCCCGAAGGGGCGCAGCCGCAGCGGGCGCCGTCCCGCCGGACGGCCGTCGCGCTCGTCGCCGTCGTCGTCCTGTACGTGCGTCCTCACAGCGGTCCGAAGCGGTAGCCGAAGCCGCGCAGGGTCTGGATGTAGCGCGGGCTGCCGGGCACGTCCTCGATCTTGTTGCGGAGCCGGCGGACGCAGGCGTCCACGAGCCGGGCGTCGCCGTGGTAGCTGTGCTCCCAGACGTGCTCCAGGAGCTGCTGGCGGCTGAAGACCTGCTCGGGCGCGGCGCAGAGGTGGAGCAGCAGCTTCAGTTCGGAGGGCGCGAGGGCGATCCGGACGCCCGCCTTGGCGACGGTGAGGCCGGTGCGGTCGACGGCGAGTTCGCCGTGGAACTCGACGGCCGCCCGCCCGCCGCCGGGCTCCTCGATCCGCCGCAGCACGGCGCGGATGCGGGCCTCGATGACCTCGGTGCGGGCCGGTTTGACGATGTAGTCGTCCGCGCCGGCCTCCAGACCGACGACGACGTCGAAGTCGTCGCCGCGGGCGGTGAGCATGATGATCGGCAGCTGGCTGTCCTCGCGGACCCGCCGGCAGACCTGGACGCCGTTCATGCCGGGCAGCATCAGGTCGAGCAGCACCAGGTCGGGCCGGAACTCGGCGAGCAGCGCCAGGCCCGCCTCGCCGGTCGCGGCGCCGCGCACCTCGTGTCCCCGGCGCCGGAGCCCGAGTTCGACCCCTTCCCGGACGGCGGGGTCGTCTTCTATCAGCAGCACGCGAGGCATCGCAGCAGTATCCCAGGGGTCGGAAGGGTCGGGTCAGCCACGGCGGCGGAGCCCCGTCGCGCGGCGGCGGGCGGCCGCCAGAAGGCCCTGCACCTCGGTCAGGCGCAGCGGGCGGGCGGCCAGGGCGAAGACGGCCACGATCACGAGTGCGCCCACGAGGGCCGCGGCGGCCGGTCCGGCAGGGGCCGTGAGCCTGGCCGCGGCGAGCCCCAGCGCGGCGGCCGGGACGGCGGCGGCCAGCAGCCGTACGAGCGCAGCCGGGGTCCCCGCACCCGTGTCCGCGTCGGCCCCGCGCAGCCGGCGGCGCAGCGCCCAACCCGTCGCCGCCCAGCCGGCCCACAGGGCCAGCGAGTACGCGGCGGCCATGCCGGTGACCGCCCAGTGCGCGGGCAGCAGTGCGTAGGCGGCCCAGGACAGCGCCGCGTTCCCGCCCGCGATCAGCAGGTTCAGCAGGAACGGGGTGCGGGTGTCGCGCAGCGCGTAGAACGCGCGGGTGAGCACGTACTGCCCGGACAGGGCGATAAGGCCGGGGGCGAACGCCATCAGCGTGCCCGCCATCGCGCGGATGTCCTGCGCGTCGGTCCTGCCGTACTGGAAGACGAGGGCGAGCAGCGGCACGGCGAGGGCGAACAGCGCGCAGGCCGCCGGGACGACGGCGGCCGCGCTGGTGCGCAGCGCGTACCCGACGTCCGCGCGCACCTTCGCCAGGTCGCCGTCCGCCGCGGCCGCGCTCATCCGCGGCATCAGCGCGGTCACCAGCGAGACGGTGACGATGCCGTGCGGCACGGCCCACACCAGGTACGCGTTGTTGTACGCGGCGAAGCCGACGCCGCCGTCCACGCCCGCGGCCCCGGCGCGCTGACCGGCCGCGGTCGCGAGCCTGGTGGTCACCCAGTACGCGGCCTGGTTGGTGAGGACGAGCAGCACCAGCCAGCCGGCCGCCCGCAGCGGGGCCGTCAGCCCGCTGCCGCGCCAGTCGAACCGCGGCCGCCAGCGGAACTCGGCGGCGCGCAGCGCGGGGAGCAGCGCCAGTGCCTGTACGGCGATGCCGGCGGTGGTGCCCCAGCCGAGCAGCGCGGTCTCGCGGGCGGAGACCGCGCCGCCGTCCGCGGTCGCCAGGTACAGCGCGAACACCCCGATGACGACGAGGTTGTTGAGCACCGGCGTCCACATCATCGCGCCGAACCGGCCGCGCGCGTTGAGGACCTGGCCGAGCAGCGTGAACAGCCCGAGGAAGAGCACCTGCGGCAGGCAGTAGCGGGCGAAGGCGACCGTCGTGGTGCGCTGTTCGCCGGTGTAGTCGGTGTAGGCGTCGACGATCGCGGGCGCCGCGAGCACCGCGCCCGCGGTGAGCGCGAGCAGCGCGAGGACGCAGACGGTCAGCAGCCGGTCGGTGTACGCGGCGCCGCCGTCCTCGTGCTCCTTCGCGGCCTTGACCAGCTCCGGCACGAACACGGCGTTGAGCGCGCCGCCGAGCAGCAGCATGTACACGATCGTCGGTACGGAGTTGCCGACCGCGTACCCGTCGGCGAGCGCACCGACGCCGAGGGCCGCCGCGACGACGGCCGAGCGGACGAAGCCGGTGGCGCGCGAGACGACCGAACCGGCCGCCATCACCGCGCCGCTGCGCAGCACGGACGCCGCGCGCTTCTCCCCCACGGCGGTCGTCATCGGCGGGCCAGGTACGCCTGGAAGGCGCGGTACAGCGTGTGGTTGGTCGTGCCGTGCAACGGTGTCTCCCACTCCCCCAGCGTCTCGACGACCTGTCCGCCCGTGCCGAGCTTCCAGCGCAGCAGCCCGTGGGCGCGGTCGTCCGGATCGAGGGTGGAGGGTACCCCGCGCATGTCGTGGGCGTCGGCCCCGGCCGCGTGGGCGTCGCACATCATGCGCCACTGCAGGGCGTTGGAGGGGCGGACCTCGCGGCGGTGGTCGGCGGACGCGCCGGTCTGGTACCAGACCCGGCGGCCGACGGTGACCATCGTGTGGGCGGCCAGGATCTCGCCCTGGTGGCGGGCGAGGTAGAGCTTCATCCGGCCCGGTTCCTCGGCGTTGAGGACGGCGTACTGGCGCTCGAAGTACGCGAGGTCGCGGCCGAGCCGGAAGCCGTCGCGGGCTTCGGTGATCCGCAGCAGCCGGTGGAACTCGGGCAGGTCGGCGGCGCTGCCGACGACGATCTCGACGCCCTCCTTGCGGGCCTTGCGGACGTTGCGCCGCCACTCCTGGTTGAGGCCCGCCCACAGTTCGTCCGTGGTGCGGCCGGCCAGCGGCACGCGGTAGACGAAGCGGGGCTGGGCGTCCGCACCGTCCTCGGCGTCGCCGCCGCAGCGGCGCCAGCCGCGGGCGCGGAGGCGTTCGGCGACGGCGGTGCCGAGCGGATCGACCTCGCAGGCGAGCACGTCGGACAGTCGCCGGCCGGGGCCGGTGAGGGTCTTGAGCCGGGCGGCGTTCCAGCGCCGGAAGTCGGGCGTGGGACCGATGCGCACGGCGAACGCGCCGGCCGACCGCAGGTGGCGCAGGAGCGGGGCGAGCCAGTGGTCGAGGTCGGGGTCGGCCCAGTCGGCGACGGGCCCCTCGGGCAGGTAGGCGAAGGACTTGCGGGTGCCGGGGAAGGAGCGCAGCAGGACCAGCGCGGCGCCGGTGAGCCGGCCGTCGTCGGGCCCCCAGCCGAGGAACAGCGGCCGCCAGCCGGTCTTCACGCCGGCCCAGGAGGGGCACTGCAGGAAGCTGGGGCCGTCGGGCCGGGCGGCGCGCGACGCGATGAACGCCCGGTACTCCTGGGCGGTGACCGGGCGGAGCCGGGCCTCTTTCCCGGCCCCGGCTGCGGGGGCCGTCACGAGCAGCGCTGACACAACGGGAGCCTCCTTGTTCCGTCCCCTCGGTGGTGGGGACGCACAGCAGGCTCACAGCCGAATGCGACCGCTCCGCGCGGCGATTGTGACCGGACGATGACCGTATTTCTTCAGCGGCCGTCACATGGGGTTTCGGCTGGTGGGCGCGACTTACTGTCCGGTCATCCCACCTTTTTCGGATGTCGGATCCCGGAGGTTCCGTGATGTCTGCGCACGCTCGAATACGTCTGCGTCCCGCCCTGGCTGCGGTCGCCCTGTGCTCAGTCCTGGCGGCCTGTTCGTCGGGGGCGTCCGGCTCGCCCCGTACGGCGGACAGCCCGGCGGCGGAGGAACCCGCCGCGAAGGTGACCGTGGTGAGCCCGGCGGCCGGCCGGACCGTGACCGTGACGGCGACCGGCGGGACGCTGACCGCGGTGAAGGTCGTCGACGCGAAGGGCGGGGTGCTCGCGGGCCGGATCGCGCCCGGCGGCGCGTCGTGGGTGTCGGAGCGGGTGGCGGCGCCGGGCGTCTCGTACCGCGTGGAGGCGACGGCGCGGACGGCCGGCGGGAAGGCGACGACGTCGCGGTCGACGTTCGACACGGCGGAGGCGGAGAAGGTCAACAAGCTGACCCTGGCCCCCGGCAAGAACACGACCGTCGGCGTCGGCCAGCCCCTGTCGATCGTCTTCGACGGCCCGGTGACCCGGAAGGCCGACGTGGAGCGGCAGTTGAGGGTCACCACCTCGAACGGCACGGAGGGCTCGTGGGGCTGGCTGAAGGACTGGTCCGGCAAGGACCGGGCCGACTGGCGGCCGAAGGAGTACTGGCGGCCCGGCACGAAGGTCACCCTGGAGGCGACGCTCAACGGCGTGGACTCGGGCGGTGGTTGGTTCGTCCGCGACTACAAGACAGGTTTCACCGTCGGTGAGCGGCAGATAGTGAAGGTCGACCTGGACGCGAAGAAGCTGAGGCTGGAGCGGGCCGGCAGGGTCGTCCGGACGATCCCCGTCTCCGGCGGCACCCCCGGCGGCGACAAGCGCTCCTGGCGCGGCACGGCGGTGCTGATGTCCAAGGAGGGCACGATCAACATGAACTCGGAGACGGTCGGCCTCGGCGACGCCTACGACAAGATGGTCGACTACTCGATGCGGCTGACCTGGTCCGGCATGTACGCGCACGCCGCACCGTGGAACGCGCAGTGGTTCGGCGTGGCGAACCGCAGCTCCGGCTGCATCGGCATGAGCACGGCGCAGGCGGCGTCGTTCTACGGCGAGGTCCGGGTCGGCGACCCCTTCGAGATCAAGGGCGGGGACACCAAGGGCACGGTGGCGGAGGGCAACGGCTACGGGGCGTGGAACGTGTCGTGGCCGCAGTGGAAGGCGAAGAGCGCGCTCAGCTGACCGCGCGCCGCGGGTCCTTCATCTCCCAGAGCAGGACCTCGGCGTCGTCCGTCGCCATCAGCGCCAGGTCCCGCGCGTCCGTGACGCGGGCCGCGTCGCCGGGGGCCAGTTCCTCGCCGTCGAGGCGGACGGTGCCGCGCACGACATGGACGTACACGTGGTCGGCGTCCGGCACGGCCGTCCGCTCGCCCGGCTCAAGCCGGCGGACGTGCAGCATCGCGGCGGCCTCCGGCAGGGCGTACGGGGTGGAGTCGGCGATCCCCGGCACAAGCTCGTACGCGGGCTCGCCGCCGGGGTCCAGCGGGGCGAGCCACATCTGCACGAAGGCGAGCGGCACGGCGCCATCGTTGCGCTCCACGTGCCGCACGCCGGCGGCGGAGCTGAGCCGCTGCAGGTCGCCGGCCCGGACGGTGCTCACGTGACCCGCGGAGTCGCGGTGCGTCAGCTCGCCCTCGACGACCCAGGTGACGATCTCGGTATGGCTGTGCGGGTGCTCGTCGAACCCGGCGCCGGGGGCGAGCCGCTCCTCGTTGCAGGCGAGGATCGCGCCGAAGCGGAGGTTGTCGGGGTCGTAGTGGCCCCCGAACGAGAACGCGTGCGCCGTCTCGATCCCGGCGGAGGGGTCGCCGCCGGGGTAACGCTCGCCGGCCCGCTGAATCCGAATCACGGGGCAACGGTATCCCCCGCCGCCGGAGCGGCCGGCGGCCCGCAACGGACGCCCCTGGCCACATCCCGCCCTTCCGATAAGGCACCCTTAGTCCGTGCCTGAACCCACGAACGCCGATCATCCCCACTCCGCGACCCTGAAGCGCCTGGAGCAGTCGTCGGGGCGGCTCGCCGCCCACGCGATCGCCCGCATGGACGAGACGCTGCCGTGGTACCGGGCCATGCCGCCCGAGAACCGGTCGTGGATCGGCCTGGTCGCGCAGGCCGGCATCGCCGCGTTCACCGAGTGGTTCCGGCACCCCGAGACCCCGCAGGCGATCTCCACCGACGTCTTCGGCACCGCGCCCCGCGAGCTGACCCGCGCGATCACGCTGCGCCAGACCGTCGAGATGGTCCGGACGACCATCGAGGTCATGGAGACGGCGATCGAGGAGGTCGCCGCCCCCGGTGACGAGTCCGTGCTGCGCGAAGCGCTGCTGGTGTACGCGCGGGAGATCGCGTTCGCCACGGCGCAGGTCTACGCGCAGGCCGCCGAGGCCCGTGGCGCGTGGGACGCGCGCCTGGAGTCGCTGGTCGTCAACGCGGTGCTGTCCGGCGAGGCCGACGAGGGCGCGGTGTCCCGCGCCGCCGCGCTCGGCTGGAACTCGCCGGAGCATGTGTGCGTCGTCCTCGGCACCGCCCCCGACGGCGACAGCGAGCTGACCGTGGAGGCGATCCGGCGCGCGGCCCGGCACGCCAAGCTGCAGGTCCTGACCGGTGTCCTCGGCGACCGGCTGGTCGTGATCGCCGGCGGCAGCGACAACCCGCTCGGCGTCGCCAAGGCCCTGATCGGCCCGTACGCGGCCGGTCCGGTCGTCGCCGGGCCCGTCGTACCGGACCTGCTGGCCGCGACACGCTCCGCGCAGGCCGCGGCGGCCGGTCTGAAGGCGTGCGGCGCCTGGCAGGACGCGCCGCGCCCGGTGCTCGCGGACGATCTGCTGCCGGAGCGGGCCATCGCCTCCGACCCTGCGGCGCGCGAGCAGTTGGTGGAGGAGATCTACAGACCGCTGGAAGAAGCGGGCTCGGCGCTGCTGGAAACTCTGAGTGTCTATCTGGAGCAGGCGAGCAGCCTGGAGGGCGCGGCACGGATGCTGTTCGTCCACCCGAACACCGTGCGCTACCGGCTTCGACGTGTGACCGACGTCACCGGCTGGTCACCCTCCGATGTCCGTTCCGCGTTCACGCTGCGGATCGCCCTGATCCTGGGGCGTCTGGCCGACGGCGATCCGCAGTCCTAGACTTTTGTCGGACGTCAACAATTCCCCCGACGGTTCTTCGTCCCTGTCCCCACGGGCCACCGGAACCGTCCACAAGAGAGAGTGTGAGGGTGCTCGTACTCGTCGCTCCCGGCCAAGGCGCCCAGACGCCCGGCTTCCTGACTCCCTGGCTCGAACTCCCTGGCGCGGCCGACCGCATCGCGGCCTGGTCGGACGCCATCGGGCTCGACCTCGCCCACTACGGCACCAAGGCGGACGCGGACGAGATCCGCGACACCGCGGTGGCGCAGCCGCTGCTGGTGGCGGCGGGTCTGCTGTCCGCCGAGGCGATCGGCATGCGGCCGAACGCGGTCGCCGGCCACAGCGTCGGTGAGATCACCGCGGCCGCCCTCGCGGACGTCCTCGACGACACCGCCGCGCTCGGATTCGTCCGCACCCGCGGTCTGGCGATGGCCGAGGCCGCCGCCGTCGTGGAGACGGGCATGTCGGCGCTGCTCGGCGGCGACCCTGAAGCAACGCTTCCGCACCTGGAGAAGCTGGGCCTGACGCCCGCCAACGTGAACGGCGCCGGGCAGATCGTCGCCGCGGGCACGCTGGAGCAGCTCGCGGCGCTGGAGGCGGACAAGCCCGAGGGCGTCCGCCGGGTGGTCCCGCTGAAGGTGGCCGGCGCGTTCCACACGCTGCACATGGAGCCCGCGGTGGCGAAGCTGGCCGACGCGGCCCGCGCGCTCACCGTCGCCGACCCGTCCCTGCCGTACGTCTCCAACAAGGACGGCGCTCAGGTCGCCACCGGCGCCGAGGTCGTCTCGCGCCTGGTCGGCCAGGTCGCCAACCCGGTCCGCTGGGACCTGTGCATGGAGACGTTCAAGGCGCTCGGCGTGACGGCCCTGGTCGAGGTGTGCCCGGGCGGCACCCTGACGGGTCTGGCCAAGCGCGCGCTGCCGGGCGTGGAGACCCTCGCCCTGAAGACCCCCGACGACCTCGACGCGGCCCGCACGCTGCTTTCCGAGCACACTGCCTAAGGAGCCGCCCAGCATGTCGAAGATCAAGCCCAGCAAGGGCGCCCCGTACGCCCGCATCCTCGGTGTCGGCGGCTACCGCCCGACCCGTGTGGTGCCGAACGAGGTGATCCTCGAGAAGATCGACTCGTCCGACGAGTGGATCCGCTCCCGCTCCGGCATCACCACCCGCCACTGGGCCTCCCCCGAGGAGACCGTGACCGCGATGTCGGTCGAGGCGGCGGGCAAGGCGATCGCCGACGCCGGGATCACCCCGGAGCAGATCGGCGGCGTGATCGTCTCCACCGTCTCGCACTTCAAGCAGACGCCGGCGGTGGCCACGGAGATCGCGGACAAGATCGGCGCGGTCAAGCCGGCCGCATTCGACATCTCCGCGGGCTGTGCGGGCTTCGGCTACGGGCTGACCCTGGCCAAGGGCATGATCGTCGAGGGCTCGTCGGAGTACGTGCTCGTCATCGGCGTCGAGCGGCTCAGCGACCTGACGGACCTGGAGGACCGCGCGACCGCGTTCCTCTTCGGCGACGGCGCCGGCGCCGTGGTCGTGGGCCCCGCGAACGAGCCGGGCATCGGCCCGACCGTCTGGGGCTCCGAGGGCGACAAGTCCGAGACCATCAAGCAGACCGTGCCGTGGACGGACTACCGTTCCGGTGAGGTCGAGAAGTTCCCGGCCATCACGCAGGAGGGTCAGGCGGTCTTCCGCTGGGCCGTCTTCGAGATGGCCAAGGTCGCCCAGCAGGCGCTGGACGCCGCCGGCATGTCGGTGGCGGACCTGGACGTCTTCATCCCGCACCAGGCGAACATGCGGATCATCGACTCGATGGTGAAGACGCTGAAGCTGCCGGAGCACGTCACGGTCGCCCGTGACATCGAGACCACCGGCAACACCTCGGCCGCCTCGATCCCGCTCGCTATGGAGCGGCTCCTGGCGACCGGGAAGGCGAAGAGCGGCGACACCGCGCTCGTCATCGGCTTCGGGGCGGGTCTCGTCTACGCCGCGACGGTCGTTACCCTCCCCTAGGCGCCGTCCGGTGCGAACCGGACGGAGCCGCAGCAGTCTGAACAACCTGAACAACACCCAAGGAGCGCCCAGCATGGCCCACACCCAGGAAGAGATCGTCAAGGGTCTCGCCGAGATCGTCAACGAGATCGCCGGCATCCCGACCGAGGACGTCCAGCTGGACAAGTCCTTCACCGACGACCTGGACGTCGACTCGCTGTCCATGGTCGAGGTCGTCGTCGCCGCCGAAGAGCGCTTCGACGTCAAGATCCCCGACGAGGACGTCAAGAACCTCAAGACGGTCGGCGACGCTGCCGACTACATCCTGAAGCACCAGGGCTGATTCGGCCCCTGCTGACTCGGTCAGCCACCCGGCGGTGGCGCCGTATTTCGACCATCACACACGTGGAGAAAGAATTCCTGTGAGCTCGACCAATCGCACCGTGGTCGTCACCGGTATCGGCGCAACCACACCGCTGGGTGGCGACTCGGCCTCGACCTGGGAAGGTCTGCTGGCCGGCCGCTCCGGCGTGAAGCCCCTGGAGGGCGACCGCTACGCCGAGCTGCCCGTCCGGATCGCCGCGCCCGCCGCGGTGGACCCGGAGGAGGTGCTTCCGCGCCCGCTGGCCCGCAAGCTGGACCGCTCGGCGCAGTTCGCGCTGATCGCGGCCCGCGAGGCGTGGGCCGACGCGGGCTACACCGCCCCGGCCGGCGAGGACGAGAAGATCGCTCCCGAGCGACTCGGTTCCGTCATCGCGTCCGGCATCGGCGGTGTCACGACGCTGCTCGACCAGTACGACGTGCTGAAGGAGAAGGGCGTCCGCCGCGTCTCCCCGCACACCGTGCCGATGCTCATGCCGAACGGCCCGTCCGCGAACGTCGGCCTGGAGGTGAACGCCCGGGCGGGCGTGCACACCCCGGTGTCCGCCTGCGCGTCCGGCGCCGAGGCGATCGGCTACGCCGTCGAGATGATCCGTACCGGCCGGGCCGACGTGGTCGTGGCCGGCGGCACCGAGGCGGCGATCCACCCGCTGCCGATCGCGGCCTTCGCCAACATGATGGCGATGTCCAAGAACAACGACGCGCCGACGAAGGCCTCCCGTCCGTACGACACCGGCCGTGACGGCTTCGTGCTCGGCGAGGGCGCGGGCGTCGTGATCCTCGAGTCCGAGGAGCACGCCAAGGCCCGCGGCGCGCGGATCTACTGCGAGGTGCTGGGGCAGGGCCTGTCGGCCGACAGCCACCACATCGCGCAGCCCGAGCCGACCGGCCGGGGCATCGCCTCCGCGATGCAGAACCTGCTGGACTCGACGGACCTCAAGCCGTCCGAGGTCGTCCACCTCAACGCGCACGCCACGTCGACGCCGCAGGGCGACGTCGCCGAGATCAAGGCGCTGCGCAAGGTCCTGGGCGACGACCTGGACCACGTCGCGATCTCCGCGACGAAGTCCATGACCGGCCACCTCCTCGGCGGCGCGGGCGGCATCGAGACCGTCGCGACGGTCCTGGCCCTCCACCACCGCACGGCCCCGCCGACGATCAACATCGACGAGCTGGACGAGGCGGTCGAGGCCGACATCGTCCGCGACGAGCCGCGCGAACTCCCGCAGGGCACGATCGCCGCGATCAACAACTCGTTCGGCTTCGGCGGCCACAACGTGGTGCTGGCGTTCCGGACGGTGTGACCGCGCGGTCCTCTGTGACGCCATGTAGGCCCCCCGGCTCCTGCCGGGGGGCCTTCGGCGTGCTGCGCTGGGGGGAGGGTCAGACGACCTGGTGGAGCCAGCGGACCGGGGCGCCCTCGCCGGCGTAGCGGAAGGGCTCCAGTTCGTCGTCCCAGGGCTTGCCGAGCAGTTTGGCGATCTCCGCCTCGAGTTCGGACTCTCCGCGCGTGGACCGCGCGAGCGCCGCCCGCAGCCGGTCCTCGGGGACGAGGATGTCGCCGTGCAGTCCGGTGACGGCGTGGAAGATGCCGAGGTCGGGGGTGGCGCTGTAGCGCTCGCCCTCGGCGGTCGGGCAGGGCTCGGCGGTGACCTCGAAGCGGAGCATCTGCCAGCCGCGGAGCGCGGAGGCGAGCTTGGCCGCCGTGCCGGTCTCGCCCTGCCAGGAGAACTCGGCTCTCCACGTCCCGGGGGCCGCGGGCTGGCGGATCCAGTCGAGCTGGACCCTCGCACCGAGGACGCCCGCCACCGCCCATTCGACGTGCGGGCACAGCGCGCGCGGTGCGGAGTGCACGTACAGAACTCCACGTGTCGTCACCGGGACCTCCAGTGTGGGACGAGGTTCGCCTTTTCCCAGCGGCCTCAGTAAACAGCATCGGGAGTAAAACGTCACAAACCCCTGAAAAAGGGACAGCATGTGACGTGATGTAATTTACCGGAGCCGGTAGGCAGAGACGCCTCTGGTTCGACGGGGGAAAAACTACCGTGCCGCACCCTCCTTGGGGTGACGTACGGTCGGTCCTGGTGCGGGTGGACACCAAGCTTTCACTCGCCAGGACGCGACGGAGGGGACCGAAAGATGCGCGCGGGGCGACGATTCCACAGGACTGTCGCCGGAGGGGTGGCCGCGCTGCTGTGCGCGGCGACGCTCTCCGGCTGCGGACCGGACGACGGCACGGCGGCCGCCGCCCGCCCCTCCCCGAAGCCCTCCCCCACGCCCGTCTGGGACCGCAGCCCCGCGTCGATCGCGGCCGTCGGCGACTCCATCACCCGAGGCTTCGACGCCTGCCAGATCCTCGCGGACTGCCCCGAGGTCTCCTGGTCCACCGGCACGGACGCCTCCGTCGACAGCCTCGCGCTGCGGCTGCTCGGCCCGACCGGCACGGCCGCCCGCAGCTGGAACCTCGCCCGCAGCGGTGCGCGGATGGCCGAACTGCCGGAGCAGATGGCCCGGGCGGCGGCCGAACGTCCGGAGCTGGTGACGGTGATGGCGGGCGCCAACGACGCCTGCCGGGAGCGCCCCGAGCAGATGACCCCGGTCGCCGACTTCCGGGCCTCGTTCGCCGCCGCGCTGGCCCGGCTGCGGGCCGGTGCGCCGAAGGCGCAGGTGTACGTGTCGAGCGTGCCGGACCTGAAGCGGCTGTGGTCCACCGGCCGGACGAACCCGATGAGCCGTCAGATATGGAAGCTGGGCATCTGCGGCTCGATGCTCTCCGGCGCCGAGGACACCGGTGCCGCCGCGGAGGCGCGCCGGAACCGGGTGCGGGAGCGGGTGGTGGCGTACAACGAGGTGCTGCGCGAGGTCTGCGCGACGGACGCCCGCTGCCGGTACGACGGCGGGGCGGTGTTCGGCTACCCGTTCGGCGACGAGCAGCTCAGCCCCTGGGACTTCTTCCACCCCAGCAAGGACGGCCAGGCGCGGCTCGCCGAGCTGGCGTACCGGCAGGTCACACGGGCGTAGGCCCCGGGGCGGCGTCAGGTTCCGCCCCGGGGCCGGTCCGGTGGGCACGGCGCGGGGCGGTCAGAGCTCCAGCGTCACGGCGAGCCGTTCGTCGGTGAGCGAGTGCGCGGCGACGACCCGGTACGCGCCGGGCACGAACACCCAGCCGCCCTTCTCCTCGTCCCAGATCTCGAAGGCCCGCCGGGGCAGGGCGAGTTCGACGTCCACGGACTGTCCCGCGGCGGCCTCGACGCTCGCGAAGGCGGCCAGCCAGCGCGCCGGGCGCTCGTGGGTGTCGAGGACGGGGGCGAGGTAGAGCTGGACGGTCTCGCGGCCGGTGCGGCTCCCGGTGTTGGTGATCCGGACGCCGGCCCGCTCCGGGCCGGCGTCCAGGGAGTCGTACGACCAGGTGGTGTAGCCGAGGCCGTGACCGAAGGGGTACGCGGGGACGGCGCCGGCCCGGTCCCAGGCCCGGTAGCCGATGAACACGCCCTCGTCGTAGGAGAGTTCGCCGTCGGTCGGGGTGACCCGGGTCACCGGCGCGTCGGCGAGGGCGGCCGGCCAGGTGGTGGGCAGCCGGCCGCCGGGCTCCTCGGCGCCGGTGAGGACGTCGGCGAGCGCCGCGCCGCCCTCCTGGCCGGGGAACCAGGCCAGCAGCACCGCGGCGACGTCGTCGCGCCACGGAAGCTCCACCGGGGAGCCGGCGTTGACCACGACGACCGTGTTCGGGTTGGCCGCGGCGACGGCGCGCACGAGGTCGTCCTGGCGGCCGGGCAGGGCCAGACCGGTGCGGTCGAAGCCCTCGGACTCGACGCGCTCGGTGGTGGCGACGACCACGACGGCGGTGTCGGCGGCGCGGGCCGCCTCGGCCGCTTCGGCGATCAGTTCGTCGGGGTCCCGGCGCGGACCGAGGTGGACGAAGGAGAACATGACCGCGGGGAGCGGGGCGGCGAACTCCTTGGCGAGGGTGTGCAGCAGCGACACCTCGACGGTCTCACCGGCGGTGAGCTCGACCGTGCCGCGCTCGACGGGCGAGCCGAAGAACGCCTCGAACGGGTCGGTCTCCGGTCCCATGTGCTGCACGCCGTCGAACAGGGTCCGCCCGGCGACGGCGAGCCGGTACGCGCCGAGGCCGCGGGTGCCGAAGGCGTGGGCGCCGCTCTCGCGCGGGGTGAACGTGCCGACGACCTCGATGGAGGCGAGCGCCTCGTGGGTGACGCCGGCGGGCAGGTCGTCGCCGATCCACTGCACCTGGCCGCTCGGCAGCGTGCCCTCGCCGAGCACGTTCCCGGCGGCGTCGCGGCAGACGGCGCGCAGGGTGAACCCCTGCCCCGCGGGGGTCAGTTCGTCGCTGGGGTCGGCGCCGACGAAGTACGTCAGGGAGCCCTCGGGCAGGGCCGCGGCGAGCCCGTCGAGCGGGGAGACCACATGGTCGGGGAAGACCTGCGCGGAGCCGCCGCCGAGGACGCGGGCGTCGCGGGCGGCCGCGCCCGACAGGGCGACGGTCGTGCCGGAGGCGAGCGGCAGGGCGGGCTTGCCGTCCGCGTCGCTCTCGTTGCGGACGAGGACGAAGCCGCGGCGGGCGAGCTCGCGGGCCAGCGCGTCGCCGTCGATGCCGGCGGGCGGCTCGGCGACGACCGGCGGCGCGCCTTCGAGGGCGCCGACGCGGGCGGCGAGCCGCAGGACGTTGCGTACGGCCGCGTCGACGGCGGACTCCGCGACCTCGCCGGCCCGCACGGCGGCGGCCAGCGCCTCCCCGTACACGGTCTGCGGGCCGGGCATGGCGATGTCGAGGCCGCCCTCGATGTCGCCGACGGTGGAGCGGGCCGCCATCCAGTCGGAGACGTTGACCCCGTCGAAGCCCCACTCGCCGCGCAGGACCTCGTTCACGAGGTACCGGTGCTCGGTCATCGTGGTGCCGTTGACCTGGTTGTAGGCGGTCATGATGCCCCAGGGGCAGGCGTTCTCGACGATCGCCTCGAAGGGGGCGAGGTACAGCTCGCGCAGCGGGCGCGGGGCGATCCTGTTGTCGACGGTGAAGCGGTCGGTCTCGGCGTCGTTGGCGACGAAGTGCTTCACGGTGGTGCCGACGCCGCCCTCCTGGACGCCCCGGACGTAGCCGGTGGCGACGGCGCCGGTGAGGTACGGGTCCTCGCTGTACGCCTCGAAGTGCCGGCCGCCGAGCGGCGAGCGGTGCAGGTTCACGGTGGGCGCGAGGAGTACGTGAACGCCCTTGCGCCGGGCCTCCTGGGCGAGCAGCCGGCCCGCCCGGCGGGCCAGCTCCGGGTCCCAGGCGGCGGCGAGGGCGGTCGGCGAGGGGAGCGCGACGGACGGGTCGTCGGCGGTCCAGCGGACGCCGCGGACGCCGATCGGGCCGTCCGACATGACCAGGGAGCCGAGGCCGATCTCGGGCAGGGCCGGCAGCGACCACATGTCCCGGCCGGCGAGCAGCCGCGTCCTGGCGTCCAGGTCGAGCCTGCTCAGCGCCGCCTCGACAGCCGCCTCTCTCCGGGCGTCGTCGTCCCGTGCGGTCTCCGCCATGGCCGTACCTCCTCGTTGACGTGTCGGTGGCCGCCATGGTGCACCCGCCTACCGGTAGATCGGTAGGTTACGTGATTGATTCGTTATCTCATGGTGGCGTGGATGGCGTACCTTCCTGTGCGACGAAGCACATCGGGAACACCGGCGAGAGGAGGCCACGGCGATGGCGCGGGCCAGGAGCGAGGAGCGGCGCGGGGACATCGTGCGTGCCGCCCTGGAAGTGATCGCCGAGCGCGGCTACCGGGGCGCGACGCTCGGCTCGGTGGCCGAGCGGGTGGGCCTCACCCAGCAGGGGCTGCTGCACTACTTCCCGACGAAGGAGGCGCTGCTCGTCGCGGTGCTCCAGGAGCGCGACCGCTGGGACACCAGCGGCGGCCGCGACCGCGAGAACTGGCGGCTCGACCTGATCGAGTCGCTGGTCGAGTACAACGCGATGCGGCCGGGCATCGTGCAGACCTTCTCCGCGCTGCTCGGCGAGAGCGTGACGGACGGTCATCCGGCGCGCGAGTTCTTCACCGAGCGGTACGCGCAGGTGCGGGAGAACATGGCGCAGGTGCTGCGGCTGGAGTTCGGCGAGCGCCTCGCCGGCGGCCTGACCCCCGAACAGGCCGCGCCGCTGCTGACGGCGGTGATGGACGGGCTGCAGTACCAGTGGCTGCTCGACCCGGCCTCGGTGGACATGCCGGCGGCGTTCCGCGACTTCGTACGGCTGCTGACGGGCGGCGACGCGACCGGGAGATGATGGGCCCATGATCGTCGCAGCAGCCCAGTTCGCCCCGGTCCCCGGGGACATCGAGGCCAACGTCCGTACCGTCGCCGAGCTGGTGCGGGCGGCCGGGGCCGACGGCGCCCGGCTCGTGGTCCTCGCCGAGCTCGCCCTCACCGGATACGAGCCCAGCCTGATCCACGCCGACCCGGCACTGGCCCTGACCGAGGACGACCTCCGGCTCGAACCGATACGGGAGGCGTGCCGCGCGGCCGGTGCGGCGGCGGTGGTCAACGGGCCGGTGCGGACCGGGGACGGGGAGCGGCCCGGGGTCACCACGCTGGTGTTCGGGCCGGACGGCGCCCTGCTCGCCCGGTACGACAAGCAGCACCTGTACGGCTACGAGCGCGAGGTCTTCACGGCCGGCGACCGGGACGGCCGCTTCGCACTGGACGGCGTCCGGTTCGCCCTCGCCACCTGTTACGACAACCGCTTCCCCGAACTCGCCGAGCGGGCCGCCTCGGACGGCTGCCGGGTGTACCTGGCGAGCTCGGTGCTGGACACGGAGAACGACTCGTTCGAGGCGGTCTACCCGGCGCGCGCCCGGGACTTCGGGCTGTACGTGGTGCTCGGCAACACCCTCGGGACCAACGAGGCGGGCGCGTGCGAGGGCCGCAGCGGCGTCTGGGGCCCGGACGGCGAGCGGCTCGCCGACGCGGGCACGAAGCAGGGGTACGCGACGGCGGAACTGCCCGTGGGCGGGGACGCGTAGGGCTCAGGACGCGGAGGACTCAGGAGGCGTACGGGTCAGGACGCGTACGGGTTGCCGGGGACCGGCCGCTGATTCGGGGCGGCGGTCCCGGCCGGCTCGGCGGCCGGCTCCTGCCCGGGCGTCCCGGTCTCCGGTCCCGGGCCCGACAGCTCGCGGGCCAGCAGCGTCGCGCCGGCCACCGCGCCGGGCATCAGGAGCACCGCGACGAACGGCACCAGGAAGGCCAGGACCAGCGGCACGCCGAAGCCGAGGGCGGCCCTGCGCCGGGCGCGCAGCATCGGCAGCCGTTCCTTGAGCTCGATGCCGCGCCGCTGCAGCGCGACGCTCGTCAGTTCCTGCGCGAGGAAGAAACCCGAGACGCAGAAGCCGATCACCGGCACGACCGTCTGTCCGAGCACCGGGATGAAACCGCAGACGAACAGGAGCACGCCGAAACAGGCCACCCGCAGCAGCATCTTGAGGCTGTCCCGGGCGGAGATCCACAGCTCGCGCCAGAGCGGCAGCTTGGACTGCGGGACCGGGCCGCCCTCGCTGCGTTCGACCGCCTCGGAGAGCGACTCGTAGAACGGCTGGCCGACCAGCAGGGTGACGGCGGTGAAGGTGATCACCGCGAGGAACAGCCCGAAGCCGAAGACCAGCCCGGTCAGGAGGCCGCGGAGGAGGCCCTGCCAGGGCGAGGTCCAGTCGTCGGCGAAGGGCGTGGCCCAGGCCGTCAGGTCGTCGGCCCCGTAACCGAGCCCGACGAGGGCGCCGACGTACAGGAGCAGCGTGACGAGTCCGGGGAGCAGCCCGAAGCCGAACCACCGTCCGTGCCGGAGCACCCACTTCTGGCCGTTCAGCAGGTGACCGAAACCCACCCCGAATTCGCGCATGGGTTCACCCTAAAGGGCGCTCGGAGCGAACGACTCCACGGCCTTGTCGAAGTGGGCGCGGGTCTCCCCGGCGCGGGCGGCGGGACCGGAGACCCAGACGTCGTACAGCCATCCGTTCTCCTCCCAGCACAGGTCGTAGGTGTGCCGGGCGCCCTCGCCCGCGTCGAAGCCGTCCCAGGTGAACTGCCAGAGGACGGCGCTCAGGCCGTGGTGCGTGGTGGGGGTGATCGCGTTGTCGCGGAACCCCGGGTTGTTCTTCGGCCCGGCGGCGTCGGCGGCCCGCATCGACGCCTCCGCCCCGCCGGGCGGGATCGCGCCGGTCTTCACGCCGACCCGGAAGGTCCCGTCGGGCGTGATGTAGAAGGTCCGTACGCCCTGCTCGGAGCGCTCGGCGGCAGCGGGCACGATCAGGCTGAAGCCGCGCTCGTCGACGACCCGCTTGTACCCGGGCGGCACGGCCGTCGATCCGGGGGCGGGCGTGTTGCTCCGCGTGGCGACGGCGGTAGTGGGCGCGGGGGCGGTCACCTGCGCCGTGGCGGTGGCGGTGGTCGTCGCGGTCGCGGCTCCCTTCCCGACCGGGTCGGTACCGGTCCACCGGTCGCCGAGCAGCAGCACCGCGGTGATCGCGCCGGCGCAGGCGGCGACGGCGCCCGCCGCCACGAGGGCCGCCCGCGCGCCCTTGCGGCCGTCCCGCGCATCGGTGCTGTTGGCCGGGGGCGGCGGCGTCGGCGGGGCGACGGCCCGCTGGGTCGGCGTGTACGAGGCCCCGGCCTGCGGCGACGGCTCCGGTGCCGTCCCGGCCGCGACGGCGGCGAGCAGCCGGCGCGCCTCCTCGGCGCCGAGGCGCCGCTGCGGGTCGCGCTCCAGGAGGCCGCTCACCACGGGCAGCAGCGGACCGAGCTTCGGCGACGGCCGGATCTCCTCGAACACGACGGCGTGCAGCACCGCGGCGATGGAGTCCCGGCGGAACGGCGACTCGCCGGCCACCGCCGCGCACAGCAGCACGCCGAGCGACCACAGGTCGGCGGCCGGGTCGGCGGCGGCGCCCTGCATCCGCTCGGGCGCGGTGTACTCGGGGGTGCCGACGAACGCGCCGGTGCCGCTGATGGTGGTCGCCGTGCCGGGGAGGCTGGCGATGCCGAAGTCGGTCAGGACCACGCGTCCGGTGCCGGCCTCGACCAGCACGTTCGCCGGTTTCACGTCGCGGTGCAGCACGCCGTGGGCGTGCGCGGCGCACAGCGCGTCGAGCAGCGCGAGCCCCGCGCGGGCGGCCTCCTCGGGGGACATCGTCCCGCCGGGCCGGGCGAGGCGTTCGGCCAGCGAGCCGCCGTCGACCAGCTCCATCACGATGGCGGGCCGGCCCTCGTGCTCGACGACGTCGTGCACCACGACCACGTGCGGGTGCCTGATCCGGGCGACGGCGCGCGCCTCACGGAGCGCCCGCGCCGGGTCGGCGTCCCCGTCGAGCGTCAGCTCCTTGACGGCGACCGGCCGGCCGAGCAGTTCGTCGGTGGCCCGCCGGACCACGCCCATGCCGCCCCGGCCGAGCGACTCGCCCAGGCGGTATCGCCCGCCGATGACCTTGCCTTCGCCGCCCACCGGCCACTGCTGCTCCGACACCGCTCCCCCGTCCCCCGCAAGATGACGGCCATGATGCCGCAGCGGAACGAAGGGCCGCACCCCGGTCGGTCGGGGTACGGCCCTTCGGGCGTACGGAGCGCGCGCACGGTGACTCGGAACGAGCCCGTGCGCGGCGCTCGGACGGTGGGCTCAGACCGCGAGCTCGACCGTGATGTTGCCGCGGGTCGCCTTGGAGTACGGGCAGACCTGGTGGGCCTTCTCGATCAGGCTCTTCGCGGTCTCGGCGTCCACGTTCGGGATGGTCGCGGAGATCTTGACGATGATGCCGAAGCCGTCGTCGTTCTTGCCGATGCCGACCTCGGCGGTGACCGTCGAGCCCGAGACGTCGGCGTTCTCGTTGCGGGCGACCACACCGAGGGCGCCCTGGAAGCAGGCGCTGTAGCCGGCGGCGAAGAGCTGCTCGGGGTTGGTGCCGGCGCCGGAGCCGCCCATGGCCTTGGGCGGGTTGACGACGACGTCGAGCGTGCCGTCGTCGGTGGCCACCCGGCCGTCGCGCCCGTTCTCGGCGGTGGCGACGGCGGTGTACAGGACGTCGGACTGCGTGATGGACATGCTGTGTTCCCTTTTTCGTTCGCCGCGACTCGCGCCCACGATCGCGACGGCTGAGGGAAGACTAGCGGGTCACCGAGACGATCATCTTTCCGGTGTTCTCGCCGCGGAGCAGGCCGAGGAACGCCTCGACGCCGTTCTCGATGCCCTCGACCGAGGTCTCGCGGTACTTCAGCTCGCCGGAGCGCAGCCAGCCGCCGACCTCCTGGACGAACTGCGGCTGCAGGCCGTAGTGGTCTCCGACGAGGACGCCCTCGAGCCGCAGGCGCTTGCCGATGATCATGGCCATGTTGCGCGGGCCGGGGACCGGCTCGGTGTCGTTGTACTGCGCGATCATGCCGCAGATGGTGGCGCGGCCGTGCACGTTGAGCGCGGAGATCGCGGCCTCGAGGTGCTCGCCGCCGACGTTGTCGAAGTAGACGTCGATGCCGTCCGGGGCGGCCTCGCGGAGCTGGTCCTTGACCGGGCCGTTCCGGTAGTTGAAGGCGGCGTCGAAGCCGAGCTCCTCGACCAGGTACTTCACCTTCTCGTCGGAGCCGGCCGAGCCGATGACCCGGGAGGCGCCCTTCAGCTTCGCCATCTGGCCGACCTGCATGCCGACGGCGCCGGCCGCGCCGGAGACGAAGACCGCGTCGCCCTCCTTGAAGGAGGCGGTCTCGAAGAGGCCGGCGTAGGCGGTCAGGCCGGTCATGCCGAGGACGCCGAGGTAGGCGGAGAGCGGGGCGAGGTCCGGGTCGACCTTGGTGGCGTGCTGGGCGGGCACGTCGGCGTACTCGCGCCAGCCGAGGCCGTGCAGCACGTGGTCTCCGACCGCGAAGCCCTCGGCGTCGGAGGCGATGACCTCGCCGACCGCGCCGCCGTCCATGGGGTGGTCCAGCTTGAACGGCGGGATGTACGACTTCACGTCGTTCATGCGGCCGCGCATGTACGGGTCGACGGAGAAGTGCAGGTTGCGGACCAGGATCCGGCCCTCGGCGGGAGCGGTGACGGGGACCTCGCGCAGCGCGAAGTCCGCCGGGGTCGGCCACCCGTGCGGACGGGCGACGAGGTGCCACTCACGGCTGGTTGCGGGAAGGACGGACATGGGCGGAGCCTCCTGGAAAAGTTTCAGGTACTGAAACAACCATGCTCCTGAATATTTAAGAATGTCAAGTATCTGGGTACGATGAGGCCCATGACCAGCTCACACCCGACCCCGCCCATCGATCCGCTGACCCTCGAAGTCGTCGAGCTCATCGGGACCGTCGTGGCCCGCTACTACGAGGAGTACGAGCAGGCCGCCGCACAGCACGCCCTGACCGGCGCGCAGGCGCGGGTGCTCGGGCTGATCTCGCTGGAGCCGGTGCCGATGCGGAAGATCGCCCGCACGCTCAAGTGCGAGCCGTCGAACATCACCGGGATCGTCGACCGCCTGGAGACGCGCGGGCTCGTGGAGCGCCGCCCCGACCCGGCCGACCGGCGGGTGAAACTGGCCTCGGCCACGGACGAGGGCCGGCGGACGGCGAAGGCGCTGCGCGGGTCGCTGGACTTCGCGCGCGAGCCGCTGGGCCGCCTCAGCGAGTCGGAGCGGACCCTGCTGCGGGACCTGCTGAAGCGGATGCTGGGCGAGGACGTCGCACTGTAGGGCCGATCCGGGCCCCGGGGGCCCCGGCCTACACGCACCACCACAGGAACGGGGTGCAGCTCGGGGACGGGGTCGGGGCCGGCGGGGACGCGGCCGGCGGCTTGCCGTCGGTCGGGGTCTGCTGCGGCGAGCCGGACGCGGAGGGCCCGGGCCGGGGAGTGCCGGACGGCGCCGCCGTGGCGGACGAGGAGGGACTGGGCCGCTGGGTGGGCCGCCCCGCGTCGCGCGAGACACCGTCGCCCTCGCCCGTGCCCGTACCGGCACCCCGGCCGGCGCCCTTCGCCGTGCCGTCGCCGTCGCCGTCGGAGGAGCGCGGGGCCCCGGATGTGGCGGAGACCGGGACGTCCACGGGCGAGGGGTCCTCCTGAGGCCGGCTCGGCGCGGTCGACGGCTCGGCGGGGAGCTCCGTCTCGAGGACGTCCTCCTGCTCCACGGCGGTCGCGTTACCGCCCTCGTCGGAGCGCTCGATCATCTGCACCAGGCCGATGCCGCCGGCCGCGAGGACCAGGCCGATCCCGCCGGCCAGGGCGGCACGGCCGCGGTGCCGTCCGCGGGCCCGGCGGCCCGAACCGCCGGCCGCGCGGCGCGAGCGCGCCCGGCGGGCCGCGGCCCGGCCGGCCGGCGCCTCGGAGCGGTCCGCGGCGGGCGGCTCCAGGGTGTCGAGTTCATGGACGTGCTCCCCGACCGCGAGCGGATCGTCGTCGGCGGGAGCGGGGGCAGGGGCGGGCGCCGGGACTCCTGCGGCGTACCCCGGCCAGGACTGAGCCGCCTGCGGCTGCAGCGGCGCGGGCTGCGGCTGCGGCGGCAGGAAGACCGGCCCGGGCGCGGGCGCGGTCGCCTGGGGGGCGTAGTACCGCAGCTCCTCGAACGGGGTCCCGCACCCGGCACAGGCGAGGGCCCCGTTGAGGTGCCGTCGGCACTGATGGCAATAGTCCATGGGGCCCGCAGGCTAATCGGCCGTCTGATCGCACAGATAGCCGAAAGAGTGAAGGTCCTGTGTGGAAAGCCCAGGCCACCGGCGCGCCGTCGTGTATCTCCCCCTTCGGGCAGGATGACCTGCATGACCCGCACCGAGCAGGCCGCCCCTTTCGGACCGCGCTCCTTCCAACTGGTGCTGTTGCGCCGGATGGCCGACCACCAGCCGGGGCTCGTGGAGGACGCACTGCGCGAACTCGGTGCGACGCGTGGCGAGATGCGCGAGGCGAACCGCGTCTGGCAGGCCTGGGCCCATACCCGCCCGTCACCCGCCGCCGCCCTGCCTGACGCGCTTCGCGCGGCCCCTTTCATTCGGAGCGGCCCCGGCGAGCTGCACCGCTACCGGCAGGCGCTCGGCGAGCCGGCCGCCCGCGCCGCCGTCCCCCGGTTCGGCCCCGGGGCGGAGGTCCTCCAGTGGGACCTGCCGCTCTGGCCGGAGCTGCGCTGGGAGGTCCTGGCGGGCCGGGCGGGCCCGAAGAGCCCGCCGCAGGTGTGGGGCAGCGGCCTGACCCGTACCCCCGGCGTCCCCTCCCCCGAGCTGCGCACCGCCGCCGACCTGCGGCCCTGGGGCTGCACCTTCGGGGAGGTGCGGCGGGCGTTCCCGGACGCGGCGCCGCGCGAGGGCGACGCGCCGACCCGGTCGCGGCTCGACTTCACCGGACCGCAGGACGGGGTCGTGTACACGGCGGAGTTCACCTGGGGGCTGTTCCAGCGGCTGCTGTGACGGACGCGCCCTCGCCAACGCCCTCGCCCTCGCCCGTCGTGTCCGCTTTCCGGACACGCGTACCGGCGGAGTACCCGTACTGACCCTCCGTCAGCCCCCTCCACCCCCGACCGGCGGCTCTCAACGCGCGCCGGGGCCGTCGCGGTCGCACGATGCCAACAGCACCACCACTCGCACACTCGCGCACGCGCTCGCCGCACTCGTGCCAGCACCGCACTCCGGAGGGTCGGTCATGTCCGTCAGTCTCGATCAGTTGCGCCGTTGCCATGTGGCCGTCGACCTGGGAGCCGCCAGGACCCGGGTCTTCGTCAAGGGCGCCGGGCTCGTCGTCGACGAGCCCAGCGTCGCCGCCGTGAACACCAGGACCGGAGCGCTGATCGCCGTCGGCGCGCTGGCCGAGAAGATGACCGGGCGGACGCCCGACTACATCCGGGTGATGCGCCCGGTGTCCGGCGGCACGGTCGTCGACATCGAGATGGCGCAGCGGATGCTGCGTCATCTGCTGGGCGAGAAGCTCCGCCGCCAGCTGCGCCGCAAGCCGCGGCTGCGGGCCGCGGCCTGCACCCCGCACGAGGCCGACCCGCTGGCGCAGCGCGCCACCGTCGAGACCCTCGTCGGGCTCGGCGCGCGCCGGGTCGAGCTGGTCGACACGCTGATCGCGGCGGCCGTGGGCTGCGGCCTGCCGGTGGAGCAGCCCACCGCGACCATGATCATGGTGTGCGGGGCGGCGACGACACAGGTGGCCGTGCTCTCGCTGGGCTCGATCGTCACGGCCGAGCGCATCCCGGTCGGCGGCGACGCGATCGACCACGCGGTCATCCAGCACCTGCGCCACCAGCACGAACTGATGCTGCCCAGCCAGTCGGTGCGCCCGCTCCAGCTCGCCCTGAGCGGCAACGGACTGACCCTGCAGGGCCCGACGTCCACCGAGATCCACGGCCGGGACGTGGCGACCGGGCTCGCCCGCTCGGTGCAGGTCGACACCGCGGCCGTACGGGACGCCATCCACACGCCGCTGACGGCGGTGCTCGACGGCATCGGCAAGATCCTGCGGGACTGCCCGCCGGACCTGGTGGCCGACCTCGCCGACCGCGGGATCATGATGGTCGGCGGCTCCGCGCTGCTGCCGGGCCTGGACCAGATGCTCCGCGACGCCACCGGAATGCCGGTCCACATCGCCGAACGCCCGGACGTCTGCGCCATCCTGGGCCTCGGCTCGATGCTGGAGGGCCGGATCCAGCCGACGGTCCTCGACCCGCTCTCCGAAGCCGAGTGACCCCGGGGCGGCGCGAACCGGAGCTCGGCCTGCGGGCCGCGCTCCAGCACCTCGTGGACACCGCCGCCGGGCTCACGGATGCCCGGTACGCCGCGCTCGGGGTCGTCGACCCCGAGCGCGGTGTGCTCACCGGGCTGGTCACCGCCGGGCTCTCCGACGCCGAACGGGAGCGGATCGGCGCGCTGCCGGACGCCCGGGCCGGGCTGATCGGCGCGCTGATCCGGGACCAGCCGCCGGGCCCGGACGACCCCGCCGCCGGCCCCCGCCCCCTCGGCGTCCCGCCGCACCGCCCGGAGGCGCGCTCGTTCCTCGGCGTCCCGGTCCGGGTCCACACCGAGGTGTTCGGGAACCTGTACCTCGCCGGGAAGCGCGAGGGGACCTTCACCGACCGGGACCTCGCCCTGCTGCGGGTGCTCGCCTCGCAGGCCGGTATCGCGATCGGCAACGCCCGGCTGCACGAGACCGCCCGGCAGCGGGAGCGCTGGATCGAGGGCGCGGCGGCGGTGACCACGGCGCTGCTCGCCGGCGAGCCCGCCGAGGACGCGCTCACCGTCGTGGCCGAGCGGGCGCGGGCGCTCGCCGACGCCTCCGCCGGGGTGGTGCTGCAGCCCACCGCCGAGGGCGGCATGGCGATCGTCGCCGCGTCGACGGTGGACGACCCCGGGGATCTGATCGGCACCACGATCCGGCCCGGCTCCCCGGTCCTGGAGCAACTGCTCGGCGGGGAACCCGTGTTCGTCGAGGACTCGGCGACCGATGCGCGGATGACCACGCATGTGCGGACCCGGTTCGGGCCCTCGATGATGCTGCCGCTGCAGAGCGGCGGGAAGCTGATCGGCACCCTGGCCCTCCCCCGCCGCCGCGGCGGCCGCCCGTACACCGGCGTGGACCGGCTGCTCGCCGCGCAGTTCGCCTCGCAGGCGGCGCTGGCGCTGGTGCTCGCGGACGCGCAGCACAACCGGGAGCGGCTCGCGGTCTACGAGGACCGCGACCGGATCGCCCGTGACCTGCACGATCTCGTCGTCCAGCGGCTGTTCGCGACGGAGATGATGCTGGAGTCGACGCGACGGCGGGCCGAGGAGGCCGCGGAGGAGCCGGTGGAGGAGGGCGTGCTGCTCGGGCGGGCGGTGGACGAACTGGACTCCACGATCCAGGAGGTCCGCACCGCGATCTTCGCGCTGCAGCAGCCGCCGGCGGAGTCGCCCGCGTCGTTCCGGGGGCGGGTGCTGCGGGAGACGGCGGGTGCGGCGACGCTGCTGGGCTTCCAGCCGTCGGTGCATTTCGCCGGGCCGGTGGACACGCTGGTCACCGAGCCGGTCGCGGACCGGCTGCTCGCCGCGCTGCGCACCGCGCTCGCGGCGGCGCACCGCCGCCCCGAGGTCACGGCGATCGAGGTCGTGGTCTCGGCCCCGGCGCGGCCGCCGGAGGGCACGCCGCCGGTCCGGCTGCGGGTGACCGAGACGGGGGCAGAAGCGGGGGCGGAGACCCGTGTCACGACATGGCCGTGAGGGTGAGGAACGTCGCAGTACGCCCGCCGCGCCGTCCGGGCAGAATTCCTCTCGGCATCCCTCCCCCAAGCTCTCGGCTTCGCTCGAGCAGGGGGGGACCCCCACGCGAGGAGGACGACCCTTGAGCGCGCTCTTCCCGGCCCTGGCGGCCGGTTCCGACAGCCGGGGCCGACCCGCCCTGCGCTTCGGCGCCGACGCCCTGACCTACGCCGAACTGGCCGCCGCCGCAGGCGCCGTGGCCGCCCGGATCCGGGACACGGACCGGGTCGCCGTCTGGGCCACGCCCACGGCCTCGACCGCGGTCGCCGTGGTGGGCGCGCTGCTGGCCGGCGTCCCGGCCGTCCCGCTCAACCCCCGCGTCGGGGAAGGCGAGCTGTCGCACATCCTCGGCGACAGCGCCCCGGCCCTCGTCCTCGCCGGCCCGGACGAGCAACTGCCCGCCGGGCTCGCGGGCGTGGAGCGGGTGGACGTGGACGTACGGGCCCGGGGCGCGGCGGTGGACGAACCCGCCGACGCCGAGACCCCGGCGCTCGTCGTCTACACCTCCGGCACCACCGGCCCGCCCAAGGGCGTGGTGCTCTCGCGGCGGGCCGTCGCCGCGTCCCTCGACGCGCTCGCGGAGGCGTGGGCGTGGACGGGCGAGGACGTCCTGGTCCACGCGCTGCCGCTGTTCCATGTGCACGGACTGATCCTGGGCGTCCTCGGGCCGCTGCGCCGCGGCGGCGCGGTGCGGCACCTCGGGTCGTTCTCGACGGCGGGCGTGGCGCGCGAACTCGGGTACGGCGGCGGCACGATGCTGTTCGGCGTGCCCACCATGTACCACCGCGTCGCGGACGCGCTGGACGACGATCCGGCGCTGGTCCGGGCGCTCTCCGCGGCCCGGCTGCTGGTGTCCGGCTCGGCGGCGCTGCCGGTGCACGACCACGAGCGGATCACGGCGGCGACGGGGCGTCAGGTGGTCGAGCGGTACGGGATGACGGAGACGCTCATGCTGTGCAGCGTCCGCCCGGAGGCGGGTCCGCGGCCGGGGTCGGTCGGGCCGCCGCTCGGCGGGGTGGACCTGCGGCTCGTGGAGGACGACGGCACGGTCCTGGACGCGGACGACGGGGAGACGGTCGGCGAGATCCAGGTGCGCGGGCCGAACCTGTTCACCGAGTACCTGAACCGGCCGGACGCGACGGCCGCGGCGTACGACGGGACCTGGTTCCGCACCGGCGACATGGCGGTCCGGGACGCGGACGGTTCGGTGCGGATCGTGGGCCGGCGGGCGACGGACCTCATCAAGAGCGGCGGCTACAAGATCGGCGCGGGCGAGATCGAGAACGCGCTCCTGGACCACCCCGGGGTCCGCGAGGCCGCGGTGACCGGTGAGCCGGACCCGGACCTGGGCGAACGGATCGTCGCGTGGATAGTGCCGGCGGACGCGGGGAAGCCCCCGGCCCAGGAGGAGCTGGCGGCCCATGTCGCGGCCCTCCTGGCCCCGCACAAACGGCCCCGTTCGGTCCGCTACCTGGAGACCCTGCCCCGCAACGACATGGGCAAGGTCCTGAAGAAGGCGCTCGGCCGTGGCTGATCGCCCGTCCGCGCGCGCGGTGATCGCCCTGGTGACGGACGACTTCGAACAGGCCGCGGCGGCCGAAGCCGCAGGGGAGGACTGGACTCCCGAGGAGGAGACGGCGGCGGAACGGCCGGCGGCCGGGGAGGACTGGACGCCGGAGGAGGACTGGACGCCTGAGGAGGACCCGGCCGTACGGCCGCGGGGGCCGGTGAACGGGCCTCTGGAGTGGGCCGGTTACGGCGCCGCGCGGGACGGGGCGGCACGGCGCACGGGCGAGGACGAGTCGGTGCTGTGGGGCACGGCGACGGTCGGCGGGCGGCGGTGTGTGCTGCTGGCCTTCGAGTTCGGCTTCCTCGGCGGCTCGCTGGGGCGCGCCGCGGGCGACCGGCTGGTCGCCGCGTACCGCTCGGCGGCGGAGCGCCGGCTGCCCCTGGTGTCGCTGGTCGCGACGGGCGGGAGCCGGATGCAGGAGGGCATGGTGGCCCTGGCGCAGCTGCAGCGGGTGGCCGCGGCGACGGTCCGGCTCCGCGAGGCCGGCGTCGCCCACGTGGCGGTGCTGCGCGACCCGTCCACCGGCGGCGGCTGGGCCACGCTGGGCGCGGGGGCCGATGTGACCCTCGCCCTCCCGGGCGCCCAGGTCGCCTTCGCGGGCTCCCGCGTCCGCCCGCGCGACGCCGACCCGTCGGCGTACACGGCGGAGGACCAGCACGCCCACGGCCACGTGGACGCCGTGGTCCCGGCGGACCGGCTCCGCGCGTCCCTGTCCCTGTGGCTCCGCCTGCTGAGCCCGGAGACGGACGGCCCCGAGACGGCGACACCGGCGACCGAGCCGCCTGCCGGGCGCTCCCTGCCCGCTCCCCCGCCCCACGCCCTCGGTGACGTGCGGAGCGCGCCCGGCAGCGGGTGGGAGGCCGTGATGCGGGCGCGGGACGGGCGGCGGGCTCGGGCCGGGGCGTATCTCGACGCGTACTTCGAGGTGCGGGCGGCCGTGTCCGGGGACCGGGCCGGCGGGGTGGACCCCGGCGTGGAGTGCGGGTTCGGGGTGCACGACGGGCGGGTCGTGGCGTACGCGGCGCAGGGCGGGACCGCCACCCGGCCCGCCGGGTTCCGGACGGCCGCCCGGCTGATCCGACTGGCCGACCGGCTCGGCGTGCCGGTGCTGACCCTCGTCGACACCCCCGGCGCCGCCAACGACGCCGAGGCGGAGCGGGCGGGCGCGGGCCCCGCCATCGCGGAGGCGTTCGCGGCCCTCGCCGCGGCGCGGGTCCCGGTCACCACCCTGCTGATCGGCGAGGGCGGCTCCGGCGGCGCGCTCGCCCTGGCCGCGCCGGGCAACACGTGGGCCACCCCGGACAGCTACTTCTCCGTCATCGCGCCCGAACTCGCCGTCGCCATCCTCAAGCGGTCGCCGAAGCAGGTCCCGGCGACGGCGGACCAACTCCGACTGCGCCCCCAGGACCTGGTGGAGCTGGGGCTCGCGCGGGGGATCGTCGGACAGCCGGAAGCCCCCTCGGTGTGAGGGGGCTTCCGGTGGCTCTCGAGACGATCAGCCGACGTCGCCCGCGCACGTGCTGAAGTCGCCGCAGACGACGACCGTGTGGTCCACCACGACCACGTCGGGGCCGTCGATCACGTCGGCGTTGTGGGCGAGGGCCGTACCGGAGCCGCCGAGAACGGCGGCGGCGGCCAGGGCGAACGTAGCGATGATCTTGCGCATGGAATCCTCCTGAAGAGCGGGGTTGCTCACTTCGGAGCCTCGTGGGCGCACATGCCGGCGGCAAACGCTCGCCGCTGATGGGGGCACGGGATGACCCGTTCGAGGGGCCTCGGCGCATCTGCCGCCGGTGGTACGAGGACCCCCGCCCGTCAGGGCGTCGGATCCGCCGCGTCGTACCGGCGGAAGTCCCGGGCGTACAGGCCGAGGAGGGTGACGGCGACGACGCACGCGAGCCCGCCGCCCGTGATCGCGACGGCAGGCGAGGTCAGGTCCGCGACCGAGCCGGCCAGGAAGTCACCGAGCCGCGGCCCGCCGGCCACGACCACGATGAACACGCCCTGAAGCCGCCCCCGCATCTCGTCCGGCGCGGCGACCTGCAGCATCGTGCCGCGGAAGATCATCGAGACGGTGTCGGAGTACCCGGCGAGGGCGAGCAGCAGCAGCCCGAGCCAGAGGTTCCGGGTCAGTCCGAAGGCCGCGATGGCGGTGCCCCAGCAGCCGACGGAGATGAGGATCGCCTGCCCGTGGTGCCGGATCCGGCTCTGCCAGCCGGAGATCACGCCGCCCAGCAGCGCGCCCAGCGCCGGCGCGGCCACGAGCAGTCCGGTGACGCGCGCGTCACCGTCGTACCAGAGCGCGGCGACCGCCGGGAACAGCGCCCGCGGATGGGCGAGGATCATCGCGCAGAAGTCCGAGAAGAAGGTCATGCGCAGGTTCGGCCGGGTGGCCAGGAACCGCAGCCCGTCCAGGACGGACGCCCTCCCCCGGCCTTCGGCCCGCTCCGGCAACATGGCCGGCAGCCGCCACATCGCGTACAGCGCGGCGAAGAACGCGACGGCGTCGATGGAGTACGCGGTCTGGTAGCCGCCGAACCCGACGAGCACCCCGCCGAGGGCGGGCCCGGCGAGCGTGCCGAGGGTCATCGTCATCGAGTTGAGCGCCTGCGCGGCGCGCAGCTGTTCGGCCGGCAGCAGCCGCGGGATCATCGAGGACCGGGCGGGTGCGTTGAGCGCGGTGCAGACGGACTGCAGGGCGACGACCGCGTACAGGAACCAGACCCGTTCGAACCCGGCGAACGCCGACGCCGCGAGGGCCGCGGACAGCACGGCGGAGCCGGAGGCGCTGGCGAGGCCCAGCCGGCGGCGGTCGACGGTGTCGGCGACGGCCCCGCCGTAGAGGCCGAAGACGATCAGCGGGACGAGGGAGAACACGCCGACGAGCCCGACCGCGAAGGGCGAGCGGGTGAGGTCGTACACCTGGAGGGAGATCGCCAGGGAGGTCATGCCCTGGCCGACCCAGGAGACCGTGTTGCCGAACCAGAGCCGGCGGTAGTCCGCGGAGGTCCTCAGCGGGGTGAGGTCGGCGAAGAACCGCCGGCGCGGTTCGCCGGACTTCTCCCGCTCCTCCTCACGGCTCTGCTCCGTGGCGCTCACGCGACGTCGTACCGGAGCTCGGGGCGCGCCCAGTGGACGTGCCCGGCGGGCTCGACGGTGCCGGTGCGCAGGGCGCCGGTGCGGAGGTAGAAGTCCTCCGCGGGCGGGTGCGCGACGACCCGTACGGAGCGGAGCCCGGCAGCCCGCGCCTCCTCGCGCATGTGGTCCATCAGCACCCGGCCTATGCCGCGTCCCTGCGCCTCGTCGGCGACGAACGCGAGGTCGAGCTCCGCCTCGTCGACGAGCAGCGCGTAGAAGCCGAGGACCCGGCCGTCCTCGTCGGCGGCGACATGGACGGCGTGCGTCTCGATGTACGTCCCTCCGACCACGTAGCCGTCCACCATTCCGGCGTAGTCGCCCCGGTACGCGCCGGATCTGCGGACGAGCCGGGTCAGACGCCGCGCGTCGTCGGCGGTGGCCCGCCGCAGGGTGATCGAGGACATGGAGCCGAGTATAGGAACGACAGCCGATTCAGGGCCTTACATTTTCTCCGCCCCGCACGCGCCGTCCGCCAGCAGCTCCGGGTCGACCGCGTCGAGGTGGGCGGACAGGGCGTTCAGCCGGTCGCGCAGCTGCCGGATCTCCTCCAGCGGCAGCCCGGTCGCCGCTGCGATCCGGCGCGGGACGCCGAGGGCCTGCTCGCGCAGCGCCAGGCCGGTGTCCGTCGGGCGGGCGGTGACGGAGCGCTCGTCCGCCGCACTGCGCCGGCGCTCCACGTAGCCGGCCGCCTCCAGCCGCTTGAGCAGCGGCGACAGCGTGCCGGAGTCGAGCCGCAGCCGCTCGCCGATGCCCTTCACGGGCAGCTCGCCGTGCTCCCAGAGCACCAGCATCACCAGGTACTGCGGGTAGGTGAGCCCGAGGTCCTTGAGCGCACCGCGGTAGATCCCGTTGAACGCGCGGGTCGCCGCGTGCAGCGAGAAGCAGATCTGGTGGTCGAGACGGAGGAAGTCCTCGTCCCGGACGGTGGCCGACGTCATCTCCATGACCCCAGACTACGTCACATACGCGCCATTGAGTTGTGCACAACTAAATAGTGCGCTATCAATGAGGAGCGACACCGCACCGCCACCCGACTCCGACAAGGGGATCCGCCACATGAACGCGCTGTACACCGCCGTCGCCACCGCCAACGGCCGCGAGGGCCGCGCCGTCAGCTCCGACGGCCACATCGACCTCCCGCTGGCCCACCCCCAGGCCCTCGGCGGCAACGGGCAGGGCACCAACCCCGAGCAGCTCTTCGCCGCCGGCTACGCGGCCTGCTTCGCAAGCGCCATGGGCGTCATCGCCCGCCAGGAGAAGATCGACATCTCCGACGTCTCGGTGACCGCCGAGGTCAGCATCGGCAAGGACGCCGCGGACGACGGCTTCGGTCTCGCCGTCGTGATGCGCGCCGAGTTCCCCGACCACCTCCAGGGCGAGGCGGGGCAGGCGCTGCTGAAGAAGACCCACGCCTTCTGCCCGTACTCCAAGGCCACCCGCGGCAACATCGAGGTCGAACTCGTCGTCGAGTAGGACCCGTTCTGAGCATCCGGACAGGCGAGGACTGAGTACGGTCACTCAGGACCCGGCCACGGCTCCGCGGCCAGACTGGCACCACCGACACCGACCAGCCCTGGAGCCACCGTGACCGCCCCCCGCCGGATCCGCCGCCCGATCCGCCGCCCCCTCGCCGCCGCCCTCGCCGTCGCGGCGGCGACCCTCCTGCTCAGCGGATGCCTCGAGTACGAGGAGGACATCTGCAACAGCGGCGAGTACCCCGTCCTCTCCGTGGGCGGCACGGGTTCGGCCTGCGTCAAGGACGGCAAGGAGCCCGACCCGGGCTGGGCCCGCCACCCCGAGGGCAAGGTGCCGCTGAAGGTCGACGACAAGTGGGACGTCTACTGGCGGACCCACACCCTCGACAAGAACGGCAAGATCATCGACGCCCCGAAGTCCTGACTCCGGCACGACCGAACGCCCCCTGTGCGCTTTCCGCGCACCGGGGGCGTTCGCGCGTGGTGATTCATGTTCGGTCACGGGGGATTCGCCTGCCGTACGACGGGCAGTCATGGGACGGCCGCCGGGCGGTGGTTCGCGGGCGCTCTCCTTGGGGCGCCCGGATCCGGCCCCGCCCGGCGCCGGCACCCGCACCGCGCCGCACCCGCGGTGCACTCCTTCCACTCCCCACCACGGAGGACCACCCCCATGGCCGACCTCAATCGCCGCCGGTTCCTGCAACTGGCGGGCGGCGCCACCGCGTTGACCCTGCTGTCCGACAGCATCGCCCGCGCCGCCGCGATACCGGCGCAGGGATCGACCGGCACCATCCAGGACATCGAGCACATTGTGGTGCTGATGCAGGAGAATCGTTCCTTCGACCACTATTTCGGTGCGATGAAGGGCGTACGGGGCTTCGGCGACCCCCGTCCCGTGACCCTGCCGAGCGGTAAGTCCGTCTGGCACCAGGAGGACAACGGGGGCAAGGTCACCCTGCCCTTCCGGCCCCCCAGCGACGACCTCGGCATGGAGTTCCTGCAGGGTCTGAACCACGACTGGGCCGGCGGACAGAGCGCGTTCAACAAGGGCAAGTACAACAACTGGGTCCCGGCCAAGACCAAGGCCACGATGGCCTACCTCACCCGCGAGGACATCCCGTTCCACTACGGGCTCGCCGACGCGTTCACCATCTGCGACGCGTACCACTGCTCGTTCATCGGCTCGACCGACCCGAACCGCTACTACATGTGGACCGGTCACACCGGCAACGACGGCACGGGCGGCGGCCCGGTCCTCAACAACGCGGAGGCGGGCTACGGCTGGAAGACCTACCCGGAGCGCCTGGAGGCGGCCGGGGTCTCCTGGAAGATCTACCAGGACATCGGCGACGGCCTGGACGCCGCGGGCCACTGGGGCTGGATCGACGACGCCTACCGCGGCAACTACGGCGACAACTCGCTGCTGTACTTCAACACCTACCGGAACGCCCAGCCCGGCAACCCGCTCCACGACAAGGCCCGCACGGGCACGAACGCCAAGAACGGCGACGGCTACTTCGACAACCTGCGCGCGGACGTGCAGGCCGGCCGGCTGCCGCAGATCTCCTGGATCGCCGCGCCCGAGGCGTTCTCGGAGCACTCCAACTGGCCGTCCAACTACGGCGCCT
Organism: Streptomyces sp. NPDC048604; assembly: GCF_043199435.1. Taxonomy (NCBI): domain Bacteria; kingdom Bacillati; phylum Actinomycetota; class Actinomycetes; order Kitasatosporales; family Streptomycetaceae; genus Streptomyces; species Streptomyces sp. NPDC048604. Next base: position 484,896 of record NZ_JBICVX010000001.1, read on the forward strand.
GGTACATCTCGCAGGTCCTCGACGCGCTGACGTCCAACCCGGACGTGTGGGCGCGCACGGCCCTGTTCATCACGTACGACGAGAACGACGGCTTCTTCGACCACGTCGTCCCGCCGTTCGTCCCGGGCGACGCCTCCTGGGGCAAGTCCACCGTCGCGACCTCGCTCGACTGGTTCAACGGCAAGATCGGCTACGTGGCCGGCCCGTACGGCCTCGGGCCGCGTGTCCCGATGCTCGTCGTCTCGCCCTGGTCGACCGGCGGCTACACCTGTTCGGAGACCTTCGACCACACGTCGATCATCCGCTTCATGGAGGCCCGTTTCGGCGTCCACGAGCCGCAGATCTCGCCCTGGCGGCGCGCCGTCTGCGGCGATCTGACCTCGGCCTTCGACTTCTCCCGGACGCAGACCGAGCCGGCCGCGCTGCCCCCGGTCGACGGCTACTACCCGCCGGACCGAAACCGTCACCCCGACTTCCCGGCCACCGCCCCGGCCGTCGGCGCGATGCCCCGCCAGGAGCCGGGCTCCAAGCCCACCCGACCGCTGAAGTACGCCCCCTACGTGGACGGCGCCGCCGACACCGCGGCCGGCACCTTCCGGCTCACGTTCAGCGGCGGCCCGTCCGCGGGCGCCCAGTTCTACGTCACCTCGGCCAACCGCACCGACGTGCCCTGGACGTACACCACCGAGGCGGCGAAGTCGATCGACGACGTCTGGAACACGAAGTGGTCGAAGGGCCTCACCGACCTCACCGTGCACGGCCCCAACGGCTTCCTGCGCCGCTTCCGCTCCCCCGGCAAGACGGCCGTCCCCGAGGTCCGGGCCCGCCACAACGCGGCCACCGGCAACCTGGACCTCACGGTCACCAACGGCACCAACGCGGCGGCCACCGTCACGATCGCCCACGCCTACGCCGGCGGGCCGCAGACGCTCACCGTCGCGAAGGGCGCCACGGTCACCCACACCGTGGACCTGACGGCCTCGTCCCGCTGGTACGACGTGACCGTCACCGCGTCCACCAGCCCGGACTTCCTGCGCCGCCTCGCCGGCCACGTCGAGACGGGCACGGCGGGCGTCTCGGACCCGGGCATCCTCACGTACTGACGCCGACGCTCCGCCTGACGCAGCCCTCTGCCTCGGGCGGCCGAACGAACGGGGGCACCGCGCCGGCGCGGTGCCCCCGCTTCACTCCGGCGGACAATTTCCTTCGCAACAGGCCCACGTGATGGCTCGTCGGCAACAAGTTCGCCCGAACTCGCCAACCGGCTTTCCCTGCACAGTCGATCATGCGTACGGTTGGCACCGGCACGAGAACGAGCAGCGCAACGGGGACAGCACAGCGTGATGAAGGCAGGCGGACAACCGGTGGCCCGGACGACGGCCGCGGTGATGGCGGACTGCCCGAGCGCACCCTTCCACGGCAGCTGCGCCGAACGGCTCATGCGCACGGGCGTTCCCATGGTTCCGCCCCATCGCGCTGACACTCAGCCATGAGTGATGGACCGTCACGCGCTCTCGTCTCTGCCTGTCCGCCGCCCCGCCGGAGCGTCCGGTATCGACCGCGGCCCCACACGCCAACGCTCTGCACAGAGGCTGCGGCACCGTCCTGTGCGAAGGGAAACATGGTCACTCAGTCGAATAAACGGTTCTCTGAAGCCGAGTTGGAGTACGCCCGCGTGAACGACGACCGGGAACGGGCGGTTCACTCGCTCACCCAGCTGCTTCCCACGACCGCGCTGGAAGACGTCCTGCAACGCCTCGGCGTCCGTGACGCCGCTCTGGCCGGCCTGCCGCCTCTCACCGCGGCACTGAGGTTTCAGGACGCGGCCTTGGAACAAGCGAGGTCCGAAGGACTCACGGCCGAGCAGATACGGGAGTTGGCCGCGTCCGCGGCCCACGGCCGCACCCACGACTCGCGCCCGGCGCCCGAACCTCTCTTCGACCGCGCCATCTTCATCTTCGGTCTGCGTCGCGGCGCGAACCACGCGATCTCCGAATGGGTCCGCGGTCACTTCGACGAGTCGGAGGTCCGCTATCTGAACAGCGCCGAGATCTCCCTGTTCGAGACCGACGGCAGGCTCCTGACCGTCGATCGCGACACCTACACCCGGATGGCCATCGAGCCGCACGAGCGCACGCTGATCGTCGGCTACGAGAACCTCGACCCGTCGACGTTCCCCCTCCATCACAACGCGCAGGTGGCACACCGCAGCGATGTCGTGGTGGTGCTCCGGGACTTCCCCAACACGGCCGCCTCCATCGCCCGGCAGGCGCAGAGCGACCCGGCCTGGGCGTACCGCTATCGCATCCGCGACCTTCTGGACCTGTGGAAGCGCTACGCCGGCTACCTCGAAGCCCGCTCCTTCGGCTTCACGTACGTGACCTTCAACGCGTGGTTCAACGACACCGCCGAGCGGCGGCGCATCTCCGAGGCGCTCGGCCTGGAGCACTCCGACCGCGGGCTGAACACGGTCAGCTCCTTCGGCCAGGGAAGCTCGTTCGACGGGCTGCACCATGACGGCCGCGCACAGGACATGGCCGTCCTCAACCGGTGGAAGACGATGCTCGACGACCGTCTGTTCCAGTTCATGCTGCTCGCGGACGAGGAGACACTGGAGATCAACCAGCGGCTGTTCGGCGACTTCCCCCACGACCGGGCCGAGCTCCTGGACCGCTGGAGTGCCGGAGGCCCGGCCCGATGAAGGTTCTCCATGTCATCAAGGAGGTGACCGACGGCGGGGCCAGCATGGGGCTGCTGCGCATGTGCGCCGGCAGCACCGCCGACGTGACTGCCACCGTCGCCTCGCTGATCCCCCCGCAGGCGGAGCACCGGGCCAGGTTCGAAGCCGCCGGCGTGGAGGTGATCGCCGGCGTGGAGGCCGCCCGCACGGCCGCCGCGGCCGCCGACCTCGTGCAGATCGAGTGGTGGAACAACCCCTACGTCAACGACTTCCTGGTCAACACCGATCTGCCGGCCGGCCGGATCCTCCTGCACTCGCGCGGTCACTTCGACGCCCCGTGGATGTGCCCCAGCGCCGAGCTGCTCGCCCGCGTCGACGGGTGCTCGGTCACGGTGCCCAGCGCCGCCGCCAACCCCCGCTTCGAGCACAACCGCGTCCGTGCCGGGCTTCCCCCGGCCCGCTGCGTGTTCTCCGCCGCCGGTCTCAACGCACCGGCCGAGACCGCGCCCCGGCCCCACGAGGACGGTGACGGCCGCATCCGCATCGGCTACCTCGGCACGGTCGAACCGATCAAGATGCACTCCGCGATGCTGGAGATCGCGGCCCAGGTGATCCGGTCCGCGCCGGACGTCGATTTCGAGTTCGCCGGCGACGGCCCGCTCGACGACTACCGCGCCGAGGCCGAACGGCTTGGCATCGGCGACCGCGTGCGGTTCCTCGGGTTCCAGCCCGACCCCGCCGCGTTCCTGAGCCGCCTGGACGTCTTCTGCTACCCGCTCAACCCGTACACGTACGCGACCAGCGAGAAGGCTCTCCAGGAAGCGATGCTGGCCGGACTGCCGTGCGTGGCCTTCCCGGTCGGAGGGGTACGGGACCTGCTCACGCCCGACAGCGCTCTGCTGGTCGACACTCCGCAGCAGTGCGCGGACGCCTGCCTGGAGCTGGCGCGTTCACGGGACTTGCGCCTCATGTACGGCGAGCGGGCCCGGCAGCGGGTCGGCAGCTTCAACGAGCGCCGGGAGTGGCGGGCCGAACTCGCCCTCGCCCGCGCCGAGGTGATGTCCAGGCCGGCCCGCTCCCGGTCCGGTCTCGGGGTGAGGCCGGAGGATCTCTTCGCCTTCTGCACCGACCAGCACGCCTGCCCCACCGCCGAATTGGCCGCCGACCAGCGGGCGGACTTCGCTCGCGTGGCCGTGTTCGTCGAAGACGACTACGCGGCATGGCTCGACGACGCCACGTCCGAAGCCCCCCACCACGCCTCCACCAGCGAAGACGGGATTCCTGCATGAACGACACGGCTTCCGAATACCACGGCATCAAAAGCGTTCCGTACCCTCGGCTGAGTCTGGACGAGTTCCTGACCTGGGGAGCCGACTCCATCATTCGAGCCGATGTTCCCGCGGTCATCGACGTCCTCCCGCCGGCCGAGCCCGGATTCCACCAGGCCGCCGTCCTGGAGAAGCTCGGCGACGCCACCGTGGCCCTGGTCAGGAAGGACCGCAGCAAGGAGAACGAGACGCGGGCCGAGGTCACGAAGATCCCCCTTCGCGACTACTTCGAGAAGGAGCCCTACAAGTCGAACAGGGACGGCACGTATCGCATCGTCTCGAACATCAAGAATTATTCGGACACCATCAACGACCTGCTCGGTTTTGATGCCACGAAGATTTTCAACTATCAGGCTCCGTTGAACCTGGCCAACATCTGGGTCAATTACGGCGGAATGCGCTCCCGCAACCACTTCGACGATCTCGAGAACTTCAACATCCAGCTCGAGGGTCGCAAGCGTTTCGTCGTGATGCCGCCGGGGTTCAAGAACTACTACATCCGTTCGGCGCTGCGCGGCTACGCCAACACCTCGAAGTCCGTCCGGGTCGACAACGCCGACCTCAAGCGCTATCCGCGGCTGGCGGTCGCGCTCTCACAGCGCCGGGACATCGTTCTGGAGCCGGGCCAGATGCTGTACCTCCCCATGGGCTGGTGGCACCAGGTCGACGCGGTCGACCAGCTGAACATCAACATCAACTTCTGGCTGTCCGACCCGAAGATGTTCCGTCGCCCTCTCATGCTGGCCGACTCGCTCTACAAGGCCGCGTTCCGGAAGGTGAACGGCCTCTACAACCTCCAGCCGGAGAAGTCCCCCATGGAAGGCGTGAAGTGACCGGCCCCAAGATGATCCAGCCGACCAACCGATACCGCAACAACGACAAGTCGATCGGTATCGGAAACTCCTTCTGGGACATGTCGGAGCGCAACGGCCTCGCGGGCATCGTCGCCGAACTCCACGACGGCATCATGCGCACCGAGGCGGGTCACGAATTCGTCAACTTCAGCTGTTGCTCCTATCTGGACCTCGACTCCCACCCCCAGGTGATCGAGGGCGCGGTCACGGCGCTGCGCAAGTACGGCGTACTGGACCACTGCATCCCGCGCAGCCGGGTGCAGATTCCGGCCCTGCTGGAGTTGGAGGCGTCGCTCGGCGAACTGTTCTCGGCCGACGCGATCTCCGCCATCTCCGCCAGCGTCGCCAGCGCCGGCCTGCTCCCGCTGATCGCCTCGGGTCATATCGGCGACGGCACCCGGCCGTTGATGATCTTCGACAAGAACTGTCATGTCTCGATGGCCCAGGCCAAGCCCGCCTGTGCGGACGAGACGGAGATCGTCACCGCTCGCCACCACGACCTGGACTTCATCGAGGACCGCTGCAAGGAGTACGGCCAGGTCTGGTACATCTGCGACGGCAGCGACAGCCTGGGCGGGTACGCGCCGGTCAAGGAACTGGCCGATCTGCAGGACCGTTACGGCCTCCAGGTGTACTACGACGATTCGCACTCGGTCTCGGCCTTCGGACCGCGCGGCGTCGGCTACGTACGCTCCACCAGCCCGGCGCTGAACGACCGCACCGTCGTGGTGACGACCCTGAACAAAGCGTTCGGTACGAGCGGCGCGGCCGTCCTCCTCAACGGACACCCGCAGGAGACGCTGCGCATCATCGAGCGTTTCGCCGGGGCCCTCAGCTATTCGCAGCCGCTGAACACCGCGGCGGTCGGCGCCGGCCTCGCATCGGCGGAGATCCACCGGACCGGCGAACTGACGACCCTGCAGCAGCGGTTGCAGGACAAGATCGCCCTCTTCGACGCCCACATCGCGACCGAGCAGTCCGGAAACACCTTCCCGATCCGGCTCGTCCCCATGGACGACGCAACGGTGATCGAGGCCGGCCGTCGGGTGTACGAGGCCGGGTTCTACGTCTCACCGGTGTTCTTCCCCATCGTCGCCCGCGGCACGGCGGGGCTGCGCGTCATGATGCGCGCCGGTCAGACCGACCAGCAGATCCGTGACCTGTGCGCGATTCTCGCCGAGGTCGGCGCCCCGACCGTGTCCACGGCGCAGCCGGGGGTGAGCGAGTGACCACGACGGCACGGGCTGTTCTGCGCAGCATTCTGTACACCCCCGCGCTGTCCCTGGAGAAGGTGCTGACGGCGCAGTCCTACGACGCCGACGTCCACCTGATCGATCTGGAGGACTCGGTGCCCGCCCCCCTCAAACAGGAGGCGCGGAACATCTGCCGGACGGCGCTCGACCGGTCGCCGGCCACGGAGAACCTCGCCGTCCGCATCAACCCGCTGGGGTCGATCGAGTCGGTGCACGACATCGCGTTCCTCACCTCGGGAGCGGCCAGGCCCGGGTTCGTCTTCATGACCATGGTCCGGTTTCCGGCCGAACCGATCCTGCTCCGGGAGACGCTCGCCTCGGCCGGATGGCATCCCGAGATCTTCGTGACCGTCGAGACCGTCGAGGCCGTAAACGCGATCGATGAAATCGCCGCGGCGAGCGACGGGCTGATCCTAGGTTCGGCGGACCTGGCGGCCACGCTGGGCATCGACATCACGTGGGCCGGGCTGCTGGCCGCCCGGCAGGCCATGGCACTCGCCTGCGCCCGGCACGGAACAGCCTGCATCGACACGGGCAACTTCCAGCTCGCGGACCTGTCCGTCCTGCACGAGGAGATCGAGCAGGCCCGCTCCCTCGGCTTCCACGGCAAGGGAACCGTCCACCCCAAGGAACTCGCCGCCATCAACGGGGGCTTCCGGCCGGGAGAGACCGAGATGAAGGAAGCACGGCGGGTGATGGACGGCGTGCGGGCGGCCGGTGACGGGGTGACCCTGATCGACGGGCGGATGATCGGTCCCCCGTTCGTGCGCAGGGCCCGCGAGACCCTGGCCCGGGGAGAGGCATGGGCGGCCCGCTTCGGGCAGCGCCGTCCGCCGGCGCCGGGCCTGTCCACCGACCCCACGCAACGCACCACGAAGGAATCCGAATGACGCTGAGGCACGTCGGAGACAACGAGTACGTCGAAGAGCACGGAGGTGACTACGAGGACTTCGAGCCCGGCATGGTCATCAGGCACTGGCCGGGTCGGACGATCTCCGAGGCCGACAACACCTGGCTCACGCTGCTGCTCATGAACCAGCACCCGCTGCACTTCGACGAGAGCTACGCGGCCGGTACCGCGTACAAGCGGATCCTGGTGAACAGCTCCATCACGCTCGCGCTCGTGGGCGGGATGACCGTCCAGGCGCTGTCGGCCCGCGCCGTGGCCAACCTGGGCTGGGACCGGGTACGCCTGCACGAGCCGGTGTTCGTCGGGGACACCTTGTACGCGACCAGCCGCATCCTGAGCAAGCGGATGTCCAAGTCCCGCCCCGGCCAGGGCATCGTGACGGTGGAGACCACCGGAACGAAGTCGACCAAGGAGACCGTCATCGTCTTCGAGCGGTCCTTCATGGCCTGGTCACGGGACGCACGGCCGGACCGGGTCGACAGCTGACCTGACGCCAGAGGTCTCGTAACCGGCCGTTCCGCCGGTTACGAGACCTCGGTGTTGACGTGATCTCGGTGGTGACGAGGCCTCGGTGGCTACGAGGCCTCGGTGATGGCCTCGTACAGGGCTGCCGCGGCAGCCGTGTCCTCGATCGCCAGACCCACGCCGCGGAACAGCGTGGTCTGGCCGGGGGACGCCGCCGCCTCCCCGTCGAGCAGTGCGCCCAGGTCGTGGAGGCCATCGCCGTCGATCAGACCGTCGGCGATCGCCGACCGGACCTCCCCGGCCTCCTCCAACGCGTCGGCGCGCTGTTCCACCGCGACGAACGCGGTCGCGAGCAGCTGCGGCGCAACCTCGACGGCGTCCTCATGGGTGCCGCCGATGACGTTGAGGTGCGCGCCCTTCGCCACCCAGTCGGCCTCGATCAGCGGGGTCTTGGCGTCGGTCGAGGTCGCCGTACAGATGATCTCCGCGTCACGCACAGCCGTCCGCGGGTCGTCGCACACGGTCACCGTGGCAGGTGCGCCCAGGAGGGCCTGCGCCCATTCGCCCAGAGCCTCCGCGCTCGCCCTGGTGCGGGAGTGGATGCGGACGGAGCGGATCGGACGCACCGCGGCCATGGTGCGCAGCAGTGCCCGGGCCTGTACCCCCGCTCCGATGACGGCGAGGTCGCCGGCATCCGAGGGCGCGCACAGCTCCGTCGCCAGTCCGGCGACGGCTCCCGTGCGGACGGCGGTGAGCGCGGCGCCGTCCAGGAGTGCGGTCACCCGGCCGGTCGTCAGATCGACCAGGGCGACGATCCCGTGGATCAGGGGCAGTCCGCGGCTCGGGTTGTCCGGGGTGAGCGTGGTGATCTTCAGTCCTGCGACACCGCGCTGCTCCCATGCCGCCGGACTGACCAGGAGCTGATTGTGCGGCTCCTGGCCGGTCTGCAGCAGGGTGCGGGGCGCTGTCTGCGCCTGGCCGGTGCGCAGCGAACGGAAAGCCTCGCCCAAGGCGTCGATGACGGGCCGGACCAGCTCGTAGCGCTCCAGCTCCGGCCCGTCGATGATCAGTGGCGCCCAGGCCGCGCTCACATCGCGACCTCTCCGCCGTCGACGGCCATGTCACCGCCGGTCATCCACGACGACTCGGCCGAGGCGAGGAACACCGCCGCACCGGCGAGATCCTCGGGGCGGCCGGGCCGCCCGAGCGGAATGTCCTTGCCCCGCTCCTGCCAGAGTTCGGGGTCGTCCCGCCACTGTGAAGAGTTGGACTTGGTGGCGGTCAGTCCCGGCGAGATGGTGTTGACGCGGATCCCGAAGGGGGCCAGTTCGTAGGCCGCCCCACGGCTCAGCATCGACAGACCCGCCTTGCTGCACTGGTAGCCGGCCATGGCGCTGATGGCCCGAGTGGCGCTGAGCGAGCTGATGTTGATGACGCTTCCCGGGGCGCCGGCGGCGCGCAGCCTTGCGGCGAACGCCTGGGTGGCGAAGAACGGGAACCGCAGGTTGACCGTCATGACCTGGTCGTACTCGTCCGGGGTCAGGTCGAGGAACGCGCTGCGCGTGGCCGTGGCCGCGTTGTTCACCAGGACGTCGACGAGTCCCAGGGCCTGGGTGGCGCCGTCCATCAGACGCGGTACGGCGTCCGGATCTGCGGCGTCGAGCAGCATGTAGTCCGCCCGCACTCCGTGCTCACGGAGCTCGTCACGGGTCGCGCGGGCCGCCGCCTCGTCGCTCAGCGCGGTGAAGAACACGTCACAGCCCTCGCGGGCGAAGGCCGTGGCGATGCCACGGCCGATGCCGTTGGCACCCCCCGTGACGATCGCCCGCTGTCCAGTCAGTCTGCCCATCGGCTGGTCTTCTCCCATCAGATCTTGGGCGGGCACTCGACGTGGCACAGGTCCAGGCCGTTGACCATCACCGTCTGCACGGACTTGGTGATCAGGAGCCGGAACTCGTTGGCCTTGTCGCCCTGCAGGACGGGCGCGCTCGCGTAGTACGAGTTGTAGATGCCCGCGATGTCGAGCAGGTGCCGCACGAGGACGGCCGGGTCGCACGCGTCGGCGGCCTTGGCCACCTTCTCCGGGAACTCGAGAAGACGCAGAATGAGCAGCGCCTCCTGGTCGTTGACGTCGAACGTGGCGATGTCGGCGGCCTGCGGCAGCGGACGGTTGTACTTGCGCAGAATGGCCCGGGCCCGGCAGGCGGTGTAGACCGCGTAGGCGCCGCCGGACTTCTCGAAATCGGTGATGACCGAGTTCAGATCGTCCTTGGCGATGCTGACCGCGGCCTTCATGTCCTTCTTGAGGTCGTTGAAGACCACCGAGCCGACCGCCAGCTGGTGAGCGGCCTGGTCGATCTCCTCCTCGGTCATCCCGCCGCTCTCGGCGGTCTTGGCGCGGAAGTGCTCGACGGACCGTGCCAGCAGTTCGTTCACGCTGGAGACACTGTCGCGGCTGGACAGCTTCTTCCCGGTCGCGGCGTCGACGTAGAAGCCGAAGTAGGTGTGCTTGAAGTCCACCTCACCGGGCTCGACCAGGCCGAGGGCCTCGGCGGCCTGGAACAGCCGGGAGAAGTGGACCCGCTGCTCCTGGCCCACCACGTAGTTGATGTCCGTGGCGTCGAAGATGTCGCGCCGCAGCTTGACCGCGCCCACATCACGGGTGGAGTAGATGCTGCGGCCGTCGGAGCGGCGGACCACCAGTCGCTCGCCGCCGGGCAGCGGCACCACGATCGCGCCCAGGTCCTTCTCCAGCAGGGCCGCCGACTTGGCCTTCACCTCCGGGGTGATGTCCCCGTCCTCGACGGCCCGCTCGAGCTCGGCGACCTCTTCGTCGACCATCTCCTCGGTGAGACGGTAGGCCCGGCCGCTCCGGATCGCCGCGTCCACCACCTCGTTGCCGGCGTCGAGGTAGAAGCTCTCCCCGATGGTGAAGTCGATCTTGATGTCGAGCGCGTCGTAGAAGGTCTGGAAGTCGGCCAGGCTCCACTCCACCATGCGCAGCCAGAGCTCGACCTCCTCCGGATCCCCGACCTCCAGACGGTGGAAGCGGGCGTCGGAGGCGGCGACGAACTCCTCGTACGCCCCGCGCAGGGCGTGCGCCCCGATGACCCCGGGGAAGTAGGTGGCGATGACCGCACGGTCGGACTCGGCGGCGTCGTCCAGATCCACCGCCGCGGCCACGGTCCGCTCCAGGCTGCGCCGGATGGAATAGATGGCCAGCAGCCGCTCGTTGCTGCTCATCTCCTGGGGGAAGTGCGGCTCGAAGCGGCGGAAGCCCTCCAGCATGAAGCCGAATCCGCCGAAGTCGTTGATGTGGTTGATCCGGTAGACCAGCGCACCGGACGCCTCGTAGAGGTTGCCGAGCACGTGACCGATCATGGTCGACCGGAGGTGGCCGGCGTGCAGCACCTTGGCCACGTTGGGCGACGAGTAGTCCACGATCTGCGTGCGGTCGGACCGGCTGTCGTTCTGGCCGTACCGGTCGTCCAGAGCGATGATCGACGCCACGCTGGACAGGTACCAGGCGTCGGTCAGCCGGACGTTGGCGTAGATGCCCTTCTGGCTGACGTCGGCGACGGCGTCGGCCAGCTCGGGGGACTTCAGGGCTTCGACGATCCACGGCACGTGCGTGGCGATGTACTCCTTGGCCCCGCCCTCCTTGAGCAGGCCGGTCAGCCGCACCGCCAAGTCCGCACCGAACCGGGAGCGGTCGAGGATGTCGACCTCCCAGGCCCCCACGTCACGCCCGGATCGCTCGCGCAGTGCCTGCTCGATGCGCGCCTTGATGCCGGCCAGCGGATAGTCCCCGGCAGCCGGAGGCACCGAGGCCTGTCGTCGTTCCTTGATGGCATCGCGGAGGGCTTCCACTTCATGACGAAGGGCTTCGTTCTGCTTGGCCAGCTCGTTCATGGAATCGATTCACGCACCGTAGCAATAGTCGTTTTTCGGGTGGATGACCACGTCGGTCCGCACCGTCGCGGGATGGTCATGTACGGACATCCTCCCGTCGCGGACCGTCCTGGGGGCGGACGGCAACACCGTTCCGCAGTTCCATGACGACATCGACGATGAGGTCTTCCTGCCCCGCGACCGCCTGCCGCCTGCCCAGCTCGAAGAAGACGTCACGCGGGTCGATCCCCTCGCGTCGGGAGATCTCCTGCACCCTTGTTTTGAAGCCCGAGAATACCCCAGCCAGGCCGCTCACCACGCTCTCGGAGCTGATCGTCGGCGGTGCCGGCATCAGCTCCCGTTCGGCCAGGTCGGCCGCGTCCAGCAGCGCGTAGAGGTCGATTCCGGTGGAAAAGCCCATGCGCTCCAGCACCGGCACGACGACCTCGAGCTGGGTGTTGCCGGCTCCGGCGCCGAAGCCCCGGGCGCAGGCGTCGATGATCTCGGCGCCGGCCTCGGCCGCCGCGACCGAGTTCGCCACCGCCATCCCCAGGTTGTTGTGCGCGTGGAAGATCACCGGGACGTCGACGGCCTTGGTGATGGCATGGACACGCTCGGTGACGTCGGGGGGCAGGTAGTGGCCGGATGAGTCGAAGATGCCCACCGCCTGCGCGCCGTAGGCCACCAGGTCCGCGCACTGCTCGGCCAGTTGCGCGGGAGTCGCCATATGACTCATCAGCAGCACGCCGTGCGCCTCCACCCCGGCATCGCGGAGATAGCCCAGGTGACGCTCGGTGACATCGCTCTCGGTGCAGTGGGCGCCGATCCGAACCACGTCGGTTCCGTGCGCCACGGCCTTCTGCAGATCCGCGGTGGTGCCCCAGCCGGGCAGCATGAAGACACCCATGCGGCTGCTCTGCAGAGCCTCCCTGACGACCGAGAGCATCTCGTCGTCGCTGAGCTTGGCCCAGCCGACCTGGAGGGACGAAGCACCCAGACCGTTCCCGTGGCCGACCTCGACCACGGGCACCCCGGCGGCATCGGCTGCCGCCGCATAGCTCCGCAGCTGATCCCGGTCGAGCTGATGGCGCACCGCGTGATGGCCGTCACGCAGGGTGGGGTCGTGGATCAGTATCCGCCGCTGCCCGCCGGCAGCGTCTGCTTCGGGTCGGCTCACAGCGGCTCCTTCGTGGCGCCCACCAGGCGGTCCTGGCTCGCGGCGTACTGCTCGGCGATCAGGATGGCGGCGGAGTTGATGATGTCGAGGTTCCCGGCGTACCGGGGGATCCGGTCTCCGGGCGAGGCCGACACCTCGACCGCGACGAACACCCGGTCGTCGGTCACCGTGCAGGCCTTGACCTCGTACCCGGGTGCGTAGCCGCGCACCTCTTCGGCCGCCTCCCGGACCAGCGCGCGGACCTGCTCGGGCTCGGCGCCCGGGAGCACGGCCGACATGGCGACCCGGAAGGTGGCCGGCGGTCGGGCCGGACTCAGGTTGACGATCGCCTTGACCTCTCGCGCGCCCGTGAAGGTACGGACGGCGTCCTGGGTGGTCGCGATGTACTCGTCCAGGTTCAGACGGGTGGCCCGGCCCACGCTGGGGCTGGCGGCCGTGGTGACCACCTCGACGTACTCGGGCGTGTACCGCTGAGCGAGCGCGTGGAGGATGGGCACGGACGCCTGTCCGCCGCAGCTGATCAGGTTGACGTTGCCGTGCTCGAGAGCGTCGGCCGCGTTCACGGTGGGGATCACCATGTGCCCCACCCTGCTGGGCGTGAGATCGATCAGCAGTGTTCCGAGCGGTTCCAGCCGGGCCCAGTGCTCCGCGTGGGCCGTGGCGTTGGTGGCGTCGAAGACGATGTCGAAAGGTTCCTCCGCCCCCGTCAGCGCGTCGACTCCCTCCGCGGAGGTCGCGCAGCCGAGGGAGGCGGCCTGACGCAGCCCCCTGGCCTCGCTGTTCCGTCCGACCACGAGGCCGCAGCTCAGTGCCGGGGAGCGCTGGATCTTGGTCACGAGGTCGATTCCGATGAGGCCGGCGCCGAGGACGGCCACGTTCAGAACGTCACGCCGAGGCATGTGCAGCAGCCCTTTCCCCGGCCAGCAGCAGCCTCTCCGCAAGGAGGTCGCGGACGATCTCGAGGGCCTCGGCCTGCTGCTCCGCACCCGAGCAGTGCAGCTTGAGCAGATCGCGCAGCGGGGTCGCTCCGTCGGCCGCGGCCAGCAGCAGGAAGACGGACAGCGGGAGCTGCCTGAGCTGTCCGCCGCGCGGGCGGCTCGTCAGGTGGTACTCCGGCCCGTGCTCTCCCACGCTCGCCGACAGCTCCGCGCCCGGGGCACGGACCAGGAGACCGTCCTCGAGCGCTTCGGATGCCAGGGGGGCCGGGGCGACCACACGGTCTTCCAGGACCAGGGCGTCCATCTGCGTGGCGAGCAGTACGTCGATCGCCTGGGCAGGCGTCTCGACGATCGGCTCACCGCGGACGTTCATGCTGGTGTTGACCAGCACCGGTATGCCGGTGCGCTCGCCGAACGCGGTGAGCAGGGCGTGCCAGCGGGGGTTGTGCACGGGGTCGACCGTCTGCACGCGGGCGGAGCCGTCGACGTGAGCCACCGCGCCGAGCCGGTCACGCCACTCCGGACGCACCTTCACCACCCTCAGCATGTAGGGGCTCTCCTTGTCCGGCCCCATGTCGAAGTACTTGTCCGCGACTTCGACGGGAACGATGGGTGCGTAGGGCCGGAACTCCTCGCGGTACTTGATCGAGCGGTTGAGGTGCTCCCACATCTCGCGGTCGAACGGAGCGGCGACGATGGACCGATGGCCCAGGGCACGGGGGCCGAACTCCGAGCCGCCCTCGTACCAGCCGAGCACCTGCCCCTGCACCAGCCGGTCGACGATGTCCTGCTGGTCGAAGCCGCCGACGCGGAGGAATCCGTCCCACGGCTTCAGTGCCGCGTCGACTTCTTCGGCCCCGTAGGACTTGCCGAGGAAGTCATGGGTCAGGGGGGTGCCCTTGGTCTCACCGGTCAGCACGTAGTGGGCCGCGGCCGCGACGCCGAGGGAGACGCCGGCGTCGTGACTGGCCGGCATCGCGTAGAAGCGCCGCACCCCCGACTCGCGGACGATGCGGTGGTTCGCGACGCCGTTGAGCGCCACGCCGCCCGCGTAGGCGAGATCGGCCTCGTCCGTCAGCGTCAGAGCCCGCGAGGCACGCTCGACCAGGGCGACCTCGAGGTCCGCCTGCACGCGCGCGGCGAGGTCGGCGTACTCCATGGCGTTGCCGCGCCGGTTCGCCCGACGCAGCGTCTGCTTCCACTCGCTGGTGAAACGGGAGATGCCGGAGTCGTCCTTGGCGAGCAGGCTCTCGCCGAACCGGGAGGCCTCGCCGTAGGGGGCGAGGCCCATGAGCTTCCCGCCCTCCTGCCAGTCGCCGAAGACGTACTGGGAGACGGATGCGTAGGTCTCGCCGAGCGACGACGAACCGCACATCGGGTGGAACGACGCCGCCATTCCACGGTCCACCAGGCGATAGCCGGAGCGGTCGAACACGTAGGTGGACTCGACGTGATAGGGCGGCCGGGGAACGGGCATGGGCCTGTTCACGTACTCGACGAGCTCGGGACCGCGCAGGAGCAGGTCGTCCGCGCCGATCACGCTCCCTCCGGAGCCGTCCACGACCCAGACGGCCGAACGCTCGAAGGGGCTCGAGAAGAAGGTGGCGAACGCGTGCGCCAGGTGGTGGGAGACGAAGACCGAGCGCTCGCCGGTGGGGTCGAAGAGGTCGAAACCCTCGTCGGCGAAGGGGAAGTTCAGTCCCACCTGACTGGGCACGAGGTTCTGCGTGTTGAACGCGAACAGGTCGACGTCGTCGGGCGTCAGCCCGGCCGCTTCGAGACAGTAGTCCGCAGCGGCACGCGTGTTGAGGTACGGCCGGCCGTCGCGCTTGACGCGGGTGAGCCGTTCCAACTGGATGGCACTGACGACCTCGCCTCCGACCATCAGACACGCCGATGCGTCGTGGCTGCAGGAAATGCCGAGGACGACAGGGCCGTCGTTCTTGATCTTGCTGGACATCATGGAGGGCATGACCGCCTAGGACAGTTGCTGGAGCGGGGCGCGAAGAGGCTGCGTGGAGCCGTAACGTGACGTCTGGCTGTCGCTCTTCGGCTGTGAGTAGTAGTTCACGACGGTGGCGAGCCTGTCGTGGTCGGAACGATTCTGCGCGCTGGCGTGAACGGTCATGACATCCAGGAACAGCGCGTCGCCGGGCTCCATGATGGCCGGACGGACCTGACTCAGGTCCAGCTGCTCCTCGCGCACCTGGTAGTCGTCCAGGTCCTCGTGCGGCAGAAGTTGCTTGTGCGAACCGGGAATGAGCTCCATCCCGCCGCGCTCGGGCGTCGCGGGATCAATGGCGCACCAGAGCGTGATCTGACGCTCGGACATGTCGGCCCAGTAGGCCAGATCCTGGTGCATGGGCTTGCGGCGACCGCTCCTCGCCGGCTTGAAGATGAGCTTCGAGGAGTGCATGTAGATGCTGGGCCCGATCAGGTCCTCGACGTAGTCGAGCACGCGCGTAGAACCGAAGATCTCCCGGAATCCGGGGTCGTTGTCGAAGGGCGCGGGCACCCTGCGGAGCACCGGCGCTTCGTCCTTGTCCTGGTCCCAGGCCGTGGTGTCCTGCGCTGCGGCCAAGGCGTTCGCCTCGGCTGCTCGTCGGTAGTAGTCCTTGATGTACGTGACGTCACCGTGACTCAAGAATGCGGGAATGATGCAGTACCCGTCACGGTTGAACTGCTCCATCTGATCATCTGTTAGGGCCTTGAGCGTCATGCGCTCGAGACTACTTACGCTCGCACATGTGATCAACTGAACTAAAGATAGGGGTCGGTTCACCTCGGCCCGCCGCGAACCGAAGCGGTTGCATCAGCTGACACTGTGTCAAGCACCACACGTCGGCCCAGGTCGGAACGAGTGGCTATACACTGACCGCCGCTCATCAACCGACCAGTGGAGGACGGGTCTTGCGACTGCCGGCTGACACAGTTCCCTCGTCCGGCGCGCCCGCCCACGCTGCGGTCATCTGCGGCGTCGGATACTGGCTACCCCCGCACGTGGTGACCAACGCAGACCTCCGCACCCGGCTGGGCACCACCCACGAGTGGATCCACAGCAGAACCGGCATCTCCTCCCGACACGTGGCTCCCCCTGGCATGGCCACCTCCGATCTGGCCGTGGAGGCCGGCGCCCGGGCTCTTAAGTCGGCCGGCGACGGCGAGGTTCAAGCCCTGGTCCTGGCCACGACGACGCCCGATCGCCCCTGCCCGGCCACGGCCCCTGAGGTCGCTTCGCGGCTGGGGTTGACCGGGATCGCCGCCTTCGACGTCTCCGCGGTCTGCACCGGATTCCTGTACGGGCTGGCCACAGCCTCGGGCCTGATCGCCGCGGGCCTCGCGGAACGCGTGCTGCTCATCGCGGCGGAGACCTTCTCCACCCTTCTCGATCCTGAGGACAAGACCACCGTTCCGATCTTCGGAGACGGCGCCGGCGCCGTGGTGCTGCGCCGCGGGACCAGCGACGAGCCCGGAGCGATCGGGCACGTGGTGCTCGGCAGCGACGGCGAGCGCAGCGACCTGATCACCGTCGAGGCCGGAGGATCCCGTCAGCGGTCGAGCGGCCGGCCGGCCACCCCGGAGCAGGCGTACTTCCGGATGCAGGGACGTGAGGTCTTCCGCCACGCCGTGGAGCGGATGACCATGGCGGCGACGGCTGCCGTGGACGCCGCCGGCTGGCGGCTCGACGACGTCGACCGGCTGATCACGCATCAGGCCAATGCCCGGATCACGTCCGTCATCGCGTCGGAACTGGGCATCCCCCCGGAGCGCCGGGCCCAGAACATCGAGCAGGTGGGCAACACCGCGGCCGCCTCGCTCCCCGTCCTCCTTGCGCAGGAGGCGGCCGACGGCAACCTGGCCCCGGGTGACCGAGTCCTGCTCGCCGCCTTCGGTGGCGGCCTGACCTGGGGCGCCACCACGGTGGTGTGGCCCGAACTGACCTCCGCCCACGGGGCCGACGAGCAGTAGTCCCGCCGCCCCTCCCCCCACACACACATCGAGCCAACAGCCTACGGAGAAGCCGTGTACGACCAGCTCAAGACCATTCTGATCGACGACCTGCACCTGCTGGAGGAAGACATACGGCCGGAGGCCGGCCGTGAGGAGGCCGGGCTGGACTCCCTCGCCATGGTGGAGCTGTCCATGGTGCTCAGCAAGCGGCTCGGCATCGAGATCAGCGACGACGAACTGCTCGAAGCCGCGACGGTCGAGGACCTCGTCAACATGATCGCCGAGCGGAGCGCCCGGGTCTGACCCGCCGAGGGACGAGGATCGATTCGGCCCCGCTCTGCCCCGTCGAGTGTCAGCTCGACGGGGCAGAGTGCTGCGCGGGCGACTCCCTGGCGGTGACGAACGACTCCCCCGCCATCCCGGCCGCGAGGGTCGTGCCGTCGTCCGGGTCGATCAGCAGGAACGAACCGGTGCGGCGCGAGTCGGCGTACGAGTCGACCGGCAGCGGCTCGGCGGTGCGGACCTGCACGCGGCCGATGTCGTTGGCGACCAGCTGCCCGGGCCGCGGCCGCAGGGACAGGTCGTCGAGCGCGAGCCGGGACGGGATGTCCTGAACGACCGCCTTGACCGTGCGGGTGCCGTGCTTGAGGAGCACGCGCCGGCCCACGGTCAGCGGCATGTCGGCGACGTGGCAGACGGTGGCCGCGATGTCCCGCGTGGTCGCGGGCGCGTCGCCGCTCGGCACGATCAGGTCGCCGCGCGAGACGTCGAGGTCGTCCTCCAGGAGCACGGTCACCGACTGCGCGCTCCGGGCGACCTCGACGGGTCGGCCCAGCAGGTCGATGCCGGAGATCCGCGAGGTGCGGCCGGACGGCAGCACGGTCACCGCCTCGCCGACCCGGAAGGACCCGGCGGCGATCTGGCCCGCGTAGCCGCGGTAGTCGGGGTGCTCGGCGGTCTGCGGCCTGATCACGTACTGCACGGGCAGCCGGGCGTGCCGGTCGCCCGGGCCGTGACCGGCCGGGACCCGCTCCAGGTGCTCCAGGACGGTCGGGCCGCCGTACCAGCCCATGGTGGCGGACGGTTCCACCACGTTGTCGCCGGCCAGCGCGGAGATCGGGATGGCGGTGACCTCCGGGACGCCCAGCTCGGTGGCGTACGCGGTGAACTCCTCGGCGATCGCGGCGAAGACGGGCTCCGCGTAGTCGACGAGGTCCATCTTGTTCACGGCCAGGACGACGTGCGGGACACGAAGGAGCGCGGCGATCGCGGCGTGCCTGCGGGTCTGCTCGACGACGCCGTTGCGGGCGTCGACCAGGATCACCGTCAGGTCGGCCGTCGACGCTCCGGTGACCATGTTCCGGGTGTACTGGACGTGGCCGGGCGTGTCGGCGAGCACGAACCGGCGTCGCGGCGTGGCGAAGTAGCGGTACGCCACGTCGATGGTGATGCCCTGCTCGCGCTCGGCCCGCAGGCCGTCGGTGAGCAGCGCGAGGTCCGGGCCGTCCTGCCCCCGCGCGGCCGAGGCGCGTTCGACGGCCTCCAGCTGGTCGGCGAGGACCGACTTGGAGTCGTGGAGCAGCCGGCCCACGAGGGTGGACTTGCCGTCGTCGACGGACCCGGCGGTGGCGAAGCGCAGCAGGGTGGTGGCCGCGGGCGTCTCGGCGGTGGTCGTGGTCAGCGTGGTCATCGTCAGAAGTACCCCTCGCGCTTGCGGTCTTCCATGGCCGCCTCGGACAGCTTGTCGTCGGCGCGGGTGGCGCCGCGCTCGGTGAGCCGGGAGGCGGCGATCTCGGCGATGACCTGCTCCAGGGTCGCCGCGTCCGAGTCGACCGCGCCGGTGCAGGACATGTCGCCGACGGTGCGGTAGCGGATCCGCCGGGTCTCGACGTGCTCCCCGTTCCTGGGCCCGCCCCAGTCGCCGGCGGTCAGCCACATGCCGCCCCGCGGGAACACCTCGCGCTCGTGGGCGAAGTAGATCTCCGGCAGCTCGATGCCCTCGCGCCGGATGTACTGCCAGACGTCCAGCTCGGTCCAGTTGGACAGCGGGAACACGCGGACGTGCTCGCCGGGTGCGTGCCGGCCGTTGTACAGGTTCCACAGCTCGGGGCGCTGCCGGCGCGGGTCCCACTGCGAGAACTCGTCCCGCAGCGAGAACACCCGCTCCTTGGCCCGCGCCTTCTCCTCGTCGCGCCGGCCGCCGCCGAACACCGCGTCGAAGCGGTGCTGCTGGATGGCCTCGGTGAGTGGCACGGTCTGCAGCGGGTTGCGGGTGCCGTCCGGGCGTTCCCTGAGGGCCCCGCGGTCGATGTACTCCTGCACGCAGGCGACGTGCAGCCGCAGCCCGTGCCGGGCGACGACGCGGTCGCGGTACTCGATGACCTCGGGGAAGTTGTGCCCGGTGTCGACGTGCAGCAGCGTGAAGGGGATCGCCGCGGGGGCGAAGGCCTTCAGCGCCAGGTGCAGCATGACGATGGAGTCCTTGCCGCCGGAGAACAGGATCACCGGCCGCTCGAACTCACCCGCCACCTCACGGAAGATGTGCACCGCCTCGGACTCCAGCGCGTCCAGGTGCGAGAGGGCGTACGGGGACTCCGTACCCCCCGCCACCGTGGTGACGGTGGTCGTCATGCCAAACCCCTTTCGTTCAGCAACGCGTACAGACAAGCCGCCGACTCCTCCACGGTCCGGTGCTGGGACTCGATGCGCAGATCCGGCGACACGGGCGCCTCGTACGGGTCGTCGACGCCGGTCAGGCCGCTGAGTTCGCCCGCGGCCTGCCGGGCGTACAGCCCCTTCACGTCGCGCACGGAGCACACCTCCACCGGAGTGGCGACGTGCACCTCGACGAACGGCGTGCCCTCGGCGGCGTGCCGTGCGCGGACAGCCGCGCGGCTGTCCGCGTACGGGGCGATGACCGGGACGAGGACCTTCACGCCGTTCGAGGCGAGCAGTTCGGCGACGAAGCCGATCCGCTGCACGTTGGTGTGCCGGTCCTCGCGGCCGAAGCCGAGGCCCGCGGAGAGGAACGTGCGGATCTCGTCGCCGTCGAGCACCTCGACCCGGTGGCCCTCGCCGCGCAGCCGGCCGGCCAGCTCGTACGCGATCGTCGTCTTGCCCGCGCTCGGCAGACCCGTGAGCCAGACGGTGGCGCCGGTCACCCTCAGACCGCCGGGAGCGCCGTGGCCAGGGAATTCGCCGCCTGCAGGCTCAGGTTCAGGCCCGCCGCGGCCGGGTCGTCCGACCAGGGCTGGACGCGCGCGGCGGCGGTGAAGCGGCGCAGTGCGGCCGTGGGCGTGCTGCGCGGGGCCAGCCGGCCCGCTCGCCACGCCTCGCGGAACGCGATGCCGGCGCCCTTGCTGTTGCGGTGCGCGACCCGGAGCGCGGGCACGAAGTACACCTGGCGGTCCGACTCCGCGAGCCGTTCCACGAGTCCGTTGTCGCTGGCGGTGACCACGTCGGGGAAGCCGCCGGCGGTCAGGAACAGCTCGGTCCAGACGGCCGAGTTGCCGCCGGCGAAGAAGGTCACCGGGCTGTACGGCGCGTGCTGCGCGTAGCGCACCTCGTACCGGTACTGCCTGGCCCGCGCGACCACGCTGCTGTCGAACGGCAGGACCCGGCCGGTGATCGCGGCCCGTTCCGGGGTGAGCGCCTCGTCGAGGACGTGGAACCAGTCCGGCAGCGGGCGGGCGTCGTCGTCGAGGAAGGCCAGCACGTCGCCGGTGGCCTCCTTCGCCGCCAGGTTGCGGCTGGCGGCGGCGCCGCGCCGGGTGGCGTTGCGCAGCACCCGGACGGGGAAGGGGTACTCCGCGCCGTCGGTCTGCAGCGGCGTGTCGGACGCGTCGTCGACGAACAGGACCTCGTGGACGACGCCGGTGTCGCAGGCGGCGATCGCGGTCAGCAGGTGGCGGACGTCGCCGGGCCGGTTGCGGGTGGCGACGACCGCGGTGACGCGTTTGCTCGGGCTCTGTGCCGTGCTCACTGCCGTACTCCTCGGGCGGGCTCGTTCGTGGGGTTCGTGGTGGCGTTCATGTCGGCGGCGAAGGGGTCGAGCACCTCGTCGACCTCGTCGAGCAGCTCGCCGAGGGTGGCCTCGGGGGCCCCCGCGCCGGCCGCGGGCGCGGTGGTGATCACGATGCGGGCGGCGGCCTCCGCGGCGAGCCGTACGGCGGTCGCGGTGTCCTCGGCGTACGCCATCACGTAGCCGCAGCGGTCCTCCGACCAGCGCAGTTCGTGCACGGTGTCGCCGGGCTCGACGTCGACGTCGACGTCGACGACGCCCGGCGCGTTCTCGGCGTCCTCTGCGCCGGTCACGGAGGTGACGACGCCGGGCGGGGCGACGAGGTAGCGGATGGCGGCGGCGCCGTCGGCCGGGGCGGCCCGCAGCGGCGCGTCGTCCTCGGCCAGCCGGTAGGTGGTCTCCTCCAGGTCGACGCCGTGGACGAGTCGTACGAGCTCGTTGATGCGGTCGCCGCCGCGGCGGCTGTGCGACTCGACGACGCGCGGTCCGTCGGCGGTGAGGATCAGCTCGGTGTGGGCGGGGCCGTCCACGAGCCCGACCGCGTCGAGGAGGTCCAGGACGATTCGGTGCACGGCGGCGAGCTCGTCGTCCGCGAGGGGGGCGGGGACGACGTGGCCGAGCTCGACCACTCCCCCGCCGGTCTCCTTGCCGGTGACCGCGACGACCGTGTGCCGGCCGCCCGCGGAGAACGTCTCGACGCTCAGCTCCTGTCCGACGAGGAGCTGTTCGACCATGAAGGCGTCCAGGCCGAACTCCTCGCGCCAGGCCCATGCCGCGTCGGTCTCGTCCGGCGAGTGGATGAGGCGCACGCCGATGCTTCCGGAGCCCATGGTCGGCTTGAGCACGGCGGCGCCGTGCGTCTTCACGAAGTCCCGCAGCTCGTCGAGCGTGGGGCGGGTCAGGGTGGCGACCGGGCCCCTGCCGCGCTCGTTGAGCAGTGCGCGGAGTGCGGGCTTGTCGTGCAGCAGGCGGGTGGTGCGCGTGGTGTTGCCGGGCAGGCCCAGGGTCTCGGTGAGATGGCCCGCGACGACCTGGGCCGCCTCGGTCTGGGTGAAGACCCGGGCGATCGGCCGCTGTTCGTGCAGGGCGCGGACGAGGGCCGTGACGGTGGGGACGTCCTGGTAGTCGACGAGGAGCACCTCGGCGCAGTGCTCCACGACCGACGCGTCGAAGGCGGACGGCTTCTGGACGTGCACGAGCTCGTAGCCCAGGGCGGCGGCCTTGCGGACGATGCCGGCCTTGCCGCCGAGGACGAGGACTCGGGGTGCGGACATGGGGGTGGTCACCTCGGCGTGCTGGTGGTGGTCGTGAGGGCGGGGGCGGGCGCGGCGGCCTGTTGCAGCGCCGCCCAGACGGCGGCGGTCTCCGGCGGCAGGAGGTCGTCGGCGTGGGCAGCGGGATTGCGGGAGGCGAGTCCGGCCAGGTACGGGCGCAGGCTCATGCCCGTGAACTCCTCCAGGCGGGCGGTCTCCTCGCCGCGGCACAGCGCCTGGTACTCGATGACGAGGCGCCGTTCCGCCGGCACGCGCGGCGCGAAGTCCAGCCAGTGCGCGTTCCACGCGGTCCACTTGGCGAGGGCCGCGGCCTCGGTGACCGGCACCCAGGGCCGGTCGCCGGTCCACCGCAGCATGGACCGCGCGGCCTCCAGGGGGTGGCGGACGAGCATCACGTACCGCGCGTCGGGCAGGACCTCGCCGAGCCAGGGCAGGTGCAGCAGGTACTCGTTGTACTTGTCGCCCCAGCAGGGCAGGTCCTGGGTGCTCTCGGTGAGGACGCGCCGGGCGAGGGCCGCGAGGTCGTCCCCGGCGGCGCCCTCGGCGACCTCGCGCGCCGCGGTGCGCAGGCTCTGCTCGACGCGGGCCCGCCAGGCGTCGACGCCGGCGCCGTCCGGCGGCCGGCGGTCGAGGGCGTGCAGGATCTCGTCGGTGCGCAGGTGGCGGTCGGTGAGGTCCTGCCGGGACAGCCAGCGGTGCAGCAGGTACGGCACCTTGCCGTTGACGGTGAAGTGGCCGCCGGCGTCGTGGAAGGCCAGGTTCAGGGCGTAGGCGAAGGCGGTGGTGCCGCAGCGCTGGGCGCCGAGAAGGATCAGCGGTGACGTGGTCATGCGAGGTCCTCCACCATCTCGCGCAGCAGCCGCATGCACTGCGAACTGGCCTCGAAGCCGCCGGCGGTGAACTCCTCGCCCCACGGTTCGTCGCGCTGCTCCTGGGTCAGGGGGGCGCGGCCGACCCGCCAGTGGGTCTCCAGGGAGAGCCAGCCGTCGTAGCCGTCGCCGGCGAGCCGGGCGAGGATCGCGGGCCACGGCAGGTCGCCGTCGCCGAGGCGGACGTAGGCGGCCTGCCCGTCGGGGTCCTTCACATGGACGTGCCGGATGCGTTCCCGGCCGAGTTCGTAGTCCTGCGGGAAGGGGGCGGGGTCCCAGCCGCTGAAGACGCTGTTGCCCGGGTCCCACAGGATGCCGAGCCGGTCGTCACCGAGCTCGTCGAGGAACGCGAGGGTGTGGCGCATGGTGGGGCTGTTGGTGCGCATGCCCGTCTCCACGACGAGCGGGACCCGGTCGAAGGGGACGCCGTCCAGGACCTCCTGTGCGGCCTTCGCGGCGGCGCGCGGGTCCGGGTCGCCCTCGCGGTAGAACGTGAAGATGCGGACGAACGGGGCGCCGAGCAGTTCGGCCCGCCGGACCGCGTCGACGACGAGGTCGCGTACGGCGGTGATCTCGGCGCCGGTGCGCGGCAGGGCGCACTTCAGCGCGGGCGGGTCGAAGCCGGCGACGGCGAGGCCGTGGCGGGCGACCGTGTCGCGTACGGCGGTGAGTTCGGCGTCGCTCATCAGGTGCGGGGGCACGCCGCCGGAGGAGCGGATCTCCAGGCCGCCGAAGCCCAGCCGGGCGGTCTGCGCCGCGGCCGCCTCGATGTCCTGGGACAGCTCGTCGTTGATGATGGCGAGTCTCATCGGGGGGTTCTCTCTCGTGAGTGCGAGGCGTCGGGCGCGTACCAGTCGAGGAGGAGCGCGGTGTCCTCGGCGAGGGACGGCGCCTTCGACTCGACGGTGACCGCGCGCAGTTCGCCGGCCGCGGCGAGCACCTCGCGGGTGGCTTCGGCGCAGGAGGCGAGGGGACGGTGCCGGGACGTGCCGGGGGCCGTCCAGTCGAAGCCCTTGACCTGTCCGTGGCTGGTCCAGGGGGCCAGCCGGGCGGCGGCCGCCGCAGGGTCGTCCGTGATGCGGGCGAGGCCCATGGTGTCGAGCAGGATGCCGGTGCCGGCGCGCTCGCACAGGTCGGCGAGTTCGCCGACGGGCGCGTAGCCATGATGGGTCTCGACGAGGACGAGGCGGCTGTCGCCGGTGCGGGCGGACAGCGCGGCGAGCTGGGCGAGCGTCAGCTCGTAGCGTCCGGGGGCTGTGCAGCCCTCGGCCGCGAACACCTTCACGGGCCGGCCCGGCTCCAGCCAGGGCAGCACGGCGCAGCCGTCCGCCGGGTGGGCGGGGTCGCCGAGGACGGTGCCGACTCCGACGAAGCTGACGTCCACGCCCGCGGCCCGCAGCCCGTCCAGGCCGCCCGTGGCCTCCCAGCCGTGGCCCTTCCCGGCGCGTACGTCGACGGTGCTGCCCCCGAGGTCCCGGGTGAGCGCGGCGAGGGCGGCGGCGTCCAGGCCGGGGGCCGAGCCGGAGGAGAGTCCGACCCGGGTGGGCGGTGCGGTCACCCGGCTCACGGGGCCACCGCCAGTCCCTGCGCGACGAACGTCAGGATCTCCGTCACCGGGCGGGCGCCCTCCAAGTGGCAGCGCAGCGGCGGCCGTCCGGTCGCCACGGCCTCGGCCATGTCCTGGTAGACCATGCGCCGCAGTTCAGCGGTGGGCACGGTGGGCAGCGTCTGCTCGGTGTCGCCGATCTGCGTGGTGACCATGCCGTCGGCGACGCAGATTCCGCCGTCGGGGCCGAGGATCTGCAGCCGTTCGCTGCGGACGGCCGACTCGGCGGTGACGGTGAACGCGAGGGTGGCGCCGGCCCGGAACTCGATGTGGCCGGTGACCCGGGAGTCGATGCCGGGGGCGAGCTCCCGGCTGGGCGCGAGCCGTACGGTCTCGGGGTGGCCGAGCAACTGGCAGGCGAGGTCCAGGTAGTG
The DNA here is from genome assembly GCF_043199435.1 of Streptomyces sp. NPDC048604. Taxonomy (NCBI): domain Bacteria; kingdom Bacillati; phylum Actinomycetota; class Actinomycetes; order Kitasatosporales; family Streptomycetaceae; genus Streptomyces; species Streptomyces sp. NPDC048604. The sequence continues at coordinate 510,487 of NZ_JBICVX010000001.1, forward strand.
CACGCCGAGGTGGGCGGCGATGCCCCCGAAGGCCTCGGCGGGGTCGCTGCGCCAGCCGGCCCTGCGGTAGTGGGCCGGCGGCCGGAACCGCGACACCTCCAGGACCGCCGTGACGGCGGGGTCGGCCCAGTTCGCGGCGAGGGCGGCGGCGGGCAGCCGCATCCGGTGCTGCAGCATGACCCCGACCGGCCGGCCGGCGCGCTGCGAGGCGGCGCTCACCAGGTCGATCTCGGTCACGGACAGGGCCGGCGGCTTCTCCAGGAGTACGGCCTTGCCCGCCTCCAGGGCCTGGACGGCGAGTTCGGCCCGGCGGCCGGGCGGCAGGCACAGGGACACCAGGCCGATGCGGGGATCGGCGAGGAGGTCCTGCCAGGAGCCGGCCCGGGGCAGACCGGCGACGTCGACCGCCGGGTCCAGTTCGAGCACGGCCAGGATCTCGGCCGCGGGGTGTCCGTCGAGGGCGGCGGCGTGCTGCCGGCCCGCGGCGCCGAAGCCGACGAGGCCCACTCCGATGCTCATCGCGCTCCTCCCGGGACGGCGGCGGTGCGGTCCGCGGTCCAGCCGAGCCGCTCGACGACCGCGAGCGGCACGGGTATCCCGTCGTCGCGGGCCGCCGCCTCGGCGAGCTCCTCCTGCTGTTCGGGCAGGTGGACCCGGGGGGCGCCCTGGGGGTAGCCGGCGGCGACGGCGTTCGACAGGACGGTGAGCAGTTCGTCGACGGGCGGGTCGCCGAAGGCCGACGGGGACAGGGCGAGGAACAGCTGGGAGCAGTCCATGGCCCGGTCGGGTTCGGCGCGCTGCTTGTGCACCAGCGGGCTGACGGTGTGGCCGGCGAGGATGCCGGCGAGGACCTCGGTGATCACGGCGACGCCGAGTCCCTTGTGGCCGCCGAACACCGGGACGGCGCCGCCGCGGTCCAGCTCCTCCGGGTCGGTGGTGGGCCGGCCCTGGCGGTCCACCAGCCAGGTCGCGGGCACGGGCTCGCCGCGGTGGGCGGCGTGCCGGATCTTGCCGCTGGCGACGGTGCCGGTGGCGAAGTCGACGACGAGCGGCCGGTGTTCGCCGCGGGGCACCACCATGCAGACGGCGTCGTTGCCGAGGGTGGGGCGTCCGGCGCCGGGGGCGGCGACGCTCGGTCCGGAGATGTTGAGCACCAGGCCGACGACGTCGTGCCGGACGAAGTGGTCGCGGTAGGCGGCGAGCATCCCGATGTGGTTGTTGCCGCGGACGGCCACGGCGGCGAGTCCGGTCTCCGCGGCTCGCTCGGCGCAGCGCGCGGCGGCGAGCTCGGCGGCGACCTGCCCGAAGCCGCCGCGGGCGTCGAGGACGGCGACGGGCCCGTCCTCGGAGTTCCACGCGGGTTCGGCGGCGGCGTCGATGCCGCCCTGCGCGAGCCGGTCCAGGTACATGGGGAGCAGGCCGACGCCGTGCGAGAAGTGGCCGCGCGCGTCGGCGTCGACGAGTACCCGCGCCACCAGGGTGGCGCGCTCGGCGCCGACCCCGGCATCGACGAGGGAGCCGACGGCCGCGTCGGTGAGCGCCGCCACGGAGAACCGGGCCTCGGGCTCCGCCGCGGCCGGCGGCTTCGGGGGCCGGTTGAGGTGGACGACCCGGTCGGCGGCCGCCGCGATGTCCGGGTCGGTGGTCACCAGGAGCACGCCGCTGCCGCCCCGGGCGGCGGCCTGCGCGGGCGCCGTGTCCGGTGCGCCGGCGGCGGGCCGGGTCGCGTCGACGACCACGACGGGCCGCGGGTCGCCGCCGGGCAGCGGCTGCCCGGCCCGTACGACGCCGACACCCGCCGGCCGGGCGGGGGCGACCCGCCGTGGGCGGCTGCCGCCCACGGTCATGGCCCCGTACTGGGCCCGCCGCCGTCCGTCCAGGACCTGCACCAGGGCGTCGGCCGCCTCCCTGTCGTCGGCGTGGACCGCGACGATCTCGCCGGCGGCCACGCCGACGGTCAGCCCGGCGATCAGGATGCGCTCGGCCCCCTCGGGGCCCTCGGCCACGATCAGGTCCGCCACGCTGAGTGCGGGCGGCCTGCCCGCTGCTTCGGTCATCACTGGCTCCTCTTGGTGCCGTGGTACGGATCGGACGGCGGTGGACCGCCGGTCGGACGGTCAGGAGGCCTGGGGCTCCAGGAACTCCAGCCGGTTGCCGAGCTTGTCGAAGGCGTAGAAGCGGTCGTGGCCGGGGAAGTTGTCGTCCCACGTCACCTCGTGGCCGCACTCCTCCAGGCGCTTGGCGAGGTCGCGCAGCGAGCGGACGAGGATGCCCGGGTGGGCCTTGCGGGCCGGGCTGAAGTCCTGCTCGACGCCGAGGTGGACCTCCAGGCCGCCGCCGCGGAACCAGCAGCCGCCGCGGGCCGCGAGCACCGGGGGCTTCTCCAGCTCGGTCATGCCCATGACCTCGCCCCAGAACTGGCGGCACAGGTCCTCGGCACCGGCCGGGATGGCCAACTGGACGTGGTGGAGGCCGCCGAAGGAGTACTCGGAAGCGGTCCCGGCGGTGTTGTCGGCGGTGTTCTCGGTGGTCATGTGCGTATCTCTCTTTCCTGTGCGTGCTGTTGCGGTCGGTGCGCGGGCGGCTGACGAAGGGTCAGCCGGTGGTGGCGGCGAGCGCCTCGTGGCGTGCGGCCATGCCGTCGCTGCGGACGGTGAAGGACAGCTTCCGCACCCCCTCCTTGGCGCGCTCCAGCGCCTCGTCCGGAGTGCTTCCCACGGCGCAGACGTGCGCCCCGCGCGCGAACGAGCCTGTCACGCCGTCGAGTCGCTTGCCCGGCTCGCGCAACACCTCGACGTCCACGACGCCTTCGAGGCCGCGGGCCTCCTCCTCGCCGGTGACCTCGGTGATCTCGCCGACGGCGTCAGGGCAGGCGTACCAGATGGCGGCGGCGCGCGGCCCGTCCGGCGTGCGCTTCAGGGCGTCCCGTACGTCGTCGAGGACGCTCAGTCCGACGGCCTGGCGGGCGACCACGTCGATCAGGTCCACACCGCTGATCCGCGCCCACAGTTCGGGGATCTCGTCGCCGGCGGGGCGCAGATGGGTCTCCACGACGTGCACCGCGTCGGCGGCGACGATCACCTCGGTGTGGGTGACTCCGCGGCGTACGTCCAGGGCGGTGAGCATGTCCCGGACGGCGGCGGTGATGCGCTCCTCGTCCCCGGCGGCCAGCGGGGCCGGGACGACGTGCCCGACCTCGACGAAGTGGTCGTGCTCGGAGATCTTGCGGGTGACGCCGACGACGAGGTGCTCGCCGTCCTCGCTGACGCTCTCGACGCTGTACTCGTCGCCGGCGAGGAACGGCTCGACGAGCAGTTCGGGCGAGTCGAGGTCGCCGGCCCCGGTGGCGCCCCACTCCAGGGCGCGCTCGATGTCGGCGGGGCCGTCGATGCGGGTCACGCCCTTGCTGGCGACGCCGCGGACGGGCTTGCAGATCAGCGGGTACCCGGCCTTCGACGCGACCTTCAGGATGCCCTCGGCGTCCCGCACGGTCTCGGCCACGACGTCACTGACGCCGGCGGCCGCGAGGACCCGCCGCATCTCGCACTTGTCGGCGACGGCGCGCACGGTCTCGGGGCTGTGCCAGGGCAGGCCGAGGTCGAGGCCGATGGCGGCGGTCTTCTCGGTGTCCTTCTCGGTGAAGTTGGTGAGCCGGTCGACCGGGTCGACGGCGTGCACGAACCGGGCGGCGGCCACCCACTCGTCGACCGACGCGTCCTCCTTCAGCACGATCAGCCGCTGGATCTTCTCCCGGCTGCGCAGCCGGGGCACCACCTCGGGGCGGCAGATGACGGTCGTGCGCAGGCCGGGCCAGGCGTCGCGGGCCCGGTCGGGCAGGTCGCGTCCGCCGCTGACGATCAGCAGGTGCAGCGGGGGCGGGGTGTCGGACATGGTGCTCCTCCGTGAAAGACGGGTGGGGTCGGCGGCTCAGCGGCCGGTCGCGGTGGACACGGCGCCGGGTTCGGCGGCGGCTTCGTCGTCGGCCTCGGGCCGTTCCGGCACGGCGGCCGGCCGGGGCCGGGTGCCCACCCAGCTGAGGGCGGCGGCGAGGGGGAAGCACACGGCGAGGACCAGCCAGCCCGTGGGCCCGGTCCGGGCCAGCAGCCACAGCACCACGGCCGGTCCGGCGATCTCGGCGGCCGAGAAGCCCAGGTTGAAGAAGGCGAGGTAGCGGCCCTGCGCCGCCTCCGGGGAGAGCGCGAAGGAGATCTCCCAGGAGGACGCCGAGTGCAGCAGTTCGGCGACGGTCAGCAGCAGCAGCGCGGCCATCAGGGCCACCGAGGCCCACAGCGGCGTCTTCACCATTCCGCTCGCGGCGAAGGCGCAGCAGGCGAACGTCAGCAGCAGCGCGGACCAGTTGGTGGCGCGTGTCGCGCTCGCCAGGCTGTCGATGTGCCGGGTCACCCGGACCTGGCCGAGCACCGTGATGATCGTGTTGGTGGTGATCAGGACGGTGATCATCCAGATCGGCGAGCGGGTGTGCTCGGCCACCCACAGCGGCAGCACCGTGATGAGTATGGCGTCGTGCAGGAACAGCACGCCGTTGGCGGCCATCGCGGCCGTGAACCGCCAGTCCCGGATCGGGGGGACGACGTCGGCGGCGGCCTTCTCCCCCTCGGCGTCCTTGGAGACGCTGGGGCCCACCTTCGGCAGCATGCTGACGAACACGAAGACGAAGACGAAGCTGATCGCGTTGCCGATGAACAGCCAGCGGAACGCGGCCTCCGAGCCGGTGGTCAGCGAGATGCCGGCGAGCGCGAAGCCGACGGTGAAGCCGAGATTGCGCAGTGACCGGATGAACCCCATGGTGCGGTTGCGTTCCGTGCCGATGATCAGCCGGCCCACCAGGGCCTGGTTCAGCGGCTGGCCGGCCCGGTCCATGACGAACAGCAGACAGGCCGTCACCACGAACTCGGTGAAGCCCTCCACGTTCAGGTAGGCGAGATAGCCGATGGCCCGCCAGATGATGACGACGAGCAGGACGTTGCGCGGTCCGAAGCGGTCCGCGAGCCGGCCCATGGGCACGGTGGTAGCCAGACCGACGAGGCCCGCGATGCCCAGGCCCACGCCGAGCTGTGTCTCCGTCAGTCCCGCGAAGCGGGTGAAGTACAGGGCCGAGCCGGCCAGGAACATGCCGGTGCCGACGGAGCCGACCAGCGCGTTGACCGCGATGATCCGGGATTCCCGGGTGGCGGGCATCGCCCCGAGGATCCGGGTGTGCCAGGAGGTGCTTTCGGTCATCGGTCCTTCCTTCCGGTCCACTGGCCTTGCCAGTGGTCCACCAGCGCGTCCCAGACGTGGGCCGAGCCCTCGGGCAGATAGGTGCGCCGTATCGCGTGCGGGCGCGCGGTCCACGGCTCGGCCGGCGAGCGCACGGTGCCGAAGGCGAGCGCGTCCCCCGGCAGCAGGTCCGGAGCGTCGGGGACGCCTCCGTACGGGTACGCGAACAGCCGCGCCGGCCCCGGTCCGTAGCGGGCCTCGACGTCGGCGAGCGAGCCGAGCGTCTCCTCGCGCACCAGGTCCGCGGGACTGCGGTCGAGGTGCGGGTGGGTGCGGGTGTGCGCGCCGATCAGATGGCCGTCGGCCGCCAGCCGGTCGCACTCCTCGTACGTGAGGTGGTCCTGGCGCGGCTGGTCGCTGCGCCGCCCGAGGAGGCCGGTGCAGACGAAGAACAGCGCCCGTACGCCGAGCCGGTCCAGGATCGGGGCGGCATGGGTCAGGTTGTCGCGGTAGCCGTCGTCGAAGGTGACGAGCACGCTGGGCCGGTCGGGCCGGTGCGGCCCGTCCGCGGCCAGCAGGCCGGACGGCTCGTACGGCGCGAAGTCCTCCAGCACGCGGGTCAGTCCGCGTTCGAAGTCGCCCGGGGTGAGCGCCGTGTAGTGGCGCACATCGGGGTGGACGTGGTGGAAGTAGAGCACCAGCGGCCAGCCCGCGGCACTGCCCGTGGCGGGCTGGTGCTCGTCGGGTATGCCGGTGACGTACGGGGCGGTGGGCGCGGTCATCGGGCGTCTCCGGCGGTGTCGTGGTCGGGGTCCGCCGTGGCGAGGACGGGTTCCGCCGTGGCGAGGACGGCGGTCATGACCTGTTCGACCGCCGCGGCGAGCTCCTCGATCCGCGCGGGGTCGAACCGGCCGGTGGAGTACTTGAGGCTGAGCTCCAGCTGCCCGTCGACGAGGTCGCCCTCGGCCATCAGCAGGTACCGCTCGCGCTGCTGCGGCGAGCGGTGCGCGCCGAAGCTCTCCCCGGCGGGGAGCAGCACCGTCCCGGGCGCCCGCTGTTCGAGGCGCAGCAGGTGGCCACGGAAGTTGAGCCGGACGGCGGGCCGGGGCCGGGCCTGCAGGGCGGCCCGCTCGGCCGCGACGGGCGAGGCGTGGCGGAGCGCGTCGTAGCCGTACCGCCGCTCGGGCAGCCGGGTCAGCTCCTCCAGGGCGGTGCGCAGGGCGGTGAGGCCCTCGCCCTGCCAGCGCAGCACGGCGGGGAAGGTGCTCTGCACGTAGCCGACGGTGCGGGACAGGTCGAGGTCGCCGACGGAGACGTCTCGGCTGTGCGCGTACACGTCCACGCCCTGCACCGGTTCGCCGGTCCACGCGGCGAGGCCGCCCGCGAGGGCGCCGAGCGCGAAGTCGTGCGGGGCGATGCCGTGGGCCGGCAGGACGTGCGTGACCAGCCGGGTCGCCTCCGCGGACAGCCGGAAGCGGTGGGTGCGCAGGCTCGGCAGCCGGTCGTCGCCGTCCCGGTCGGGCCGCAGGTCCGCGAACCCCGGGGTGCGCGCGGCCCAGACGGCGGCGTCCCGGCGGGCCTCGGGGCTGTGCAGCCAGGCGTCCATGGCCGTGCCGATCGCACGCGGCCCGGTCGCGGGCGGCTGTGCGACGGCTTCCTGCGTGAGCAGCGCTTCGAGGTCGTCGACGAGGAGCCCCATGGAGACGCCGTCGAGCACGAAGTGGTGCACGGTCATCAGCAGACGGGCCGTGCCGTCGCCGAGCTCCGCGTACAGCAGGCCGAACACCCGCCCGTCGGCGAGCGACATGGTCCGCTGCGCGGCGGCCAGTTCCGCTTCGAGCCGGGCGGTCTGCTCGTCGAGGGGTACGGCGGTGAGGTCGGCGTACCGGACCGCTCCGGGCCCGTCCGCCTCGGTCAGCGTGACCGTGCCGTCGGCGTGCAGGGCCGTGCGCAGTGCGGGGTGCCGCAGCAGCAGGGCCTGCGCGACGGCGTGCAGCCGGTCCGGGGTCAGCGCGGTCCCGGCGGTGAAGAGCGCGTTGAGGCAGAAGTGGTCCGGCTCGGGCAGTTCCCCGTCGTACAGCCAGCGCTGCTGCGCGGGCAGCAGGCCGAGCGGGCCGGCGGGCTCCTCCCCGGTCGGGGCCACGGGCGCGGACCGTTCCCCGGCTCGGGCGACGGCGGTACGGGCGGTGCGTCCGGTGAGCAGGTCGGCGGGGCGCAGGGGCACGCCCAGGGCGCGCATCCGGGCGCAGACGCGCATCGCCATGAGGGAGTCCCCGCCGCGGGCGAGGAAGTCGTCGTCGGGGCCGAGGCCGGGGTCCTGGAGCAGTCCGCGCAGCAGCCGGACGACGGTGTCGAGCGGCGAGAGCCCGTCGTCGCCGTCCGTGCCGGTGTCATCTCCAGCCGTATCGGCGAACTCCGCGGCGGCCGCGGCCGCGGCGGCGTGCCGGTCGGTCTTGCCGGACGTGGTGAGCGGCAGCCTGTCGAGCACGGCGATGCGGCCGGGCACCAGGTACGCGGGCACCCGCTCGCGCAGGTGGGTGCGGACGGCCTGCGGGTCGGGCCCTTCGGCGGTGCGGGCGAGCGCCGCCGCCAGGACGCGTCCGGCGGGGCCGCCGTCGACGGTGAAGGAGACCGCGGAGGTCACCCCGGGCACGGCGAGCAGATGGCGGTCGACCTCGTCGAGTTCGATGCGGTGGCCGCGTACCTTGACCTGGTTGTCGGCCCGGCCGAGGAACTCCAGGTTGCCGTCCTCGTGGCGCAGCACGAGATCGCCGGTGCGGTACATGCGCGCGGCGGGGTCCTGGGCGAACGGGTCGGGGACGAAGCGCTCCTCGGTGCGCGCCGGGTCGTGCAGGTAGCCGGCGGCGAGCAGCGGGCCCCCGATCCACAGTTCGCCGCTCTCGCCGGGGCCGACCGGCTTCCGGTTGTCGTCGAGCACGTGCAGCAGGCGGTCGCCGACCGGGCCGCCGATGGCCAGCCCGGCCCCGGCGGGCACCGGCGCGCCCGGCGGGAGCACCAGGGCGCTGGCGGTGATCACGGTCTCCGTCGGGCCGTAGCCGTTGACCAGGGTGGTGTGGCCGAGCGGGCCGCGCCGGTGGGCGCGGGCGTCGGCGGCGGCGGCGTTCTCGCTGCCGATGACGACGGTGCGGACGCCGGCGAAGGACGGCCCGGTCGCGCCGTCGAGCTCCGTGCCCAGCATCCGCCAGTAGGCGGTCGGCAGTTGGAGCACGGTGACGTCGAGGGACGCGGCGAGGCCGGCCAGCGACTCGGCGTCGGGGACGCCGCCGTCGTGGAAGGCGAGGGTGCCGCCGGCGGCCAGCGTGGGCCAGATCTCCTCCTGGGCGACGTCGAAGCCGATGCTGGCGAACTGCAGCACCGTGTCGTGCGCGGTCAGTCCGAGGAGGTCCTGCACGGCGGTGACGTGCCCGGCGAGCTGCGGGTGTCCGACCAGGACGCCCTTGGGAGTGCCGGTGGAGCCGGAGGTGTAGACGACGTACGCGGGCTCGCCGGCGTTCGGCCCGGTGCGGCCGGCCTCGCGGGCGGTCGGTCCGGCTCCGGGACCGTCGAAGACCGCGACGGCGCCGGAGTGTTCGAGCAGGTAGCCGCGGCGCTCGTCGGGGGTCGCGGTGTCGATCGGCAGGAACGCGGCGCGGGCCAGCCAGGTCCCGAGCAGGGCGACGATCGCGTCCGGCCCGTTCGGCAGCCGTACGGCGACGACGTCCCCGGGCCGTACGCCGAGCCGTACGAGGTCGCTGGCGGTGTCCTCGGCGCGCTCCCACAGTTCGGCGTAGGTGACGGCGCCGTGGGTGGTGCGCAGCGCGACGGCGGTCGGCGCGGCGGTGACGCGGTTGCGGACGAGCGCGGCGACGGCCGGCAGGTGCGGGTTCACGAGGGCCGGACCTCCGCGGTGGTGGCGGGACCGCAGGTGTCGAGGACGAGCCGTGCCTGCGCGAGGAGTTCGTCCCGGTACACCTCGTGGCGCTGGACGACGACGGTCAGGTCGGCGGCGGCTACGGCCGCCCGCAGGTCGCGGCTCGGGGCGAGCGGCCGGCGGCGTACGGCGAACGCCTCCACGTACGGGTCGTGGAAGGTCACGTCCGCGCCGGCGCCGAGCAGTTCGGCTGCCAGCGGCTCGGCGGGCGAGTGCCGGGTGTCGGCGATGTTCGGCTTGTACGTGACGCCGAGCAGCAGGATCCGCGCGCCGCGCACCGGCACACCGTGCCGGGTCAGGAGCTCGCGGGCGCGGGAGGCGACCCATACGGGCATCGAGTCGTTGACGCGCTGGGCCTGTTCGGCCATCCGGAACGGCACGCCGGCCTGGGTGGCGCGGTGGACGAGGTACAGCGGGTCGACCGGGATGCAGTGGCCGCCGACGCCCGCGCCGGGGCGGAAGGGCGTGAAGCCGAAGGGCTTGGTCGCGGCGGCCTCGATGGTGTCCCAGACGTCGACGTCGAGCCGGTGGCAGATCTGGGCGAACTCGTTGACCAGCGCGAGGTTCACCTGGCGGTAGGTGTTCTCCAGGATCTTCGCGGCCTCGGCCTCGCGCGGGGAGCGGGTGACGTGCACCCGCTCGGTCAGCCTCCCGTAGAACTCGGCGGCGCGGGTTCCGCATTGCGCGGTCAGACCGCCGACGACCTTGGGGGTGTTGTGGAAGCCGAACCGGGTGTTGCCGGGGTCGACGCGCTCCGGGGAGAACGCGAGGCCGAAGTCCCGGCCCGCGACCAGGCCCGACTCCTCGAGGATGTCGCGGATGACGCCCTCGGTGGTGCCGGGGTAGGTGGTCGACTCGATGATGATCAGCTGGCCCGGGGTCAGATGGTGTCGGACGGTCCGTGCGGCGGACAGCAGCGGTTCGAGGTCCGGCACCCCGTGGGCGTCCACCGGGGTGGGCACGCACAGCGCGACGATGCCCGCCTCGCGCAGGAACGCCGGGTCGGTCGTGGCGTCCAGCAGCCCTGCGGTGGCGGTCAGTTCGGCGCCGGTCACGGTGTCGACGGGCGGCCGGCCGATGTTGACCTGGGCCACCAGGAAGTCGCTGAGGTCGAGGCCGCGGGTGCGGTATCCGGCGGCCGCGGCGGCGACGGCGAGCGGGAGTCCGGCGTAGCCGATGCCGACGACGGCGACTTCGACGGTGCGGGACAGGCTCTGCGTACGGTCGCGGGCGGCCGTCTCCGCGTCTTCGGGCGGCGCTGCGGCGATGACGTCCATCTGATGCTCCTGGGCGGGACGGGCTGGCGTGGGGGCGGGAGGGCGCGTCGGCGCGGGGCCCCCTACCACCAGCCGTTGTCGTCGCGCGGGCCGTTGGGCTCGGTGGTGAGGGGCGCGACGGCCGTCCGGGCCTGCGGAGCGCTCGTGGCGTCCGTCTCGGCGGCCGGCCAGGCGCAGGCGAGGGCGAGCAGGAGCGGGGCGGTGCAGGCGGTACAGAGAAAGGCGCGGATGGTCGCAGACATGGCTGTCCCCCGGGATGGATGTCGGTGAGGTGCGCGATGTCGGTCCGGCCTTCGGCGGATGCCGCCCCGGCCGGGCTCGCACTGGAATCCTGCGCGCCCGGCTCCCGCCCGATCAAGCCATCGGAGCGGCGTCGACTCGACATGGCGGACGGGGGCCAACACCCGGCGACGTCTCACGATGCGAGACCGGAGGCAAAGCAAAGGTCAAGCACCCTTGCTTGGTCTGCGGAAACGCAAAGAGGCGGGCCCCCGGACCTTCAGGTTCCGGTGACCCGCCTCGGACGACGGAGGGATGCCTTCCGGCCTCAGCCCAGCAGCCCCGACTCCGCTATCCGCAGCGCCGCCTGAAAACGCGTCTGCGCGCCGAGCCGCTCCATGAGCCCGGAGATGGTCCGGCTGAGCGTGCGCGACGAGATGCCGAGCCGGCGGGCTATCACCTCGTCCTTGACCCCGTCCGCGAGCATCCGCACGATCACCAGCTCCTGGCTGTCGAGCACGAGGTCGACGGTCCCGCAGGTCTGCAGCAGCGGCGAGGGCGTGGCGTTGTACCAGCAGTAGTCGTACAGCGCGTGAAGCGAGCGGACCAGCGTCTTGCCGTGCACCGCGACGGCCCCCTGCCGGCTGTCCTCCGGGTCGATGGGGAGCACCGCGAGGTCGTCGTCGAACAGGATCATGCGCAGCGGCAGATAGTCGGCGGTACGGGCCTCCCGGCCCGGCCGCACCGCGTCCGTCAGGTAGCCGGCCATGAAGGGGACTTCGGCGGTCCGCCGCAGATAGAGCGCCTCGACCCGGATGCCGCGGCTCTCCATCTCCTTGTCCCGCAGCAGCATGTCGTCGATGAGCTCCTCGGGGGGCGGCCCGCCCGGGTGCATCGACCGCATCCGGGAGCGCGCCGCGCTGCCCGCGTCCTCCAGGAACGCGTTCACCAGCGTCGGGTCCGGCAGGATCTGCACCTCGACCGAGTCGCGCCGCTCCTCGGCGAGCCGGCTGTAGTCGCGCACGAGCGTGGAGATGCCCGAGCGGATCTTCGAGACGAGCTGGAGATGGGCGGCGGTCTGCCGCTCCTCGGCCGAGAACAACCGGATCAGGGCCGCCTCGGGGGCCACGGTCACATAGCCGCTGGGCGAGTCGGAGGCCGGTGTCAGCAGCCCGAGCAGACTGAGCTCGTCGCAGAGCTGCTCGGCCTCGGCGCGCGAGCAGCGGGCCTCGGCCGCGATGTCCTCGAGCGACCCCCCGGGGTTCCGGGAGATCAGCCCGTAGATCTCTCTTCGTGCGTCACTGTTCCCCTCCATGACGACGCCCCCCTGTAGCCCGGCCCGGCACCCCTGCGCTCGCGATCTTGGTCCGGACGAATGAACCGGGGGCGCCGCTTGGCGCGGCGCCCCCGGTTCTCACGTTCCCGCAGGTAGAAACGGTTCTGTAGGCGAACCGTCCAGTGGGGCGGGTGGGACTCGAACCCACGGCCGACGGATTATGAGTCCGCTGCTCTAACCGGCTGAGCTACCGCCCCTCCACGGCGTGGCGCGTACATGTGTGCGCGCCGTCTGCCGCAGCATAGCCGCTCATACGATCTCCTGCTCCGGATGCTCGGCCTTGCTCGACCATGAGGACTGCGCCCTGTGGCGCACGGTTCCCGGGGAACGAAAAAAGGACCCCGAAGGGTCCTCTTCCGTTGGCTCCCCCGGCTGGACTCGAACCAGCAACCCTCCGGTTAACAGCCGAATGCTCTGCCAATTGAGCTACAGGGGATCGCGCTCCCCCGACTGGACTCGAACCAGTAACCTGCCGGTTAACAGCCGGCTGCTCTGCCAATTGAGCTACAGGGGATTGCTGCGTTGCACCGAACTCACCCACCTGGGGTGTTCCCGGGCGGCGCTCGCTCGCTGCGACACATACATTAGCGCAAGCAGGGGGGTGCTCCGCCAATCGGTATCCCCCAGGGACGCCCGACGCTCCAGGGAAGGTTCGCAGCCATGCGGTACAAGCTGACGTTCGTCGCGGGACTGGCCCTCGGTTACGTCTTCGGCACCCGGGCCGGACGCGAGCGCTACGAGGAGATGAAGAAGTCCGCACGGGACCTCGCCCAGAACCCTGCGGTGCGCAACGCCTGCGAGACGGCCGCGACCACCGGCCGCCAGTACGCGGGCAGGGCGTACCACGCGGTCGGCGAGAAGGTCGGCGACCGGCTGCCGGCCTCCGTGGCGGGCCGGCTGCGGCCGCAGCGCCGCCGCTCCGACGAGGACCTCGACGACGACTGGGGCACCAGCAACACCTGAGCCGCCGGGCGCGGTGCGAGGTCGGCGGTCCACGCGCGTCACAGCAGGCCCGCGCGTGGGGCAGAATCTCCGGTATGGGGATAGTGGCCGGTCTGGACAGCTCTACCGACTTCACGCGCATCGTCGTCTGTGACGGCGACACCGGCGCGGTACTGCGGCAGGGCTACGCCCCGCATCCCGTCGAGCCCAAGGCGGCCGACGTCGACCCGCAGGCCTGGCTGCTCTCGCTCGGCGAGGCGGCCGGCGGCGGGCTCCTGGAGGGCGTGCAGGCGATCGGCGTCTCGGCGCAGCAGCACGGCATCGTGCCGCTCGACCGGACCGGCGGCCTGGTGCGGCCCGCGATGGTCGGCAACGACCGGCGGGCGCAGATCGCCGCGGCCGATCTCGTCGAGGCGTTCGGCGGCCGGCAGGCGTGGGCCGAGGCGGTGGGCTGCGTACCGCAGTCCGGGCAGCCGGTGGCCAAGCTGCGCTGGCTGGCGCGGAACGAGCCGGAGGCCGCGGCCCGGGTCGCGGCCCTCGTGCAGCCGCACGACTGGCTGGTCTGGCAGCTCCTCGGCCGGCCGGTGCGCCGCACCACGGACCGGGGCGCGGCGTCGGGCACCGGCTACTGGTCGGCGGCGACCGGCGCGTACCGTCCCGACCTCGTCGAGCTGGCGCTCGGCCACCAGGCGGCGCTGCCCGAGGTGCTCGGGCCGTCCGACGCGGCCGGCACCACCCCCGAGGGCCTGCTGATCTCCGCCGGCACCGGCGAGACCATGGCGGCCGCGCTCGGGCTCGGGCTCGGGCCCGGCGACGCGGTGGTGTCCCTCGGCGCGTCCGGCTCCGTGATGGCCGTGCACCACGAGGCGCTGGCCGACCCGCGCGGCATGATCACCTCCTTCGCCGACGCCACCGGCATGCACCTGCCGGTGGTGCACACCTCCAACGCGGTGCGGGCGCTGCGCGGCACCGCGGACCTGCTCGGCTGCGAGGACCTCGCGGAGCTGTCCGCAATGGCCCTGAAGTCCACGCCGGGCTCGTCCGGCCTGGTGCTGCTCCCCTATCTGGAGGGCGAGCGGACCCCGCAGCTGCCGCACACCGCGGGCACGCTCAGCGGGCTGCGGCGCGAGTCGATGAAGCCCGAGCACCTGGCGCGGGCCGCGTTCGAGGGCATGCTGTGCTCGCTGGCCGACGCGATGGACGTCCTGCGCGGGCGCGGCGTGGAGGTGCGCCGGGTGTTCCTGCTCGGACAGGCCGCCGAGCTGCCCGCCGTCCAGGCCATCGCCCCGGCGGTCTTCGGCGCGCAGGCGGTCGTCCCCCAGCCGGCCGACTACGCGGCGCTGGGCGCGGCACGGCAGGCGGCCTGGGCGCTCGGCGTGGCGCGGGGCACGCTGTCCCCGCAGACCCCGCCGGCCTGGCAGGGCGCGGTGGCCCAGGTCCTGGAGCCGGGCGACGAGCTGGCGGTGGGTCAGGCGGTGCGGCAGCAGTATGCGGCGACGCGCGAGCAGATCCACCCGGGCGCGTTCGCGTAGGACGGCGAGGGGCGGAGGACGGCCGGAGGCCTGCCGGGGCGGGCCGTGTAGGACGGTACGACTTACGACCGGGGCTGGGGAAAACCGAGTCGTAACGTCCCCCGGGCACGGGCGATAGTAGAACCCGTGCTCATAAGACTCCTCCGAACCTTCCTCGGACCGTACCGAAAGCCCATCGCCCTGCTGGTGCTGCTGCAGTTCCTGCAGACCTGCGCCACCCTCTACCTGCCCACCCTCAACGCCGACATCATCGACCGCGGTGTCGTCGAGGGGAACACCGGCTACATCCTGCGGTTCGGCGCGCTGATGCTCGCCGTGTCCGTGGTGCAGGTCGTCTGCAACATCGGCGCCGTCCACTACGGAGCCCGGACGGCCTCCGCCCTGGGCCGGGACGTCCGCGCCGCGGTGTTCGCTCGGGTGCAGTCCTTCTCGGCCCGTGAGCTCGGGCATTTCGGCGCGCCGTCGCTGATCACCCGGACCACGAACGACGTCCAGCAGGTGCAGATGCTGGTCCTGATGGCGTTCACCCTGATGGTCTCGGCGCCGATCATGTGCGTCGGCGGCATCGTGATGGCGCTCTCGCTGGACGTGCCGCTGTCGGCGGTGCTGCTCGCGGTGGTGCCGGTCCTGGGCATCGCGGTCTCGCTGATCGTGAAGCGGATGCGGCCGCTGTTCCGGACGATGCAGGAGCGCCTCGACACGGTGAACCGGGTGCTGCGCGAGCAGATCACCGGCAACCGGGTCATCCGGGCCTTCGTCCGCGACGGGTACGAGAGCGAGCGGTTCCGCGGCGCGAACACGGAGCTGACCGACGTCTCGCTGGCGACGGGCCGGCTGATGGCGCTGATGTTCCCGACCGTCATGACGGTGGTGAACGTCTGCAGCGTGGCCGTGGTCTGGTTCGGCGCGCACCGCATCGCCGGCGGCGGGATGGAGATCGGCGCGCTGACCGCCTTCCTCGCCTATCTGATGCAGATCGTGATGGCCGTGATGATGGCCACCTTCATGTTCATGATGGTGCCGCGCGCCGAGGTCTGCGCCGAGCGCATCCAGGAGGTGCTGGACACCGAGTCCAGCGTCGTCCCGCCGGCCGAGCCGGTGCGGGAGCTGGACCGGCGCGGCCATCTGGAGATCCGGGGCGCGGACTTCCGCTACCCGGGCGCCGAGGAGTCGGTGCTCCGGGAGGTGGGCCTGGTGGCCCTGCCGGGCGAGACCACCGCGATCATCGGCTCGACCGGCAGCGGCAAGTCGACGCTGCTCGGCCTGGTGCCGCGGCTGTTCGACGTGACCGGGGGCGAGGTGCTCGTCGACGGCGTGGACGTGCGGACGCTGGACCCGGAGCTGATGGCCCGGACGGTGGGCCTGGTGCCCCAGAAGCCGTACCTGTTCTCCGGGACGGTGGCGACGAACCTGCGGTACGGGAAGCCGGACGCGACCGACGAGGAACTGTGGCACGCCCTCGAGGTGGCGCAGGCGGCCGACTTCGTACGGAAGCTGGAGCACGGGCTGAACGCACCGATCGCGCAGGGCGGCACCAACGTCTCCGGAGGCCAGCGGCAGCGGCTCGCGATCGCGCGGACCCTGGTGCAGCGGCCGGAGATCTACCTCTTCGACGACTCGTTCTCGGCGCTCGACTACGAGACGGACGCGCTGCTGCGCGCCGCTCTGGCGCGGGAGACCGCGGACTCGACCGTGGTGATCGTCGCCCAGCGGGTGTCCACCATCCGCGAGGCCGACCGGATCGTGGTCCTCGACGAGGGCCGGGTCGTGGGCGCCGGACGGCACCACGAGCTGATGGCGGACAACGAGACGTACCGGGAGATCGTGCTCTCCCAGCTGACCGAGGCGGAGGCTGCCTGATGGCCGGTCCTGGCGGACGCATGATGATGGGCCAGTCCGGCGAACGGTCCATGGACTTCAAGGGCTCCGGCAAGCGGCTGCTGAAGCAGCTGGCGCCGGAGCGGAGCGTGCTGTGGCTGATGCTGGCCGCCGGCGTGCTCAGCGTGGCGGCCTCGGTGGTGGGGCCGTTGATCCTCGGCAAGGCGACGGACCTGGTGTTCGCGGGCGTCGTGGGCCGCGAGATGGACGCCGGCGCCACCAAGGAGCAGGCGATCGCCGAGGTGCGCGCCCAGGGCGACGACGGCATGGCGGACATGCTCTCCGGCGTCGACTTCACCCCCGGGCAGGGCATCGACTTCTCCGCGGTCGGCAAGGTGCTGCTGCTGGTCCTCGCGATCTATGTGGCGGCCGGTCTGCTCATGCTGGTGTCGACCCGGCTGTCGATCACGGTGATCAACCGGACCGTGTACCGGATGCGCGAGGAGGTCCAGGCGAAGCTGTCGCGGCTGCCGCTGTCGTACTTCGACAAGGCCAAGCGCGGCGAGGTGCTGAGCCGGGCCACCAACGACATCGACAACATCTCGCAGACCCTGCAGCAGTCGATGGGCCAGCTGATCAACTCGGTGCTGACCATCGTCGGCGTGCTGGTGATGATGTTCTGGATCTCGCCGCTGCTTGCGCTGGTCGCGCTGGTGACGGTGCCGGTGTCGGTGGTGGCGGCGGCCCGGATCGGGAAGCGCTCGCAGCCGCACTTCGTGCAGCAGTGGCAGTCCACCGGCAAGCTGAACGGGCACATCGAGGAGATGTACACCGGGCACACCCTGGTGAAGATCTTCGGGCGGCAGGAGGAGGCCGCGCGGGACTTCGCCGAGCAGAACGAGGCGCTGTACGAGGCGGGCTTCAAGGCCCAGTTCAACAGCGGCGTGATGCAGCCCGTGATGTTCTTCATCTCCAACATCAACTACGTCCTGGTCGCCGTGGTCGGCGGTCTGCGGGTCGCCACGGGCACCCTGTCCATCGGCGACGTGCAGGCGTTCATCCAGTACTCCCGGCAGTTCTCGATGCCGCTGACACAGGTCGCCTCGATGGCGAACCTGGTGCAGTCGGGCGTGGCCTCCGCCGAGCGGATCTTCGAACTGCTCGACGCGGAGGAGCAGGAGCCGGACGCGCCCGAGTCGCAGCTCCCGGAGCAGTTCAAGGGCCGGGTGGCGCTGGAGAAGGTGGCGTTCCGCTACGAGCCCGACAAGCCGCTGATCGAGGACCTGTCGCTCACGGTGGAGCCGGGACAGACGGTCGCGATCGTCGGCCCGACCGGCGCCGGCAAGACGACCCTGGTGAACCTGCTGATGCGGTTCTACGAGGTCACCGGCGGCCGCATCACCCTGGACGGGGTGGACGTGACGGCCATGTCGCGGGAGGACCTGCGGTCCGGGATCGGCATGGTGCTCCAGGACACCTGGCTGTTCGGCGGCACCATCGCCGAGAACATCGCGTACGGCGCCTCGCGCCGGGTGAGCCGGGCGGAGATCGAGGAGGCGGCCCGCGCGGCGCATGTGGACCGGTTCGTCCGGACGCTGCCGGACGGGTACGACACCGTCCTCGACGACGAGGGAACGGGCGTCAGCGCCGGCGAGAAGCAGCTGATCACCATCGCGCGGGCGTTCCTGTCCGACCCGGTGATCCTGGTCCTCGACGAGGCGACCAGCTCCGTCGACACCCGCACCGAGGTGCTGATCCAGAAGGCGATGGCCCGTCTGGCGCACGGCCGCACGTCCTTCGTGATCGCGCACCGGCTGTCGACGATCCGCGACGCCGACGTGATCTTGGTGATGGAGAATGGAGCGATCGTCGAACAGGGGACGCACAGCGAGCTGCTGGCGGCCGGAGGCGCGTACGCGCGCCTGTACGCCGCCCAGTTCGCGCAGGCGGTCGCCGAGGTCGACTGACGCACCACGACTGACGCACCACGCACGACCACGAAGGGGGAATCGGACGCGATGGCGGACGACACGGAGAAGAACAAGGCGGCCAAGCCGGGGCAGGGCTTGGCGCTGTGGATGCCGATCGGGCTCTGTCTGGGCATCAGCCTCGGGCAGCTGAGCGACAACCTGGGCCTGGGCATCTCCCTGGGTCTCGCCGGCGGCACCGCCATCGGTGTCGCCTTCGACGCCGCGATCAAGAAGCGGCAGGAGGGGGCGTCCGGGCCGGACGCCTGACGGGGAGCGGACCGCCTCAGTCGAGGTAGCCGCGCAGCTGGTCGGCGAAGGCGTGGTCCCGCAGCTTGCTGAGGGTCTTGGACTCGATCTGGCGGATGCGCTCGCGCGTCACGCCGAAGAGCCGTCCGATCTCCTCCAGGGTGCGGGGCCGCCCGTCGTCGAGCCCGTAACGCAGCTGGACGACCTTGCGCTCCCGCTCGCCGAGCGTCGAGAGCACCGCGTCCAGGTGTTCCCGCAGCAGCAGGAAGGCGGCGGACTCCACGGGGGACGCGGCGTCGCCGTCCTCGATGAGGTCGCCGAGAGCGACGTCATCCTCCTCGCCCACCGGCGCGTGCAGCGACACCGGCTCCTGCGCCAGCCGCAGCACCTCGCTCACCCGCTCCGGCACCAGGTCCAGCTGGGCGGCGACCTCTTCGGGCGTGGGCTCGTAGCCGCGTTCCTGCAGCATCCGGCGCTGCACCCGGACCACCCGGTTGATCAGCTCCACCACGTGCACCGGGACGCGGATGGTGCGGGCCTGGTCGGCGAGGGCCCGGGACATCGCCTGCCGGATCCACCACGTCGCGTACGTGGAGAACTTGTAGCCGCGGGCGTAGTCGAACTTCTCCACCGCCCGGATGAGGCCCAGATTGCCCTCCTGGACCAGGTCGAGCATGGTCAGACCGCGGCCCACGTACCGTTTGGCGACCGAGACCACCAGGCGCAGGTTCGCCTCGATCAGCCGGCGTTTCGCCATCCGGCCCATGACGACCAGCCGGTCCAGGTCGTGCGCCAGGCGGGAGTCCAGATCGGGGGTGCGGGTCAGCTTCTCCTCGGCGAACAGCCCGGCCTCGACCCGGCGGGCCAGGTCGACCTCCTCCTCCGCGGTGAGCAGCGGGATCCGGCCTATCTCGCGCAGGTACTGCCGGAACAGGTCGCCGGTGGGTCCGCTCCCGCCGAGCTCGGGACGCCGCGGCGCCGGCTCGGGGGTCTCCTCCACGAGCTCCTCGGGCGCCGGCTCCTCCGGCTGCGGCGCTCTGCGCTGCTCGGGCACGGCGTCCGCCGGGGTGAGGGTCTCGGTCTGCACGGGGGCGACCTCCAGGGCTCCGAGGGCTCAGGCACCGGATCCAGTGTGGGGTACGACACATCGCCGCCACGAGGGGCGTGCGGTGACTTTTTGAATCCGGTACGTGACGGGGGCGCTACCGCCCGTCAGAGCGCCGCCGCTCCATGGGTGCGCAGCGACTGGGCGTACTGGGTGAGCACCCAGAGCTCGTTCTGCACCGCGGCGACCTGCTCGGGCGCGCCGTGCGCGCCGAGCCGGGCCAGGGTGCCCTGGACGTCGCGCAGCCGGCGGTCGACCGCCCGCAGCCGGACGGTGACCAGCTGGTCTCCGGCGTACACCTCGTCGACGCTCTTCGCGAAGACGGTTTCGACGGCCAGCTCGCGGACCAGTGCCCGGACCGTGTCGTCGGGGGCCGACTGCTGGACGACGTCCAGGTAGTCGGCGGGGGCGTCGGTCGCGCCGCCGGCGTCCTGGATGCACTGGCGCACGGCCGCGTAGGGCGGCGCGGTGAACTCGTCGATCCCGTACGCGTCGAACGCCGGCGAGACCAGCTCGGGCCGCTGCAGCGCCAGTTTGAGCAGTTCGCGCTCGGTGCGGTGGGCGGGGCTGCGGAGGTTGAGCGCGGGCCCGGAGGGGGCGACGGGCGCCTGGATCGACGGGGCCTGCTGCCGGTTCGGCGCGGGCGACGGGCCCTTGCCGCCGCGGTCGCGCTGCCAGCGGGCGATCTGGGCGACCCGCTTGACGACGAACTGGGTGTCGAGGATGCCGAGGAGCCCGGCGAGCTGCACGGCGACCTCGTGCTGCGAGGCGATGTTCTTGATCCGGGCGACGACCGGGGCGGCCTCGTCGAGCGCGGCGGCGCGGCCGGCCGGGGTCTCCAGGTCGTACCGGTTCACGATCTGCCGCAGCGCGAACTCGAACAGCGGGGTGCGCGGCTCGACCAGGTCGGCGACGGCCTCGTCGCCCTTGGCGAGGCGCAGCTCGCAGGGGTCCATGCCGTCCGGGGCGATGGCGATGTAGGTCTCGGCGGCGAACTTCTGGTCGTCCTCGAAGGCCCGCAGGGCGGCCTTCTGGCCGGCCGCGTCGCCGTCGAAGGTGAAGATCACGCGGGCCGAGCCGTTGTCCATCAGGAGCCGGCGCAGGATCTTGATGTGGTCGCCACCGAAGGCGGTGCCGCAGGTGGCGATGGCGGTGGTGACGCCGGCCAGGTGGCAGGCCATGACGTCGGTGTAGCCCTCGACGACGACGGCCCGGCTGGTCTTCGCGATCTCCTTCTTCGCCAGGTCGACGCCGTAGAGGACCTGGGACTTCTTGTAGACCGGCGTCTCGGGCGTGTTGAGGTACTTGGGCCCGTTGTCGTCGTCGCGCAGCTTGCGCGCGCCGAAGCCGACGACCTCGCCGCCGACGTCCTTGATCGGCCACATCAGCCGGCCGCGGAAGCGGTCGATGGGGCCGCGGCGGCCGTCCTGGGAGAGTCCGGAGAGGAGCAGTTCCTTGTCGGAGAAGCCCTTGCCGCGCAGGAAGCGGGTGAGGTGGTCCCAGCCGGCCGGGCTGTAGCCGACGCCGAAGTGCGCGGCGGCGGCCTGGTCGAAGCCGCGCTCGGCGAGGAACCGGCGGCCGATCTCGGCCTCGGCCGAGCCGAGTTGGTCCACGTAGTACTGGGCGGCGGCCTTGTGCGCCTCGATCAGCCGGATCCGCTCGCCGCGCTGGTGGCCGGGGTTGTAGCCGCCCTCCTCGTAGCGCAGGGTGATGCCCGCCTTGGCGGCGAGCCGCTCGACCGTCTCCGAGAAGGAGAGGTGGTCGATCTTCATCACGAAGGCGATCGTGTCGCCGCCCTCCTGGCAGCCGAAGCAGTGGAAGAGTCCCTTGCTCGGGCTGACCTGGAAGGACGGGGACTTCTCGTCGTGGAAGGGGCACAGGCCCTTCAGGTTGCCGCCGCCGGCGTTGCGGAGCTGGAGGTACTCGGACACGACGGCGTCGATCGGGACCGCGTCCCGTACCGCCTTCACGTCGTCATCGTTGATCCTGCCTGCCACGCACAGATTCTATCGGGGGTCCGGGGGTCTCCCCCCGGGTTGTGGAGCCTGCGGCTGCCGGACGGCGGTCAGACCAGGCTGTCGAGCGGCACGGACGGGTCCGCCAGGGCGTCCGGGTCCACGGTCGCGCCGGAACGGATGAGTTTCTGGATGTCCTCTGTGACGTCCCACACATTCACGTTCATGCCCGCGACGACCCGGCCCTCGTTCAGCCAGAACGCGATGAACTCCCGCTTCCCGACGTCGCCGCGCGCCACGACCTGGTCGTACGAGCCGGGCGGCGCCCAGCCCGAGTACTCCATGCCGAGGTCGTACTGGTCGGAGAAGAAGTACGGCACCCGGTCGTACGAGACGCTGCGGCCGAGCATGGCCCGGGCGGCGGCCGGGCCGCCGTTGAGCGCGTTGGCCCAGTGCTCGACGCGGATCCGGGTGTGCAGCAGCGGGTTCTGCGCGGCGGCCACGTCGCCGGCGGCGAAGACGTCCGGGTCGGAGGTGCGCAGGCTCGCGTCGACGGCGATGCCGCCGCCGTCGGCCCGGTCGACCAGGGCGAGGCCGGCGTTCTCGGCGAGCGCGGTGCGCGGGGCGGCGCCGATCGCGGCGAGCACGGCGTGGGCGGGGTGCTCCTCGCCGTCGTCGGTGCGGACCGCGAGGACCATGCCGTCCTGGCCGACGATCTCGGTGAGCCGGGCCCCGAAGTGGAACCGGACGCCGTGCTCGGTGTGCAGATCGGCGAAGAGCTGGCCGAGCTCGGGGCCGAGCACGCGGTTCAGCGGGGCGGGCTCGGACTCGACGACGGTGACCTCGGCGCCGTAGGTGCGGGCGGCGGCGGCGACCTCCAGGCCGATCCAGCCGGCGCCGGCGATCACCAGGTGGCCGTTGTCCCGCCCGAGGGTGGTGAGGACCTGCTTGAGCCGGTCGGAGTGGGCGAGCCGGCGCAGGTGGTGCACTCCGGCCAGCTCGGTGCCGGGGAGGTCGAGGCGGCGCGGCTCGGCGCCGGTGGCGAGCAGCAGCTTGTCGTAGCGGATGACGGTGCCGTCGCCGAGGCGCACGGTGCGGGCGTCGCGGTCGATGGCGACGACGGACTGGCCGAGGTGCAGCTCGACGTCGTTCTGCGCGTACCAGGAGGGCTCGTGGACGAAGACGCTGTCCCGCTCCTCCTTGCCGAGGAGGTAGCCCTTGGAGAGGGGCGGGCGTTCGTAGGGGTGGTCGCGCTCGTCCCCGATCAGGATCACCCGGCCGTTGAAGCCCTCGGCGCGGAGCGTCTCCGCCGCCTTCGCCCCGGCCAGGCCCCCGCCGACGATGACGAAGTTCAGATCTGCGTCGACCACTTGATGCCTCCTCGTTGCGACCGCTTCCCACGCTACGCCTCCCGGCGTGGGGACGGGCCGTGCCGCCCCGGCGCTCCCAGGGAGCGTCCCGCACGGAGCGTGATGGCGGAAGAGGGCCGTGGCCGGGGCTTGGCGGAGCCGGGCCCTCCGCGGCGGACGACGCGGTCAGGCCGGGCGTCAGGCAGGGCGGGCGGTGAGGCGTTCGTGCAGGGCGCGGGCTGATGCGTCGGTGAGCGAGGCGATCTGATCGACGATCACCCGTTTGCGGGAGCGGTCGTCGGGGGCGGCCGCGTACAGCGCGTGGAACTGCGGTTCCAGGCCGTGCGGGGCGCGGCCGGTGAGCGCCTCGGCCAGTTCGGCGAGCACGATCCGCTGGTCGGCGCGCAGGGCCTCCTGTTCGGCGCGCTGCATGACGTAACGGTCCGCAACCGCCTTGAGGACGGCGCATTCGTTGCGGGCCTCGCGGGGGACGACGAGCTCGGCGGCGTACCGGGTGAGCCGGCCCGACCCCCACGCGGTGCGGGTGGCGCCCTCGGCGGCCAGGCACAACCGGCCGATGAGCTGGCTGGTGGCGTCCTTGAGCCGGGCCTGGGCGACGGCCGAGCCGTCGTATCCGTGCGGCCACCAGTCCTGTTCGATCAGCCGGTCGAGGGCGTCGGCGAGCTCCTGCGGGTCGGTGTCCTCGGGGACGTACCGCCCGATGGCGACCCGCCAGATGTCGGTTCGCTCGGGCTCGGAGTAGAGCAGGTTGGGGTCGATGTGCCCGGCGTGCAGCCCGTCCTCGAAGTCGTGCACCGAGTACGCGACGTCGTCGGCCCAGTCCATGACCTGGGCCTCGAAGCACTTGCGGTGCTCGGGCGCGCCGCGGCGGATCCACTCGAAGACCGGCAGGTCGTCCTCGTAGACGCCGAACTTGGGCGAGCCCGGGTCGGTGGGGTGACCGGCACGCGGCCAGGGGTACTTGGTGGCGGCGTCGAGCGAGGCGCGGGTGAGGTTGAGGCCGACGCTGACCGGCTCGCCGGTCACGGGGTCGGCGAGGAAGCGCTTGGGCTCGATGCGGGTGAGCAGCCGCAGGGACTGGGCGTTGCCCTCGAAGCCGCCGCAGTCCTTGGCGAAGTCGTTGAGCGCCTGCTCGCCGTTGTGCCCGAAGGGCGGGTGGCCCATGTCGTGGGAGAGGCAGGCGGCCTCGACGAGATCGGGGTCGCAGCCGAGCGCGGCGCCGAGCTCGCGGCCGACCTGGGCGCATTCGAGGGAGTGGGTGAGGCGGGTGCGCGGGCTGGCGTCCCAGGCGTGGCTGCGCGTGCCGGGGGTGACGACCTGGGTCTTGCCGGCGAGCCGGCGCAGCGCGGCGGAGTGCAGCACCCGCGCCCGGTCGCGCTGGAAGGCCGTCCGCCCGGGGCGTTTGTCGGGCTCGGCGTCCCAGCGCTCGATGGCCGCCTCGTCGTAGCCGGGGGTGTCCGTGTTGCCGTCCATAGCCCCGAAGGTAACCGGCGGGACCGACAGAAGGGGTCAGGTGGTGGCGAGTTCCCGCCTGGGAGCGGCGAGGCCGGCGAGGCCGGAGGCACGATCGTGGCGCGGTGCACGGTCGTGGCGCAGTGCGCGGTCGTACCGGTGCAGGACCAGGCGGGCCAGGGCGGGGTGCGGGCCGAGCGGGGCGGCGGCGAGCCAGGGGGCCTCGGCGGCGCTGCGGGCGGCGAACAGGCCGGGGGCGGTGAACAGGGAGGCGACGGCGATCCGGTGCCGGCCGCGGGCGGCCAGGGCCCGGACCGCGTCGGGGACGGTGGGCGCGGCGGCGGAGGCGTACGCGGCGACGACGGGCACGCCGCCGAGGCGTTCGCGGAGCAGGGCGGCGGTGCGGCGGGTGTCGGCGGCGGACTCGGGAGCGCGGGAGCCGGCGGAGGCGAGGACGACGGCGGTGTCGCGGGCGGCGCTGTGCTCCGCGGTCCAGCCGGCGTCGACGAGGCGTCCGTACAGGGCCTCGATCAGCAGGGGGTGGGCGCCGAGCGGATCGGCGACGCGGGTGCGGACCGCGGGCGCGGCGGCCGCGGCGGCGGGCAGGTCGTGGGTCACGTGGTACCCGCGGCCGAAGAGCAGCGGCACGAGGACCGCCTCGCCGCCCGGGGCGAGGTCCGCGAGCGTGTCGGAGAGCAGCGGGGCGTTCAGTTCGATGTGGCCGAGGCGGACGTCGAGCCCGGGGCGGATCTCGCGGACCCGGTCGAGCAGGGCCTGCACCTCCGGCAGCGCGCGGGGGTCGCGGCTGCCGTGGGCCACGGCCACGAGGGCGGGGGGTCGCGCGGCCCGGCGCGGCCCGCCGGGCCGGACGCGGCGCAGCCCGGTCCCGAGCTCGTCGGTGATCCGGCCGAGCAGCTGGGCCGTGCCGGCGAGGGTGATGTCCGGATCCGTCATGGACCGATCCTGACCGCGGCACGTTGCCTGCCCGTTGCGTGGGCGTCACGAGTGTTTTCCACAGGCTCACCGGGCCCGGCGGGGCGCTGTCAGTCCGGTCACCTACTGTGATCGCCATCGGAACCGGAAGGTCGGGGAGGCGGTCTCGCCATGGGCTGGATCGAGACGGGGAGCGGCGGCTACGCCGTGACGCTGGAGGGCACGCGGGTGCTCTGCCGGAACGCGCAGGGGCGCACGCTCAAGCAGGTGCCGGCGAAGTTGAAGGACGACCCGGAGGTCGTACGGCTGCGGCAGCTCGCCGAGTGGCTGGAGCGGCACGAGCGGGAGTGCCGCGAGCAGGTCGACGCGTGGCTGGTGCGCTCCCTGCCGGTGCCGGTGGCCCTGCTGGCCCGGGTGTGGCCGGACCCGGCGTGGCGGGCCGCGCTGACGGACCTGGTGGTCGCGCCGGTGGGCGCGGACGGCGCGGCGGACGTGGCCCGGGCCGGGTTCCTGCGGGACGCCGACCCGGAGCGGGGGCTCGGTGTGGTGGACCTCGACGGCGACTCGGTGCGGCTGGGCGCGGCGCAGGGCGTGGAGTCGGTGCTGATACCGCATCCGGTGCTCCTCGACGAGCTGGACGAGCTGCGGGAGTTCGCGGCCGAGCTCGGTGTGGAGCAGGGAGCGCAGCAGCTGTTCCGCGAGGTGTGGCGGCGGCCCGGGGCGCGGGACGGCGAGGCCGCCGCGGGGGACGCCGCTGCGGGGGACGCCGTGGAGGCGTACGCGGGCGGCAGGTTCGAGCAGTTGCGGCACGCCACGGCGCGGGCGACCTCGTTCGGCTACCGGGTCCGCGGCGGTCACGCGGTGTGTCCGCTGGTGGAGGACGGCCGCGCCCTGGAGGCGGCGTACTGGCTCGGTGAGGACTACCCGGACGCGGAGACCTGGACGGGCTCCCTGGAGTGGCGGGACCGGGCGGGGCGGCGGCTGCCGCCGGCCGAGGTGGGGCCGGTCGCCTGGTCGGAGGGCGAGCGGATGGCCGCGCTGGTGTACGCGGGCCGGGTCGTGGACGAGGAGGGGGACGCGCGATGAGCGTGCGGGACGAAGGACTGCTGCAGGCGGGGGCGGTGCTGCCGGCGGGCGCCGGCGGGGACGGTACGGACGTGCTGACCGCGCGCGCGTACGCGCATCCCGCGCTGGAGGACCGGCCGGTGGTGCGGCTGGTGCCGGAGACGATCGCTGCGGCGGAGGACCTGGCGCTGGAGTACCTGGGCTTCACGGCCGGGGACGCGGCGGAGCCGGTGGGCCGGGTGCGCCGGCAGTCGCTCGGCTTCCCGGCGTGGGCTCTGGTCCACGACCCGGCGAACGGGCACCACGCGCTGGCCGTGGTGAAGGAGATGGAGCGGCTCGCCCGGCTGGTCGCGACGAAGCCGGGGCTCGCGAAGGAGGGCTTCGAGGAGCTCGGCGTCCGCCTGGACCGCTCGGTGCCGCAGTTCCTGCCCACGTACTTCGAGCAGGTCGCCCGGCTGTACCTGGCGGCCGACGCGAAGCAGCAGGCCGCGGTGTTCTTCGGCAAGGCCCGCGCCGCCGAGCAGCGGCACGCCCTCGCCGTGGACGAGGAGCGGGTCCGCGAGGTGTTCCTGGAGTTCGCCGGGGCGGGCGCGCTGACCGCGAAGTCGCTGCGGGACCACGCCAAGACCCTGGCGGCCCGGCTGCCGGCGCCCGAGGCGTACGAGAACTTCCGCACGCTGTCCCTGGAGCGCTGCGCGGCGGGCCTCGCCCCGTACGCGGGGATGCTGGAGGACCTGCGGCGGCTCGCGAAGGCGGCGCGGCTGGACGCGCGCGCCGAGGAGTGCGCGCTGCTCGCCGGGATCCTGCCCACCGGGGCGATGAACCGTGCGGCGCCCGGTTTCTGGAAGTCGGCGCTGCCCGCGCTGCGGGACCTCGCGGCCGGGGATCCGGCGGTGCGCCGCCGGCTCGTGACGCTGCTGCCGGCCGTGGCCGGGGACGACACGGAGGGGTTCGACACCTCCTGGCTGGAGCTGCTCGACGCCTGCGGGGCGACGGAGCTGCTCCTGGACGGCACGGTCCCGGCCGCCGAGTGGCTGGCCGCCTGGACGGAGCACCGGCGGCGCGGCTGGGGCGGCCGCGGCGGCCGGATCGAGGCCGAACTGACTCTGGTGGAGCGGCTGGCGGCGCGGCTGATCGCGGACGGGACGCCGGTGCGGCTGCTCTCCGGGCGGGGCCGGCGGAGCGGGGTCGACATCGACGTGCTGGACCTGTGTCTGGCGCTGGGCGTGCCGGTCGCCGCGCCTGAGGGCGACTCCGCGCGGTTCGGCCTGGAGTCCTGGATGCGCGACGAGCGGCCGGGCCGCCGGGACCTGGCGGCGCTCGCCGCCGACGAGCGGTTCGCGCCGCAGCTGCGGGCCGCGGTCGAGAACGTGGCCGGTTCGAACGGCGGCTCGGCCCGGCTCCTGGAGGTCGTGGAGCATCCGGCGCTGCGCCTCGTGCTCGCGGGCTGGGTGGCCGACCGGGCGGACGACCTGGAGCGGCCGGTCGGACTGCCGGAGCTGAACGAGCAGTTGACCCGGCTCTCGCGGTTCTCCTCGCCGGCGGTGCTGGCCGCGGCCCCGGAAGCGGTGGACCGGATCACGGCGTACTCGCCGGCGACGGCGCTCGAGCGCACGCTGCGCGCGGGCGTCCTCGACGAGCTGGGCTGGCCGGCCCTGGAGAAGGGGCTGGCGTCCCTGGGCGAGGTCGACCCCAAGGCCCCCGGCGGGCGGCGCGGCCACGGCGAGCTCTGGTACCGGCTCGCGGACGCCTACCCGGCGCTGACGGTCCGGCTCGGCATGGAGGTGGTGCTCGTCGGCCCGGAGGAGGTGCTGGAGCGGCGCACGCTGTCCCTGCCGGCGAAGCAGCAGAACCGGTGGGACGAGCCGACGGTCCGTCATGTCGCCGGCCAGTGGCTGGTCGCCTCCGGTCACGGCGACGCCCGCCGCGCGGTGTGGTCGGGCCGGCCCGCGGACGTGTTCAAGCCGACCGGGGACCTGCGCGACACCTGGGACCACGCGCACCTTCCGTCGCTGGCGCTGCCGGACGGCAGCCGCTGCTTCGGCGGCCGGCCGGTGCGTCCCGGGGACACCTCGTTCGCGGCCGAGCACCGCGCGACGGCCTCGGACGGCATCTCGGTGTGGGTGCTGCACGAGGACCGGTGGTGGGAGTACGACCCGGCCGCCGCGCGCCGCGGCCGGGCGGCCGCGCCCGGCTTCTTCGACGCGGCCCTGGAGGGCGCGGCCGGGCAGCGGCTGGTGTCGCGGGCCTGCCGGCTGCTGCCGGCGGCGCCGGGCACGGAGTCCTCGCCGTTCGGCAGCAAGGACGGACTGCTCGGCTGGTGGGTCCGCCTGGACCCGAAGTCCGGGACGATGAAGGCCTGTTCGGTGGACGGCACGACCGGCCCCGCGGTGCCGGCGGACCCCGGGGCGGTGTCGCCGTACCAGACGCTGGGCGTCCCGCTGCCGCCGCTGCGGCTGCCCGGCGGCGCGGTGCTGCACCCGCGCGAGTCGGCGCGGTTCGACCGGTACGTCGAGCTGTACGACGCGGACGGCGTGCGGCTGTCCAAGCACGACCTGGGCGACCGGGGCGGACGCTACGCGGCGGGCACGGCACTGGTGCCGCCGCTGGCGTACTGGCACGCGCTGCGGCCCCGGGACGAGGCCGGCTCGGCGCGGCTGCGCGCGGTCACCGCGGCGGACGCGCGGGCGCTGCTCGACGCGGTCGCGGACGGCGCAGCGCCGGGCGACGCCGTGGCGCGGGTGCTGCCGGAGCTGACGCACCCGGGCCTGGTCGCGGGCGTGGCCGGGATCGTGGAGTTCGCGGCGAAGTGCGCGGAGCGGCTGGCGAAGCTGGCCGAGCGGGCGGCAGAGGGCCGCGAGCCGGGGAAGGCGAAGCAGGTGGTCCGGGCGCGGACCCTGCATGCCCTGGACGGGCGGCTGATGTCGGCGCTCACCGGTCTGGACGACGGCCTGTACGGGAACGCCTGGCTGCCGCACGGCCCGGACGCGGACGCCACGGTGGCGAACGTGCGCCGGCTCGCGGAGGTCCTGGCCACGGACGAGGGAGCGGAAGAGGCGGCGTCATCGGCGCCTCCGGCGTCCTCCTCCGACCCGGACCGGGCGGTCCGTGAGACCCGTGTGCCCTGGCAGTCGTTCGTCGGCGTCGGCGTCGCGAGCGTGGTGGTGCGGGCCCTGTCGCCGCTGACCGGGCAACAGGACCGGGACGCGTTGGCCGAGTTCGCGGGCGCGCTGCTGGACGTGGCGGCGGACGGCGACGCCGTCCTGGCCGACCCGCGCGGCCGGCTGCGGATCGTCGAACTGCGCTCGCCCTGGGACGACGGGAACGCCACCGGCGGCCAGGAGCATCTGGGCGAGGTGCACCGGGACGGCCGGCGGGCGCTGCTGCTCATCGGGCGCTGCCGCCTCGACGACGGCTACGCGTGGTGGACCGGCGTCGAGTACGACCCGGAGCGCCGCTTCGGGGCCTGGGAGGGCTTCGTCGAGACGGAGTCGCAGGTGCTCGGCGCGCCGGACGACCCGCTGCGCGCCCCGGCGCTGCGCGAGACGCTGCGGCTGCTGAAGGAGCGCGGGCCGGCGCCGTACCGGCCGGAGCGGACCGCGGAGTTCGCCGAGGCCGCGGGCGTGTCGCAGCCGGGCGCGGCGCTGGTGCTGCTCGGGCTGCCGGGTCTGGTCGGCTGGGGCCGCGAGGGGCTGCTGCCCGCCGAGATCCTGGCGACGATGGGCGCGAAGGTCGCCGAGGCGGAGGCCGCGCGGGAGCTCGTGAAGGAGCTGCCGGTAGCCGAACGGCGCGCGTACGCGGGCCTGTTGCTGCCGCTCGCGGCCGAGGACGCGGCGGCCGTGTGGGAGCGCGGTTTCGACGTGACGGCGGCCGTGGCGCACTGGGTCGCGGTACGCGGCCTGCGCCGGGTGCCGCCGCCGGAGCTGATGGCGCGGGCGAACGCGGAGCTGGCCCCGAGCCGGATGGCCGAGATCGCGGTCAACCCGGAGGCCCAGCCGGAGCTGACCGGCCGGACGACGCAGCGCATGGTGGAGCAGCGGCTGCAGCCGGCCGAGCCGGCGAAGCTGTTCACCGGCATCCAGCTGTACACGTACGTGAAGGCGCTGACCTGGCTGGCGTACCGGCTGCCGTTCGGCGACCCGCTGCGCGCGGTGCTGCCGGTGACGCTGAGGATGCTGCGGGAGCGGCTGTCCGACCCCGGGCTGCTCCTTGACCTCCAGCTCGACTGGGCCCCCGACGGCAGCTCGGCCGCGGCGCGGCTGCGGGAGCATTGCGGGCTGCCCGCGCAGGGCGGCACGGACGCGGACGGCGTGATCGAGATCGCCGACGGGCTGGTGCTGTGCCCGATGCAGTACCACGCGGCGGCCGAGGAGGTCTGGGTGCGCCCGGCCGCGCTCAGCGGCGGCGACCTGGCCCTCCACCCGACGATGAAGCTCCTGGAGGCCACCTGCCGGTCCCTGGGCCGGCTGGAGGCGCTGAAGGCCCTGTTCTCCGCGGAGTTCGAGGCGCTGGTGACGGCCGACGGCCCGGCCGGCGCGGCGCAGCATCCGGTGCACAGCGTGCCGGAGCTGGTCGCGGAGGCCGCGGCCCGGTTCGGCCTGTCGCAGGACGCGGCGGCGCTGTACCTGATGCTCCTTGCGCTGCCCGACCCGACGGACCGCAAGCAGGCCGAATGGACCGGCTGGAAGCCGGCCCGGCTGAAGAAGGCGCGCACCGAACTGGCCGCGACCGAGCTGGTGGTGGAGGCGAAGCGGGCCCGTGCGGGCCGGTCGCTCTTCCTGCCCGGCGGCTGGCAGGAGGCGAAGTCCCCGCAGCTGCCGATGGAGACCTGGAAGCTGCCGCTGCTGCCGCGCGAGGGGTACGCGTTCGTCGTGCCGGACCGGCCGGTGGCGGCGCAGTTCGCGGCGGCGTGGCAGCGGATCGTGGACGGCGACGTGCCGGGTTACGTGGAGTTCGAGGGCCGGGGAGGCAGGCGATGAGCGAGTACGGCGGGGGCGCGCGGCAGGTGGCGCTGGCCGAGGACCGGTACGCGGCGGAGCTGGAGTTCCTCGCCGCGTACGACGACGGGCCGCGGCCGCCGGCGTGGCGGCTGACGCCGCGCGCGGTGGTGCTGTTCGTCTGCGGCTCGGGCGACGAGGAGCTGGCCGCCCCCGACGGCCGGCGGATGGCGGTGACCCGGAAGTTCGTCGGCGAGCGGTCGCTGGTGGAGCGCTGTGTGGTGACGCTGGCCGGGGAGCGCGGGCTGCTGCTCGTGGGCGAGCCCGGCACGGCCAAGTCGATGCTGTCGGAGCTGCTGGCGGCGGCGGTCTGCGGCAGCAGCACGCTCACCGTGCAGGGCACGGCCGGAACGACGGAGGACCAGCTCCGCTACGGCTGGAACTACGCGATGCTGCTCGCCAAGGGACCGAGCCGGGAGGCGCTGGTGCCGTCGCCGGTGCTGACGGCGATGACGCGGGGCGCGGTGGCCCGGGTCGAGGAGATCACCCGGTGTCTGCCGGAGGTCCAGGACGCCCTGGTGTCGCTGCTGTCGGAGCGCCGCCTGGCGGTGCCGGAGCTGGCCGGCGGGGACGGGTCGGGGGACGGGGACGGGTCGGGGGACGGCACGGTCCACGCGTCCCCCGGTTTCACCCTGATCGCCACGGCGAACCTGCGGGACCGGGGCGTCTCGGAGATGTCCGCCGCCCTGAAGCGGCGCTTCAACTTCGAGACGGTGGGCCCCATCGGGGACCTGGCCGAGGAGACCGCGCTGGTGCGCCGGCAGGCGACGGCGGCGCTGGCCCGGGGCGGGGCGGAGTTCGCGGTGGACGAGGCGGTCCTGGAGGCGCTGGTGACCGCGTTCCGGGACCTGCGGACCGGGCGGAGCGCGGAGGGCTGGGACGTCGAGCGGCCGTCGACGGTGATGTCGACGGCGGAGGCGGTGCAGGTGGCCGCGTCGATGGGCCTGAGCACGGCGTACCTGGGCGACGGCCGGGACGTGCTGCGCACGCTGCCGGGCCATCTGCTCGGCACCGTCCACAAGGACGACCCGGCGGACCACGCCCGCCTGCTCGGCTACTGGGACGGCCCGGTCCGCCGGCGCGCCGAGAGCGGCGCGGCGCTGTGGCGCACGCTGTGGGACCTGCGCGATGAACTCGCCTGAACTCCCCGGGGCGGCCGTCGACCGGCTGGCGGGCTGCCGTGAGCCGTACCTGATCGGCGTACGGCACCACTCCCCCGCGCTGGCCGCGGCGATGCCGGCGCTGCTGGCGGCGGCCGCGCCGGAGGTCCTGCTGGTGGAGCTGCCGGAGGAGTTCGCGCCGTGGCTCCCGTATCTGGCGTCCCCGGGGACGGTGCCGCCGGTGGCCCTTGCGGGGAACGGGGCGGACGGCGGGCTGGTGTTCCTGCCGTTCGCGGAGTTCTCCCCGGAGCTGGCGGCGATCCGCTGGGCGCGGGAGGCGGGTGTGGAGGTGGTCCCCTTCGACCTCCCGCTGGCCGCGCGGACCGGGGAGCGCGGCACGGACGGCCGCCGACTGGGCCTGGCCGAGGCCCTGAGGGCGCGGGCCGGCGGGCGCGAGGACCTCTGGGACCACCTGGTCGAGTCCGCCGCGCCCGGCGCGCCCCCTCAGACCCTGCGCCGCGCGGCGCTGGCGGTGGGCTGGGCGTTGCGCACGGACACGCCGGCGGTGCCCGAGCTGGACCTGCGCCGCGAGGCCCATATGCGCGACCGTCTGGCCGGGTACGGCGGCCGGCGCACGGCGGCGGTGATCGGCGCGTTCCACGCGCCGGCGCTGGCGGCGGGGGCGGACAGCGCCGACGTGGAGCCGCGCACCGGCGGTGAGCCGGGCGGCACGGAGGTCGTGACGTCTCTGGTGCCGTACGAGTACCGGTTGCTGGACGAGCGGTCCGGCTATCCGGCGGGGATCCGGGACCCGGAGTGGCAGCACGGGGTGTATCTCGCCGGGGGCGAACCCGCGGCGCTGGACGAGCTGTTGGTCGGCACGGCGGTGCGGATCTGCGCGGCCGTGCGGGAGGCCGGTCATCCCGCCGGGCCCGCCGACGCCCGCGAGGTCGTGCGGATGGCACGCGACCTGGCGGCCCTGCGGGGACGCCCGGCCGCCGGGCGCGCCGAGCTGGCGGAGGCGGCGCAGTCGGTGCTCACCCAGGGCCGGCTGATGGGCCGCGGCCGGGTCGTGGCGGCCGCGATGGAGCGGACGCTGGTCGGCGACCGGCAGGGCGTGCTCGCGCCGGGCACCCCGCGGTCCGGGCTCGGCCCGGCCGTGGAGGCGCTGCTGGCCGAGCTGTCGCTGCCCCGCCCCGGCGCCCCGGACCGCCGCGAGCTCCGGCTCGACCCGCACCGCAGCGAGCCGGACCTGCGCCGCGAACTGGCCCTGCGGCGGCTCGCGGTGTGCCGGGTGACGTACGCGGAGCAGGGCGAGGTCGCGGGCGTGGGCGGCGCGGAGGCGCTGACGACGCGGTGGACGGCGGCCTGGACCCCGGCGACGGCTGCGTCCCTCGACCTGGCGGGGCTGCACGGGGTCACCCTGGAGCAGGCCGCGCAGGGTGTGCTGCGCCGGCGCCGCGCCGCGCAGGAACGGGCGGGCGGCACGACGGCCGCGCAGGCGCTGGAGGCCCTGCGGGACGCGGCGGGCTGCGGGCTCACGGACACGGCGGAACAGTGGCTGGCGCTGGTGGCGACGGTCCTGCCCGCGACGGGAACGCTGCCCGAACTCCTCGACGGCCTCGCCCTGGTGGACGGTCTGCGGGCCGGCCATGTGCCGGGCGTCCCGTCCGGCTGGGCGAAGGCGGAGCTGGACACGGCGTACGAGGCGCTGGGCGCGGCGGGCGTCCGGGCGCTGGACGGCCTGGCGGGTTCCACGGATCCGGACGACGCGCGGGCGCTGGTGGCGCTGGCCTGCCGCACGGACGCGGACCGCGGCGGGCTGCGGCTGGCCGACGCGCTGGCCCGCCTGGACGCCGACGGCGCCCCGCTAGTCCAGGGCGCGGCGGGCGCGGCGCGGGTGCTGCTCGGGCAGCGGGACGCGGCGGCGTTCGGCACGCGGCTGGCGTCCCGCGTGGACGGCGCGACGACGCCCGGACTCCGCACGGACCTGGCCGGGTTCCTGAGCGGCGTGCTGCTGGCGGCGGGCCCGCTGCTGGAGACGTCCGGCCCGCTGGACCCGCTCCTTGAGCGGGTGGAGTCCCTCTCCGACCGTGACTTCCTGACCCGCCTCCCGGCCCTGCGCGCCGGCTTCGACACCCTCTCCCCCGCCGCCCGCTCCCGCCTCCTGGCGGTGGTGGAGGACCGCACGGGCGTGGCGGCGGGCACGCTGCAGGGCGACCCGGAGGCCCTGGCCCGGCTTGCGGCCGCCGACCTGGCGGGCCGGGAGGCGCTGGGGGCACTGGGGTTGGAGATCCCGGCGGAGGTCCCGACGGAGTCGGTGGCCACCGAGGCGGTGAGGGTCCCGCCCGACCCGAAGCGCACCACGGCCCGGCCGGCCGCGGCGGCCCCGCAGGCCGGGCAGCACGACGCGGCGCTGAGTCCCGGGGAGCGATGGCGGCTGCTGCTCGGCCGGGGTCAGGGGCTGACCGGCCGGGCCGGCCGCGTGGCGACCGTGCTCGACGAGCTGTACGGCGGCGGCCGCGGCGAGGGCGCGCGCAGCGAGGAGTACGGCCCGGGCGGCGGCGACGAGGCCTCGTACCCGGACGTGCGGGCCTGGTCGCAGGAGCTGGCCGCGCTGTTCGGGCCGGGCGTCCGGGAGGAGGTGCTCGCGGCGGCCGCGCAGGCCGGCCGCCTCGACGCGGCCCTGGAGCTCGACCCCGGGGCCGCGCGCCCCTCCGTCGAGCTGCTGCGCACGGTGCTGTCGTACGCGGGCGGGCTCCCCGAGGACCGGCTGGCGCGGCTGCGGCCGCTCGTCGCCCGTCTCGTACGGGAGTTGACCGACGTACTGGCCCGGCGGCTGCGCCCCGCGCTGACCGGGCTCACGCACCCGCGGCCCACCCGTCGCCCCGGCGGCCCGCTGGACCTGCCGCGCACGCTGCGGGCCAACCTGGCGACCGCGCGGCGCGACGTGGAGACCGGCGCGGTGACGGTCGTACCGGAGCGGCCGGTGTTCCGGACCCGCGCCCGGCGGGAGGCGGACTGGCGGCTGGTCCTGGTGGTGGACGTGTCCGGGTCGATGGAGGCGTCGACGGTCTGGTCGGCGCTGACGGCCGCCGTCCTGGCCGGAGTGCCCACGCTGAGCACCCACTTCGTGGCGTTCTCCACCCAGGTCCTGGACCTGTCGGGCCATGTGGAGGACCCGCTGGGCCTGCTGCTCGAGGTGCGCGTGGGCGGCGGCACGAACATCGCGCGGGGCCTGCGGCACGCACGGAGCCTGGTGACGGTCCCGTCGCGGACGCTGGTCGTGCTGGTCAGCGACTTCGAGGAGGGCGGTCCGACGGCCCCGCTGCTCGGCGAGGTCCGGGCGCTGGCGGAGGCCGGCTGCCATGTGATCGGCTGCGCCTCGCTGGACGACGAGGGCCGGCCGCGGTACTCGGCGGGCGTCGCCGGGCAGTTGGTGGCGGCGGGGATGCCGGTGGCGGCGCTCAGCCCCTTGGAGCTGGCCCGCTGGGTCGGCGAGCGGATCGGAGGTGAACGGCGATGACGACGGCCCTTCCCCCGGTGGCCGCGGAGGTCGCGGCGGCCGCGCTGGACCTGCTGCCCGCGCGGCTGCGCAAGCGCGTCGACGCGACGGTGACGAAGGCGGCGGCCTGGCCGGTGGAGCCGGCGGCGGACGGCCCGGGCGTACGGGTGCTCGCGGCCGAGGACACGACGGTGACCCTGACGACGACGGACGGCGTCGTGGCCACGGCGGACGCCGCCGTCTGCACCTGCCTCCTGGCCCCCGCCTGCCTCCACCGCGCCGCCGTCCTGTCGGCAGCACCACTCGCTGCCGACCAGGAGCCGGCCGTCGCCGAGGAGCCGGCCGAGACGCCCACCCCGCCGGCCCTGCCGGAGGACGCCACCGCGCCCGTACCGGATCAAGGAATCCCCGCCGGTCCCTCCCCCGCGCAGCTCCATGCCCTCGGTGCCCTGCAGCAGGTCGGGGAGCGGGTGTTGGCGGCCGGGGTCGGCGGAACCGGGGCCGTGGTGCGGGCCGAGCTGGTGCGGGCCGCGCACGGGGCGCGGGTGGCCGGGCTGCACCGGGCGGCCGCCGTGGGGCTGCGGATCGCGCAGCGCGTGGCCGAGGCGCGGGCGGACGACCCCGGGTTCCGGCTGGACGCGCTGGCGGCGGACCTGGCCGAGCTGTTCACACTGGCGCTGCGCCCGGCCGACGCCGCCGGGACGGCGCGCCGCGCGTACCGGCAGGCCGGGCAACTGCGGCTGACCGGCCTGTTCACCGAGCCCGTGGTCACCGCCTCCGGCTACGCGGGGGTCGCCACGTACGCGCTCGCCCCGGACGGAACGCCGTACACGCTCGCGGACGTCCGGCCGGGCGGGCCGGAGCGCGTCCCGCAGGCGGCGGCCGCGCCGGTGCCCGGCGGCTGCGCCCTGTCACTGCGGGAGCTGGGGGACGGGGGCGGGGTGCTGATGACCGCGCCGGCCGTGTCGCACGACGGCCGCGTCGGCGGCGGCGCGGGCGTACGGTCCGTCTCCGTGCAGGGGACCGGCTGGTCGGAGGAGCCCGCCGCTGCGCTCTGGAGGCGGCCGCCCGCCGAGCAGTTCGCCTCCGTGGACACCGAAGGCCCCGGCGAGGGGCTGCTGTTCCTCGACGGGACGCTCACCTCGTCCGGCCTCGCGGTGACGGACGGCCCGACGGTGGCCCTGTACGCCCCGGACGAGCGCCCCGAACTCCCCTACGCGGAGAACCTCCGGCTCCTCGCCGCCCACCCGGGCCTGCGTATACGTCTGATCGCCCGGGTCGTCCCCGGCCGGCCCGGCGGGGTGCACGCCCTCGCGGCGCAGTGGACCGACCGCACCGGCGCCCCGCTCCGCGCGGACCTCGGACTGCGCCGGATCCATCGCGCCGATCTGCCCGACCCTGCCGATCCGGGCGATCCGGCCGATTCGGCCGACGCGGACCCCCCGGCCACGCCGTCCGCGCCCGTACCCGCCCTCCCCCTGGAACTGGAGCTGCTGCGGCGGGCCGTGGAGCGGGCGGTGGCCGGCGGACGGGCCGTCGGTGCGGCCGGCGACGCGGACCTGCCGCGGCGGCTGCGCGCCGTGGGCCTCGGCACCGGGGCGGAGTGCGCCCGGGCGCTGCGCGACACGGCCGCCGACCACCGCCCCGACGCCCTCGGCCGGATGGTCCCGGCGGACCCCACCGCGTACGCCCGCGCGTGGCTGACGGCCGCCGTGTACGTCGCGGCGGCGACCAGGTCCTGTCTGGCCGCCGCCTGGGCGGGCTGACTCAGGCGGCCGGCGCGAGCCAGACCCGCAGCGGCGCCGTCGCCGTGAATCCCGCGGCGACGGCCGCCGTCAGTGCGTCCCCGTGCTCGTAGCCGACCACCGGCAGCGCGGGCCACCGCGCCGCGGCGGCCGTGAGGGCACCCGCCCAAGCCTCCGCCACACCCGCCTCGCCCGTCGCGTCCGTCCCGTCCGTCGCGTCCGTCGCGAACAGGTTCGAGACGCCCACGACGCCCGCGCCCTCGGTCAGGACCGCGCCCGCGACCACCCGGCCGGAGGCCGCGTCGCGGCCCGCGAGCACCGTCGTCGTGGGGTCGGCGAGCAGTTCGGCGCGGAACAGCCCGGCCGCGTCCTCGTCGTCGCCGCGCCAGGCGGCCTCCCAGGCCGCGAGCCCCTCCGCCGTACGGACCTCCGTCCACTCCGCGGCCGTCGGCGCGGGCGCCGGCCGCTCCGCCGGGCGGTGGATCCACTCGGCCGAGAACAGCGGTACGAAGCCCTCCGCCTCCAGGTCCAGCGTCGCGTAGCTGTCCTTCACCGAGGCGTACGGCGTGCCGCGGTCGATCCCGGCCAGCACCTCACCGACCGTCGCGTCCGCCGTCAGCGTGACGGCGTCCGGGTAGTACAGCGGGGTCCGGCGGGCGTTGGTCCAGGCCCGCGGGCCGAAGACCCCCGGCCGGCCGTGCGCCCGGCACATCGCCTCGCACCAGAGCGCGTTGTTCCGCACGGCCCGCTCGATCTCGTTCGTCGTCTTCGTCGTCTTCGTCGTCGTCTTCGTCGT
Source organism: Streptomyces sp. NPDC048604 (assembly GCF_043199435.1). Classification (NCBI taxonomy): domain Bacteria; kingdom Bacillati; phylum Actinomycetota; class Actinomycetes; order Kitasatosporales; family Streptomycetaceae; genus Streptomyces; species Streptomyces sp. NPDC048604. The sequence goes on from NZ_JBICVX010000001.1 coordinate 549,001, forward strand.
CCGATTCACAGTCGCCGATCCTGGCAGATCTTCACCCTCCCTCCCCACCTTTCACGTCGTGGAATACTTTTTCCGCATCACGGCAAAATCGCGGCTGCATCGCGACAACACCCCACCGTTTCCCCCCGCGGAAAGGACCCTCCATGACCACACCCCGCGCGCTGGCCCGCCGGGCCGGCACCGAGTTCGTCGGCACCGCGGCCCTGGTCGCCGTCGTCATCGGCTCCGGCCTCCAGGCCGGCGCGCTCAGCCCCGACGCGGGCGTCCGGCTGCTGGCCAACTCGCTCGCCTCGGCCATCGGACTCGCCCTGCTCATCGCCCTGTTCGGACCGGTCTCCGGGGCCCACCTCAACCCCGTCGTCACCCTCTCCGAGTGGTGGTCGAACCGCCGTACCACCCGCCCCCGCGAGGCCGCCGCCTACATAGCCGCCCAGTGCGCCGGGGCGGTCGCCGGCGCGCTGCTCGCCGAGGCGATGTACGGCCGGGCCCCCGGCGTCTGGTCCACCCAGGTCCGCTCCGGGAACCACCTGCTCCTCGGCGAGCTCGTCGCCACCGCCGGCCTCGTCCTGCTCATCCGCGGCCTGCAGCGGATCGACCGCGCCGCGCTCGTCCCGGTGGCCGTCGGCGGCTATCTCGCGGCGGCGATCTGGTTCACCTCCTCCGGCTCCTTCGTGAACCCCGCCGCCACCGTCGCCCGTTCGCTCTCGGACTCGTTCACCGGGATCGCCCCCGGCTCGCTCCCCGGCTTCGTCGCCGCCCAGCTCGCCGGCGGCCTCCTCGGCGTCGTCCTCGCCACGGCTCTGTACGGACCCGAAACGAACCGAGCGGCCCGAATCGACGTCTGATCATGTGAACGGACACAAACCCCCCGGGAGGACTCCGCATGTCAGGCGTACGGGACCGCATGTCAGGCGTACGGGACCGGCTCCGCACCGCCCTGGGGCGCGCCCCCCGCACCCGGCGCGGCCGCCGGCGCGCCGTGCAGGCCGTCATGCTCGGCACCGTCCTCGCTCTCACCCCGGCGACCTGGATGCACCTGACCGCCGACGGCCGGCTCCGCACCACGGCCGACGTGCCCGCCCGGGAGGTCGCCGTCGTGTTCGGCGCCGGCCTGTGGAAGGGCCGGCCGACCCCGTACCTCGCGCACCGGCTCGACACCGCAGCCGAGCTGTATCGTTCCGGCAAGGTCAAGGTCGTCCTGGTGACCGGCGACAACAGCCGGATCGAATACGACGAGCCCGACGCCATGCGCACCTATCTGACCGCGCGCGGGGTGCCCGACGGCCGGATCGTCAGCGACTACGCCGGCTTCGACACCTGGGACTCCTGCGTCCGCGCCAAGAAGATCTTCGGCGTCGACCGGGCCGTCCTCGTCACCCAGGGCTTCCACATCCGCCGAGCCGTCGCCCTCTGCGACGCCGCGGGCGTCGACGCGTACGGGGTCGGCGTCGCCGAGCCGCTCGACGCGACCTGGTACTACGGCGGCGCCCGCGAGCTGGCCGCCGCCGGCAAGGCGGCCCTCGACGCCGCCCTCGAGCCCGACCCGCGCTTCCTCGGGGACCGCGAGCCCGGCGTGACCGAGGCCCTGGCCTCCGCCACCGCCGGCTGAGGCGCCCTCGCAGCCCCTCGCAGCCCCTCGAAGCCCTCACCTCCCCCGCCCCCGCGGACAGAGCAGCTCGCACCCCGCCCGTAATCCGCCGCGTCGTCGCCCGTAACACGGCCGTCGCACCCTGACAGACATGTCCGACGTCACCACCGCCGCCACCCACTGCCCCTACTGCGCCCTGCAGTGCGGCATGTCGCTCCGCCCGACGGGCGCGCCGGAGCTGCCCGTCGAGGTGGTCGAACGGACGGACTTCCCGGTCAACCGGGGCGCGCTGTGCGGCAAGGGCCGCACCGCCCCGGCCGTGCTCTCCTCCCGGGTCAGGCTGACCGAGCCCCTGGTCCGATGCCCTGACACAGGCCGGCTCGAACCCGCCACCTGGGAGGAGGCCCTCGCCGCCGTCGCCGACGGGCTGCGCCGGACCCGCGCCGATCACGGTCCGGATGCCGTGGGGGTCTTCGGCGGCGGCGGTCTCACCAACGAGAAGGCGTACCTGCTGGGCAAGTTCGCCCGGCTGGTGCTCGGCACCTCGCAGATCGACTACAACGGCCGTTTCTGCATGTCGTCCGCGGCGGCCGCACACAACAGGGCCTTCGGTCTCGACCGCGGGCTGCCGTTCCCGCTCGCCGACATCCCGAAGTCCGGCTGTGTGATCCTCGTCGGCTCCAACCTGGCCGAGACCATGCCGCCGGCGCTGCGCTACCTCACGGAGCTGAAGGAGAACGGCGGCAAGCTGATCGTCGTCGACCCGCGCCGCACCCGTACCGCCGAGCAGGCCGACCTCCACCTCGCGCCCCGCCCCGGCACCGACCTGGCGCTCGCCCTGGGCCTGCTGCACCTGGTCGTCGCCGAGGGGCGGGTGGACGAGGAGTTCGTCGCGTCCCGCACCGACGGCTGGGAGGCCGCGCGGGCCGGCGCGATGGCGCACTGGCCCGAGCACGTGGAGCGGATCACCGGCGTACCGGTCCCGCAGCTGCGCGCGGTCGTCGACATGTTCTGCGACGCGCCCTCCGGCATGGTCCTCACCGCCCGCGGTCCCGAGCAGCAGTCCAAGGGCACGGACACCGTCGGCGCGTGGATCAACCTGTGCCTGGCGACCGGCCGCGCCGGACGCCCGTACTCCGGCTACGGCTGCCTCACGGGCCAGGGCAACGGCCAGGGCGGCCGCGAGCACGGCCAGAAGGCCGACCAGCTGCCCGGCTACCGCAAGCTCGACGACCCGGCCGCCCGCGCGCACGTCGCCGGCGTGTGGGGGGTCGCGCCCGAGTCGCTGCCCGGACCCGGCCGGAGCGCGTACGAGCTCCTCGACGCGCTCGGCGGCGATGTGCGCTCGCTGCTTCTGATGGGCTCCAACCCGGTGGTCTCCGCGCCGCGGGCCGGGCACATCGAGGAGCGGCTGCGTTCGCTGGACTTCCTCGCGGTCGCCGACGTGGTCCGGTCCGAGACCGCGGAACTCGCCGACGTGGTCCTGCCGGTGACGCAGTGGGCCGAGGAGACCGGCACCACCACCAACCTGGAGGGCAGGGTGCTGCTGCGCCGGCAGGCGATCACCCCGCCCGCCGGGGTCCGCAGCGACCTCGAGGTGATGAACGGGCTGGCCTCCCTGCTCGGCTGGGAGAAGGGCTTCCCGACGGACCCGGAGGAGGTCTTCGAGGAGCTGCGCCGCGCCTCGGCCGGCGGCCCCGCGGACTACTCCGGCATCAGCTACCGCCGTATCCAGCAGGAGAACGGCGTCTTCTGGCCCTGCCCCGCGGACCCCGACGAGACCGCGCGGGCCGGCGCCGCCGCGCCGGAACACCCCGGCACCCCGCGCCTGTTCCTCGACCGCTTCGCGACCCCCGACGGCCGGGCCCGGTTCGTGCCGGTCGTGCACCGCGCCGCCGCCGAGGAGACGGACGCCGAGTACCCGGTCGTCCTCACCACCGGCCGCGTGGTCTCGCAGTACCAGTCCGGGGCGCAGACCCGCCGGGTGGACGAGCTCAACGCGGCCGCCCCGGGCTCCTTCGTGGAACTGCACCCGCGGCTCGCCGCACGGCTGGGGGTGGCCGACGGCGAGCGGGTCGCGGTGGTCTCGCGGCGCGGCCGGTCGGTGGCCCCCGCGCGGATCACCGCGGCCATTCGCCCGGACACGGTCTTCATGCCGTTCCACTGGCCGGGCGAGGGCCGGGCGAACACGCTCACCAACCCGGCTCTCGACCCCGTCTCGCGGATGCCGGAGTTCAAGGTGTGCGCGGTCCGTCTGGAGCGGGCCGGGGAGCCCGGGGACGCGTGAGCCAGTCGCCGCCCCCGATGAGCGGCCCGAGCCGCGCGGCAGGGGCGGCGAAGTACACCCAGGCGGGGACGGTCGCCCCGTCCCGCAGCCGCAGCACCTCGCGCCGCTCCCGTTCGTACAGGTTGCGCGGGTGGCGGGGGCCGAAGTAGTCCTCCAGGCGGTCCAGTACGACGAGCAGTTCGGCGTACGCGCCGGGCGCGGCGGTCACCAGCTCGCCGGCGACCCGGCCGTCGCCGTGGGCCGCGTAGGGGTAGCCGGGGCCGTCGTACAGGAGCGCGCCGGTCAGTCGGGCGGGCTCCTCGGCGGTGACGCGTCCGCGCAGGAACAGGTCGTGGTTGACCTCGCCGGGGCGCAGGGTCCCGTAGACGAAGAACGGGAGCTGCTCAGCGGTCACCGGGCGACCGTCTCGGCGGCGATCCACTCCAGATAGGCCGCGGAGCCGCGGACCACGGGGGTGGCGACGATCTCCGGCGTCTCGTAGTCGTGGGCGGCCAGCAGGTGCGTCTCCAGGGCCTCGTAGCGGTCCTCGGTGGTCTTGAACAGGACCTGCCACTCCTCGCTGGTCTCCACCGCCTGCTTCCAGTGATAGACCGACGTGACGGGCCCGGAGACCTGGGCGCAGGCGGCGAGGCGCGCCTCGACCGCGCCCCGGGCCAGCGCCCCGGCCTTCTCGGCGCTGTCGGTGGTGGTGAGCACGGTCAGGGCGAGGGGCGGCACGGCGCTCTCCGATCGGGACTGGGTACGGACCCTCACCGTACGCGCGGCCGCCTCCTCCCCTCACCCCGTGTACGGGACCCGGGACTTGGCGTCCTTCAGGGCGCGCCCCCACCAGGCGAGCTGGTCGAGCAGGGACTTGGCTGCGGCCTCGACCGCGGCCGGGTCCCGGTGTGTCCCCTCCCCGTCGAACTGGGTCCAGGCGTTCGTGAAGGAGACGGTGTCGCGGACGGTCACGGCGTGCAGTTCGGCGAAGACCTGCCGCAGGTGCTCGACGGCGCGCAGGCCGCCGGAGATCCCGCCGTAGGAGACGAAGGCGACCGGCTTGGCCTGCCATTCGCCGAAGTGCCGGTCGATGAGGTTCTTCAGGCCGGCCGGGTAGGAGTGGTTGTACTCGGGGGTGAGGACGACGTAGGCGTCGGCGGCGGCGAGCCGGGGCGTCACCTCGGCGAGTGCGGCGCGGGTGGCCTCGTCCGGGTTCGGGGAGAAGGCGGTCGGCAGGTCGTGCTCGGCGACGTCGACGATGTCGACGGTGAAGTCGGGGCGGTCGGCGACCTGCGTGAGGAACCAGTCGGCGATGACGGTCCCGAAGCGCCCGGCCCGGTCGGAGCCGATGACGAGGGCGAGCTTGAGGGGCTCGGGGGCGGTGGCAGGGGTGGCGGGGGCGAGCTGCGCGGAAGGCGTCGTGATGTCCATGCGGGAGAGCTTGTTACCTCAACCTTGCTTGAGGTCAAGCGCCGTCCGACACTGTGGGGGAATCACCCGCACCGCCTACCGTGGAACCATGACGAACGCACCCGTACACATCGAGATCGACGGCCGCCCGCTCCCCGATCCGGCGCCGACGGCCTCGCTGATGAGCGGGTACGGCCACTTCACCGCCCTGCAGGTCCGCGACAGCCGGACGCGCGGTCTGGCGCTGCATCTGGCCCGCCTGGACGGCGCGCACCGGGAACTGTTCGGCTCCGGCCTGGAGGCGGCCCGTCTGCGCGCGCTGATCAGCGGGGCGCTGCGCGGCGCGGGACGGCGGGACGCGTCGGTGCGGGTGTACGGCTTCGAGGACACGGTCGTCGTGACGGTGGCCGAGCCGTTCGTGCACGACCCCTCCCCGCAGCTGCTGATGTCGGTGCCGTACGTGCGTCCCGCGGCGCACCTCAAGCACGTGGGCGGCTTCGGGCAGGCCTACCACCGGCGGGCGGCGGCCCGCGCGGGCTTCGACGAGGCCCTGCTGACCGGACCGGACGGGGCGGTGGCGGAGGGCGCGATCACGAACGTGGCGTTCTGGGACGGCGAGCAGCTGATCTGGCCGACGGCGCCCCATCTGACCGGCGTCACGATGGCGCTGCTGATGCGCCGGCTGCCGTCCGTGCCGCGCCCGGTGACGCTGGCGGACCTGCCGTCGTTCCGCGCCTGTCTGGTGACGAACTCGCGCGGCATCGCCCCGGTGAGCCGGATCGACCGGGTCGCGTACCCGGTGGACGAGGAGCTGATGGCGCGGGTGCAGGCGGCGTACGAGCAGGCGCCCTGGGACCCGTTCGACTAGGGCGCCGCCCGCTCCCTGTCACCCGTTCGGGACAGAGCCGCCACGAACACGAGCACACCCCCTCCGACCTGCGGCGATGCCGGGTCGACAAGCCGACACGCCGACACCGTCGGCGTAATCTGACCCTCCATCAGCAGGCGCGGGCGCCGGGCTGCGCCTTACCTCGGATCAAGGACACCCGACCGTCGCGCGCCCCGGAGGACCTCATGCGCACCACTGCCCGCCTGCTCACGACAACCGCGCTGTCGGTCGTTGCGATCGGCGCCTTCGGCGCACCCGTGGCGCTCGCCGGGGACGTCGAGTCGCTGGAGATCAACCCCGCCACCGCCTCGCCGGGCACGACGGTCACCGTCAACACGCTCGCCTGCGGCCACAAGGGACGCGGCGTCGGCGACGCCAACTCACTCGGCGCCGGCGAGTTCCAGCTGCACCCGAGCACGCACAAGGAGGTCGTGGTCGGCCAGTTCACCGTCCCGGAGCACACCAAGCCGGGCACCTACGGGATCTCGGTGGCCTGCGACAACGGCAAGACGGCCTCCGGCGACCTCGAGGTCAAGCACCACGGCGGGCATCAGCCGAGCGGCCATGTGAAGACCGGTGTCGGGGGCAGCGTCGGCCCCGACACCGCCCAGGTCACGGCGGGCGTGGCGGTGCTGGCCGCGGCCGTCGTGGGCGGTGCCTGGCTCCTGCGTCGCCGGGCGAGCGGCACGCAGGACGGGTAGCCGGGACCGGCGGCAACGGCCGTCCCGCGTACCGCCCGCCCCGCCCCCGCCGCGTGCCCGCAACGGCCCGGCGGGGGCGGGGCCGTACCCCACCGACGAGCCCGCCGACGACCCCTTCCGTGACCCCGTCCATGACCCTGTCCATGACCCCGTCCAGACCCTGAGGACGACAGCGTGAGCAGCAACAGAAGCAAGGGCTGGGGCATAGCGGTCGCCGCGCTGGTCGGCCTGTGGCTGGTCCAGAACGGCTCCGAGGACGTCACCCCGCCCGTCCCCACCGCCGCGCAGGCCTTCGCCGCGGGCGGCGACTTCCACACCGACGCGGCCGCGGACCCGCTGCCGCCGTCCGAACCGGTCCGGCTGCGGATCCCCAAGATCGAGGTGGACGCCCCGGTGATGCGGCTGGGGCTCGGCGCGCAGGGCACGCTGGACGTGCCTCCGGCCGCCGACCCCAACCTGGCCGGCTGGTTCCGCGACGGCACCCCGCCGGGCGCGAAGGGCACCGCGCTCCTGGCCGGGCACGTCGACAACGCGCAGGGCCCGGCGGTGTTCTACGCGCTCGGCGCGCTCCAGAAGGGTCACCGCGTCGAGGTGCTGCGGAAGGACGGCCGTACCGCGGTGTTCACCGTGGACGCGGTCGAGGTGTACGACAACGACGCCTTCCCGGACCGGAAGGTATACGGCGACCGCGGCCGCGCCGAACTCCGCGTCATCACCTGCGGCGGCGGCTTCGACAAGAAGTCCGGCGGCTACCAGGGCAACGTGGTCGCCTTCGCGCACCTCATCGGGGTGCGCTGAGCCGGCCGGTCAGGCCCCGGCCGTCGGCTCCGGCCGGTCAGGCCCACTGGTCGAAGGCGAGCTTCGCGACCAGCGAGAAGACCACGAACAGCAGCACCCCGCGGACGAACTCCGCGCCCTTGCTCAGCGCCATCCGCGCCCCGATCATCGCCCCCGCCAGGTTGAACGCGGCGAGGATCGCCGCGAGCTGCCACAGCACCGTGCCCTGGTAGGCGAACATCGCCAGCGCGCCCGCGTTCGTGCAGACGTTCACGATCTTCGCGGTGGCCGACGCCGTCACCAGGTCGAGGTGGAGCACCGCGGTCAGCCCCAGCACCAGGAACGTGCCGGTGCCCGGTCCGAACATGCCGTCGTAGAAGCCGATCCCGCCGCCGACCAGCAGGATCGCCGTGACCACCCGGGCCCGCGTCAGCTCCCGCCGCTGCTCCTGCGGCCGCGTCCCGAAGGACGGCCTGAGCATCACGAACGCGGCGACGCCGACCAGCACCACCATGATCAGCGGCCGCAGCACCGCCTCGTCGATCCCGGCCGCGAAGAACGCCCCCGCCGTGGAGCCGCCGACCGCCGCGAGCCCGACCTTCACCGCCGTCCCGACGTTGACCGGGGCCTTGCGCACGTAGGTGACCGCGGCTCCGGAGGTGCCGACGATCGCCAGCGCCTTGTTGGTGCCGAGGGCGTACGTGTGGTGCAGGTTCGGCAGGCCGAGCAGCAGCGCCGGCAGCATCACGAGGCCTCCCCCGCCGACCACCGCGTCGATCCAGCCGGCGACGAGGGCGGCGGCGCAGAGGAGGAGGAGGAGGGTGGTCAGCGATATGTCAGGCATGATCAGGACCCTAACTGCTGACATCTGCGGCACTGCGTGCCACGACCTCACACCCGGGTGTCCCGCGCACTGAGGTCAGCGTTCCGTACGGGAAACAGTCGGGATGCCGACGGGTAACACCGGCCCCGCACTCTTCCGGGTATGAGTACACGGATCGTGGTGGTCGGGGGCGGAACGGCGGGCGCCCGGCTCGCCCAGCGCCTGCCCGTCACCCTGCTCGGCGAAGAGCCGCACGCACCGTACAACAGGGTGCTGCTCGCCGACGTCCTGGCCGGCCGGTACGCGCCCGAGGTCATCGCGCTGCCGGCCGCCCGGGAGCCGGTGCGGCGCGGCGTGCGGGCGGTGCGGATCGACCGGGCGGCGCGGTTCGTGGAGTGCGCGGACGGCTCCACCGTCCCGTACGACCGGCTGGTCCTGGCCACGGGCTCGAACCCGGTGCTGCCGCCGCTGCGCGGTCTGCGCGGCTCGCAGCTGCCGGCGGGCGTCCACCCCTTCCGGACCCTCGACGACTGCCTGGAGCTGCGGGACCTGGTACGGCCCGGGGGCAGGGCGGTGGTCATCGGCGGCGGGCTGCTCGGCGTCTCCGCGGCCCGCGCCCTCGCGGCCCGCGGCGCCGAGGTGATGCTGGCGCAGCAGGGCGAGCGGCTCATGGAGCGCCAGCTCGACGCGCAGGCGTCGGCGCTGCTCCAGGAGCACGTGGAGTCCCTCGGCGTCGAGGTGCACACCGAGTGCCGGGTCAGCGGTCTGCGGCAGCGGGACGGCGCGGTCACGGCGGTCGAGCTGGCGAACGGCTTCGTCCTGGACGCGCAGGTCGTCGTCCTGGCCTGCGGGGTCCGCCCCCGGGTGACCCTGGCGCGGGAGGCGGGCCTGGAGGTCCGCACGGGCATCGTCGTCGACGACGAACTGCGCACCTCGGACCCGTACATCCACGCGATCGGCGACTGCGCGGAACACGACGGCCGGGTCTACGGCCTGGCGGGCCCGGCCCTGGAACAGGCGGACGTCCTGGCCGACGTCCTGTCCGGAGTGGCGCCCGCCCGCCCCGCCTACACCGGCACCCGCGCACTCACCCGCCTCACCCTCTCCGGGCCCGACGGGCTCGACCTCGCCGCTTTCGGTGACGCGACCGCCCGGCCCGGCGACGACGTCGTGCAGCTCACCGACGCCACCCGGCGGGCCTACCGGAAGGTCGTCGTCCGCGGCGACCGCCTCGTCGGCGGAGTCCTCCTCGGCGATCTCGCCTCGGTCGGCACGCTCGCCCGGGCCTGGGAGGGCGACGAGGCCCTGCCGGACGCTCCCCTGCTCCACCTGCTCACCCATGACGGAGGCTCCTGATGACGCACACCCCCACCATCGTCCTGGTCGGCCACGGAATGGTCGGCCAGCGGTTCCTGGAGGCGCTCGCGGACCGGGGCGTCACCGAGGCGGCCCGGGTCGTGGTGCTCTGCGAGGAGCCCCGGCCGGCCTATGACCGCGTCCAGCTGACCTCGTACTTCTCGGGCCGGACGCCCGACGACCTGTCCATGGTCGAGGCCGGCTTCATGGAGAAGCACGGCATCGAGCTGTACGTCGGCGACCCGGCGGAGAGCGTCGACCGCGCCGCCCGTACGGTCACCGCCCGCTCCGGGCAGGTGTTCGCGTACGACTCGCTGGTCCTGGCCACCGGCTCGTTCCCCTTCGTGCCGCCGGTGCCCGGCAAGGACGCGCGCGGCTGTTTCGTGTACCGGACGATCGAGGACCTGCTCGCCATCGAGGAGTACGCGAAGACCGCGACGACCGGCGCGGTCGTCGGCGGCGGTCTGCTCGGCCTGGAGGCGGCGGGCGCGCTCAAGGGCCTGGGCCTGGACACCCACATCGTCGAGTTCGCCCCGCGCCTGATGCCGGTGCAGGTCGACGACGGCGGCGGCGCGGCGCTGCTGCGCACCATCGAGCAGATGGGGCTGACGGTCCACACCGGCACCGGCACCCAGGAGGTGGTGACCGAGGACGGCGTGGTCACCGGCATGAAGCTGTCGGACGGCTCCGAACTCGCCACCGACATGGTCGTGTTCTCCGCCGGCGTGCGGCCCCGCGACCAGCTGGCCCGGGACTGCGGCCTGGACGTGGGCGAGCGCGGCGGCATCGCCGTCGACGCGCACTGCCGCACCTCCGACCCCGCCGTGTTCGCGATCGGCGAGTGCGCGCTGGCGACGGACGGCCGGGTGTACGGCCTGGTCGCGCCCGGCTACGAGATGGCGCAGACCGCCGCCGCGGCGATCGCCGACGAGGCCGGCGACGGCTTCACCGGCGCGGACCTGTCCACCAAGCTGAAGCTGCTCGGTGTGGACGTCGCCTCCTTCGGCGACGCGCACGGCACGGCCGAGGGCTGCCTGGACGTCGTCTACTCCGACTCCCGCTCCGGCATCTACAAGAAGCTCGTGGTCGACTCCGAGGGCGTGCTGCTCGGCGGTGTCCTGGTCGGCGACGCCGAGTCGTACGGGCTGCTGCGCCCGCTGACCGGCTCGGTGCCGCCGGTCTCCCCCGAGCAGCTGGTGCTGCCGGCCGGGGCGGGCGCGCCGGTCGCGCTGGGCCCGTCGGCGCTGCCGGACGACGCGGTGATCTGCTCCTGCCACAACGTCACCAAGCACGCGATCACCGAGTGCACGACGCTGCCCGAGGTGAAGAAGTGCACCAAGGCCGGCACCGGTTGCGGCGGCTGCCTGAAGGTGATCGAGAAGCTGCTGCCGGAGAAGACCGACAAAGGGCTCTGCGGCGACTTCTCCTACACCCGCAGCGAGCTCTACGAGATCGCCCGTACCCTGCGGCTGACCTCCTTCGCGGCGCTGCTCGACTCGCACGGCCGTGAGGAGGCCCGCGGCGGCGAGGGCTGCGAGATCTGCAAGCCGACCGTGGCCTCGATCCTCTCCAGCCTCAACAACGGTTACATCCTGGACGGCGAGCAGGCGGCCCTGCAGGACACCAACGACCACCACCTGGCCAACCTGCAGCGCAACGGCTCGTACTCGGTCGTGCCGCGCATCCCGGGCGGTGAGATCACCCCGGAGAAGCTGATCGTGATCGGCGAGGTGGCCCGCGACTTCGGGCTCTACACGAAGATCACCGGCGGTCAGCGGATCGACATGTTCGGCGCCCGGGTGGACCAGCTGCCGGCGATCTGGACCCGCCTCGTGGACGCGGGCTTCGAGTCGGGGCACGCGTACGGCAAGTCGCTGCGCACGGTGAAGTCCTGCGTGGGGCAGACCTGGTGCCGCTACGGCGTGCAGGACTCGGTGCGGATGGCGATCCTGCTTGAGCTGCGCTACCGGGGCCTGCGCTCGCCGCACAAGCTCAAGTCGGCGGTCTCCGGCTGCACCCGCGAGTGCGCGGAGGCGCAGTCGAAGGACTTCGGCGTGATCGCCACGGCCAGCGGCTGGAACCTGTACGTGGGCGGCAACGGCGGCGCGATCCCGCGCCACGCGGACCTGCTCGCGCAGGACCTGTCGGACGCCGAACTGGTGCGGCTGATCGACCGGTTCCTGATGTTCTACATCCGCACCGCGGACCGCCTGGAGCGCACCTCGACCTGGCTGGAGCGTCTGGAGGGCGGGCTCGACCACCTCCGGGACGTGGTGGTGCACGACTCGCTGGGGCTCTGCGACGAGCTGGAGGCCCTGATGACCGCGCACGTCGCCGACTACCAGGACGAGTGGGCGCAGACCCTGGACGACCCGGAGCGGCTGCGCCGGTTCGTCTCCTTCGTGAACGCCCCGGACGCGCCGGACCCGTCGGTGCGGTTCGTGCCGGAGCGCGACCAGATCAAGCCGGACCTGACGGTCCTCACCCTCGGAACCACCCGCCTGGAAGGAGCCTCTGCCTGATGAAGATCGAACTCTCCCACGACACCACCGCCGACGCCTGGATGCCGGTCTGCGAGACCTCCCGTCTGACGCCGGGCCGGGGCGTGGCGGCCCTGCTGCCGGACGGCCGGCAGGCGGCCCTGTTCGTGGACCGCGCCGGACGGCCGTACGCGATCGAGAACCGCGACCCGTTCACCGGGGCGCAGGTGCTGTCCCGGGGCCTGCTCGGCTCGGCGGGCGGGCGGCCGTTCGTCGCCTCCCCGCTGCTGAAGCAGCGCTTCGACCTGGAGACCGGGAAGTGCCTGGACGACGACGAGGTGTCGGTGGCGGTCTACCCGGTGCGGACGGTCTGAGCGAACTCCGCCCACCCGGCGGCTACTTGACCGACCGTTCCAGAACGTCGTAGGTTTGAACGCGTGGCCAGGACCAAGGAATTCGATCCGGACGCCGCGCTCCAGGCAGCGCTCGAACTGTTCTGGTCGCGCGGCTACGAGGCGACGACGATGTCGGACCTCGTCGAGCGCCTCGGGATCGGCCGCGCCAGCATCTACGCGACCTTCGGCAACAAGCAGGAGCTGTACCTGAAGGCGCTGGACCGCTACACCCGGGCCACCGGCCCGGCCCTCACCGCCGAGCTCGCCGAACCGGAGAGCGGTCTCGACGCGGTACGGGGCCTGGTGCGGCGGTTCGCCGCCGAGGCGGGGTCGGACGAGGTCCGGTTCGCGGGCTGCTTCGTCACCAACACCGCGGCCGAACTCGGCCCGCACGACGAGGTGCTGGCCCGGCGGGTCGAGCGGAGCTGGGAGCACCTCGAGACCCTGCTCCACACGGCCCTGGTCCGGGCCCGGGCCCGCGGCGAACTGCCCGCCGGCCGCGATCCGCAGACCCTCGCCCGGATGCTGGGCGTGATGCTGCAGGGCATCCGGGTGGTCGGCAAGGCGTCGAGCGATCCCGCACGAGTCCACGACGCGGCGGAACAGGCCCTGGCGCTGCTCGACTGATCGCACCGACCTCAGGGAACCGACCCCAGGGAACCGACCTCAGGAGAAGGCGCTTCGCGGCGCCTTTTCTTCGGCCCTCATTCTGGAACGCACGGTCAAGAAAAATGCACGGTCAAGAAAAGGGGAACCCTCTCATGTCCGCACGCTTCACCGGACGCACCGCCCTCGTCACCGGCGCCGGCACCGGCCTCGGCCGCGCCACCGCGCTCGCCCTCGCCGCCGAGGGGGCCCGCGTCGTGGTCTCCGGGCGCACCGCCGCGACCCTGCAGGAGACGGTCGCGCTGATCGGGGCGGCCGGCGGCACGGCCGTCGCCGTCGCCGCCGACGTGTCCCGCGCCGAGGACACCAAGGAGCTGGTCCGCCGGACCGTGGAGACGTTCGGGGGTCTGGACGTCGCCGTGAACAACGCCGGCATCTTCCGCGGCGGCGCCTCGACCGCGGACTTCGCGCTGGACGACTGGCAGGCCCTGCTGGACACCAACGTCACCGGCGTCCTGAACTCGCTCCAGGCCGAGATCGCCCATATGCGGGCGCACGGCGGCGGGACGATCGTCAACGTCGCCTCGAACCTGGGCGCCCACGTCCGGTTCCCCGGGCTGGTCGGCTACCAGGTGTCGAAGGCCGCCGTGGCCGCCCTGACCCGGGCCGCCGCGCTCGACCACATCGGCGAGGGCGTCCGGATCAACGCGGTCAGCCCCGGCGCGGCCGAGTCCACGATGTCGCTGAATCCGGGCGAGACCGAGGCCGAGCGGGAGGTCCGGATGAAGACGGAGTCCCCGCTGGGCCGGATCTCGTCGGGCGCGGAGGTCGCGGCGGCCGTGCTGTACCTGGCCTCGGACGACGCCGGGTCGGTCGTCGGCACGGACCTGGTGATCGACGGCGGCACCTCGGCCTGACGCGGCGGGCTCAGCCCTCGACGACGGCCGGGTCCATCCACATGACCTCCCAGTGGTGGCCGTCGAGGTCGGTGAAGGAGCGGCCGTACATCGTGCCGTAGTCCATCGGCTCCTTCGCGTCCGTGGCTCCGGCGGCCAGCGCCCCGTCCACCAGCTCGTCGACCTTCGCCCGGCTCTCGGCGCTCAGCGCGACGAGCACCTCGCTCGTCTTCGACGCGTCGGCGATCTCCTTGCCGGGCTTGGTGAACTCCTTGAACTTCGCCTCGGTCAGCAGCATCGCGAAGATCGTGTCGCTGATGACCATGCAGGCGGCGGTCTCGTCGGTGAACTGCGGGTTGAAGGAGTAGCCGACCTTGCTCCAGAAGGCCTTCGACGCGTCGAGGTCCTTGACCGGCAGGTTGACGAAGATCATCTGAGTCATGGCGCTGTCTCTCTCTTCTCGCTCGTCCCGCGTGCCCTGGTGTCACGCTGTCGAAGGGGTAGACGGGGGGGCCGGGCGGAACTCATCGGCCTTCCGGAGAAAACTTCCCGGAAGTTGGCTAGCGTCGGATCCATGAGCCCCGCAGGCCGGAAGATCACCGAGAAATTGTCGGACGAAGCCCTGACCGCCGCCACCGGAAGGGGCTGGGGCGACTGGTTCGCCCTGCTCGACGCCTGGGGCGCGGCCGAGCAGAGCCACGCGGCGATCGCCCGCCATCTGGTGGACGCGCACCACGTCGGCGGCTGGCACGCCCAGTCGATCACCGTGGCGTACGAGCAGGAACGCGGACTGCGCCAGGTCGGCCAGTCGTCGGCGGGCGACTGGCAGGCGAGCGTCAGCCGCACGGTGGCGGCCCCGGCCGAGCGCTGCAGCGCGGCCTTCGCCGACGAGGAGCTGCGCCTGCGCTGGCTCCCCGTCGGCGAGCTGGCGGTGCGGACGCACCGGCCGGGGAAGTCGCTGACGGCGGACTGGGACGGCGGCCCCAGTCGCATCTCCGTCTACCTCACCCCGAAGGGCGAGGCGAAGACGCAGATCGGCCTCGGCCACACCCGGCTCCCCGACGCGGAGGCGGTCGCCGCGTACAAGGAGTTCTGGCAGGAGCACCTCACGGAGCTCAAGACGCTGCTGGAGTCGGAGCCGCCGGGCTCCAGCGGCTGAGCGTCGCGCTCTCCTCGTCGTAGGTGAGCCAGGTGCCGTCGCCGAGGGGCCGGACGTAGCCGCCGGCAGGGCCGGAGGGGTAGGCGACGGCGCCACGTATCCGGAGCGTGGCGGCGTCGAGCAGCCAGTGCCGGACCTCGTCGTACGAGTCGTCCTCGTCGTCCTCGCCGTACTCCAAGCCGGTGCAGGCCATGACCGTGCCGGCGTCGAGGAACCCGGCGCACCAGTCCCAGGCCTCCGCGCCGGGCGGGGCCTCCCCCTCCGCGAGGACGGCGCCGTCGAGGGCGTGCAGCTGGAGGTCCGCGCCGTAGTGCTCCATCGTCAGGAAGCCCTCGTGCTCCGGGTGGACGTCCATCAGGATCCGGTCGAGGTTCTCGTTGAGGTCCCAGGTCGTCAGCTTCTCGCCGTCCCAGTGGCCCCAGTGCAGCTCGATGCCGTCCTGGCCCATCCCGATGTCGAGGCCCATGTGGACCCCGTCGGGGTGCGAGACGTGGTGCGAGCCCGAGGCCACACTCTCCAGCGGCAGCCGCGCCAGCTCGCGGCCGTCCCGGGCGTCGAGCACCACCCACAGTTCGTCGTACTCCGTCTCCGGGTCGACGACGTGCGCCCAGACGTACCGGCCGTCGTCGGAGACCCGGCAGGAGCCGTGCTCGCTGTCCCGGCAGACCTGCTGGTCGTCGCCGGTGTGCTCGTGGCCGAGCTCCTGGTCCCAGCAGGCGTGGCGGTACTCCCACAGGGTGCTGCCGTCACGGGCCACCGCGCGCACCGACCGCTGTCCGGAGAACGCGGCGAACGCGGCGTCGGGGCTCACCGAGTGGACTCCCCCGGTCCAGCCGGGCCACGGCACCGGGAAGACGGCGAGCGGCGCGGTCTCGCCTGTGAAGAGCGCGACGAGGTCGTGGACCTCCAGCTCGTGCCCGTTCCTCAGGAGGGCGCGCAGGCTGCCGTCGCCGCGCCCCTCGAAGGCGAAGCCGTCCAGCAGTTCGCTCGCCCCCGGCAGCCGTACCGACGCGCGCAGTTGTGCGGTGATCGTCATGACATGAAGGTAACGGGCGCCACCGACAACGCCCTTGCCCCGACCGGGAACCGACGCTTCCTTTTCATCGCTTGTTGCTGCACCGTCAATTCCGTGCTCCTAGGTTCCAGAAACGCGCGACCCCCGTCGCCCGACCGGACGACGGGGCGGTCACCACCACCCCAACGGGAGTGAAGACGTGGAGCGACGCAGTTTCCTGCGCGGAGCGGTCATCGGCACCTCGGCGGCGGCCTTCGGCGGCACGCTGATGCGCGGCGCGGCCTATGCGGCCCCGGCCCAGCCCGGCCCCGGCCCCTACGGGGCCCTCGGCGCGGCGGACGCCAACGGCATCCAGCTGCCCGGCGGATTCACCAGCCGGGTCATCGCCCGGTCCGGCCAGACGGTGAGCGGCACCTCGTACACCTGGCACAGCGCGCCCGACGGCGGCGCCTGTTTCGCGGACGGCACCGGCTGGATCTATGTGTCGAACTCGGAGATAAACCCGTCCGGCGGCGCGAGCGCGGTGAGGTTCAACTCCGCGGGCCAGACCACCGGCGCGTACCGCATCCTGTCCAACACCCGTCAGAACTGCGCGGGCGGCAAGACCCCGTGGAACACCTGGCTGTCCTGCGAGGAGGTCAGCCTCGGGTACGTCTACGAGACCGACCCGTACGGCGTGAACGCGGCCGTCCGCCGCTCGGCCATGGGCCGGTTCAAGCACGAGGCGGCGGCCGCCGACCCGGTCCGCCAGGTGATCTACCTGACCGAGGACGAGAGCAGCGGCTGCTTCTACCGCTTCATCCCCACCACCTGGGGCAACCTGTCCTCCGGCACGCTGCAGGTGATGGTGGCCGGCACCGGCACCTCCGGCTCCTTCACCTGGCAGAACGTGCCGGACCCGGACGGCTCCCCGACGGCCACCCGCAGCCAGGTCTCCGGTGCGAAGAAGTTCAACGGCGGCGAGGGCTGCCACTACGCCAACGACACCGTCTGGTTCACCACCAAGGGCGACAACCGCCTGTGGCAGCTGAACCTGGCGTCCGGCACGTACGAACTCGCCTACGACGACTCGCTCGTGGTCGGCGGCGGCGCCCCGCTGACCGGCGTGGACAACGTCACCGGCTCGTCCTCCGGCGACCTGTTCATCGCCGAGGACGGCGGCAACATGGAGATCTGCATCATCACCCCGGACGACGTCGTCGCGCCGTTCCTGCGGATCAACGGCCAGTCCAGCTCCGAGATCACCGGCCCGGCGTTCTCGCCCGACGGTACGCGGCTCTACTTCTCCAGCCAGCGCGGCACCTCGGGCAGCTCCTCCGGCGGCATCACCTACGAGGTGACCGGCCCGTTCCGCGCGTAGCACACCGCGCCCCGCACGGCGTCGCCCAACAGGGCGGCGCCCAGCGGGGTCAGGGTGTGCAGCACCGCGTTGCCGTGCCGGAGGGTGGAGACCAGGCCGGCCTCGCGGAGCACCCCGGCATGCTGGCTCGCCGAGGCGAGGGACACGCCCGCCCGGCGGGCCAGTTCGCTGGTGGTGCTGCCGTCGCCGACGGCGCGCAGCACCTCGGAGCGGGTCTGCCCGACGAGCTTGGCCAGGGACGTGCCGCCCGGCCGGCTCACCGCCGGCGACTCGCTGTGGGTGACCGGGTAGACCAGCACCGGCGGCAGCAGCGGGTCGCGCAGCACGACCGCGGTGCCGCGACAGAAGTACGAGGGCTGGAGCAGCAGTCCGCGGCCGTCGAGGTGGACGTCCCGGTCGGCCGGGTAGTCGGCCTCCAGGACGGGCGCGCGCCAGCGCAGCATCGGCGGGAGCGTGGCGAGGAGTTCGTCGGCGCCGCCGTCGAGCACGGCCCGGCCGCGGACGGCCCGGTCGGCGTCGACCCGGGCCTGCACCCGGGGCCAGTACGGCGCGATGGCGGCCCGGTGGTAGCCGCGCAGCGCGTCCACGAGACGGCCCAGGGATTCGGGGCGGCCCTCGGCGAGGCCGGCGAGGGCGCCGGGCAGCGAGCCGTCGGTGCGCCCGGTGCGGGTGGCGGCGAGCAGCCCCAGTTCCCCGCGGATCCTCGTGGCGGGCGTGGCGCGGAGCGCCTGGAGGCCCTCGTCGAGGCCGTGGACGCCCTCCGAGGGCGTCAGGAAGTCGGGAAAATACCCGCGTCCGGGGACCAGCGCGGCCAGGAGTCGTGTTTCATTGTTCAACCGCTTCCGGGTGGTCGTCCGCCATTCCCGGTAGACCGTGGAGCCGCGCCGGTCTCTCAATCGGTGAAAGCTGAGAATGGTTTCCCACAGAACGTCCGGCCGGGCGGCCATCCGTACCCCGGCGAGATCGTCCCCGGTGAAATGAATACGCAGCATGGAACCCACCCCTGTGCACTCGCAATCGCCCCCCGCGACGAGTATGCATGCCATCACAGGACGTTACCAGGGCCTTTAAGCCACAGTTGAAACGCATCGCGGCGGAGCGGCCGGAAACGAAAGGCTGTGCGGTGTCGGGCAGGAAACCTTCAGGACCGAGGTGGCGCGGCGAGGACCGTGGGGGGCTTCGCGCGTCCGGCGGCGGTCGATGAAGGTTGCGGCTCACTTGCCCGGCACGGGTAATGGGCGCGGCCCCCGGGTGGGGATCCAGGGGCCGCGCCCCGCCCTCCCTTTGCGGGACGAATGGCGGAAACCCATCAAAGCCTTCCGGCTCCGGCGCTACTCCGGGGTTCAACAGGTCAGAATTCAAACGGCCGTGACCGAACACGAGCCGACATTTCCGCAACGGGAGAAAAAAGGACGGGGCGGACACCTCCGCACAAGGTGTCCGCCCGTCTCTCCTGCTGACCGGAGCCGCCGCCCATCGGCTTGAGGGTCGGGGACGAGCGACGGCTCCGGGGTCTTCTGCTACTGAATGGCCGATCAGCGGCTGTCGGAGCCGGCCGAGCCGGCCGCCGCACGGCCCGCCTCCAGGCGCGCCACCGGGATCCGGAACGGCGAGCAGGAGACGTAGTCCAGGCCCACCTCGTGGAAGAAGTGCACCGACTCCGGGTCGCCGCCGTGCTCGCCGCAGACGCCGAGCTTGATGTCCGGGCGGGTCGCCCGGCCGGCCTCGACCGCGGAGCGGACCAGGGCGCCCACGCCGTCCTTGTCGATGGTCTCGAACGGGCTGACGCCGAAGATGCCCTTCTCCAGGTACGCGGTGAAGAAGCTGGCCTCCACGTCGTCCCGGGAGAAGCCCCACACAGTCTGGGTGAGGTCGTTGGTGCCGAAGGAGAAGAACTCGGCGGCCTCGGCGATCTGACCGGCGGTCACGGCGGCGCGCGGCAGCTCGATCATGGTGCCGAGCGCGAGCTTCAGCTCGACGCCGGTCTGCGCCGAGACCTCGGCGATGACCTGCTCGGCGTCCTCGCGGACGATCTCCAGCTCCTGGACGGTGCCGACCAGCGGGATCATGATCTCGGCGCGCGGGTCGCCCTTGGCGTCGATGCGCTGGGCGGCGGCCTCGGCGATCGCCCGGACCTGCATGGTGAACAGGCCGGGGATGACCAGGCCGAGACGGACACCGCGCAGACCCAGCATCGGGTTCTGCTCGTGCAGCCGGTGCACGGCCTGGAGCAGGCGCAGGTCGTTCTCGTGCGGCTCCTTGCGGGCCTCGGCGAGCGCGACGCGCACCGACAGCTCGGTGATGTCGGGCAGGAACTCGTGCAGCGGCGGGTCGAGCAGCCGGACCGTGACGGGCAGGCCGTCCATGGCCTCGAAGAGCTCGACGAAGTCCTTCTTCTGCAGCGGCAGCAGGGCGTCCAGCGCCTCGGAGCGGTCCTCGTCGGTGTCGGCGAGGATCAGCTTCTCGACCATCTCGCGGCGCTCGCCGAGGAACATGTGCTCGGTGCGGCACAGACCGATGCCCTGGGCGCCGAAGCGGCGGGCACGGGCGGCGTCCTCGGCGTTGTCGGCGTTGGCGCGCACCCGCAGGCGGCGTACCCGGTCCGCGTACGCCATGATCCGGTGCACGGCCTGGACCAGCTCGTCGGCGTCGTCGGCGCCGGCGTGCATACGGCCCTCGAAGTACTCGACGACCGGGGACGGCACGACGGGCACCTCGCCGACGTACACCTTGCCGGTGGAACCGTCGATGGAGACGACGTCGCCCTCCTCGATCACCACGCCGGAGGCGGTGGTCATCCGGCGGCGCTTGGTGTCGACCTCGAGCTCCTCGGCGCCGCAGACACAGGTCTTGCCCATGCCGCGGGCGACGACGGCGGCGTGCGAGGTCTTGCCGCCGCGCGAGGTCAGGATGCCCTCGGCGGCGATCATGCCGTCCAGGTCGTCCGGGTTGGTCTCACGGCGGATCAGGATGACCTTCTCGCCGGAGCGCGACCACTTGACGGCCGTGTACGAGTCGAAGACGGCCTTGCCGACCGCCGCGCCCGGGGAGGCGGCGATGCCGCGGCCGATCTGCTCGACCTTCGCGTCCTCGTCGAACCGCGGGAACATCAGCTGGGCGAGCTGCGCGCCGGTGACGCGCTGCAGCGCCTCGGCGTCGTCGATCAGGCCCTGGTCCACGAGCTGGGTGGCGATGCGGAACGCGGCGCCGGCGGTGCGCTTGCCGACCCGGGTCTGCAGCATCCACAGCTGGCCGCGCTCGATGGTGAACTCGATGTCGCACAGGTCCTTGTAGTGCGTCTCGAGGGTCTCCATGATCTGCATCAGCTGGTCGTACGACTTCTTGTCGATCGACTCCAGCTCCGCGAGCGGCACGGTGTTGCGGATACCGGCGACGACGTCCTCGCCCTGCGCGTTCTGCAGGTAGTCGCCGTAGACGCCCTGGTGGCCGGAGGCGGGGTCGCGGGTGAAGGCGACGCCGGTGCCGGAGTCCGGGCCGAGGTTGCCGAAGACCATGGAGCAGACGTTGACCGCGGTGCCCAGGTCGCCCGGGATGCGCTCCTGGCGGCGGTACAGCTTCGCCCGGTCGGTGTTCCAGGAGTTGAAGACCGCCTCGATGGCGAGATCCATCTGCTCGCGCGGGTCCTGCGGGAAGTCGCGGCCCGTCGCGTCCTTGACGATCTTCTTGAAGTGCTCGACGACCTTCTTCAGGTCGGCGGCGTCCAGGTCGGTGTCGCTGGAGACCTGCTTGGCCTCCTTGGCCTCTTCGAGGGCCTCCTCGAAGTGCTCGCCGTCGACGCCGAGGACGGTCTTGCCGAACATCTGGATCAGGCGGCGGTACGAGTCCCAGGCGAACCGCTCGTTGTCGGCCTGGGCGGCCAGACCTGCGACGGAGGCGTCGGAGAGGCCGATGTTGAGGACGGTGTCCATCATGCCGGGCATGGAGAACTTGGCGCCGGAACGCACCGAGACGAGGAGCGGGTTGTCGGCCTGGCCGAGCTTCTTGCCCATCTGCTGCTCGAGGGCGTCGAGGTGCGCGCTGACCTCGTCGCGGAGCTCGGCCGGCTCGGCGCCGGACTCGAGGTAGACCTTGCAGGCCTCGGTGGTGATCGTGAAGCCGGGAGGAACCGGGAGGCCGAGGTTGGTCATCTCGGCCAGGTTCGCGCCCTTGCCGCCGAGCAGGTCCTTCAGGTCCCTGTTGCCCTCGGTGAAGTCGTACACGAACTTCTGATCTTTGTTTTCCGACACGGGTCTCGACTCCTCGAGGACTCGGTGGCTGCCCTGACGGCGAGGAACATACCCAGATCGAAGGCGTCTGGGTACGTACGCCTGCCCGTCATGAGGCCTTAACCACCCGTCCGCCACCAGATCGAATGTTTCCGGCGAGTAGCCGACTACTTCAACCGTCGAAGGCCGCTTGACCCGATAGAGAGAATAGACGCTCATACGAGCGGCATTCAGAGCACTTGCGTTCAACTCTTGAACACAAAGGGGTGGCACTGAGTGCCACCCCTTTTGGGAAGTGCAGTCATCCGAAACTGCTCATCTGAGCGCAACCCTGATCAGGGGTGGCGAGAATCACGCCCTCGGAACGAGCTGTTTCTCGCCATCCGGACCGGATTTCTCAGCCTCCGGAGGTGTCCAGCTCGGCGTCCGCGCTCACCATGGCGGAGCAGTCGTACGGGTCCTTCAGCCAGCCGTCGGGCAGGACCACGCGGTTGTTGCCCGAGGTGCGGCCGCGCGGGCCGTCGGCTCCGGCCGGCCACGACTGGTCCAGGTCCAGCTCGCTCAACTGAGCGCTCAGCTCGTCCAGGGACGAGGTGATCGCGAGCCGCTTGCGCATCTCGGAACCGACCGAGAAGCCCTTGAGGTACCACGCGACATGCTTGCGGAAGTCGATGACACCCCGTGTCTCGTCGCCGATCCATTCGCCGAGCAGCGTGGCGTGCCGCACCATCACGTCGGCGACCGTGCGCAGCCCCGGCGTCGCGTACGCGCCGATGGGGGTCTCCCCTGCTCGAGCGAAGCCGAGAGCTTGGGGGACCTCGAAGCCCGCCACCAGGTCGCCGAACAGCCACGGGCGGCCCAGGCAGCCGCGGCCCACCACCACGCCGTCGCAGCCGGTCTCGCGCATCATGCGCAGGGCGTCGTCGGCGGACCAGATGTCGCCGTTGCCGAGCACGGGGATCTCCGGGACGTGCTCCTTGAGCCGGGCGATGGCGTCCCAGTCCGCGGTGCCGCCGTAGTGCTGTGCGGCCGTGCGGCCGTGCAGCGCGATGGCGGTGACGCCCTCCTCGACGGCGATCCGGCCGGCGTCCAGATACGTGATGTGGTCGTCGTCGATGCCCTTGCGCATCTTCATGGTGACCGGCAGGTCGCCGGCGTTGCCGACGGCCTCGTTGAGGATGGCGCGCAGCAGCGGCCGCTTGAACGGGAGCGCGGAGCCGCCGCCCTTGCGGGTCACCTTGGGGACCGGGCAGCCGAAGTTCAGGTCGATGTGGTCGGCGAGGTCCTCGTCGACGATCATCCGCACGGCCTTGCCGACGGTGACCGGGTCGACGCCGTACAGCTGGATGGACCGCGGCTTCTCGGTCTCGTCGAAGTGGATCAGCTGCATGGTCTTCTCGTTGCGCTCGACCAGCGCCCGCGTCGTGATCATCTCGCTGACGAACAGCCCCTTGCCGCCGGAGAACTCCCGGCAGAGGGTGCGGAACGGGGCATTGGTGATGCCGGCCATCGGGGCGAGCACCACCGGGGGCTGCACGATGTGCGGCCCGATGGCGAGGGGAGAGAACGCGGTCATCCAGCCATTGTCACCCATCCGCCGTACGGTCCGGGGGCCCCGGAGCCGAAGGCGGGACGGCCGGGACGCACGCGGGCCCCGGGACGCACCCGGGCCCGGACGCACGCGGGCCCCGGGACGGTGAGCGACCCGGGGCCCTGTCGTGAAGATCCGGCGCGGCTAGAAGGCGTCGCCGCCCTGCGCGGAGGAGGCGTCGCCGCCCTGCGCGCGCTCGCGCATCTTCTTCAGCAGCTCCTGCTTCTGGTCCGCGGCCGCCTTGCGGTCGGCGCCGCGGCCCTGACCGGCGCCGTGCTGGTCGGTACGGGACAGCTTCTTGCGCTGTCCGCCGACGCCGAGGAGGTTGTTCCGGCCCTTGGACATGGGTTCTCCCATCGGTGGGACGTGGATCGGGTCGTGTCCGGCGTCGGGCGGGCTCGTGGCCCGCCGCGCTCTCACTCGTAGATCTGGAAGAACGAATGCATGCCGAGGACGCTACCCGGCACGGACGACCCGGACACTCGATTTTCCCGAACGAGTGACAAACATTGAAATCTGTCATCCGTCATGCCATAGTCGTTTCATGGACACCACGAACGCACTCCCCACCCGCAAGCTCGGCGCCACCGGCCCCGAGGTCTCCGTCCTCGGTCTCGGCTGCATGGGCATGTCCGCGCTGTACGGCGAGGCCGACCGCGCGGAGTCGATCGCGACCATCCACGCGGCGCTGGACGCCGGCGTGACGCTGCTCGACACCGGCGACTTCTACGGGATGGGGCACAACGAGCTCCTGATCAACGAGGCCCTGCGCACCGCGCCCGCCGGGGCGCGGGAGAAGGCGCTGACGAGCGTGAAGTTCGGCGCGCTGCGCACGGTCGAGGGCGGCTTCACCGGGTACGACGGCCGTCCGGCCGCGGTGAAGAACTTCGCGGCGTACTCGCTGCAGCGCCTCGGCCTGGACCACATCGACGTCTACCGGATCGCCCGCGTCGACCCGGACGTGCCGGTCGAGGAGACGGTCGGGGCGATCGCCGAGCTGGTCGAGGCCGGCCATGTGCGGCACATCGGTCTCTCCGAGGTCGGTGCGGACACCCTGCGCCGTGCGGCGGCCGTCGCCCCGATCGCCGACCTTCAGATCGAGTACTCGCTGATATCCCGCGGCATCGAGGAGCGGATCCTGCCGGCCGCCCGCGAGCTGGGCATAGGCATCACGGCGTACGGGGTGCTCTCCCGCGGGCTGATCAGCGGCCACTTCAGCGGCGACCGCGCGCTCGCGCCGGGCGACTTCCGCGGGATGAGCCCCCGCTTCCAGGGGGAGAACCTGCGGCACAACCTCGGCCTGGTGGAGCGGCTGCGGGCGGTGGCCGGGCGCAAGGGCGCCACGGTGGCGCAGACCGCGATCGCCTGGGTGCTCGCCCAGGGCGGGCTGCGCGGCGTCGACCTCGTCCCGCTGGTCGGCGCGCGTCGGCGGGACCGGCTGGCGGAGGCGCTGGGCGCGCTGGACGTGACGCTGGACGCGGCGGACCTGGCGGCGATCGAGGAGGCCGTGCCGGCAGGGGCGGCGGCCGGGGAGCGCTACCCGGAGGCCCAGATGGCGCACCTGGACAGCGAGCACTGACCGCGTGCACTGACAGGTACTGTCATTCCATGGCCAGCACCGAGACCCTGACGGCAGAGCGCATCCTGGAAGCCACCGAGGAGGTGCTGCGCCGGTACGGCCCCGCCAAGGCGACCGTCGTGGACGTGGCCCGGGCGCTCGGCGTGAGCCACGGCAGCGTCTACCGCCACTTCCGTACGAAGGCGGCCCTGCGCGAGGCGGTGACGGAGCGGTGGCTGTCGCGTACGGAGATCATGCTCGCGGAGCTGACCGGCGCGCAGGGGCGGCCGGCGCCGGAGAAGCTGCGGGAGTGGTTCGCGGCCCTCTTCGAGGCCAAGCGGCACAAGGCGGGCGACGACCCGGAGCTGTTCGCGACGTACAGCGTGCTGATCGACGAGAACAGCGGGGTGGTGGACCGGCATCTGGAGGTGCTGGTCGGGCAGGTCCGCACGGTGGTCGAGGAGGGCGTGCGGGACGGCGAGTTCACCGCCCCCGAGCCGGAGGCCACGGCCCGCGCGCTGTTCAGCGCGACCGCCCACTTCCACGATCCGGCGTACGCGCCGGAGTGGCGCAGGCCCACGGTCGACGCGGACTTCGACGCGGTGGTCGCCCTGCTGCTGCGCGGTCTGCGCGCCTGAGCCCGCCCCGCGGCCCGGGGCCCCACGGGAAAGCCCCCGGTTCCGAGGTGCGGAACCGGGGGCTTTCCTTGCGGCCTTGCCGCCTCGCGGCGCGGGGGTGTCAGCAGCCGATGAGGCGGCTGGCGAGGTAGCCCTGGATCTGGTCCAGGGAGACGCGCTCCTGCTTCATGCTGTCGCGCTCGCGCACGGTCACCGCATTGTCCTCGAGGGTGTCGAAGTCGACGGTGATGCAGTACGGGGTGCCGATCTCGTCCTGGCGGCGGTAGCGACGGCCGATGGCGCCCGCGTCGTCGAACTCGATGTTCCAGTTCTGCCGCAGGTCCGCCGCGAGGCCCTTGGCCTTCGGCGAGAGGTCCGCGTTGCGGGACAGCGGCAGGACGGCGACCTTGACCGGGGCCAGGCGGTGGTCGAGGCGCAGCACGACGCGCTTCTCCATGACGCCCTTGGCGTTGGGGGCCTCGTCCTCGGTGTACGCGTCGAGCAGGAAGGCCAGCATGGTGCGGCCGACACCGGCCGCCGGCTCGATGACGAACGGCGTGTAGCGCTCGCCCTCCTGCTCCAGGTAGGTCAGGTTGGCGCCCGAGGCCTCGGCGTGGGCCTTCAGGTCGTAGTCGGTGCGGTTGGCGACGCCCTCCAGCTCGCCCCACTCGTTGCCGCCGAACTGGAAGCGGTACTCGATGTCGGCGGTGCGCTTCGAGTAGTGGGAGAGCTTCTCCTTCGGGTGCTCGAACCAGCGCATGTTCTCCTCACGGAGACCCAGGCCGGTGTACCAGTTCCAGCGCTGCTCCATCCAGTACTCGTGCCACTGCTCGTCCTCGCCCGGCTTGACGAAGAACTCCATCTCCATCTGCTCGAACTCGCGGGTGCGGAAGATGAAGTTGCCCGGAGTGATCTCGTTCCGGAAGGACTTGCCCGTCTGCGCGATGCCGAACGGGAGCTTCTTGCGCGCGGTGGTCTGCACCTGCGCGAAGTTGGTGAAGATGCCCTGGGCGGTCTCGGGACGCAGGTAGGCGACGGAGCCGGAGTCCTGGGTCGGGCCGAGGTGCGTGGAGAGCAGGCCGGAGAACTGCTTCGGCTCGGTGAAGGTGCCCTTGTTGCCGCAGTTGGGGCAGTTGAGGTCGACGAGGCCGTTCGCGGGGAGGCGGCCGTGCTTCTCCTCGTACGCCTCCTCCAGGTGGTCGGCGCGGTAACGCTTGTGGCAGGAGGTGCACTCGGTCAGCGGGTCCGTGAAGGTGGCGACGTGACCGGAGGCCTCCCAGACCTCGGTGGCCAGGATGACGGACGAGTCGATGCCGACGACGTCCTCGCGCGAGGTGACCATGTAGCGCCACCACTGACGCTTGATGTTCTCCTTGAGCTCGACACCCAGCGGCCCGTAGTCCCAGGCGGCGCGCTGACCGCCGTAGATCTCGCTGCAGGGGTAGACGAAGCCACGGCGCTTGCTCAGGCTGACGATGGTGTCGATCTTGTCGGCGGCCACGGTGCTCTCTTCACTACAAGGTGGGCGGGCGAATGCCTCAGGGTAGCGGCGGGCGCACCCCCTGGATCAAATCGGAGGGGGGTCCGAGGGGGCCGGGATGTGCTCAGCAGCTTTGTTGACAATCGTTTCCAGATTTGTTGAAAATGAGTGTCATGAACGTACGCCGCCTCATACCGTCCACCGCCCTCGCCGGAGCCGTCGCCCTCGGCCTCGTCTCCCTCACCGCCTGCGGCGGCACCTCAGACGCCGCCGACAAGGGCAGCGACGGCAAGCTGGACGTGGTGGCGTCGTTCTACCCCATGCAGTTCCTGGCCGAGCGCATAGGCGGCGGCCATGTCTCCGTCCAGAGCCTCACCAAGCCGGGCGTCGAGCCGCACGACCTGGAGCTCAAGCCCCGCCAGATCGGCGAGCTCTCCGACGCCGACGTCGTCCTCTTCCTCAAGGGCGTGCAGCCCGCCGTCGACGAGGCCATCGCACAGGCCGGTGTGAAGCACAGCGTCGACGCGGCGAGCCTCACGAAGCTGGAAGACCACGGCACCTCCGTCGGCCACGACCACGGCGGCGAGCACGAGGGCGAGTCCGCGGGCCACGAGGGCGAGTCCGCGGAAGAGCACGCCGAGCACGAGGGCGGCAAGGAAGGCCACGCGGACGAGCACGGCGACGGCCACGGCTCCGAGGCCGGCGGCGACCCCCACATCTGGCTCGACCCGGTGAAGTACGCCGAGGTCGCCCAGGGCGTCGGCGCGGTCCTGAAGAAGGCCGACCCGGACAACGCCGCCGACTACCAGAAGAACACCGACGCGCTGGTGAAGCAGCTCGGCGAGCTGGACACCGCCTTCGCGCAGGGCCTGAAGAACACCACCACCAAGACCTTCATCACCACCCACTCCGCCTTCGGCTACCTCGCCGAGCGCTACCACCTCGACCAGGAGGGCATCAAGGGCCTCGACCCCGAGTCCGAGCCCAGCCCCGCCCGGATCAAGGAACTCCAAGACAAGGCGCGGAAGGAGAAGGCCACCACTGTCTTCTTCGAGACCCTCGCCAGCGACAGGACCGCCAAGACCCTCGCGAAGGACACCGGCCTGAAGACCGACGTCCTGGACCCGCTGGAGGGCATCACGGACCGCTCGAAGGGCGACGACTACTTCGAGGTCATGCAGGCCAACCTCGCCGCCCTGAAGACGGCCCTCGGCGCGAAGTGAGAGCAGCCATGAGCACCCAGAGCCCCCAGGCCCCCGTCATATCCGTCCGCGGCGCCACAGCCGCCCTGGGCGCCCGGCCCGTCCTGCGCGGTGTCGACCTCACCGTCGGCCGCGGCGAGGTCGTCGCCCTGCTCGGCGCCAACGGCTCCGGCAAGTCGACCGCCGTCCGTTCCGTCATCGGCCAGGTCCCGCTGACCGGCGGCTCCGTCGAGCTGTTCGGCACCGAGCTGAGGAAGTTCCGCGACTGGGCCCGCGTCGGCTACGTGCCGCAGCGCACCACCGCCGCCGGCGGCGTCCCCGCCACCGTCCGCGAGGTCGTCGCCTCCGGCCGGCTCTCCCGCCGCAGGTTCGGCTTCTTCGGCAGGGCCGACAGGGCCGCCGTCGAGCACGCCATCGCCCTCGTGGGCCTCGCCGACCGCGCCAGGGACTCCGTCTCCGCCCTCTCCGGCGGCCAGCACCAGCGCGTGCTCATCGCCCGCGCCCTGGCCTCCGAGCCGGAGCTGCTGATCATGGACGAGCCGATGGCCGGCGTCGACCTGGCCAGCCAGGAGGTCCTCGCCGACACGCTGCGCGAGCAGGTCGCCCGCGGCGCGTCCGTCCTCCTCGTGCTGCACGAACTCGGACCCCTGGAGCCCCTGATCGACCGCGCCGTCGTCCTGCGCGACGGGTGCGTCGTGCACGACGGGCCGCCCCCGCGGGCCGTCGGCCAGCACGCCCTGCCCGGCCACGACCACGTCCACCCCCACGCGGCCGACGAGCCGCTCCGCACCGGACTGCTGAGCTGATCATGGAATTCCTCGAGCCCGCATTCATGCAGCGAGCGCTGCTCGCGGCCGTCCTCGTCGGCATCACCGCCCCCGCCGTCGGCATCTTCCTCGTCCAGCGCCGCCAGGCGCTCATGGGCGACGGCATCGGCCATGTCGCCATGACCGGCGTCGGCCTCGGCTTCCTGATGTCGACCAGTCCGGTGTGGACGGCCACGCTGGTCGCCATCGCGGGCGCCGTCGTCATGGAGCTGATCCGGGCGTACGGCCGCACCCGCGGCGACATCGCCCTGTCCCTGCTCTTCTACGGCGGCATGGCCGGCGGCGTCGTCCTGATCGACCTCGCCGACGGCTCCAACGCCAACCTGCTCTCGTACCTGTTCGGCTCGCTGTCGACGGTCTCCGAGGAGGACGTCACCGCCATCGCGGTGCTCGCCGCCCTCGTCGTCCTGGTCACCGTGGGCCTGCGCCGGCAGCTCTTCGCGGTCAGCCAGGACGAGGAGTTCGCCCGCGTCACCGGCCTGCCGGTGCGCTTCCTGAACCTGCTGATCGCGGTCACCGCCGCCGTCACCGTCACCGTGGCCATGCGGGTCGTCGGCCTGCTCCTGGTCAGCGCCCTGATGGTGGTCCCGGTCGCCGCCGCCCAGCAGCTGTCCCGGTCCTTCCGCGCGACGTTCGTGATCGCCGTCCTGATCGGCACCACCGTCACCCTCGCCGGCACGGTCACCACGTACTACCAGGACGTGTCCCCCGGCGCGACGATCGTGCTGTACGCGATCGGGGCCTTCGTCGTCACCACGGCGCTCGCCGCCCCGCTGGCCCGGCGCCGGGCCAGGGCCGCCGCCGCGGCCGCCGCGGCGTGCGATGCGGCCCTGCCGGGCACGCGGAGGCCCACGGACGACGTCACGGTCTAGCCGCCTGGCAGAATGGCAGCGTCATTCGACTTGTGAGGAGGCGCCTGTGGCGACGGCTGGACCCCCCGTCCGCGGCCGGTCGACCCGGCAGCGGGCCGCTGTGTCGGCGGCGCTGAACGAGGTGGACGAGTTCCGCAGCGCGCAGGAGCTGCACGACATGCTCAAACACCGCGGCGACTCGGTGGGGCTGACCACGGTCTACCGCACGCTCCAGTCGCTGGCCGAGGCCGGCGAGGTGGACGTGCTGCGCACCAGCGACGGCGAGTCCGTCTACCGTCGCTGCTCGTCCGACGAGCACCACCACCACCTGGTCTGCCGCGTCTGCGGCAAGGCCGTCGAGGTGGAGGGCCCGGCGGTGGAGCAGTGGGCGGAGACGATCGCGGCCCAGCACGGGTACGTGAACGTGGCGCACACGGTGGAGATCTTCGGCACCTGCGCGGAGTGCGCGCAGAAGTAGCGCGCAACGGCATACGAAAGGGCCCGCACCGGCAATCGTCCGGTGCGGGCCCCTTCGTATGCGTCGCCTTCGTGCGCGCCGTCAGAGGCGGGTGATGGTCCGGTCCAGCAGCTCCCGCAGCCGGTCGACGTCACCGGGGTCGGCGAACCCGCGCTTGGGCAGCGCGGCGACGCCCACACCCGCCTTGTCGGCGGACAGCAGCACGAACTGGGTGGCCGTCTCCGCGTACCGGGGGATCATCTGCCAGCGGCTCGCGACCTCGCTGTCCCGCGTGGTCCAGCGGACGCCGTCCTCGTCCACCCGGGCCCGGAACTCGCCCTGCCGCCCGACCAGCCCGTACACCTGCCGGGCGGAGAGCCGCACGGTCAGCCACGGCAGGAGGGCGGTGAGCAGCCCGAGCCCCGCCATCAGCACCACGAACCCCAGGTCCGTCTCCTCCCCCGGCCCGAACAGCTCCAGCAGCACGACCAGGCCCGCCAGCACGGTGGCGACCGGCAGCACCCGGCGCAGCCACTTGAACGAGCCGTGCCTCATCTGGACCCGTACGGCGTCGGCGCAGTCCTCGCACGTCGGCGTGTACACCAGCTCCATCGTCATCCCCCCTCGTCCCCCGTCCCCCCGTGTCAGCGCTTGTCGAGGACGGCCATGTCCGCCGGGTCCACTCCGCCGAAGCGCCGGTCACGGGACGCGTACTCGACGCAGGCCCGCCACAGGTCGCGCCGGTCGAAGTCCGGCCAGAGCACGTCCTGGAAGATCATCTCGGCGTAGCTGCTCTGCCAGATCAGATAGTTCGAGGTGCGCTGCTCGCCGCTGGGCCGCAGGAACAGGTCCACGTCCGGCATGTCCGGGTAGTACAGGTACTTCTGGAAGGTCTTCTCGTTGACCTTCCCCGGGTCGAGCCGGCCGGCGGCGACGTCCTCGGCGATCTTCTTCGCCGCGTCCGCGACCTCGGCCCGCCCGCCGTAGTTGACGCAGAAGTACAGCGTCATGGCGTCGTTGTTCTTGGTCTGCTCCTGCGCGACCTGGAGCTCCTGGACGACCGACTTCCACATCTTCGGCATCCGGCCGACCCAGCGGATCCGGATGCCGAGCTCGTCCATCTCGTCGCGGCGGCGGCGGATCACGTCCCGGTTGAAGTTCATCAGGAAGCGCACCTCCTCGGGCGAGCGCTTCCAGTTCTCGGTCGAGAACGCGTAGAGGGAGAGGTTCTTCACGCCGATCTCCAGGCAGCCCTTGAGCACGTCGAGCACGACGCCCTCGCCGACCTTGTGCCCCTCGGTGCGCGGCAGCCCGCGCTCCTTCGCCCAGCGCCCGTTGCCGTCCATCACGCAGGCCACGTGGTTCGGGACCAGCTCGCCGGGGAGCTTCGGCGGGCGAGCGCCGGACGGGTGCGGCTCGGGGATCTTGTACTCCCGGCGCTGCCGTCCGAGGATGCCGCGTCGTGCGATGGCCATGACGTTGGATCTCCTAGCTTTTCTCTACGTACCGCAGGGAACGCAGGCCGCGCTCCAGGTGCCAGTGCAGATAGGCGGACACGAGCCCGCTGCCCTCCCTGACGTGACGCGGCTCGCACGCGTCCGCCGTCGCCCAGTCGCCGGTGAGCAGCGCGCCGAGCAGGCCGATGGCCTCCGCAGAGGGTACGACGCTGCCCGGCACCTTGCAGTCGCCGCAGACCACGCCGCCCGCCGCGACCGAGAAGAACCGGTTCGGTCCGTGGATCCCGCATTTCGCGCAGTCGCCGAAACTGGGCGCGTAGCCGTTGACCGCGAGGGAGCGCAGCAGGAACGCGTCGAGGACGAGATGCGGCGCGTGCTCGCCGTTCGCGAGCGTCCGCAGCCCGCCGACGAGCAGCAGGTACTGCTGGACCGCCGGCTCGCCCTCGTTCTCGGTGAACCGCTCGGCGGTCTCCAGCATGGCCGTGCCCGCGGTGTAGCGGGCGTAGTCGGTGACGATCCCGCTGCCGTACGCCGCGATGGTCTCGCTCTGCGTGCAGAGCGGCAGCCCGCGGCCGATCAGATCGCTGCCGCGGGCGAAGAACTGCACGTCCACGTGCGAGAACGGCTCCAGTCGGGCCCCGAACTTCGACTTCGTCCGCCGCACCCCACGCGCGACGGCGCGTACGCGCCCGTGACCGCGCGTGAGGAGGGTGATGATGCGGTCCGCTTCACCCAGCTTCTGGGTGCGCAGCACGATGCCGTCGTCGCGGAACAGACTCATGGCGCCATTGTCCCGTACGGCCGCGGCTGCCCGGACCGTCCCCACCGCACTGGTTCGGCCCTTCCGGAAGGCGGCGAGCGGTACGGTACGAAGGCCAGCCCCATCCGCACCGGAGGCCTCTGTGAGTGCGCAGCCCGACGGCCCGTACGGACCGTTGATCCCCTTCCCCGAGCTCACCCCCGACGCCCTGCGTGCCGCGGTGGCCCGGATCGCACCCAGCCGAGTCCCCGCTCTCACGCAGCACCTCTTCGAGGCGACGACGAACGCGCAGCAGACGCAGAGTCTCGCTCCCCTGCGCGCCTTCGTGCACTCGTGGGCGGTGTTCGTGGCGATCGAGCGG
Organism: Streptomyces sp. NPDC048604; assembly: GCF_043199435.1. Classification (NCBI taxonomy): domain Bacteria; kingdom Bacillati; phylum Actinomycetota; class Actinomycetes; order Kitasatosporales; family Streptomycetaceae; genus Streptomyces; species Streptomyces sp. NPDC048604. Next base: position 582,109 of record NZ_JBICVX010000001.1, read on the forward strand.
ATCCCTCAGCGAGCAGCGCGGCTGCGGGAGCTGGAACGGATCGTGGACGCGGGCGACGTGGACCCCAGGGATGCGATCGACGAGATCCGCCGGATCCGGGAGACCGCGGAAGCCGAGGCCGGACTGTGACCGACTGGCCCTGGGACTACAACCCGAACCAGGAGTACGTCACAAGCGGCCTGCCGGTCGGCGTCGTCGCGGAGGTGGAACGCCTCGCCACCGAACTGGCTGCCCTCGGCGACAAGGCGACCCGAGTCGGCCGCCCCATCGACCGCGAAGCCGGGCTTCGCGAGTTCGACATCATCGGCGGGCGCGGCTTCATCAGCTTCCTGGCTGTGCCGCGCCACACGTGCGTCTACGTCTGCAACGTCACCTGGTACGGCTGAGCCGACCTCACGGCACCTCGCCCCTGCTGCGTGCGTTCACATGCGCGGTCGCGGCCCGCAGCCGCTCGGCGGCCGTCGCGGCGCGTACGCCCTCCGGCTCCACGTCCCACTCCCGACCGCCTCCCAGCGGCCGCAGCTGGAGGTACGGCCCCACATGCCCCATGACCGTCCCGACCCGTCCCGTACGGATCTCGACGACGTACGCCCCGATGGGCAGGCTCATCCTCACCGACCTCCTTCCTCCGGCAGCACGGCGGCCAGCCGCCGGGCCGTCTCCACCGTGCAGCGCCCCAATTCGACCAGCGACCCCGAGTACGCGGCGGCGAGGAACAGGGCGTCCACCCCGAGGGACGGCAGCACGATTCCGTTGCGCTCCAGTGCCGCGCGCAATTCCTCGATCACCTCCTTCGCCTCGACGACGGCCTCCGACGATCGCTTCTTGCTCTGTTCCTGCACCGGGGGTCCCTTTCCGAATCCATTTCCCGCTTTCCGCATCCAGCGTGGGAGCGGTTCCGTAGAATTGGCAGACTCACGGTCGCTACAAGTAACGCGTAGGGCAGGGGAGTTAATCCATGGCCAGAGGGTCGCGGCAGGACGCGTGGGAGTTCTTCGGTGCGGAGCTGAAGCGACGCCGGGAGGTCGCGGGGGTGACGCAGGGCGAACTGGGCAGACGCGTGTTCGTTTCCGGCGGCTACATCGGCCAGTTCGAGCAGGCGATTCGGAAACCGCAGTTGGATGTGGCCCAGCGGATCGACGAGGTACTGCAAACCGACGGTTTTTTCGAGCGGCTGTGCCGGAAGCTCATCGACAAGTCGCCATACGCGTCGTATTTTGCGGCGGCCGCCGAACTGGAGCGGGTCACGACCGAGATGTGCGAGTTCGCCCCCACCCTGGTCCCCGGCGTCCTTCAGACCGAGTCGTACGCACGGGCCATCATGCGGGCCAGCAACCCGTTCACGCCGGAAGAGTCCATCGACGCGAAGGTCAGCGCCCGCTTGGAGCGGGCCGAGATCCTCAAAGGTCCTTCACGACCCCCACTTTGGGTCGTCATGCACGAGACCGTGCTGCGCACCCCGGCTGGCGGCCCGGCCGTCATGGCTGAGCAACTAGAGCACCTCACAGCCGCCATGACTGACCGGAAGGCGCTGGTCCAGGTAATCCCGTTCGCAGCGGGCGCATACCCGGAGATGTCCAGCACCCTGAAGCTCATGTGGTTCAGCGACGCGCCGCCAACGGCCTATACAGAGGCCTGGTATTCAGGCGTTCTCCTAGACGATCCGTCGATGGTCAGGCGAGCCACCGCCTCCTACGATCTGATGCGGGCCACCGCGCTGTCGCCGGAGGCGTCCCGTGACCTCATCGAGTCGACCGCTAAGGACTTCAGACAATGCACCACTACGACCTGAGCAACGCCGCCTGGTTCAAGAGCTCCTACAGCGACGGCCACGGGGGCAACTGCATCGAGGTCGCTGCCGGCGTCGACCACGTCGTCCCCGTCCGGGACTCCAAGGTCCCCGACGGCGACGTCCTCCTCATCGCCCCCGCCGCCTGGGCGGCGTTCGTCGTGGGGGTCAGGAGGGGCTGACGATCAGGCCGACCGTCGCCAGCGTGCCCGCCACGAAGGACACGAGGGCCATCTTCTTGGCGAATCGGACCGAGCCCTCGCGGAAGCGGCGCTCCCTGCGGACCGTCGCCTTCGTCCCCATGTGCACGCGCTTGGTGTTCTGCGGGTCGTAGACCAGCGGGTACAGGTCGCCGACGACGTGCGCGGGGCCCATCGACACGCCGGTCGCGTGCCGGGCGGTCCCGGTCGCCGTCTCGAACTCGTAGATCACGCTTCCGGTGCCGGACGTGTTGATCGGCGTCAGGCTCAGCAGGCGTGCCTGGACCTCGACGCCGGACTCGTTCAGGTCCGTCATCTTCTTGAGTTCGCCCCGCTCACCGGCCATCAGCCCCAGGCCGAAGAGGCAGGCCGGCACGGACGCGATGATGAAACAGACGAGTACCACAATCACCAGAGTCACAGCCGGACCGTACGACACCACACGCCCCGACCGAAACCCCCACACCCCCTTCACCAGCGAGGACGTCGCGCCTTACGATCTCGCGCATGTCGATCACTTCGCCCATACCGGTCCTCCAAGGCGACCGCGGCTCCGAACTCCGCTCCGACGGAGCGGAGTTGCTGCTGCGTCGCCCGGACGACGAGCTGCGCATCCCGTACGCGGCGATCGCGCGCGTCCGTGCCGAGAGGCGGGCCGTCACGGTGGAGTTGACGGCTCCGGTGGGCGCCGAGCCGACGACGTACCGGATCGAGGACGTGAGCGCGGCCGCGGCCGCGGTGTTCGCGGACGCGGTCAACGGCGCGCTGCCCGAACGGGACGGCGACGAGCCGACGGTGGACGGTTCCGCGCTGGTCGTCACGCGGAGTCTGAACCCCGTCGACGACGAGGAGGAGGACGAAGGAGGACGCGGAATTCCCGCTCCCGTCAAATGGACTTGGTACAGCGTCGTCGTCGCGGTCGCGGTCCTCGCCGTGGTCGTGGGGCTCCTCGACAAGAACTGGGCCCGTGGCATCGCGACCCTGCTGCTCGGCGAACTCGGCGTGGGAGCCACGTTCCTCGCCTGGATGGGGCTGACGTCGACCTGGGACGAGTGGTACCTGCCCCGCTACGGCATCACCGTGGACTCGACGCAGGTCTACCGGAACGGCACGACCACCAACGCCTACACCACCACCGACGGCGTGACCCGCCATGTCGGCGGCAGCGACAACGGCAGGCCCGTCCGGGTCGCCTACCATCCGCGGAAGCCTGAGACCGCCGTCCTCCGCAAGAGGTGGGGCCAACTGGCGGGCTCGCTGGCCCTGCTCCTCTTCTTCGCCGCCGTCGCGGGGCTCATCGACTACGGGACGTACCTGCTCGCGCTCCCCGCCTTCGCGCGCTGACCGTCAGGGGCTGACGATCATCCCCACCGTCGCCAGCGCGCCGGCCGCGAAGCCGAGGAGCGCCATCCGCCGTGCGTTGCGCACGTAGCCCCGGCGGCGCTTGAGCTCCCTGCGGACCGCGACCTTCGTCCCCAGGTGCGCGCGCTTGGTGTTCTGCGGGTCGAAGACCAGCGGGTACCGCTCGCCGACCACGTGGGCGGGGCCCACGCTCGCCCCCTTGTTGAGCCGGCCGGAGCCTTCAGGGGACTCCCACGCATAGGTGACGCTCGCGTATCCGTCCTTGCCGAACGGCGCCAGGCCCACCAGCTCCGCCCGTACCTCGACGCCGGTCTCGTACAGCTCCGTCATCTTCTTGAGCTCGGACCCCTCACCGCTCATCAGCATCAGGCCGAAGATGCAGAAGGCCGCGGACGCGAGGACGGCAAGGAGGAGCACTGTCATCACCAGGTTCACAGGCGGACGGTACGACACCACCGGTCCCACGCGAAACCCCCACATCCCCTTCACCGGCGGGGACTTCGCGCCTTACGATCACGCGCATGTCGATCTCTTCGTCCGTCCCCGTGCTCCGGGGCGACCAGGGCGCCGAACTCAGTTCCGTCGGCGAGGAGCTGCTGCTGCGGCGTCCGGAAGCCGAGCTGCGCATACCGCTCGCCGCGATCGCGCGCGTCCACGCCGAACGGCGCGACCTCGCGGTGGAGCTGACCGCTCCGGCCGGAGTCGAGCCGACGGTGTACCGCGTCACCGATGTCAGCGCGGCGGCCGCCGGCGTCTTCGCCGACGCGGTGAACGCCGCTCTGCCCGAACGTGCCCCGGCCGAGGAGACGGTCGACGGCTCCACGCTCGTCGTGACCCGGAGCCTGGTCATCGACGACGAGGAGGACGCGGACGAGAACACCGTACGGGTCGGGCTGCCGTCCCACGGCGTGTGGCTCATGTATGCCGGCTTCGCCGCCGCCGCGGTCCTGGGCGTCGTCGTCGGGCTGATCGACGGGGACTGGGGCCGGGCCATCGCGACGCTGATGCTGGGGGCGGCGGGCGTGCGGGTCACCCACTTCGCCGCGATGATGGCGACGATGGTGTGGCGGGAGTGGTACCTGCCCCGCTACGGCATCACCATGCACGGGCGGCAGGTCTTCCGGGAGGACGACGGCGACACCGCCCACGCCTTCACGGCCACCGACGGCGTGACCCGCCACATCCTCGGCCACAACAAGGGCAGGACCGTCCGGATCGCCTACCATCCGCGGAACCCCTCCTACGCCATCGTGTGCTCCGGGACGGGCGACCGGGTGCTCACGGTGGTCGTGTTCCTGTTCACCGCCGGCGTCGCGTGGCTCATGGACTACGGGACGTACGCGCTCGTACTCCCCGCCTTCTAGGCTGAAGCGCCAGCCACCCAAGGCTCACCTATGGACCTCATAAGTTCAGCTTATGAGGTCATAGACCGGGGGCGGGTACCCAACCATTTGGCGGAGTAATTAGGGTGACCTAAGTGTCGGTGATCTCTCCGGCACGTCGTTTTGCGAAGGGAACCTGACATGCCCCGCCCTCTCCGGGTCGCGATCGTCGGTGCCGGCCCCGCCGGCATCTACGCCGCCGACGCGCTGCTGAAGTCCGAGGCCGCCAGTGAGCCGGGCGTGTCCATCGACATCTTCGAGCGGATGCCGGCCCCCTTCGGTCTGATCCGGTACGGCGTCGCCCCCGACCACCCCCGCATCAAGGGCATCATCACCGCCCTGCACCAGGTGCTCGACAAGCCGCAGGTGCGGCTCTTCGGCAACGTGAACTACGGCACCGACGTCCACCTCGACGACCTGCGCTCCTTCTACGACGCGGTGATCTTCTCCACCGGCGCCATGTTCGACCGCGAGCTGAAGATCCCCGGCGTCGAGCTCGACGGCTCCCTGGGCGCCGCCGACTTCGCCTCCTGGTACGACGGCCACCCGGACGTCCCGCGCACCTGGGACCTCTCGGCCGAGAAGGTCGCCGTCCTCGGCGTCGGCAACGTGGCCCTCGACATCGCCCGGATCCTCGCGAAGACCGCGGACGAGCTGCTGCCCACCGAGATCCCGGCCAACGTCCACGACGGCCTGAAGGCCAACAAGGCCGTGGAGATCCACGTGTTCGGCCGCCGCGGCCCGGCGCAGGCGAAGTTCTCCCCGATGGAGCTGCGCGAGCTGGACCACTCCCCCAACATCGAGGTCATCGTCAACCCCGAGGACATCGACTACGACGAGGGCTCGATCGCCGAGCGGCGCAAGAACAAGCAGACCGACATGGTCGCCAAGACCCTGGAGAACTGGGCGATCCGCGACATCGGCGACCGCCCGCACAAGCTCTTCCTGCACTTCTTCGAGTCCCCCGTCGAGATCCTCGGCGAGGACGGCAAGGTCGTCGGTCTGCGCACCGAGCGCACCGAATTGGACGGCACCGGCAACGTCAAGGGCACGGGGCAGACCACCGACTGGGACGTCCAGGCCGTCTACCGCGCCGTCGGCTACCTCTCCGACGAGCTGCCCAAGCTCCCCTGGGACACCGCCACCGGCACCGTCCCCGACGAGGGCGGCCGTGTCATGCAGGACAACGGCGAGCACCTGGCGTCCACGTACGTCACCGGCTGGATCCGCCGCGGCCCGGTCGGCCTCATCGGCCACACCAAGGGCGACGCCAACGAGACCGTGGCGAACCTGCTCGACGACCACGCCAACGGCCGGCTGCTCGCGCCCGCCACGCCGGAGGCGGACGCGGTCGTCGCGTTCCTGGCCGAGAAGGGCCTCACGTACACCACGTGGGAGGGCTGGTACGCCCTGGACGCCGCCGAGAAGGCGCTGGGCGAGCCGCAGGGCCGCGAGCGCGTGAAGATCGTCGAGCGCGAGGACATGCTCCGCGCCAGCAACGCCGTCACGCCGGAGTAGGCAGCCCCGTCGTACCGGGCGCGACCAGGCCCGACTCGTAGGCGATCACCACGAGTTGGGCCCGGTCGCGGGCCCCGACCTTGCCCATGATCCGGCTGACGTGGGTCTTCGCGGTGAGCGGGCTCAGGCCCAGCGCCTCCGCGATCTCCGTGTTGTTCAGGCCCCGGGCGACCAGGCCGAGGACCTGGCGCTCGCGGTCCGACAGGTGCTGGAGGCCGCCCGCCCGCGGCGGACCGGCCGGGACCGCCAGGACACGGGAGATCAGCCGGGCCGTCGGGCCCGGCGACAGCAGGGAGTCCCCCGCCGCCACCGTGCGGATCGCGTCCAGCAGCTCCGCCGGGCGGATGTCCTTCACCACGAAGCCCGACGCGCCCGCCCGCAGCGCCGCCACCACGTGCTCGTCGGTGTCGTACGTGGTCAGGACCAGGACCTTCACCCCGGCGAGGTCGTCGTCGGCGGCGATCAGCCGGGTCGCCTCGATACCGTCGAGGTCGGGCATCCGGACGTCCATGACGACCAGGTCCGCGCGGGCCGAACGCGCCAGCTCCACCGCCTCCCGGCCGGTGCCCGCCTGCCCCACGACCTCCATGTCGGACGCGGAGTCGACGAGCATCGCGAACGACGCCCGGACCAGCGTCTGGTCGTCGGCGAGCAGCACGCGGATCACGCCATCACTTCCCTCGTGTCGAGCGGCAGGAACGCCGTGACCTCGAAGCCCCCGCCGGTGCGCGGGCCCGCGCTCAGTGTGCCGCCCACGCTGCGGGCCCGCTCCCGCATCCCGACGATTCCGTACCCCGATCCGCTCGTCCCGCCCGATCCGCTCGTCCCGCCCGGTCCGTCGCCGTCGTCGGTGACCCGCACCCGCAGCGTCCGCGTGCCGTCGTCCAGTCCCACCTCCACCCGTACCGCCGCCTGAGGCCCTCCGTGCCGTACGGCGTTCGTCAGCGACTCCTGCACGATCCGGTACGCGGCCGCGCCGACCGCCGCCGGCACCTTCGCGTCCCCGGTCCGCACCGACAGCTCCGCCTTCGCCGACCGGACGAGGTCGGGCAGCCCCGTCAGGTCGGGCAGCGGCCCCTCCTGGAGCGCCGGACCGTCGGCGCGCAGCACGTCCAGGGTCGTCCGGACCTCGGCGCGGGCGTCCCGGCAGGTGTCCGCGATGCCGTCGAGGGCTTTCGCCAGGGCCTCCCGGTCGAGCCGGTCGGGGTCGGCGACCAGGACATGCGCGGCGACGGAGGTCTGCACGCCGATCAGGGTGATGGTGTGGGCGAGCAGGTCGTGCAGGTCGCGGGCGATCCGCAACCGCTCCTCCGCGACCCTGCGTTCGCTCTCCCGCTCGGCCTTCTCCACCACGCTCTCCACGAGTTGGCGGTAGAGCCTGATGCTCGCGCCGAACACCAGCATCGCGATCACCCAGCCGGAGACCCGCACGACCTCGCCGACCTCGTGCGGGTTGGTGAACACCTGGATGGTGAGCGTGACGGAGGTGACCAGCGAGCCGACGAGGAGCGTGCGCCGCGGCCGGCCTGTCGCGGCGACCGTGTACAGCGCGGTCATCGAGGCCGGGATCGGCGCCAGGTGCATGTAGTCGAGCGCGTGGTACGGCGCGACCAGCGCGATCACGGCCAGCATCACCGCCAGCGGCCGCTTGCGGCGCCAGGCCAGGGGGACGTGCACGGCGAGCAGCAGCGCCCAGCCGAGGGCGTCGGGCCGCCGGCCGTCGTCGACGGTCAGCGCCAGCACGGTCGCGACGACGGCGAAGCCGGCGGCGAGCGTGGCGTCGCACCGCACCGGGTACGGCGCGGCCTGCGGGTCACGGGTGAAGGCTGCGGCGAGGTCCACGGGCTCCATCCTCCTTGCGGGCGGGGGCTGTCGACAGCCCCCGCCCGTCCCCTGGGCGTCAGACCCCGGCGGGCGTGCGGTCGGATTCCCGCTCGGCGGCGGCGGCCGGGCGCCGGGACAGCGGGCCGGGCCACCACACCTTCCGGTTCAGCAGCACGCTCGCCCCGGTCACGAGGTAGGTGCGGACGAGGAAGGTGTCGAGCAGGACGCCGATCGCGATCACGAGGCCCAGCTCGGCCAGCTGCACCATCGGCATGTTCACCAGGACGGCGAAGGTCGCGGCGAGGACGAGTCCGGCCGAGGCGATCACCCCGCCCGTGGTACGCAGCGCGGTCAGCGCCGCGGCCCGCGGTTCTACACCCTCCAGGCACTCCTCGCGCATCCGGTGCATCAGGAAGATCCCGTAGTCGACGCCGAGGGCGACGAGGAACACGAAGGAGAGCAGCGGCAGTCCCGCATCGGTGCCCTCGAAGCCGAGGAGCGGCTCGAAGACCAGCCCGCCGATACCGAGGGCCGCGCCCCAGACGGCGACCACCGCGACGACCAGCACGAGCGGGGCGACCAGGCTGCGCAGCAACAGGATCAGGACGAGCAGCACCGAGCCGAGGACCAGCGGGATGACGACCTTCTGGTCGCGGGTGCTGGTCTCGGACAGGTCGAGCTGCTCGGCGCTCGGCCCGCCGACGTACCCGGTGTCCCCGAGGTCGGCCCGCAGGTCCTTGATGGTGGCGGTCTCGCCGGCGGTCTGCGGCGCGGACTTGGCGAGGACGGAGATCTCCGTCCAGCCGCCGCCGCTGCGCCCGCGTGCGGCGTCCAGCACCCCGTCGGCGGCGCGGGCCGTGCGCAGCGCCTCGTCCGCGTCGGAGGTCCGGGCGATGACGGTGATCGGCTGCGTGCCCTGTTCCGGGAACGCGGCGGCCAGGGTCTCCATCGCGGCGATGGACTCGGGCGTGGAGGTGAAGGAGTCCTGCTGCTTCAGGGCGCCGGGCATGTTGAGCGTGCCGAGCGCCAGCGCCGCGAGCGCGGCGGCGCCGGTGACCAGGACCGCGACGGGGCGGCGGCCTGCGGAGCCGCCCATCGCGGCGAACAGCGAGCGGCGCGGGGCCTTGGGCTCGGTGCCGTACGCGGGGACCAGCGGCCAGAACACCCGGCGGCCGAGGACCACGAGGAGTGCGGGCAGCAGGGTCGTCATGGCGACCAGCGCGCACAGCACGCCGACGGCGGCCGTCGGGCCCATGCCCCGGCTGCTGTTCATGTCGGCGGCGAGCAGGCAGAGCATGCCGACGGTGACGGTGCCCGCGGAGGCCAGGACGGCCGGTCCGCAGCCGCGCAGGGCGGTGGCCATGGCGTCGTACGGGCGGGGCGTGCGGCGCAGTTCCTCGCGGTAGCGGGAGACGAGCAGCAGCGCGTAGTCGGTGCCGGCGCCGAAGACCAGGATCGTCATCACGCCGGTGCTCTGGCCGGAGACGGAGATGTCGAAGCCCTGGTGGAGGGCGTAGGTGACGGCCATCGAGAGGAAGTCGGCGACACCCGCGACGACCAGCGGCACCAGCCACAGGAAGGGGCTGCGGTAGATCAGCACGAGCAGGATCGCGACGACCGCGACGGTCGTGTACAGCAGCGGCCCGTCGAGGGAGTCGTACACCTCGCCGGCATCGGTGGCGAGCGCCCCGGGGCCGCCGACCTCGGCGGTGACGGTCTCCCGGACGTCGTTCACGAACGCGTCGCGGGCCTTCTCGTCGGCGCCGGGCTCGGTGCTGGACACCGCGTACATCAGGGTCGTGCCGTCCTTGGAGGGCACCGGCCGCGGGGCCGCGGTCAGCGGGTGCCCGGCGGCGACTTCGGCGACCTCGCGGGCGGCCGTGGCCTTGTCGGCGGGGTTGAGCCCGCCGTCGCGGTGGTAGACGAGGACGAGGTCGGTGGACTCGCCTCCGGGCAGTTGCTCGGCGATCTGCGCGACCTGGGTTGAGTCGGCGCTCGCGGGCAGATAGTCCACGGCCCGGTCCTTCTGCACGTCGCCGAGCTTGCCGGCGAACGGTGCGGCGAGCGCGATCACGATCACCCACAGGGCCAGCACGCCCCAGGGGACGGCGCGCCGCCCTCTGCGTTCCTCGATCATCCTGTTCGGGGCCCCCATCACGGCCCTCCCTCCGCGTCGTCCGGTACGTCGCTCCCAGACTCGCGGCGGGAACCCACGGATTCGTCGGACCCGTGACGGAGATGGGCGGTACCGCCCAGGGCGTCGAAGAGCGGCGGCTACTCCCCGGGGAGTAGCCGCCGGGTGTACGCGGGCGCGCCGGGCGCCGCGCTGCGGCGGGGGGCGCCTACAGCGGCGTGCGGGCCTCCGTCATCAGGCGGGCCACGTCGTCCGCGTCCAGGGAGAGCGCCATGCCCACGGTGGCCAGGACGTCCCGCTCGGAGGGGGTGTACGCGCCGTCCGCGAGGGCGATCCGCGCGCCCTGCAGCAGGATCGACTCCCGTCCGGCCGGGGCCAGGTGCGGGGAGAGCGGCTCCAGCGCCTCGTGCAGTTCGATCGCGAGCGCGGCCCCGCAGGCGCTCGAGTCCGCCGGGAGGAAGCGCCCGGTGTCGGCGGCCAGCGCCTCGACGAGGTCGGTCAGCTGGACGGCCGTGCAGCCGTCGAAGCCGGCCGCCCGCACCGCCGAGACCGCCGTGTCCACGGCCGTGCGCGACGAGGTGCCGCCGGCCGCGAGGACCGCCAGGGCGACGGTGTGCACCGCGTCCCGCAGCATGGCGGAGAAGCGGGAGGTCGTCGGGTGGTCGAGGACGTCCGTGCCGAAGTGGACCTGACAGGCCGCGCATTCGACGACCGGGCCGGTGAAGCCGCGCGGCAGCAGCGGCACGCCGAGGACCGCGAAGCGCCGACGGCCCGTACGCCGGCGGTAGTTGCGGTCGCCGCCGCAGTCGGGGCAGAAGAACTCGCCGTCTCCCACCGTGTTCCACGAGGTACGAATGCCGCAGACGCGCACGTTTCGCCCCTGACCACCTCGAAGTGAGCGCACGCCGCACCTCCGTCGTGTTTCAGCAACATTGCTGCGTGGGCGTGATGTTAGCCACATCCGTGATGCGACGTCAGCACCTCGTCATCAGTTCGCCACGTAGATGGCCGAGACCCGCCACGGGGCGAACAGGGGGAGACGGGGCGCGAAACGGAACGCCCCGGATCCCTCGTACGAAGGACCCGGGGCGGCCGGTGCGACAGAAGCGGACGTCAGCGCGCGGAGCGGTTGACCGCCGAGACCACGGCCTTCAGCGAGGCGCGCGTGGTGTTGGCGTCGATGCCGATGCCCCACAGGACCTTGCCGTCGATGGCGCACTCGATGTACGAGGCGGCCTGCGCGGACGCGCCCTCGCTCATGGTGTGCTCCTGGTAGTCCAGCAGGCGGGCGTCCACGCCGACGCTCTGCAGCGCGGCGAAGAAGGCCGAGATCGGACCGTTGCCGGAACCGGTCAGCACCGTGTCGACGCCGTCCACGACCGCCTCGACCTTCAGGGTGTCGGTGCCGTCGGTGTCCGAGGTGGACTGGCCGGAGCGCAGCTGGATGCGACCCCAGCGGGCCGCGGCGTCGTCCGCGCTGGGCAGGTACTCGTCCTGGAAGACCGACCAGATCTCCTTCGGCGTGACCTCGCCGCCCTCGGCGTCGGTCTTGGCCTGGATGATCCGCGAGAACTCGATCTGCATCCGGCGCGGCAGGTCCAGCTTGTGGTCGTTCTTCAGGACGTACGCGATACCGCCCTTGCCGGACTGCGAGTTGACCCGGATGACCGCCTCGTACGAGCGGCCCACGTCCTTCGGGTCGATCGGCAGGTAGGGCACCGCCCACTCGATGTCGTCGACCGTCTTGCCCTGGGCGGCCGCGTCGGCCTCCATGGCGTCGAAGCCCTTCTTGATGGCGTCCTGGTGGGAGCCGGAGAAGGCCGTGTAGACCAGGTCGCCCGCGTAGGGGTGCCGCGGGTGGACCTCCATCTGGTTGCAGTACTCGCTGGTCCGGCGGATCTCGTCGATCTGCGAGAAGTCGATCTGCGGGTCGACGCCCTGGCTGAACAGGTTCATGCCCAGGGTGACCAGGTCGACGTTGCCGGTCCGCTCGCCCTGGCCGAACAGGCAGCCCTCGATGCGGTCGGCGCCGGCCATGATCGCCAGCTCGGCCGCGGCCACCGCCGTACCGCGGTCGTTGTGCGGGTGCACGGACAGACAGACGTGCTCGCGACGGGTCAGGTTGCGGGACATCCACTCGAAGCGGTCCGCGTGCGTGGACGGCGTCGAACGCTCCACCGTGGCCGGCAGGTTCAGGATGATCTCGCGGCCGGGGCCGGGCTGCCACACGTCGCAGACGGCCTCGCAGACCTCCAGCGCGAAGTCCAGTTCGGTGTCGGTGAAGATCTCCGGGCTGTACTGGTAGCCGAACGCGGTCTCCGGGCCCAGCAGCTTCTCGGCGTACTCCATCACCAGGCGGGTGCCGTCGACGGCGATCTGCTTGATGTCGTCCTTGGAGCCGCGGAACACCACCCGGCGGAACGTCGGCGCGGTGGCGTTGTACAGGTGGACGGTGGCGCGCTTGGCGCCGACCAGGGACTCCACGGTCCGCTCGATCAGGTCCTCGCGGGCCTGGGTCAGTACGGAGATGGTGACGTCGTCCGGGATCGCGCCCTCTTCGATGATCGAGCGCACGAACGCGAAGTCGGTCTCGCCGGACGACGGGAAGCCGACCTCGATCTCCTTGTAGCCCATCCGGACCAGCAGATCGAACATCTCGCGCTTGCGCGCCGGGCTCATCGGGTCGATCAGCGCCTGGTTGCCGTCGCGCAGGTCCGTGGAGAGCCAGCGGGGGGCCCGGGTGATGCGCTGCTCCGGCCAGGTGCGGTCGGGGATCTCGACGGCCTCGTACTGCCCGTACTTGTGCACGGGCATCCCGGACGGCTGCTGGGTGTGCGTCGCGTTGGTATTGGGCGTGGGCCGGCTGACGAACGGAGACTGAGACATTGCGTAGGGCTCCTCGGAGGTCCTGCGGGAAGGACGGCCGACTGTCGAACGCAACACCAGGTCCCGCGGGGAGGGGGTCGGCCTACGACTACAGGCCCTCGCCGCGGCAGCTAAGGAGAAGCAGCCCGAAACGCATGATGTCCAGCACCATAGCCGAGGCCCGGCGGAGGCGGACGTCCCGTTTCAGTATGCGGGACGGCCCCGGAGTCAAGGCTGAAATGTGGCTCATCACTCCATTTCGCCAATCATGGTCGCAGGTCGTGACACGGAAGTGACACAGTGCCACTCTCGCGAGCATGGATTCCCTTCACCCTGTGCACCCCGTGTTCTGCACGATCGTGCCGCCGCATCTGCTCGACAAGCTCGCCCGGGCCGAGAACCCGGCGGTCTCGGCGGCCGCGCGCCGCACCCTCGTCGCCGACGCCACGCTGCGCCAGGCGCGTGGCCTGCTCACCGCCCTGGGCGCTCCGTCCGTGGCCGCCGGAGCGGAGGCCGGCGTCCCGAACCGCAGCATCCACGATGCGGAGAACGGCACCGAGCTGCCGGGCCGCCTGGTCCGCGCCGAGGGCGCCGACGCCGGTCAGGACGCCACCGTCAACCGCGCGTACGGCGGCCTCGGCGCCACGTTCGAGCTCTTCCACGCCGCATACGGCCGCGACTCGATCGACGGCTCCGGACTGCCCCTGGTCGCGACCGTCCACTACGACCGGGACTACGGCAACGCCTTCTGGGACGGACAGCAGATGGTGTTCGGCGACGGGGACGGCGAGATCTTCCTCGACTTCACCCTGCCGGTCGACGTCATCGGCCACGAGCTGGCCCACGGCTTCACCCAGTACACCGCCAACCTCACCTACTACGGGCAGCCGGGCGCGCTCAACGAGTCCGTCTCGGACGTCTTCGGCTCCCTGGTCAAGCAGTACGCCCTCGGCCAGACCGCCGAGCAGGCCGACTGGCTGATCGGCGCCGGCCTGCTGCACGAGAACGTGCAGGGCGAGGCGCTGCGCTCGATGAAGGCCCCGGGCACCGCGTACGACGACGACGTCCTCGGCAAGGACCCGCAGCCGGCGACGATGGACGACTACGTGAACACCGGCCGCGACAACGGCGGGGTGCACATCAACTCCGGCATCCCCAACCACGCCTTCTACCTGGCGGCCACCGCGCTGGGCGGCAACGCCTGGGAGCGGGCCGGGCAGATCTGGTACGACGTGATGACCGGCGGCGTCCTGGAGCCGGACGCGAAGTTCAAGGACTTCGCCAAGGCCACGGTGCAGGCGGCGGCCGACCGCTTCGGCCAGGGCGAGGAGCACGAGGCCGTGGTGAAGGCGTGGTCCCAGGTGGGTGTGGGTACCCAGTAACCCATGCGCATCCAGGTACGCCGCACGGGCGGGTTCGCGGGGATCGAGCGGTACGCCGAGCTCGACACCGCGGACCGGCCCGACGCCACGCACGTCGAGGCCCTGGCCCACCGGGCCCTGGCGGCCCCGCACACCGGGGCGAACCCGCCCCGCGTGGTCCCGGACGGCTTCGCCTACGAGATCACGGTCGACGGCCGCTCGGTGAGCCTCCAGGACCCCCACCTCACGGACGACCAGCGTGAGCTGATCCGCCTGATCCTGAAGGAAGGGGCGTAAGAGGGGCGCGGCCCCTCAGAACCCCGGGCTAGAACCCCAGCTTCCGCAGCTGCTTCGGGACCCATTTTCAACGCCGCCCTCGCACCGCTCGGCCCCAGGGGGCCTCCCGGGCTTCGGACGGCTGCGCCGGCCTCCGGCCCGCGACCTCAGCCGGGCTAGAAGCCCAGCTTCCGCAGCTGCTTCGGGTCGCGCTGCCAGTCCTTCGCGACCTTCACGTGGAGGTCGAGGAAGACCGGGGTGCCGAGCAGGGCCTCGATGTGCTTGCGGGACTTCATCCCGACCTCCTTCAGGCGGCTGCCCTTCGGGCCGATGATGATCCCCTTCTGGCTGGGGCGCTCGATGTAGACGTTCGCGTGGATGTCGAGCAGCGGCCGGTCCGCCGGGCGGTTCTCGCGCGGGATCATCTCCTCGACGACCACCGCGATCGAGTGCGGCAGCTCGTCGCGGACGCCCTCCAGCGCGGCCTCGCGGATCAGCTCCGCGACCATGACCTGCTCGGGCTCGTCGGTGAGGTCGCCCTCCGGGTACAGCGGCGGCGACTCCGGCAGCAGCGGGATCAGCAGATCGGCGACGAGCTGGACCTGCTTGTTGCCGACGGCCGAGACCGGCACGATCTGCTGCCACTCGAAGCCCAGCTCCTTGCCGAGCTGGTCGATGGCGATGAGCTGCTCGGCGAGGGTCTTGGAGTCGACCAGGTCGGTCTTGGTGATGATCGCGACCTTCGGGGTCTTCTTGATCCCGGCCAGCTCCTTGGCGATGAACCGGTCGCCGGGGCCGAGCTTCTCGTTGGCCGGCAGGCAGAAGCCGATCACGTCGACCTCGGCCCACGTCGTGCGCACGACGTCGTTGAGCCGCTCGCCGAGCAGGGTCCGCGGCTTGTGGAGTCCCGGCGTGTCCACCAGGATCAGCTGCGCGTCCGGCCGGTGCACGATGCCGCGCACGGTGTGCCGGGTGGTCTGCGGCCGGTTGGAGGTGATGGCCACCTTCTGGCCGACCAGAGCGTTCGTGAGGGTGGACTTGCCCGCGTTGGGGCGGCCGACGAAGCAGGCGAAACCGGCCCGGTGGACGGCTTCGGATTCAGGGGTGCGAGCGCTCATGGGGGCCATTGTCCCCGATCCAACGGGCCGCTACGTACTCAGTGCCCGGCTGCCGCCCGGCGGCGGCGCAGCAGCACCCCAGCGCCCACCCCCGTGCCGAGCGTCAGGAGCACCACGCCGACCAGCCACGGCAGGGCCAGGAAGCCGGCGTGCGCGGACTCCCGTACGTCCTTGGCGGTGGCCGTGAGGGTGACCTGCCCCCAGTCGAACTGCGGTGCGTCCGTCCAGTGCTCGGTCAGCCGGATCTTCTGCCGGGGCAGCAGCTCGGACGGGATCCTCGCGAGGTCCCGGTCGAGCAGGGTCCGGCCGAAGACGCCCTCGGCGCGCAGCGCGACCCGCGGGTTGAGGGTGACGTTGCCGCGGTTGTGCAGGGTGTACGAGACCAGCGCGCTGCTCTCGCGGGCGCCGGGGACGAGGGGCCGGTCCTGGTCGACGGTGACGTCCTCGACGCTGAGCGCGGGGACGGTGGGGCCGTTGACCCGCAGGTACACGCGGGCGCCGACAGCGCGCTGCACGCCGACCGCGACGGAGCCGCCGCCGGAGGCGACGCGCTCGTCGAGGGCGACGACGGCCCCGGGGTGGTCGCCGGGCTCGGCGTCGGCGGGGACGGCGAGGGTGAAGGGCACGGTCACCCGGCTGCGGGCGGGGACGGTGACGCGGTCGCGGGACAGCCGGATCCAGGCCCCGGCGCCGGTCTGCTTCTCCTCGCGGGTGCGGACGGCGAAACCGCCGTCGCGCTCGGTGTTGTAGGCGTCGGCCCCGTAGAGCCGGAAGGTCAGCGGGGCGGCGGTCTTGTTGCTGACGGTCACCCGGTCGGTGACGGCGCCGCCGGCGTCGGCGGAGAGGTAGAAGTACGGCCGGCTGCCCAGCTCGGAGGCGGCCGGGAACACGGCCCACTCGCCGTTCTCGGCGGCGTGGGCGCTCCCGGGCGCGGCGAGCAGCAGGGCGAGGACGGCGAGCAGCAGAGCAAGAGGCTCAAGAGGCTTGCGCACGGTGCGGAACTCCCGGGGTCGGAGGCGGGCCGACCGGGTGCGCGCCCGGCCCGCTGTGTTCATCGGCCGTGGGTCACGTGAGGGTCAGGGTGAGCAGACCGGAGTACGCGCCGGGCGCCGTGAACGCCGGGACGTCCAGGGAGAGTCCGGCGTCGACGGTGAACTCACCGCCCGTGACGGCCCCGTTCGGCGTGGACGCGAGGGTCGCGCCGCCGCCGCCCACCGGCCCGGCCGAGCCCGGGACACAGGTGCTGGGGCTGCCGGCCTTGGTGGTGCAGGCCGGGCTCCAGCTCAGCTTCCCGGCGCCGATGGCGCCGCCGGGTCCGGTGAAGTCGGTGACCTTGCCGGTCAGGGACCAGCCCGCGGGACCGCCGCGGAAGTCCTTGACCGTGACCGTCTTCAGGGCGCCGGTGGCCGCGCCGCCCTGGCCGAAGTCCACCGAGGACAGCTCGACGGTGTCGCCGGCCTGGGTCATCGACAGTTCGCCCTTGGTGACCGCCGTGTTGATCTTCTGGCTGCCCGGCGGCGGAGGGGTGTCGTCGATGACGGTGTACGTGACGGGTCCGGCGCCCTTCTCGGCGTCCCAGGCCGCGCCCTCGTACGCCACGATCCCGCTGGTCGCCTTGTCGTTCACGGCCAGGCGGGCGACGAAACCGCCCGCGCTGTCGGTCGTGACCGTCATCTTGTCGGCGGTCTCGGCGGCGCCGGCCCGGCCGACGACGGTGACCTCGGCGAGCGGGGTGAACTTGGCGCCGGTCACGGTGACCCGGTCGCCGGGCGCGCCGGAGGCCGTGCCGAGCTGCAGGGAGCGCTCGTTGGCGCCCGGCTGCGCGGTCGCCGTGATCGTCTCGGAGACGGGCGCGGGCGGGTTGGTGACGGTGCAGGGGGTGTCCAGCTCCATCAGGTAGCTGGTGTGGATGTTGTAGTCGCCGGGCGACAGGGTGATCGCGCCGGGCTGGGTGACCGTGAAGGTGCCGGTCATGGAGAACGGCGGGAAGGCGCCCTTGCCGGGGACCGGGTCGTTCTTCTTGGGCCCGGCGACGGTGACGGCGCCGGACTGGGCGCCGCCGAGGGTGACCTTGCCGGTCGGGGTCATGATGTCGGCCGGCAGGGCCAGGTCGACCGGGTTGGACGCGGCGGGCTTGGTCACCTTGTAGGTGACGGTGACCGTGTCGCCGACCTTGGGCGTCGGCTTGTCGACGGTGATCTCGGCGGTGGTGGTGCCGTCGATGGGCGGGATGCCGGCGATCGGCGGCGGCACGCAGTGCGTCGCGAAGTCGACCGGGGCCGACGCGAGCGCCGCGGCGCCGGCGGGTGCGGCGAGGGTGCCGCCGCCGGCGAGCACGAGAGCGGTGACGCCGAGGCCGGCGGTCCAGCGCCGTCTTCGGGTCCGGGTCCTGAGCAGTGCCATGTGTGCCCCCTCCTCTGGGACGAGAGGGCGCCATTGACGGCCTGGCCGCGAGAGAAGTCAATGGAATCGAAATGCACCGACTGATGACCCATCAGATACTGTCAAGATCGAACACCAAGATCGACCTTTCCGCAGGTGGACGGGCATGAAAGCGGGGCCCGGCATTCCGCCGGACCCCGTTCGACCGCTCGGTTCGACCGCTCGTCAGCCCGCGCTGACCGCGACGCGCAGGACGCCGTCCGGGCCGGCGAGCAGCACCGGCGTCTCCGGACCGCCCAGGTCGCGCACGGCGGCGCGGTCCTCGTCCGAGGCGGCCTCGGCGTTCGAGACGACGGCCGCGGCCTCCAGCGACTGCGCGCCGCTGGCCACGGCCATGGCGACCGCGGTCTGCAGCGCGCTCAGCTTCAGCGACTCCAGGGCGACGGTGCCGGCGACGTACGTACGGCCGGTCTCGTCGCGGACCGCCGCGCCCTCCGGCACCCCGTTGCGGGCGCGGGCGCTGCGCGCCAGCGTGATGATCTTGAGGTCCTCGGCGCCGAGATCGCCGTGCTCGCGGTTGAGTGTCATGCCCCGAGCATAGGCGCAGGCCATGGGCCGTCGAGCTCAGGCTACGGACGGTCGAGCTTCAGTCGCTCCGCCCGCGGCAAACCCGCGACGACGAGGTCGTACGAGTCCTCGATCAGCTCCCGGACCAGCTTCGCCGGCAGCTCCCCGACCGTCACCGTGTTCCAGTGCCGCTTGTTCATGTGGTAGCCGGGCGCGACCGCCGGATACTCCTCCCGCAGCCGCACCGCCTCGTCCGGATCGCACTTGAGGTTGATCGTCAACGGCTCCGCGCCCAGCTGGGAGAGGGCGAACATCTTGCCCCGCACCTTGAAGACGGAGATCTCGGGCCGGAACGGAAACTCCTCGGTGGCGGCATTGAAGTCGAGACAGAAGTCCCGCAGCTCCTCGGGCGTCACGCCGACTGCCCCTCCTCTTCGTCCACGGGCTCGACGAGCACGGTCACGATCTTGTTCCGGCGGCCGGCCGGCGACTCGGCCGTCAGCCGCAGCGAGCGCCCGTCCGGCAGCTCGACGGCGGCGGAGGCGCCCGCGATCGGGACCCGCCCGAGCGCCTTGGCGAGCAGGCCGCCGACCGTCTCGACGTCCTCGTCGTCGTACTCGTCCGGGCCGAAGCCGTACAGCTCGCCGAGGTCGCCGATGTCGAGCCGGGCCGTGACCCGGTAGCGGTCGTCGCCCAGCTCCTGCACCGGCGGCAGCTCACGGTCGTACTCGTCGGTGATCTCGCCGACGATCTCCTCGAGGATGTCCTCGATGGTGACGATGCCGGCCGTGCCGCCGTACTCGTCGATCACCACGGCCACGTGGTTGCGCTCCTGCTGCATCTCGCGCAGCAGGTCGCCGGCGTTCTTCGTGTCGGGCACGAACGCCGCCGAGCGCATCGCCGTCGAGACGAGGTCCGCCTCGGCCTCGCGGTTGATGTGCGTCTTGCGGACCAGGTCCTTCAGATACACGATGCCGACGATGTCGTCCTCGTTCTCGCCGGTCACCGGGATGCGCGAGAAGCCGGAGCGCAGCGCGAGCGTCAGCGCCTGCCGGATCGTCTTGTACCGCTCTATGCAGACGAGATCCGTGCGCGGCACCATCACCTCGCGCACCAGCGTGTCGCCGAGCTCGAAGACCGAGTGCACCATCCGGCGCTCCTCGTCCTCGATCAGCTGCTCCTGCTCGGCCAGGTCGACCATGGCCCGCAGCTCGGCCTCGGAGGCGAAGGGGCCCTTGCGGAAGCCCTTGCCGGGGGTGAGCGCGTTGCCGATGAGGATCAGCAGCTGCGGGATCGGCCCCATGATCCGGGCCAGCGGCAGCAGGACGTACGCGGCCGCCGTCGCCGTGTTCAGCGGGTGCTGGCGGCCGATCGTGCGCGGCGAGACGCCGACGGCGACGTACGAGACGAGCACCATCACGACGATCGCGACGAGCAGCGCCTGCCAGGTCTCCTCGAAGGCCTCCAGGCAGGCGTACGTGACGAGGACCCCGGCCGCCATCTCGCAGGCGACCCGGACCAGCAGGGCCACGTTCAGATAGCGGGTGGGGTCGGCGGCGACCTGCGTCAGCTTGTCCGCGCCGCGCCGCCCGGACCGTACGGCCTCGGCGGCGCGGAAGGTGGAGACGCGGGCGAGCCCCGCCTCGGCGCAGGCCGCCAGCCAGGCCACCACGACCAGGGCGACCGCGCCGAGAATGAGTGAAGCGTCCATCGGGGACCCGGGACCGGGGTCAGGAGACGGTCGGCGCCGGCGACGGGCCGGTCAGGCCCTTGTCCGCGCGCCAGCCGTCGACGATCGCCGCCTGCAGGCCGAACATCTCGGCCTTCTCGTCCGGCTCCTCGTGGTCGTAGCCGAGCAGGTGCAGCACTCCGTGCACGGTGAGCAGCTGGAGCTCCTCGTCCATGGAGTGCCGCGTCGGGGCGTCCTCGCCCTGCTTCTTGGCGACCTCGGGGCAGAGCACGATGTCGCCGAGGAGCCCCTGCGGGGGCTCCGCGGCGTCGTCGTCCCGGGCCGGCGGGCGCAGTTCGTCCATCGGGAAGGACATGACGTCCGTCGGGCCCGGCAGGTCCATCCACTGGATGTGGAGCTGCTCCATCGCCTCGGCGTCCACCACGATCACCGACAGTTCGGAGAGCGGGTGGATGCGCATCCGCGCCAGCGCGTAGCGGGCGATGTCGAGGATCGCCTGCTCGTCGACCTCGGTTCCGGACTCGTTGTTGACGTCGATCGACATTTTGCGCTGTGACTACTTCCGGTCGGAGCCGTTCCGGCTGTCGTACTTCTCGTACGCGTCGACGATACGGCCGACGAGCTTGTGCCGGACGACATCCTGCGACGTGAGCATCGAGAAGTGCACGTCCGGGACGCCCTCCAGGATGTCGCGCACCTGGCGCAGACCGCTCTTCGTGCCGCCCGGCAGGTCGACCTGGGTGACGTCACCGGTGATGACGATCTTCGAGTCGAAGCCGAGGCGGGTGAGGAACATCTTCATCTGCTCGGGGCTCGTGTTCTGCGCCTCGTCGAGGATGATGAACGCGTCGTTGAGCGTCCGTCCGCGCATGTACGCCAGCGGCGCGACCTCGATCGTCCCGTTCGCCATCAGCTTGGGGATCGAGTCGGGGTCGAGCATGTCGTGCAGCGCGTCGTACAGCGGCCGCAGGTACGGGTCGATCTTCTCGTAGAGCGTGCCGGGCAGGAAGCCGAGCCGCTCGCCCGCCTCGACGGCCGGCCGGGTCAGGATGATCCGGGTGACCTGCTTGGACTGCAGGGCCTGGACCGCCTTGGCCATGGCCAGGTACGTCTTGCCGGTGCCGGCGGGGCCGATGCCGAACACGATGGTGTGCTTGTCGATGGCGTCGACATAGCGCTTCTGGTTGAGGGTCTTGGGGCGGATCGTGCGACCGCGGCTGGAGAGGATGTTCTGGGTGAGCACCTCGGCCGGGGTCTCCTGGCCGTCCCCCTGGCCGTTCTCGCTCGCCCTGAGCATGGCGATCGAGCGTTCCACTGCGTCCTCCGTCATCGGCTGACCGGTGCGGAGCACCAGCATCATCTCGTCGAACAGGCGCTGTATCAGAGCGACTTCCGCCGCGTCACCGATCGCGCTGACCTCGTTGCCCCGGACATGGATGTCGGCGGCCGGGAACGCCTTCTCGATCACACGGAGCAAGGAGTCGCCGGAGCCGAGAACGGTCACCATCGGGTGCTTGGCGGGCACGGTGAACCGGGCCTGAGCCTGTCCCGGCACTCCCTCGTGGGCTGTGGATGTCTGAGTCATGGGCCGGCACTGTGGCCTGCACATACCTCCCGTTGCAGGGTTCTCGCTGCTCGACAACCTCTCGGATACCAAGCCTACGACTTGCCGCTGACAAGGCCGAAGCGTTTTATCAGGGCGGGCTCGGAGCCCGATCCGGGCGTCGGCTCCAGGCGGGGGCGGGGCGTCGGCTCTAGGCGGGGGCCGGGCGGAAGCCGATGGTGGGCACGGCCCGGCGCAGCGGCCAGGGGCGGGCCTCGGCGGGAAGCAGCGGCTCCAGGAAGGCGTACCGGCCGGCCAGCGCCGCCGGGTCCTGTCCGGCGTGCTCCCGGACCGTGTGCCACCAGGCGGCGACCTGGCCCCAGCCGGGCGCGGACAGGGACCCGCCGAACTCCTGCACCGACAGGGCCGCGATCAGCCCGGCGAAGGCGAGCCGGTCGGCGAGCGGCCAGCCGGCCAGGGTCCCGGTGACGAACCCGGCCACGAAGACGTCCCCCGCGCCGGTCGGATCGAGCGCGGACACCTGGATCGCCGGCACCTCGGCGGTCTCGCCGCTGCCGCCGTCCACGGCGTACGCGCCCTCCGCCCCGAGCGTGACGACGGCGTACCGCACCTTGTCCGCGAGCGCGCGGGCGGCGGCACGGGGGCAGTCGGTGCGGGTGTACCGCATGGCCTCCTCCGCGTTCGGCAGGAAGGCCTCGCAGTGGGCCAGGTCGGGCAGCCCCGCGAGGTCCCAGCGGCCGGTCTCGTCCCAGCCGACGTCCGCGAAGATCCGGGCCCCGGAGCGGTGGAGCTGGTTGACCCACTCCTCGCTGCGGCCCGGCGCGAGGGAGGCGACGGCGGCCCGTGCGCGCGGCGGGTAGGGCGGCGGCGCGGCCCCGTCGAGAGGCGGCGCGTCGTGCCCGTGCGACACCATGGTCCGCTCCCCCTCGTACGCCATGGAGACGGTGACGGGAGAGTGCCACCCGGGAACGGTCCGGGACAGGGACAGGTCGATCCCCTCGCCCTGCTCCAGGGCGTCCCAGCAGTACTCCCCGTAGTGGTCGTCTCCGAAGGCGGCGGCGAGCGAGGTGCGCAGCCCGAGCCGGGCCAGTGCGGTCGCCATGTTGGCGACGCCGCCGGGGCTGGACCCCATGCCGCGGGCCCAGGACTCGGTGCCCCGGACGGGGGCGCTGTCGAGCCCGGTGAAGATGATGTCCAGGAAGACCATGCCGGTCAGGAACACGTCGCAGGGCGGGTCGGAGGGACCTCGCAGGGAGTCCAACGGGTCGACCCCGGCGGCGCGTTCGGTCTCGGCTCCCCTGGTGCTCACGGCAGGCTCCCGGTGGTGGTGCGGATCAGGCCAGTGTGCCTGAACGGGGCCGCGGGAAGGCCGGGGCGCGACGCGAAAGCCGGTGCGGCTACCCGTGGCCACAGACCCCAAACCCAAGTGTGACCCAAACCACATGCACAGGGTGACCGGAACACCTTCACCGCCGCCTCGGCCGCTTGATAGAAGTGGTCCGCGATCCCGTGGAACACCGGGCGCTCCACCCCTCACGCCCCCTTGTTCCTGGAACGCCCATGTCGTCGCGCCCGCGGCCGCTCCGGCCCCTCGTCGCCCTCTTCACGGCCGGCTACACCGCGCCGTACCTCCTGCCCACCGTCGTCGGACGCCTCGCCACCGGCCTCGGCCTCACGCCGACACAGGCGGGCCTGACGGGCTCCGCCCTGCTCCTCGCCTCGGCCTGCGCGGGCTTCGCCCTTGCGGGCCGCGTGAACCGCATCGGCCCGCGCCGGGCCGCACGGGCGGGCCTGCTGGCCATGGTCTGCGGCTACGGCACGGCGGCCGCGACGGGGCTCGTCCCCCTGGTCCTGGTGGGCTCGGTGCTCGGCGGCCTCGGCTCGGGCACGGTGACGGCGGTGGCCGCCTCGGGCATCGCCGCCCGCCACGACCCGCACCGCGCCTCGACTCTGGGCCTGTTGACGGTGTCGGCGACGACGGGCGCGCTGTACCTGACGCTTCCGCGGCTGGGCACCGGCCACGGACTCGCCTTCGCGGCGATCGCGTTGGTGGCGGCGGGGGCCTGGCCGGGGACGAGGGCCCTGGCCGGTACGACGGACCGCCCGAGGACCACCGCGGACGGCCGCCTCCCCCACCGCATCGCCGGCACGGCCGTGGCAGCCGCCCTCCTGCTCTGGTCCCTGGCCCAGAACGCCCTGTGGGGCGTGAGCGGCCGGATCGGGGTCACCCAGGCGGGCCTGAGCGAGGTGACGGTCGGCGCGGTGTTCGCGGCGGCGCTGGGCGCGGGCCTGGCGGGGGTCCTCGCGGCACGGGCCCTGGGCGAGCGCCTGGGCAAGGCCCTCCCGATAGGCGCCGGAACGGGCGTCATCGCGGCCTGCGTGGCGCTGAGCGCGGGCGCCGAGAACCTGGCGGCGTTCGCCGCGGGCGAGATGGCCTGGAACGCGATGTACCCGCTGGTCCTGTCGTACGTCATCGCCCTGGCGGCCACCCTGGACCCGACCGGCCGCTGGACGATCCTGGCCGGAGCCGCCTCGTCCCTCGGCGTCGCCTGTGGTCCGGCGACCGGCACGGTCCTGTCGGAGACCCTGGGCTACCCCACGATGGGCACGATCCTGGCCGCTCTCCTCCTGACCGCCGCGGTCCCGCTGACCGCGGTAGCCCTCAGGACGACCCCCCGCCCCCAGACCCCGGACCTGGCCGAAGTCGCACTCCCCCACCCCGGAACCCACGCCTCCCAGCCCGCCTACACCCTGGCGCAGCCGGGATCGGGGGGCGTGTAGACCGTAGATCGGGGGCGCACCGCGGCGCGCCCCTCGCCTACCCGAAGTCGTGTGCCTCCACCTCGGCGAGGTACCGCGACCGCCGCTCTTCGTCGTCCTCCAGGAACGACGCCTCGAACGAGTTCCGCGCCAGCACACGCAGCTGCTCCGGGCCCAGCCCCAGCTCCGCCCGCACCGCGTCGAAGTTGTCGCCCACGTAGCCGCCGAAGTACGCCGGGTCGTCCGAGTTGACCGTCACGACCAGCCCCGCGGCCAGCATGGCCGGCAGGGGGTGGTCGGCCAGCGTGTCGACCGCCCGCAGCCGCACATTGGACAGCGGGCACAACGTCAGCGGCACCCGCTCCCGCACCAGCCGCTCCACCAGCTCCGGGTCCTCCATCGACCGCAGCCCGTGGTCGACCCGCTCCACGCCGAGCACGTCCAGCGCCTCACGGACGTACGACGCCGGGCCCTCCTCGCCCGCGTGCGCGACCCGCCGCAGCCCGAGCGCCGCGGCCGCCTCGTACACCGCGCGGAACTTCGCCGGCGGATGCCCGACCTCCGCCGAGTCGAGCCCGACCCCGGTGATCCGGTGCAGATACGGCTTCGCCGCCTCCAGCGTGTCGAGGGCGGACTCCGCCGACTCGTCCCGCAGGAAGCACATGATCAGCCGTGTCGAGACGCCGTGCCGCTCCTCGCTCCGGTCGAGCGCCGCGGCCAGGCCCTCGACGACCGTGCCCATCGGCACGCCGCGGGCGAGGTGCGCCTGCGGGTCGAAGAAGATCTCGGCGTGCCGGACCCCCTGCGCGGCCGCCCGCGCGAGATACGCGTCGGCCAGCTCGGTGAAGTCCTCGGCGGTGCGCAGCACGGCCATGAGGCCGTAGTACAGGTCGAGGAACGACTGCAGATCGCCGAAGCGGTACGCGGCCCGCAGCTCCTCGGTGCCGCGGTACGGCAGTTCGACGCCGTTCCGCTCGGCGAGCGCGAACGCCAGCTCGGGTTCGAGCGTGCCCTCGATGTGGAGATGCAGCTCGGCCTTGGGGACGGGTCCGGGACCGGCACCGGGGCCGGGGCCGGGGTTTCGGTGGTTCATCGCTCCTGCGCTCCGCGTCTCGTCGCTTCTGCCGTTTCGGTCTACCGTTCGGGCCTACCGCTTCGGTCTACCGTTTCGGGACCGGCACCCGCGCCAGGTCCTGGGCGATCGTCAGCTCGCCCTCGAATCCGGCCCCCCGCGCCTGCCGCTCGAACTCCGCGGGATCGCCGTAGCGCTGGGAGAAGTGCGTGAGCACGAGGTGCCGCACCCCGGCGTCCCGCGCCACCGCGGCCGCCTGACCGGCGGTCAGATGGCCGTGGTCGGTCGCGAGCGCCGCGTCCTCGTCGAGGAACGTGGACTCGATGACCAGCAGATCGCACCCCTCCGCCAGCGCGTACACGCCGTCACACAGCCGCGTGTCCATGACGAACGCGAACCGCTGCCCGCGCCGCACCTCGCTCACGTCGTCCAGGGTGACCCCGTCGAGCACGCCCTCGCGCTGGAGCCGGCCCACGTCCGGGCCCTTGATGCCGTGCGCGGCGAGCTGCTCCGGCAGCATCCGCCGCCCGTCGGGCTCGACGAGCCGGTACCCGAAGGACTCCACGGGGTGGGACAGCCGCCGCGCCTCCAGCGTGTACGCGGGCGTCTGCGAGAGCGGCCCGTCCGCCGCGACGGGCGCCTCCGTCAGCTGCACGGTCTCCCGGTACGCGGTCGCGTACCGCAGCCGTTCGAAGAAGTGCTGCCCGCTCGCCGGGTAGTGAGCGGTGACCGGATGCGGCACCTGGTCGAGGTTGATCCGCTGGATCACCCCGGCCAGCCCCAGCGAGTGGTCGCCGTGGAAGTGCGTGACGCAGATCCGGTTGATGTCGTGGGCGGCGACCCCCGCCCGCAGCATCTGCCGCTGCGTGCCCTCACCGGGGTCGAAGAGGATGCCCTCGCCGTCCCAGCGGAGCAGATAGCCGTTGTGGTTGCGGTGCCGGGTCGGCACCTGGCTGGCGGTGCCGAGGACGACGAATTCGCGTACGGACAAAGGAACCTCGGACTATCCGGGCGGCCAGTTGAGGCCGCGGCCGCCCAGCACGTGCGCGTGGGCGTGGAACACGGTCTGGCCCGCGCCGGTGCCGGTGTTGAACACGATCCGGTAGCCGGTGTGGTCGACCTTGTCGAGTTCGGCGACCTCGCGGGCTTCGCACAGGATGTCCGCGGTGATCTGCGGCTCGGCGGCGGCCAGCGAGGCGGCGTCGGCGTAGTGCACCCTCGGGATGATCAGGACGTGCGTGGGCGCCTGCGGGTTGATGTCCCGGAACGCGACGGTGGTCTCGGTCTCCCGCACGATGGTCGCGGGCACCTCCCCGCCGACGATCTTGCAGAACAGGCAGTCGCTCTGCGGCTCTCCGGCCATGGACCGGGCCTCCCTCGATCAGTGACGATCAGCGATCCAGTGATCAGTACACGGGCATGCTATCGGCCGGTCCCGACACCCCCGGCCCAGGCCGACCGGTCGCCCGCCCCGCGTCCTCGCCACGCCCGCCCCGCGTCCTCGCCACGCCCGCCCCGCGTCCTCGCCACGCCCGCCCCGCGTCCTCGCCACGCCCGCCCCGCGTCCTCGCTACGCCCGCCCCGGCTCCCGCCGCCGCAGCGCCGCCCGGCTGGCCCAGTACGTGATCACCATGCCCCAGAACAGCGGCGTGCCGAGCGCCGCGACGAACGCGGAGTCCACCGACCACAGCACCAGCGCCAGCACCGAGTGCAGGCCGAGCAGTCCCACCGCCGCGGCCATGGCAAGCACCGGCCGGCAGCTGCGCGCCACCAGCAGCAGCGGCCGCCGCACCCGCGGCGGCACCCGGCGCAGCGTCCACAGCGCCCAGCCGCCCCAGACCCCGACGAGCACCGCCGCGCCGATGAGCAGCGACGCCGTCGCCTCGGCCCCCGAACCCCCGGTGCGCAGCGGCGCGGAGCCGAGCGCGGCGGCGAAGAAGCCGATCACGGCCACCCAGCGCGCCCCGGCGGCGGTCCCCCAGGCCATGGTCTCCAGGTTGTACCGGGCCTCCCGGTCGTCGCGGTCCAGCGATGCGGACTCCACGAAGCCCACCGCCGCCTTGGTCCAGGCCCCGCGGGTGAACCATCGGCTGCGCATATGGATGAGCGAGAGGTTGTTGTGCGCCTCGCTGCTCTCCGGGTTGAGCCGCAGCGCCGTCTCGTACGCCCGCCGTGCGGTCTTGTGGTCGCCGAGCCGCTGCGCGGTGATCCCGACGAGGAAGTGCGCCGCGTCCTCCTCGGGGGCGAGCGCGACAGCACGGCGCGCCGCCTCGTACGCCTCGGCCTTGCGGTTCGCGGCGCCGGACCAGTCGACGGGGCGGCGCGCGGCCGCGTTCGAGGCCCGGTCGAGCGCCGCACCGAGCGCGTAGTGGCTGCCCCAGTGCTGCGGGGCGAGTCCGACGGCCCGCCGGGCGGTCTGTTCGGCCTCGAGGTACGCCTCGAGCGCGAGCAGCACGTCGGTACGGACCAGCAGGGCCACCAGCGAGTCCGGCTCGGACCGCAGCGCCTGGTCCACGGTGGCCAGCGCGCCGGCGTCCTGGCCGAGCCGGTGCCGGCAGCGGGCCAGGAGGACGAGGGCGGGCGCGTCGTCCGGGTCGGTCGCCAGGTGCTGGGCGGCGAGGGCGGCGGCCTGCTCGTACCGCCCGGCCTCGTACAGCGCGTCCGCGCGCAGCAGGGCGGTCACAGCTTGCGCTTCTTCTTCAGGTACGCGAGGAGGTCGTCGTACATGCCGCCGTCGTTGGCGAACGTGGCGACGTTGCGGGCGGAGGCGAACCAGGGGTCGGTCGACGGTCGGATCTGCCGGGCGGCGTCCGTCAGGTCCTTGGTGCCGATCATGCGGACCCGGCCGGTGCGGGCGGAGTCGAGGAGGGCGGCCTCGGCGGCGGTCTCGCACAGGTGGGCGAGGTCGGCGCCGGAGAAGTCCTCGGTGGCCTTGACGATCTTGCCGAGGTCGACCGACTCGATGGGCCGCTCGCGCAGGTGGTAGCGGAGGATCGCCTCGCGGGCGGGCGCGTCCGGCGGCAGCACGAGGAGCGTGCGGTCGAGCCGGCCGGGGCGCCGCAGCGCGAGGTCCACGTCCCAGGGGACGTTGGTGGCGGCGAGCACGAACACGCCCTCGTTGCCGCCGCTGTCGATGCCGTCGAGCTCGGTGAGCAGCTGGTTGACGACGTTGCGCAGCCCGCCGTGGTGGGTACGGGAGCGCTTCGCGCCCAGGGCGTCCAGCTCGTCGAGGAAGACCACGCAGGGGGCCTTGCGGCGGGCGGTCCGGAAGATGTCGTGGACGTTCTTCTCGGAGCTGCCGATCCACATGTCGAGGATGTCCGCGAGGGAGATCGACAGGAAGCCCGCGCCGAGCTCGCCGGCGACGGCGCGGGCGATGAAGGTCTTTCCGCAGCCGGGCGGGCCGTACAGGAGCAGGCCGCCGCGCAGGGACTTGCCGTACAGCTTGCGCAGTTCGGGGTTGCGCATGGGGGCGAGGAAGGCGGCCTCCAGGCGCTCCTTGACGTCCTGCATGCCGCCGACGTCGGCGAGGCGCACGTCGCCGGGCGCGTCGACGTCCCAGGCGGACACGTCGCCGGGCTCGTCGCCGGCGCCGTCCGCGGCGAGCGGCTCGTCCATGAACCGGGGTCCGACGACATCGCCGACCTGCTCCTCGGCGGCGGCCCAGTCGAAGGCAGCCGACTCGTCGACGGGGGCGGGGGTTTCGGGGGCGGCAGGGGCGGCGGGCGCGGTCGGTGCAACTGGATCTGCCGGGGCGGCTGGAGCCGTCGGCGCGGCCGGAGCCGTCGGGGCGCCCGGGGGCATCCCCATCGCTCGCGCCATCAGCGTCCGGGCGGCCGGTCTCCGGGCGCGTGCTGCAGGGCGACGGCGGCCTCCGCGACGGCCTCGTCGTTCCGTCCCTCGGCGAGCAGCAGTTCGGCGAAGTGCAGCCGCAGGGGCACATCGGCGGGCGACGCCGCCACGGCGGCACGCAGGCTCCGGAGCAGAGGTGACTCGGATGACTCGTCGGACATGCCGACACCCTATGGAGGGAACGGGGTGTCCCGTCCAGGGGGTGGGCCCGGCACGTCGGATTCACCGCACCGGCAGGCCGCCGGTCAGGACCAGCGCCCCGTGCGCCCCAGCACGAGCGCGGCCGCCGCCGTCCCCGCCGTCGACGTGCGCAGGACGCTCGGGCCGAGACGGTACGGCTTCGCGCCCGCCTCCTCGAAGGCCGCCAACTCCTCCGGCGCGACGCCCCCTTCGGGCCCGACGACCAGCACGATCTCGCCCTCCGCGGGGAACGCTGCGGTGGCCAGCGTGGCGCTCGGGTGGTCCCGGTCCTCGTGCAGCACGGCCGCGAACTCGGCGTCGGCGAGCAGCGCGGCGACCTGCTTGGTCGTCATCAGCTCGGCGACCTCGGGGAATCGGGTGCGGCGCGACTGCTTGCCGGCCTCGCGGGCGGTGGCCCGCCACTTGCCGAGGGCCTTGAGCCCGCGGTCGCCCTTCCACTGGGTGATGCACCGGGACGCGGACCAGGGCACGATCGCGTCGACGCCGGTCTCCGTCATGATCTCGACGGCGAGTTCGCCCCGGTCGCCCTTCGGCAGGGCCTGGACGACGGTGATCCGCGGCGCGGGCGCGGGCTCGTCATGGCGGACGTCGACCGAGACCGTCAGCTGGTCCTTCCCCTCCGCGGCGACCACCGTGCACTCCGCCCAGCCGCCGTGCCCGTCCGTCAGGACGAGTTCCTCGCCCGCCCGCAGCCGCTTCACGGAGACCGCGTGCCGGCCCTCGGGCCCGTCGAGGAGGAAGGTCCCGCCGTCGGGGACGGCGTCGACGACGAAGACGGGTGCGGTCATGAGGCGCTCCTGTGGGCCAGCGCGGTCAGTGCGGTGTCGATCTCGGCGGCCAGCACCTCGACGAGCTGCCCGGCGGGCAGCTCGCGGGCCAGCCGGTGGCCCTGGCCGGCCCACAGGGCCATGCCCTGGGGGTCGCCGGCGGTGGCCGCGGCCTTGCGCAGCGGCGCGGTGAGGTGGTGGATCTCGGGGTACGCGGCGGGGGCGTACGGTCCGTGCTCGTGCATGAACCGGTTGACCAGGCCGCGGGCCGGACGCCCGGAGAAGGCGCGGGTCAGCTCGGTGCGGACGAACAGCGGGTCGGTCAGGGCCTGCTTGTGCAGCAGGTGCGCGCCGGACTCCGGGCAGACCAGGAACGCGGTGCCGAGCTGGGCGGCGTCCGCGCCGGCGGCGAGGACGGCCGCTATCTGGGCGCCGCGCATCAGCCCGCCGGCGGCGATGATCGGCAGCTGGACGTTCTCCCGCACCTGGGTGACGAGGGCGAGCAGACCGAGGCCCGCGCCGTCGGCGCCCGCCTCGTCCTTGTGCGTCCCCTGGTGCCCGCCGGCCTCCACGCCCTGGACGCAGACGGCGTCCGCCCCGGCCCACTGCGCGGCCCGGGCCTCCTCGGCGGAGGTGACGGTGACGACGGTGTACGTGCCGACGCGCGCGAGGGCGTCGAGGGTGTCACGGGTGGGGCAGCCGAAGGTGAACGAGACGACGGGGACGGGGTCGTCGACGAGGACGGCCAGCTTGGCGTCGTACGCGTCGTCGCGGCCGCTGTCGGCGTCGCCGAGCGGGGTGTCGTACCAGTCGGCCTCACCGGCGAGCTGGTGCCGGTACACCTCGACGGCGGCGGGGTCGGCGGTCTGCCCGTTCTGCGGCATGAACAGGTTGACGCCGAACGGCTGCCCGGTGAGCCCGCGGACCTGCTTGATCTCCTGGTACATGCTTCCGGCGGTCTTGTACCCCGCGGCCAGGAACCCCAGCCCCCCGGCCTCGCTCACGGCCGCCGCCAGCTGCGGACAGGAGCCGCCGCCCGCCATCGGGGCCTGCACGACGGGGTATCGGCAGAGGTCGTTCAGCGCGGAGGACATGCGGCCATCGTGTCATGTCACACAGAAGGCGCCGCACAAGGCGGCGCCTCCTCTGTCACACACGGACCGGCAAACCTACGGGCCGTTCAACGGACCCGGCAGATGCGCCTACCGGCCGTTGAACGCGTCCTTCAGCCGCGAGAACAGCCCCTGCTGACCCGGCTGGAACTGCCCCGTGGGCCGCTCCTCGCCGCGCAGCTTGGACAGTTCGCGCAGCAGGCGCTCCTGCTCCGGGTCCAGCTTCGTCGGGGTCTGGACCTCGACGTGGACGATCAGGTCGCCCCGGCCTCCGCCGCGCAGGTGCGTGACGCCGCGGCCGTGCAGCGGGATCGACTGGCCGGACTGCGTGCCCGGGCGGATGTCGACCTCCTCGCGGCCGTCGAGGGTGTCCAGCGGCACCTTCGTGCCGAGCGCGCCCGCCGTCATCGGGATGGTGACCGTGCAGTGCAGGTCGTCCCCGCGCCGCTGGAAGGTCGGGTGCGGCAGCTCGTGGATCTCCACGTACAGGTCGCCGGCCGGACCGCCGCCGGGGCCGACCTCGCCCTCGCCGGCGAGCTGGATCCGGGTGCCGTTGTCGACACCGGCCGGGATCTTGACCGTGAGCGTGCGACGCGACCGGACCCGGCCGTCGCCCGCGCACTCCGGGCAGGGGGTCGGGACGACCGTGCCGAAGCCCTGGCACTGCGGGCAGGGCCGGGAGGTCATGACCTGGCCGAGGAACGACCGGGTGACCTGCGAGACCTCGCCGCGGCCGCGGCACATGTCACAGGTCTGCGCGGAGGTGCCGGGCGCGGCGCCCTCGCCGGAACACGTCGTACAGACGACGGCCGTGTCGACCTGGATGTCCTTGGTGGTGCCGAAGGCCGCCTCGTTGAGCTCGACCTCCAGCCGGATCATCGCGTCCTGGCCGCGCCGGGTCCTCGACCGCGGCCCGCGCTGCGAGGCCGTGCCGAAGAACGCGTCCATGATGTCCGAGAAGTTCCCGAAGCCGCCCGCACCGAAGCCGCCGGCTCCGCCCGCGCCGCCCGAGGCGGACAGCGGGTCGCCGCCGAGGTCGTAGACCTGCTTCTTCTGCGGGTCGGAGAGGACCTCGTAGGCGGCGTTGATCTCCTTGAAGCGCTCCTGCGTCTTCGGGTCCGGATTCACATCCGGGTGAAGCTCGCGCGCCAGGCGACGGAAGGCCTTCTTGATCTCGTCCTGCGACGCGTCGCGGCGTACGCCCAGTACGGCGTAGTAGTCCGTGGCCACTTACGACTCCGCCAGGATCTGTCCGACGTAACGTGCCACTGCGCGTACCGCTCCCATCGTTCCGGGGTAGTCCATGCGGGTCGGTCCGACCACGCCGAGTTTTGCGACGGCCTCGCCGCCCGAACCGTAGCCGACCGTGACGACGGATGTGGACGTGAGGCCCTCATGGGCGTTCTCGTGCCCGATCCGTACGGTCATGCCCGAGTCGTTGGCCTCGCCGAGCAGCTTGAGGAGCACGACCTGCTCCTCGAGAGCTTCCAGCACCGGCCGGATCACCAGCGGGAAGTCGTGCCCGAAGCGGGTGAGATTGGCGGTGCCGCCGATCATCAGCCGTTCCTCGTGCTCTTCCGCCAGGGTTTCGAGGAGCGTCGCGAGCACGGCCGAGACCGTACCGCGGTCCTCCGCCTCGAACGACTCCCCGAGGTCCTGCACCAGGCGCGGGACGTCCGCGAAGCGCTTTCCGGCCACCCGGCTGTTCAGCCGGGCCCGCAGGTCGGCGAGAGAGGTCTCGCCGAACGGCGCGGGGCAGTCGATCATGCGCTGCTCGACCCGGCCGGTGTCCGTGATCAGCACGAGCATCAGCCGGGCGGGCGACAGCGACAGCAGTTCCACGTGCCGGACCGTCGAGCGGGTCAGGGACGGGTACTGCACGATCGCGACCTGCCGGGTCAGCTGCGCGAGCAGCCGGACCGTGCGGGCCACGACGTCGTCGAGGTCGACCGCGCTGTCGAGGAAGCTGTGGATCGCGCGCCGCTCGGGCGTCGACAGCGGCTTGACGGCCGCGAGCTTGTCGACGAACAGGCGGTAGCCCTTGTCCGTGGGGATGCGTCCGGCGCTGGTGTGCGGCTGGGCGATGAAGCCCTCCTCCTCCAGCGCGGCCATGTCGTTGCGGACGGTGGCCGGGGAGACGCCGAGGTTGTGCCGCTCGGTGAGCGCCTTCGAGCCGACCGGCTCCTCCGTCCCGACGTAGTCCTGGACGATGGCGCGCAGCACCTCGAGTCTGCGTTCGCTGAGCATGGCGCACACCTCCAGCTGTCGTTCCGGTGATCGGGTCGTTCCGGTTGCTCCGTGTTTGGCACTCGCCCTCTTCGAGTGCCAGGAATCCCCCGGCCAGTGTACGGCGGCGGACATCGCTCCTGGCAAGGAGGCGGTACGCCGGACCGCTAGCGTCACCGTATGGACATCGGTTGGGAAGAGTACGGCTGGGAGCGGCTCGCGGACGGGGTCGGAAGGCGGCGGCTGCCGGGCTGGGACGCCACCGTGGGGCTCGTACTGGGCGATCGGGCGGTACTTCTGTACGACACGGGCGCCTCGCTGCGGGAGGGGGCGGAACTGCGCTCCCAGGCGGAGGCGATGACCGGGCGGAAAGTGACGCACATCGCACTCAGCCACCCGCACTTCGATCATGTACTCGGCACGGCGGCGTTCGCCGGGGTCGAGGTGTACGGGGCGGTCGGCATGGACACGCTGCTGCGCGGCCGGGAGCGGGAGGCGCTGCGGGCGGACGCGGTGGCGCAGGGGCTGGGCGCGGCGGAGGCCGCGGAGGCGGCGGACGTCCTGGTGGCGCCGCAGCACGTGGTGTCCGGCGAGTGGACGCTGGATCTGGGCGGCCGGCAGGTCCTGCTGGCCAACGTGGGCCCCGGCCACTCGGGCCACGACCTGGTGCTGCTGGTGCCGGGGTCGCGGGAGGTCGTGTTCTGCGGCGACCTGGTGGAGGAGTCGGGCGAGCCGCAGGCGGGCCCGGACGCGGTCCCGTCGCAGTGGCCGGCGGCGCTGGACCGCCTGCTGGCCCTGGGCGGCGAGGACGCCTGCTACGTGCCGGGGCACGGCGCGGTGGTGGACGCGGCGTTCGTACGGGCGCAGCGCGATGAACTGGCACGACGGATCGAGGTGCCCTAACGTCCCCCAAGTGCGCGCCTACAACCCAGACCTGACACCTCCTTGGAAGCGTTCCGCTCCCGTTCCCGAGGTCCCGGCGGAGCCGGACCTGGTGGTGGAGGAGGTGTCCACGGGCTTCTGCGGGGCCGTGATCCGCTGCGAGGCGGGCACGGTCACGCTGGAGGACCGCTTCGGCAAGCACCGCGTGTACCCGATGGACCCCCGGGGCTTCCTCCTGGAAGGCCGGGTGGTCACGCTCGTCCGCCCGTCCGCGGCCGCGCCCGGGCGCCCGGCCCGTACGGCCTCCGGCTCGATCGCGGTGCCCGGCGCGCGAGCGCGGGTGGCCCGGGCGGGGCGCATCTACGTGGAGGGCCGGCACGACGCGGAGCTGGTCGAGAAGGTCTGGGGCGACGACCTGCGCATCGAGGGCGTGGTCGTGGAGTACCTGGAGGGCGTCGACGACCTGCCGGCGATCGTCGCCGACTTCGCCCCGGGTCCGGACGCCCGCCTGGGCGTGCTGGTCGACCACCTGGTCCCCGGCTCGAAGGAGTCCCGCCTGGCGGCCCGGGTCACGGGCGAACACGTCCTGGTGGTGGGCCACCCGTACGTGGACGTCTGGGAAGCGGTGAAGCCGTCGTCCCTGGGCATCGAGTCCTGGCCCCGGATCCCCCACGGCCAGGACTGGAAGACGGGCGTCTGCCGGGCCCTGGGCTGGCCGGAGAACACCGGCGCGGCCTGGCAGCACATCCTGTCCCGGGTGACCTCGTACAAGGACCTGGAGCCGGAGCTCCTGGGCAGGGTCGAGGAACTGATCGACTTCGTCACGGCCCCCTAGGCCATTTCGGCAAGGGGTGGGCACAGCCCACGAGGCCGACGCCCGTCCGGAACGATCAGTCCACCAGATCCCTGACCACCGCATCCGCCAGCAACCGCCCCCGCAGCGTCAGCACCGCCCGCCCCGTGTCGTACGCGCCCGCGTCGAGCAGTCCGTCCTCCAGGGCGCGCCTGGACGCCTTGAGGCCCGCAGGGCGGAGGAGCTCCAGCTCCACGCCCTCCTTCAGCCGCAGCTCCAGCAGGATCCGCTCCACCCGCCGGTCCTCGTCGGCGAGGATCTCGCGGCCCGCGCCGGGGGACTTCCCGGCCGCGAGGGCCGCCGCGTACGCGCCCGGGTGCTTGACGTTCCACCAGCGCACGCCGCCCACGTGGCTGTGGGCGCCCGGTCCCGCGCCCCACCAGTCCGCGCCGCGCCAGTACAGCTCGTTGTGCAGGCAGCGGCCGGCCTCCGAGGTGGCCCAGTTGGAGACCTCGTACCAGTCGAAGCCCGCCCCCGAGAGGACCTCCTCGGCCATGAGGTACCGGTCCGCGTGCACGTCGTCGTCGGTCATCGGCACCTCGCCGCGGCGTATCCGCCGGGCCAGCTGCGTGCCCTCCTCGACGATGAGCGCGTAGGCGCTGACGTGGTCGGGGCCGGCCCCGATCGCCGCGTCGAGGGACGCCCGCCAGTCCTCGTCGGACTCCCCGGGCGTGCCGTAGATGAGGTCGAGGTTGACGTGCTCGAAGCCCGCCGCCCGCGCCTCCCCGACGCACGCCTCGGGCCGCCCCGGCGTGTGGGTGCGGTCGAGGACCTTCAGGACGTGCTGCCGCGCGCTCTGCATGCCGAACGAGATCCGGTTGAAGCCGCCGGCCCGCAGCTCCGCCAGATACGCGGGGTCGACGGATTCCGGGTTGGCCTCCGTCGTCACCTCGGCGTCGTCCGCGAGCCCGAACTCATCGCGGACCGCCCCCAGCATCCGCACGAGGTCGCCGGCCGCGAGCAGCGTCGGCGTGCCGCCGCCGACGAACAGCGTCCGCACCGGCCGCGGGTCGTCCCCGAGCACCTTGCGGGCGAGGCGTATCTCGTCGACGACCTGCTCGGCGTAGTTGTCCCGCGAGGCGAGCACGCCTCCGGTGCCGCGCAGCTCGCTGGCGGTGTACGTGTTGAAGTCGCAGTAGCCGCACCGCGTGGCGCAGTACGGCACGTGCAGATAGAACCCGAGCGGACGCTCCCCGGCCCCCTCAAGGGCGCGTGCGGGCAGCGCCCCGTCCTCGGGCATGGGCTCACCATCGGGCAGTACGGAAGGCATGAGCCCATTGTCCCGTACCGCCCGAGGTGAGCCCTCGGCCTGTGGATAACCCGGCGTCGGAGGCGTTACGCCTCCCGGGCGCCCGCGTACATCTCGTCGATGAGGTGCTGGTAGGTGCGCTCGACCACGGGGCGCTTCATCTTCAGGCTGGGGGTGAGCTCGCCGTGCTCGACGTCGAGGTCGCGCGGCAGCAGGCGGAACTTCTTGACCGTCTGCCAGCGCTGCAGGCCCTCATTGAGGCGCTCCACATAGCCCTGGATCAGCTTCTCGACCTGCGGGGAACCGACGACCTCGGCGTACGACTTGCCGCTCAGGCCGTTGTCGGCCGCCCAGCTCTGGATGGCGGCCTCGTCGAGGGCGATGAGCGCGGAGCAGTAGTTGCGGTCCGCGCCGAGCACCACGATGTTCGAGACGAACGGGCAGACCGCCTTGAACTGGCCCTCGATCTCGGTCGGCGCGATGTACTTGCCGCCCGAGGTCTTGAACAGGTCCTTCTTGCGGTCGGTGATCCGCAGGTAGCCGTCCGCGGACAGCTCGCCGATGTCGCCGGTGTGGAACCAGCCGTCCGCCTCCAGGACCTCCGCCGTCTTCTCCGGCAGGCCGTGGTACCCCTCCATGATGCCGGGGCCGCGCAGCAGGATCTCGCCGTCGTCGGCGATCCGGACCTCGGTGCCGGGAAGCGGCTTGCCGACGGTGCCGGTGCGGTACGCCTCGCCCGGGTTGACGAAGGACGCCGCGGAGGACTCCGTCAGGCCGTAGCCCTCCAGGATGTGGATGCCGGCGCCGGAGAAGAAGTAGCCGATCTCGGGCGCGAGGGCGACCGAGCCGGAGACGGCGGCGCGCAGCCGGCCGCCGAAGGCATCGCGGAGCTTCTTGTAGACCAGGGCGTCGGCGACCTTGTGCTTCGCGGTGAGCGCGAAGGGCGCGGAGGCGGTGCCGGTGCGGCGGAAGTTGTCCTGGGTGACCTTGGCGTACTCGCGGGCCACCCCGGCCGCCCACTGGAAGATCTTGTACTTCGCGCCGCCGGCCTCGCGGGCCTTCGCGGCGACGCCGTTGTAGACCTTCTCGAAGATGCGCGGCACGGCGGCCATGTAGGTCGGCTGGACCACCGGCAGGTTCACGATGATCTTGTCGATGCGGCCGTCGACGGCGGTGACGTGGCCGACCTCGATCTGGCCGGAGGTCAGCACTTTGCCGAAGACGTGGGCGAGCGGCAGCCACAGGTACTGGACGTCGTCCTTGGTGACCAGGCCGGTGGCGGCGATGGCCTTGGCCATGTACGACCAGTTGTCGTGCGGCAGGCGGACGCCCTTGGGGCGGCCGGTGGTGCCGGAGGTGTAGATCAGCGTGGCGAGCTTGTCGGCGGTGATCTCCGCGACGCGCTCCTTGACGGCCTCGGGGTGCTTCTCGAGGTACGCCGCTCCGCGCTTCTCGAGGTCGGCGAGGGTGAGGACCCAGCCCTCCGGGTCGCCCTCGGCGCCCTCCTCGATGCCCTCCGCGTCCAGGACGATGACATGGTGCAGCTCGGGCAGGTCGGCGCGGCGCTCGCGCGCCTTGGCCAGCTGCTCGGCGTTCTCCGCGATCAGCGCCTTGGACTCGGAGTCCGCGAGGATGAACGCCGACTCCTCGGCGTTGGTCGACGGGTACACCGTCGTCGTCGCGGCGCCCGCGCACATCACGCCGAGGTCGGCGAGGATCCACTCGACCCGCGTGGCGGAGGCGAGCGCGACCCGCTCCTCCGGGCGGATGCCCAGATCGATCAGACCGGCGGCAATGGCATAGACCCGCTCCGCGGCATCGCCCCAGGTCAGCGACTTCCAGACGTCCGGGCCCTGCCCCGTGGAGGAAGGCACCGGGTACCGGTAGGCCTCCGCATCAGGAGTCTGCGCGACGCGCTCAAGGAAGAGGGACGCCACGGAGGGCGGCCGGTTCTCGATCAGGGTCTGTGTGTCGCTCACGACGTCCTCCGGGCGGGCGGCGGTGCCTTCTGGCGGTGCGTATTTAACTGGCGAGTAACCTACGAGCCGGGATCAGACTAGTTGGCCGAAGACCGCCGCGTAAGAGCCTGCGCCCCGCCGCTTCATACCCGGTTCATAACGAAGGGACCCGCACGCCACCACACGAACGGGCTCCCGCTCGTTCGCGCGGGAGCCCGTTCGGGTGTCTTGCGTCAGCTGTATGGCCGAAACCCGACCATCGAGCGCCGGGTCACTTCTTGGTCTTGCCGCCGGCCGCGTCGTCGCTCGACAGGACGGCGATGAAGGCCTCCTGCGGGACCTCCACCGAGCCGACCATCTTCATCCGCTTCTTGCCTTCCTTCTGCTTCTCCAGCAGCTTCCGCTTACGGGAGATGTCACCGCCGTAGCACTTGGCGAGGACGTCCTTGCGGATGGCGCGGATGGTCTCGCGGGCGATCACCCGGGAGCCGATGGCGGCCTGGATCGGCACCTCGAAGGCCTGCCGCGGGATCAGCTCGCGCAGCTTGGCGACGAGCCGCACGCCGTACGCGTACGCGGCGTCCTTGTGGGTGACGGCCGAGAAGGCGTCGACCTTGTCGCCGTGCAACAGGATGTCGACCTTGACCAGGCTGGAGGCCTGCTCGCCGGTGGGCTCGTAGTCGAGGGAGGCGTAACCGCGCGTCTTGGACTTCAGCTGGTCGAAGAAGTCGAAGACGATCTCGGCGAGGGGCAGGGTGTAGCGGATCTCGACCCGGTCCTCGGAGAGGTAGTCCATGCCGATCAGGGTGCCGCGACGGGTCTGGCACAGCTCCATGATCGCGCCGATGAACTCACTGGGGGCGAGGATCGTGGCGCGTACGACGGGCTCGTACACATCGTTGATCTTGCCCTCGGGGAACTCGCTCGGATTGGTAACCGTGTGCTCGCTGCCGTCCTCCATGACCACGCGGTAGACCACGTTGGGGGCGGTGGCGATGAGGTCGAGGCCGAACTCGCGCTCGAGCCGCTCACGGATGACATCGAGGTGGAGCAGGCCCAGGAACCCGACGCGGAAGCCGAAGCCCAGCGCGGCGGAGGTCTCCGGCTCGTAGACCAGCGCGGCGTCGTTGAGCTGCAGCTTGTCGAGGGCCTCGCGGAGGTCCGGGTACTCCGAGCCGTCCAGCGGGTAGAGGCCCGAGAAGACCATCGGCTTCGGGTCCTTGTAACCGCCGAGAGCCTCGGTGGCGCCCTTGTTCAGGGAGGTGATCGTGTCACCGACCTTGGACTGGCGGACGTCCTTCACGCCGGTGATGAGGTAGCCCACCTCACCGACGCCCAGACCGTCGGAAGGTGTCATCTCCGGAGACGAGACACCGATCTCGAGCAGCTCGTGGGTGGCGCCGGTCGACATCATCTTGATGCGCTCGCGCTTGTTCAGCTGACCGTCGACCACTCGCACATAGGTCACGACACCGCGGTACGAGTCGTACACGGAGTCGAAGATCATCGCGCGGGCGGGCGCGTCGGCCACGCCGACCGGGGCGGGAACGTCCCGGACGACCCGGTCGAGCAGCGCGTCGACACCGACACCGGTCTTCGCGGAGACCTTGAGGACGTCCTCCGGCTGGCAGCCGATGAGGTTGGCCAGCTCCTCGGAGAACTTCTCCGGCTGGGCGGCCGGCAGGTCGATCTTGTTCAGCACGGGAACGATCGTGAGGTCGTTCTCCATGGCCAGGTAGAGGTTGGCCAGCGTCTGCGCCTCGATGCCCTGGGCCGCGTCGACCAGCAGGACCGTGCCCTCACAGGCGGCGAGCGACCGGGACACCTCATAGGTGAAGTCGACGTGCCCAGGGGTGTCGATCATGTTCAGGATGTGCGTGTCGCCCTGACCCGGACCCTCGGTCGGCGCCCACGGCAGCCGGACCGCCTGGGACTTGATCGTGATGCCGCGCTCCCGCTCGATGTCCATGCGGTCGAGGTACTGGGCACGCATCTGCCGCTGGTCGACCACACCGGTCAGCTGGAGCATCCGGTCGGCGAGCGTGGACTTGCCGTGGTCGATGTGCGCGATGATGCAGAAGTTGCGGATCAGAGCCGGGTCGGTACGGCTCGGCTCGGGCACGTTGGTAGGAGTCGCGGGCACGCAGGGTCTCGTCTCGGGGCGATGTCGGATCGATACGTAGGCTCCATGGTCCCATGCCCGTCGCCCTGCGCCCGGTTTGGGCGGGCACGAGAGTGGCTGATAGTGTGGATAGCTGTGTCTCGTGTGCCCTCTCAGCCTGCGAGACGCATCCAGAAGGAACATCGAACCTGTAAAGGCTCTTTTCGTGGCGAACATCAAGTCCCAGATCAAGCGGAACAAGACGAACGAGAAGGCGCGCCTGCGCAACAAGGCCGTCAAGTCCTCGCTCAAGACCGCGATCCGCAAGGCCCGTGAGGCTGCCGCCGGCGGCGACGTCGAGAAGGCCACCGTGGCCGTTCGCGAGGCGTCCCGTCAGCTCGACAAGGCCGTCTCCAAGGGTGTCATCCACAAGAACGCCGCCGCCAACAAGAAGTCGGCGCTGGCCACCAAGGTTGCCTCCCTCCAGGGCTGAGCTCTGATGTAACCGCCGGAACGGACACAGCGGTCCCTCTCACCCGCTCCTGACCGGCTTCCGGTCGCACGCGGACGCGTTCGCCACGCGTGTGCGACCAGTACCAGGCACCAAACCGAGGCCCCGTCCCCGCCCTTCCCCAGGGCGCGGGACGGGGCCTTCGGCGTACAGCCGGCGACGCGTACGGCCGTCGACGCGTACGGCCGTCGACGCGTGCGGCTTCGGGCGTCCGGCCCTCGGCGTACGGCTTGGGCGTACGGCGGCTGCTCAGCCGCGCATGCGGGCCGCGCGCGCGATCGTCACGACCGCCTTCTCGAGCGCGTACTCCGGGTCCGCCCCGCTGCCCTTCACCCCCGCGTCCGCCTCCGCCACCGCGCGCAGCGCGAGGGCGACACCGTCGGGGGTCCAGCCGCGCATCTGCTGCCGCACCCGGTCGATCTTCCACGGCGGCATGCCCAGCTCCCGGGCCAGGTCCGCCGGCCGGCCGCCGCGCGCGGAGGACAGCTTGCCGATCGCCCGCACCCCCTGCGCGAGCGCGCTCGTGATCAGCACCGGCGCGACCCCCGTCGACAGCGACCAGCGCAACGCCTCCAGGGCCTCCGCGGCCCGCCCCTCCACGGCGCGGTCCGCGACCGTGAACGACGACGCCTCCGCGCGGCCCGTGTAGTACCGCCCGACGACCGCCTCGTCGATCGTCCCCTCGACGTCCGCCGTCAGCTGCGACACCGCCGAGGCCAGCTCCCGCAGGTCGCTGCCGATCGCGTCGACCAGCGTCTGGCACGCCTCCGGCGTCGCCGACCGGCCGATCGCCCGGAACTCCTGCCGTACGAACGTGAGCCGCTCCGCGGGCTTCGTGGTCTTGGGGCAGGCGACCTCCCGCGCCCCGGCCTTGCGCGCCGCGTCCAGCAGGCCCTTGCCCTTGGCGGCGCCGGCGTGGAGAAGCACCAGCGTGATCTCCTCGATGGGCGCGTCGATGTACGCCTTGACGTCCTTGATCGTGTCCGCGGAGAGGTCCTGCGCGTTCCGCACGACGAGCACCTTGCGCTCCGCGAAGAGCGAGGGGCTGGTCAGCTCCGCCAGCGTCCCCGGCTGGAGCTGATCGGCGGTGAGGTCGCGTACGTCGGTGTCCGCGTCCGCGGCCCGGGCAGCGGCCACCACCTCCCGCACCGCGCGGTCGAGCAGCAGCTCCTCCTGGCCCACGGCGAGCGTGACGGGGGCGAGGAGGTCGTCGGTCGAAGTCTTTCGGTTTGCCATCGCGCTCCAGCATCCCACGCGACACGGACACTCCCTCCGATGCCGGAGAATGTGCACGTGAGCGATGTGAGACACGTGCTGGTCCTCCCCGACCGCGACGCCGCGGAGGAGGTCGTCGAGGAACTCGGGGACCGCTTCGGCGTCGCCGACCAACCGCAGCTCGTCCGTGACGCCCTGGCGGGCGAGGACGACGCCGAGGACGCCCAGTGGCTGGTCGTCGTCGAGGACCCGGAGTCCCGCCTCGACCCCACGGCCCTCGACGAGTTCGCCGCGGAGTACGAGGGCTGGCTGGAGGCCCCGTAGATCCGCCGGGCCGCTCACGGCGGCGCCGAGGCGCCTCGTTCCCCCTCCGGCAGGGCTCTCCACACCCGTGGTCCGCCGGCCACGGCGATCGCCCCGTCCCGGTCCGTGCGCAGCACCTGCGCGCCGCCGTCCCGCAGCGCCCCGACCGTCCTCGGCGAGGGATGCCCGTACGGGTTGTCCGCACCCGCCGACACCAGCGCGAGCCGCGGGCGGACGGCGCGTATCAGGTCCGGGTCCTGATGGGCCGAGCCATGGTGGGCGACCTTGAGGACGTCCACCGGCGCGAGATCCGGCCGCGCCCGCAACAGGCCCTGCTGCGCCGGGGGTTCGAGGTCCCCGAGCAGCAGCAGCGTCAGCCCGCTGCCGGTCCGCGCCAGCATGGTCACGCTGGCGTCGTTGGGCCCGTCCGCCGCCCCCGCGGGTACGCCGCCGGCTCCCCCGGCCGGCCACAGCACCTCCCACTCCAGTACGCCCACCCGCCGCCGCTCCCCCGGCAGCACCTGCACCACCGGCACCCCCGCGGCGGCCGCGGTCCGTCGCACGAACGCCGCCTGCCCGGGCGGCTCCTCCAGACCGGTCACCTGGATCGCCCCGACCGAGCGTCCTCGCAGCACACCCGGAAGCCCGGCCACGTGATCCGCGTGGAAGTGCGTGAGGACGAGCAACGCCACTCTGCGCACCCCGAGTTCGCTCAGGCACCGGTCCACGAGGACCGGGTCGGGTCCCGCGTCGACCACCACCGCCATGTCCCCGCCGGCCGCCAGCACCGCCGCGTCCCCTTGGCCCACCTGGCACATCACGAACTCCCAGTCCGGCGGCGGCCATCCGGAGACCCACCGGGCCAGCGGCGGCGGCCGCACCACCGCGACCGCGAGCAGCAGGACGCAGCCGGTCACCCACCACCGCCGGTACGGCAGGCTGCGCAGGGCGACCACCACCAGCCCGAAGCCGGCCGCCAGCACCAGCCCCCCGGCCCAGCCGCCGGGCCAGCCCGTCTGCGCACCCGGCAGCTCCGCCCCGGTCCGCGCCACCCCGGCGATCCACCCGGC
The DNA here is from genome assembly GCF_043199435.1 of Streptomyces sp. NPDC048604. Taxonomy (NCBI): domain Bacteria; kingdom Bacillati; phylum Actinomycetota; class Actinomycetes; order Kitasatosporales; family Streptomycetaceae; genus Streptomyces; species Streptomyces sp. NPDC048604. Next base: position 626,273 of record NZ_JBICVX010000001.1, read on the forward strand.
AGGCCAGCCGGCGACCCACGCCAGGCCCTCCGCGAGGGGCAGCGCCACCGGGGCCAGCGCGAGCGCCGCGAACCCGATGACCGTCGCGGGCGCGACCGCCGCCTCGGCCAGCAGGTTGCACGGGATCGCCACCAGGCTGACCCGCGCGGCGAACACCGCCACCACCGGGGCGCACACGGCCTGCGCCGCCAGCGCCGCGCCCAGCGCGTCCGCGACCCGCCCCGGCGCCCCGCGCCGACGCAGCGCCTCGCTCCACCCCGGCGCGACCGTGAGCAGCGCCCCGGTCGCCAGGACCGACAGCAGGAAGCCGTAACTGCGGGCCAGCCAGGGGTCGTACAGCACCAGCGCGAGCACCGCCGCCGCGAGCGCGGGGATCAGCGTGCGCCGTCTGCCCGTGCCGATCGCGAGCAGGGTGACCAGTCCGCAGGCCGCCGCCCGCAGCACGCTCGGATCGGGCCGGCACACGACCACGAAGGCGAGCGTGAGCGCCCCGCCGGCCAGCGCCGTCGCCCGCAGCGACAGCCCGATCCGTGGTGCCAGGCCGCCCCGTTCGGCCCGCCCGGCCCGCCCCGGCTGCCCGATGAGCAACAGCAGTACGACCGTGAGGTTGCTGCCGCTGACGGCCAGCAGATGCGTGAGATCGGTGGCCTCGAAGGCGTCCCGCAGGTCGGGCGGGACGCGGGAGGTGTCCCCCACGACCAGCCCGGGCAGCAGCGCCCTCGCGTCCGGGGCGAGCCCGTCCGTCGCCCGCCGCAGCCCCGCCCGCAGCTCCCCGGCCAGCCGCTGCGGCGCGGTCGGCGGTCCGGTGATGCGCGGCGGCCCCGTGCCCTCGACCCGGAGCACGGCCGCGTACGGATCGCCGGCCCGCATCGGCGGCGCGGCCCGCGCCGTCACGCGTACCCGGGTCGACGGCAGCAGCCGCAGCCACGCCCGGTCCGCCTCCCCGGCCCGTACGACGACCAGCACCGGCGTCCGCGTCCTGACCGCCGGATCGCCCCGGGCCTCCACCAGGCCGGCCTCGCCGGCCAGCACCACGGCCGCCGAGGACGCCCGGTCGCCGCGCACCACCGGACGGGACGGGCGCGGATCGGAGGTCACGGTCACCTCCGCGGTCAGTCGCCCGTGCTCCCGGGCCAGACCGGGCAGCGGCCCGCGTCCGAGGTCCGCCGCACGCAGCCCCGCCGAAGCCGCGCCGGCCGCCACGCACAGCAACACCGCGGCACAGGCGGTCGCCCGCAACCCCCGCACCGGCCTCCGCCGCCACGCCCGCACCCCCGCGGGGACCATGCACAGCACGGCTCCCGCCGCACACGCGGCCACGGCGACCCCGACGTGCCCGCCTGCCGCGCCCAGGGCGAGCGCGGCAGCCGCCCAGGCGGCCAGCGCCGGCGCCACCAGCCGGAGATCGGCCGGCCCTTCCTGCCACGGCTCACGCACGTCGTCGTCACGGAGCCGGTCAGAGCCGGAGCGGCCCACGCCCACGCGCGCGTCCACGCCCGCGTCCTGCCGGTTCACGGCCGTACCAGCGGTTCGAGTTCGGCGTACCTCCGTGCGCCGATGCCGTTCACCTCACGCAGTTCGGCCACCGAGCGGAATCCGCCGTGCTCCGTGCGGTAGTCCACGATGTGCTGCGCGAGCACCGGTCCGACCCCCGGCAGCGTGTCCAACTGCTCCGCCGTCGCCGAGTTGAGGCTGACCGGCGCTCCCGGCGCGGCGCCGCCCGGCGGACCGGCCGCCACCCCTCCCATCGGGCCGCCGCCCACACCCGGCACCCCGACGACGACCTGCTCGCCGTCCATCAGCACCCGCGCCCGGTTCAGCCCCGTCACGTCCGTGCCCGGCCGCACCCCGCCCGCCGCCCGCAACGCGTCGGCCACCCGCGAACCCGGCGGCAGGCTGAGGATCCCGGGCCTCCGCACCTTGCCGCTCACATCGACCACCACGGCCGCCGGCCGCAGCGACGGCGACGCGCTCCCGCCGGCCCCGCTCGGCGCGGCCACGCCCGGCCCGCCCGTATCTCCCGGCCCGCCCACCCCGGGCGGCGGCACGGCCCGGACGACCTCGGGCACCCGGACCTCCTCCGGCCGCCCGGTCAGGAAGTGCCGTCCGGCCAGCCCCGCGGCCACGACCAGAACCACCGTGAGCGCCACCAGCGTCCGCGGCTCGATGCCGCACCGCACCTGCACCCATAACGGCAGCCGCTCCCGCAGCGCCTCGCCCAGCCGCTCCCGCCACCCGGCACGCCGCCGCCCGCGCGACGCGTCGCGTACCGGCTCTTCCTCCGGCCCAGGCTCCAGCTCCGGAGCAGGGGTCGGAGCCGGGGCCGGAGGCGCCACCGTCTCCGGCTCGCTCCGGCCTGCAGCGCCCCCGTGGAACAGCGCGTCACCCCGGCCGCGTACCACCGCCCCCGCTGCAAGCACCGCCGGCCGCCCGCGTACCCGCGCCCGCCGTCCCGCGCGCCCCGGCGGCGAGCCGCGGACGCCGCGGCGGACCCGGCCGTCCGACCCGGGCGCGCGCCCGGGCCCGCTCGTCGCCGCCCTGCGCACACGCGAGGCAGTCGGCGTGGGCGTCGTCGTGGTCGCGGTCGTCGTCGTTGCAGCCGTCGTCGAGGAATGCGTTCCAAGTTCCATGCAGGCGACGGTAGGCACATTCGTCCGAAGCCGCTGAACAGCCTCGATTTCCGTGGAAAACCGGCGAGTTGTGGAAAAACCCGTCACCCCTGCGAGGGACGGCGATCCTCTAGCGCGGCGAGACCACGACCGCGAGCAGCCCCGGTCCGGTGTGTGCGCCGATGACCGCGCCCACCTCGCTGACGTGCAGTTCCTCGACTCCGGGCACGCGTTCGCGCAAGCGCTCGGCCAGGGCGGCGGCCCGTTCGGGTGCGGCGAGATGGTGGACGGCGACGTCGACCGGGCTCGTGCCCGCCCGCTCGACCGCGAGCTCCTCGAGCCGGGCGATCGCCTTCGACGCGGTGCGCACCTTCTCCTTCAACTCGATGCGTCCGCCGTCCAGTTCGAGCAGCGGCTTCACCGCGAGCGCCGAGCCGAGCAGCGCCTGCGCGGCCCCGATCCTGCCGCCCCGGCGCAGATACTCGAGGGTGTCGACGTAGAAGTACGCGGCCGTCCCGACGGCCCGCTTCTCCGCGGCGGCCACCGCCTCGTCGAGCGTGCCGCCGGCCTCGGCGGTCTCGGCCGCGGCCAGGGCGCAGAAACCGAGCGCCATGCCCATCATCCCCGTGTCGACGACGCGCACCGGCACGGAGGCGTCCTTCGCGGCGAGCACGGCGGCGTCGTACGTGCCGGAGACCTCGGCGGACAGGTGCAGCGAGACGATCCCGGTGGCGCCGGCCTCGGCGGCCGCGCGGTAGGCCGCGGCGAAGTCCTCGGGGCTCGGCCGTGAGGTGGTCACCGGCTTCCGCTTCTGCAGGGCCTGGGTGAGTACGCGGGCCGATACCTCGGTCCCCTCCTCCAGCGCCTCGTCGCCGATGACGACGGTCAGCGGGACCGCGGTGATGCCGTGCCGCTCCATCGCCTGGGGTGGGAGGTAGGCCGTGGAATCGGTGACGATCGCGACATGCCGGGACATGAGCGGGAGGTTACCTCCCGGGGGCGCCTCGCGGCAGCCCGGCCCCCGATCCGTCGCCGCGCACGCCGTCGGACCGGCGCGTCAGCGCGTCCCGTGCACTCCGCTTACCTGCGCGCAGAGCCTTGCGCCGCTTGTCAGTTGGTGGTCTCGGGGCGGGCGGACTTCTCCCACGGGTACGTGGTGAGCCGCGGGTCGGGGGCGGGGAGCTCGCGCGGCCGCCCCGCCTCGTCCGCCGCCTCCGCGGTCCGGGCCGCATCGGCCTCGTCGCCGTCGGGCCACACCTGCTCCGCCTCCGGCGAGGCCGAGCCCGCCTCGGGCCAGGCAGCCGGCCGTCGACCCGTCCCGGCCGCCTGGCCGGTCCCGGCCGCCGCCGCAGGTCTCGTGGCCGTCGGCTCCGGATCGGACTCCAACTCCGACTCCTCCGACCAGTGCCGCAGCGCCCCGGCCTCCATGTCGATCTGGGCGCTCAGCGTCGCCAGGTCGTCGTCCGCGAACTTGCGCGCCCGGTCCCGGGCCGCCCAACGCAACGACTCGGCCGATTTCGTGATCTGCTCGGTCCGCTCCCGCAGGCCCGACAGCTGCGCCGCCACCCCGCTGCGGTCCGGCTCCTTCTCCAGGCTCTTGAGGTCGTCGTCCAGCTCGCGCGCGTGTCCGCTGAGCCGCTTGAACAGGTCGATCGACTCATGCAGCGAGGCGTCCTCCGCGACTCCGGCCTCCAGAGCCGTCTGCGTGGCGCGCATCGAGTTGCGCAGCGAGAGTCTGAGCTGCGCCAGTTCGCCGGCGACGCCGCCCTGGCCGAAGCTGCGGGCGCGCAGTGTGGTGTCCTCGACCGTGCGCTTGGCCTGGCCGATGGTGCGGTCGATGCCGCGGGCGGCCGCCCGGGCAGCCTTCACCGCCGCGTACACCCCCAGCGCCACGAAGGCGAAGAAGAGCAGCGCCATGATCGTGAGCACGAATTCCATGGGCGTCGCTCCTCGGGCAGCGTCATCTGTGTTCTTCCACGGTAAACGGAGAGGGCAGGCCCGTGGTTCCATCGGAACCCCGAACCTGCCCGTAAGGGTTGCCCCTGGTCCCCCGAGGGCAACCCCTACGCCCCGGGGGCGCTGCCCCGTACGTCAGCCGGCGACGATGTTGACCAGCTTCGGCGCGCGCACGATCACCTTGCGGATCGGCGCGCCGCCCAGCGCCGCGACGACCGCGGGCTCGGCCAGTGCCAGCGTCTCCAGCTCGGCGTCGGTGATCGACGGCGAGACCTCCAGGCGGGCCTTGACCTTGCCCTTGATCTGCACGACGCAGGTCACGGTCTCGTCCACGACGTACGCCGGGTCGGCCACCGGGAAGTCCTGGTGGACGACGGAGTCGGTGTGGCCCAGCCTGCGCCACAGCTCCTCGGCGATGTGCGGGGCCAGCGGCGCGGCCAGCAGCACCAGGCTCTCGGCGACCGGCCGGGACACCGGGCCGCCCACCTTGGTCAGGTGGTTGTTCAGCTCGGTGATCTTGGCGATGGCCGTGTTGAAGCGCATCCCGGCCATGTCCTGGGAGACGCCGTCGATCGCCTTGTGCAGGGCGCGCAGCGTGTCCTCGTCCGGCGCGACGTCGACGACGGTGACCTCGCCGGTCGACTCGTCGACAATGTTCCGCCACAGGCGCTGCAGCAGCCGGAACTGGCCGACCACGGCGCGGGTGTCCCAGGGGCGGGAGACGTCCAGCGGGCCCATCGCCATCTCGTACAGGCGCAGGGTGTCCGCGCCGTACTCGGCGCACATCTCGTCCGGCGTGACGGCGTTCTTCAGGGACTTGCCCATCTTGCCCAGGACGCGGCTGACCTTCTCGCCCTGGTGGTAGTAGCCGCCGTCGCGCTCCTCGACCTCGGCCGCGGACACCGCGATGCCGCGCGCGTCGCGGTAGACGAAGGCCTGGATCATGCCCTGGTTGAACAGCTTGTGGAACGGCTCGGCCGAGGACACGTACCCCAGGTCGAACAGCATCTTGGACCAGAAGCGCGCGTACAGCAGGTGCAGCACGGCGTGCTCGGCGCCGCCGACGTACAGGTCGACACCGCCGGTGGGCATGCCCTCGCGCGGGCCCATCCAGTACTGCTCGATCGCCGGGTCGACCAGGCGCTCGGAGTTGTGCGGGTCCAGGTAGCGCAGCTCGTACCAGCAGGAACCGGCCCAGTTGGGCATGGTGTTGGTCTCGCGGCGGTACTTCTTGGGGCCGTCGCCCAGGTCCAGGGTGACGTTGACCCAGTCGGCGTTGCGGGACAGCGGCGGCTCGGGCCGGCTGTCGGCGTCCTCCGGGTCGAAGGTGCGCGGCGAGTAGTCGTCGACCTCCGGCAGCTCCAGCGGCAGCATCGACTCGGGCAGCGCGTGGGCGACGCCGTCCTCGTCGTAGACGATCGGGAAGGGCTCGCCCCAGTACCGCTGGCGGCTGAACAGCCAGTCGCGCAGACGGAAGTTGACGGTGCCCTCGCCGATGCCGCGGTCGGCCAGCCAGGCGGTGATCTTCGCCTTGGCGTCGACGACGCCCTGGCCGTCCAGGGAGATCTCGTCGTTGGCCGAGTTGACCAGCCTGGCCTCGTACGAGGCGAAGGCGTCGTCCCAGGCCGCGGGGTCGGTGCCGCGGTCGTCGCTCGGCTCGACGACGCAGCGCATCGGCAGCTCGAAGGCGCGGGCGAAGGCGAAGTCGCGGGAGTCGTGGGCCGGGACGGCCATGATCGCGCCGGTGCCGTAGCCCATCAGGACGTAGTCGGCGATGAAGACGGGGACCTGCTCGCCGCTGACCGGGTTGGTCGCGTACGCGCCGGTGAAGACGCCGGTCTTCTCCTTGACCTCGGCCTGCCGCTCGACGTCGGACTTGGAGGCGGCCTGCTTGCGGTAGGCGGCGACGGCCTCGGCCGGGGTGGCGTGCCCGCCGGTCCACACGTCGTGGGTGCCCTCGGGCCAGGCGGCCGGGACGATCTTCTCGACCAGGTCGTGCTCCGGGGCCAGCACCATGTAGGTGGCGCCGAACAGGGTGTCCTGGCGGGTGGTGAAGACGGTGATGGCGTCGTCGCCGACGGCGAAGTCGACGCGGGCGCCCTCGGAGCGGCCGATCCAGTTGCGCTGCTGCAGCTTGATGGCCTCGGGCCAGTCCAGCGCGTCCAGATCATCCAGCAGGCGGTCCGCATAGGCGGTGATGCGCATGTTCCACTGGCGCAGCTTCGCCTTGAAGACGGGGTAGTTGCCGCGCTCGGAGCGGCCCTCGGCGGTGACCTCCTCGTTGGCCAGCACGGTGCCCAGGCCGGGGCACCAGTTGACCGGCGCGTCGGAGGTGTACGCCAGGCGGTACTCGCCCAGGACGTCGGCGCGCTCGGTCTCGCTCAGCGCGGCCCAGGCGCGGCCCCCGGGGACCTCACGGGCGCCGCTCTCGAACTGCGCGACCAGCTCGGCGATCGGGCGGGCCTTCTGCGCCTCGCCGTCGTACCAGGCGTTGAAGATCTGCAGGAAGATCCACTGGGTCCACTTGTAGTAGTCCGGGTCGATCGTGGCGAACGACCGGCGCCGGTCGTGGCCCAGGCCCAGGCGGCGCAGCTGCGCCTTCATGTTCTCCATGTTGGCCTCGGTGGACACGCGGGGGTGCGTGCCCGTCTGCACGGCGTACTGCTCCGCCGGCAGGCCGAAGGCGTCGAAGCCCAGGGTGTGCAGCACGTTGTGCCCGCTCATGCGCTGGTGCCGCGCGAAGACGTCGGTGGCGATGTAGCCCAGCGGGTGACCGACGTGCAGGCCCGCACCGGAGGGGTACGGGAACATGTCCATGATGAATTTCTTGGGGCGGGCGACGACGGCCTCGTCCCCGGCCAGGTCGCCCGTCGGGTTCGGCGCCTCGTAGGTGCCCTCGGCGTCCCAGAAGTCCTGCCAGCGTGCCTCGATGTCGGCGGCCATCTCCGCCGTATAACGATGCGGGGCCGCCGTCTCGGCAGCCGAATTCATCTCGCTCATGATCCCTGAAGCTCCATCGATCGTCTCTGCCCACTGCCCGCGAACTGCACTGCCGTGAAATGAAAAAGCCCCTCGCACAGGAGGGGTCGCCGCGCCGATTCCGACAGATCTCTCATCCGTCGGGACTGATCAGCGCGGCTCGCTAAGCAGGAGGCGGTCGGCACGCATGGCGTCAGGGTACCGCAGGGCCCCAGCGGGCTGCACGGGCGTTTCGCCCCATGAGCGCGTACGGGCGACGCGGGGCGTCGGGGCTGACGCAGAGCGACGGGAGTTGCCGACCGGAGGTCCGGGCCGCCCGGGTTACTCCGCGTATCGCCCCTATCCAGGGCAACCTCAGAGTCAGTTTGCGCGCGCGACAGATGTAAACCTGCAAACCACCTACCCGCTGGTATGCGGCGACTTAGCATGCGGCAACGGGACCGCTTGTCCGCACCATTCGGAGTCGCCCCCATGAGCCCTCATCGCAAGATCCGATCATCGCCCGGACCTCAGGCCGGTATGAGCCGGCAGGTTCAGGGCGGCCTTTCGGTCGCGGCGCTGGTGATCATTCCGTTGCTCGCCATTGGCGGCAGCGACGGCTTCCGCGCCACGCTCGACTTCACCACCGGCGTGCTCTCCCTCGTGTCGCTCACCGCGTCCGTCGCCTGGGGCCTGATAGCCACCGACCGGCTGCTGCTCACCACGCGACAGCGGCTGCTCGCCCAGGGCATCCACCGCGGCACCGCCGTCGCCTCCCTCGGCTTCCTTCTCCTGCACGGCACGGTGAAGGTCTCCCTCGGCCATGTGGAGGCGCTCGGCGCGTTCGTCCCCTTCGGGCTGGGCGTCACCGGCACCGCAGGCCTGATCGGCTTCGGCTCGCTCGCCGGACTGCTGATGGTCGTCGCGGCCTCGACCGGGGCGCTGCGCAGCACCCTGGCGGGACGCGGCCGGATCGCGGCCCGCTGGCGGCCGCTGCACATGCTGGCGTACCCGGCCTGGTGCTGCGCCCTGATCCACGGCCTGTACGCGGGACGCGCGGCGGCGACCTGGGTCGTCGTCATGTACTGCCTGTCGCTCGCCGGCGTCGCCGCCGCCGTGACCCTGCGCCTGCTGCCCGACCCCGTGCGGCAGCAGATCGCGGGCCGCGTCCTGGCACTGACCGGCCGCGGCGCGGAACGCCCCGAGGAACGCCCGGAGCCGTCCCGGGAGGCGGAACCGGAGCCGTACGACCCGCCGGCCGCCCGACGCCCCCTGAGGGGCTTCACGGAGCGGTACGGAGACGGGGACCGTGACCAGGACCCGGGCTGGGGCAGGAGCCGGGACATGGACGCGTACGCGACCACGTACGCCCCCGGGCTCGACCGGGGCCCGCTCGCCCCGCCCCCGCTCGACACCACGACCGTCCGGACCCGCCCCCGCCTGACCGCCCCTTCGCCCGCCGCACCGTCGCCCGCCGCCCCCGCGGCGTCCGCGACCCCGTCCCCGTCCCCGTCCCCCATAGGGGGTTTCTCGGCCGCGTACCGCGCGGTGTCCGAGATCCCGCTCGCCGAGCGGGTGCCGATGACCGAGGAGCTGCCGGTCGTCACGGACGCCGCCCCCAGGCCCGGCTACTGGCCCGCCCCCTCTCCCCCGCCACCGGCCTACGCGAACCCCGCAGAGACCGTGACCGGCCCGCTCGGCGGCCCCGCGCCCGGCGAGCCCTGGACCGCACCCGCAGGAGACCGCCCGTGAACGCCCCGCTCCCCGACGTCCCCGAGGTCCGCGTCGTCGGCCTGCCCCAGCTCACCCAGGGCTTCGACCTGGTGGAGCGGCTCGACCTGGCCATGCACCTGAAGGTGCACGGCCCCCTGGAACCGATGAACGGCGAGCGGCTCGCCCAGCTCGCGGACGACATATCCCTGCGCGGCCGCGGCGGCGCGGGGTTCCCCTTCGGCCGCAAGCTCCGCTCGGTGGCGAAGTCGGCCATCAGACGCGGTGTGCGGCCCGTCGTGGTGATCAACGGCAGCGAGGGCGAGCCCGCCTGCCGCAAGGACACCGTCATGCTCAACCGCTCCCCGCACCTCATCCTGGACGGCGCCCTGCTCGCCGCGGAGGCGCTCGGCGCGCGCACCCTGATCGTGGCGGTGACCCGCAACTCCACGGAGATCTCGATCCGCGCCGCCCTCGCCGAGCGCGGCCTGTCCGACCGGCGCGGCCAGTCGCTGCGCGCCCGGGTCGTGCGCACCCCGGAGCGGATGGTGTCCGGTGAGGCGTCGGCGGTGATCCGCGCCGCGAGCGGCGGCCCGGCCCTGCCGCCGGGACGCCGGGAGCGGGCCGCGGAGTCCGGCGTCGGCGGCGCTCCGACGCTGCTGTCCAACGCGGAGACCTTCGCGCAGCTCGCCGTGGCCGCGCGGATCGGCGCCCGCCGCTACGGCCACACCGGCCTCGACACCGAGCCGGGGACCGTCCTGCTGACGCTCTCCGGGGCGGTGGCCCGCCCGATGGTGGTCGAGGTCCCGAGCGGCGTCCCGCTGCGCTACGTGCTCCAGCTCGCCGGCGCCCCGCCGCTGCCGCAGGGCGTGCTCACCGGCGGCTACCACGGCAACTGGATCGACTCCATGGCCGTGCACAACGCCGTGGTGTCGCGAGAGTCCATGGCGGCGGTCGGCGGCTCCCTGGGCGCGGGCGCGATCCTGCCGATCGGTCCGGAGACCTGCCCGCTGGGCGAGGCGCTGCGGGTGGCGAACTGGCTGGCCGCGGAGACGGCCGGACAGTGCGGCCCGTGCCGGCTCGGGCTGCCGGCCGCCGCCGGCGGTCTGTCGGACGTGCTGAACGGCGGCGGCCCGGCCGCCCTGGAGGCGCTGCGCGAGGTCACCCAGGCCGTGAAGGGCCGGGGCGCGTGCAAGCACCCCGACGGCTCGGCCCGGTTCTTCGCCTCCACCCTGTCGGCGTTCACCGACGATCTGGCCGCGCACGTCCTGGACGGCGGCTGCGGCCGGCCGACGACCGGGGTGCTGCCGCTGCCCTCGCCGGGCTACCAGGACGCCGAGGAGTCGATCCCGAGCGGTGAGCGGCTGGCGGTGGACTGGACGCTGTGCCAGGGCCACGGGCTGTGCGCGGACATCGTGCCGGAGCTGATCCGGCTGGGCCCGGACGGTTTCCCGGCGCTCGCCGACGCCTCGGTGCCGATGCATCTGCGCGGCCGTGCGCAACGCGCCGTACGCCGCTGTCCGGCGCTGGCGCTACGGGTGGAGCAGGCTCCTCAGGAGCGGCCTGCGGCGCTGCCGGCTCTTCCGGCGGTGAACCGCAAGGCACTGGGAAGCGGCCGGGGTTGACAGAAGCGGGCCACCCGATCCGGGTGGCCCGCTTCTTCTTCTGTGGAGCTAAGGAGAATTGAACTCCTGACCTCTTGCATGCCATGCAAGCGCTCTACCAACTGAGCTATAGCCCCTTGCTGTTTTCCGTCTCCGCCCTGGTTTCCCTCGCGGCGACAGACAGAACATTAACCGGCTCCCCCTGGGATCACCAAATCGGTTTCTCCGACGGTTCGACGGCGCCGGGTAGGGTCGCCCGTTGTGACCGTGTCCGTGATCGCCGCAACCCGCGTCCGCCAGTGGCCCCTGGCCACCGCCGCGACGGCCTGCCTGCTCTCCTTGATCGCCTTCTGGGTGGCCCAGCGCGCCGCCCATGTGACGATGCTCGACCTGATGGTCTACCGGGCCGAGGGCGAGACCGTGCGCGCCGGCGGCGACCTGTACGCGATGCGCGCCACGTCGGCGAACCTGGCGATGACGTACCCGCCGTTCGCGGGTCTGCTGTTCACCCCGCTCACCCTGGTCGACGTCCCGCTGATGCGGACCCTGGCCACGGCCGGGAACCTGCTGCTCGTGGTGGCGCTGGTCCATCTGTCGCTGCGCCTGGTGGCACCGGACCGGTCGCGGACCGCGCTGTGGAAGGCGACGTTCTGGGCGGCGGCCGTGCTGGTGTGGTGCGAGCCGGTGTGGACGACCCTGCGGTACGGGCAGATCAACCTGCTGATCGCGGTCGCGGTGCTCTGGGACCTGACCCGGCGGGAGGACAACCGGTGGGCCGGCCTGGGCATCGGTCTCGCCGCCGCGGTCAAACTCACACCCGGACTGTTCGCGGTGCTGCTCTTCGTCGTCGGGCTGCTCCGGCTCCGGGAGGCGGGCTGGAACCACTGGCTGCGCCAGGCACTGACGGCCACGGGCGTGTTCCTGGGAACGACGCTGGTCAGCGCGCTGATCCTGCCGTACGACTCGAAGCGCTTCTGGACCGAGACGCTGTTCGAGACCGGGCGGGTGGGCTTCGCGGAGGAGACCGCGAACCAGTCGCTGCGCGGGGTGCTGGCCCGGCTGATGCACACCGACGACCCGGGCATGTGGTGGGCGGCGAGCGCCGCCGTCCTCGGCGCGGTCGCGATGACGCTCGCGGTTCGGGCGGCGCTGCGCGGCGACAAGGCCCTGGCCGTGGTGGTCTGCGCGCTCACGGCGCTGATGATCAGCCCGATCTCCTGGTCGCACCATTGGGTGTGGTGTGTACCGCTTCTGGTGCTGCTGGCCGACCGGGCACGCACCGTCTGGCCGGTGGTCGCGGTGGCGCTGGCGTTCGTCTCGTTCGCCCTCTGGTGGGTGCCGCACGACCCGGGCCGGCCCGAACTGGACCAGAACCCCGGCCAGATGCTGCTGTCGGGGGTGTACCCCCTGGTGACCGCGGGGCTGCTCGCGGGCTATCTGCTGATGCGGCGGCGCGCTCAGGCCGTGGCGAACGAGTAGAACCGCTTGAGCGTGCAGTGCTCGTCCAGGAGCCGTCCGTAGATCGGCTCCCCCTCGAGTTCCCGGTAGGTCTCGATGGGGTCGCCCTTTATGATCAGCGCCCGCGCGCATTCCTCGCACCAGTACTGGTAGTCGGGGTTGACGGGATCCATGTCCCGGACAATGGGCGTGCCACTGCCGCACCAGTCGCACTTCCGCCTGTGGGCACCCATTCACTCAGCTCCAGCTGTGGCCGCAGGCCGTGCACACGTAGGACACTCCGCCGTTGTCGCCGAGGACTTGGGCGACGTGGGACGAGCCGCACGACGGACAGTGGAGGGGAGCTCGGCGGTCCGCGCGGCCGGTACGGTCCGCACGATCGTCCGCGGCGGCGAACAGATCATCAGTCTGCTCGGCACTGCTCGCGGCCATCGCACATTCCCTCCCCCCCCGGACCGACTTCCCCCTCCGGCGGTCCGATTCTGCCATGGCCACGCAAGGGGGTCAGCGGGGTCGGCGCACCAGACCGGCCGATCCGCCCAAGATCGACGCGAGGGAGAGCGCAAGGGCGCACACCCAGAGCGCATCGGCTGAAGCGTGCGCCCCCGGAGCCTCCAGCCGGTTCAGGAACAGCGTCCCGAAGGCGGCGACCCCGACGAGCTGACCGAGCTGCGTCACGGTGGCCAGCAGCCCGCTCGCGTCGGCCGCGTCCTCGGGCCGTACGGTGGCGAGCGCGCCGGTCAGCGCGGGGCTGAAGGCAAGCGACAGGCCCGCGCCCACCGCGGCGAAGGCCGCATACAGCCCCGTGCCCCCGTCCGAGCCGTCCTTCAGCACCCAGCCCATGGTCAGCACGCCGACCGCGGCCAGCGCGAAGCCGGACGGGATCAGCAGCGGCTGCAGCCGGCCGGGCCAGCGCCGCCAGGTGAGTCCGACCACACCGAAGATCACGGCGGCCGGGCCGAAGGTCAGCCCGGCACGCAGCGCGCTGTGCCCGAGCCCGCCCTGGAGATGCAGCGTCAGCGTGAACAGGAACCCCGCGTTGACGGCCATCGCCACCGCGATCCGCAGCACCGCCCGGCCCATCCCGGGACGGCGCAGCACCCGGGGCGCGACCAGCGGCGCACCGCCCCGGCGCGCGAGCCGGGACTCGTACGCGAAGAACACCGCGAAGACGACCGCGGAGCCCGCCAGGGACAGCCAGGACCACAGCGGCCAGTCCTGCTCCTGGCCGAGGACCAGCGGCACGGTCAACAGCGAGACGGAGGCTGCGAGCAGGATCAGGCCGGGCAGGTCGAGCGCGCGGCGGCGGCCGGGGGCGGCGGGCTCGTCCCGGGGCAGCACCCGGAGCCCGAGCACCAGCAGCACCAGACCGAGGGGGACGTTCACCAGGAAGACCGGCCGCCAGCCGGTGCCGAACAGGTCGGCGCTGACGAGGATCCCGCCGAGCACCTGGCCGGCGGCGGCGCCGGTGGCGAGCACCGCGGAGTACGCGCTGAGCGCCCGTACCCGGCCCGGTCCGGTGAAGGTGCGCTGGATCAGGCTCAGCACCTGAGGGATCATCAGGGCCGCGCCGGCCCCCTGGAGCACCCGGAAGGCGATCAACTGGCCGGTCTGCGCGGCCAGTCCGCAGGCCAGCGAGGCGACGGTGAACAGCGCGAGGCCGCCCAGGTACAGCCGGCGGTGCCCGAGCAGCTCGCCGAGCCGGGCGCCGGTGATCAGCAGCACCGCGTAGGCGATGGTGTAGCCGGCGACGATCAGCTGGAGTCCCGCCCCGGACGAGGCGAGTTCGGCGCGGATCGTGGGGGCGGCGACGTTGACGATGAAAACGTCGAGCAGCGCCATGAACTGGGCGGCGAGCACGACGCCGAGCAGGAGTCCGGGGCCTCTGTCGGTCCCTCCGGCTTTACTGGTTGTGGGACGTGTGGTGGTCGTCGTCATACCGGTGAGCGTGACGGCGAACGGATACGGGTAACGAGAGCCCGCCGATACTGGTAGTGACAGCACCTGGCAACGGCGGCACGGCGACTCGACCATGGGGGGCGTGACCACGATGGCAGTACCAACACAGCGACGGCGGCCGGAGCTCGCGAGCTTTCTGCGCGGCCGCCGGGCCCGGGTGACACCGCAGGACGCCGGCATCCCGCCGGGCCTGCGCCGGCGCACGCCGGGGCTGCGGCGCGAGGAGGTCGCGCAGCTCTCCGGGGTGGGCGTGACCTGGTACACGTGGCTGGAGCAGGGCAGACCGATCAACGCCTCGCCGCAGGTGCTCGACGCCGTGGCACGCACCCTGCGGCTGGACGCGCCCGAGCGGGAGCATCTCTACCACCTGGCCGAGGTGGCGTACGCGCCCGATCCGGGAGACGGCGCCCAGTCCGTGAGCCCGGAGATCCAGGGCGTCCTCGACGCGCTGCACCCGCATCCGGCGGTGGTCTACAACGGGCGGTACGACATCCTGGCGACCAACGAGGCGTACCGGAGGCTCTTCATGGGCCCGGACCACGAGCTCAGCGGCATACGCAACGTCCTTTGGACGCTCTTCACGGTGCCCGAGTCGTCCTGCCCGGTGGCGCACCGGGAGCAGGAGCTACCGCTGATGGTGGCCCAGCTGCGCGGCACGTACGGGCGGCACGTGGGCGAGCCGGCCTGGGAGTCGTTCGTGCGGCGGCTGTCGGAGGCGAGCCCGGAGTTCGCCGCGCTGTGGGCGAGCGGGGACGTGGTGCCGCCGGGGGCGCGGGTGAAGACCTTCCGTCACGCGTCGGTGGGCAAGCTGCGCATGACCTCGGTCTCGCTGAGCATCAACGGGATGCCGGAGTGCCGGATCGTGACCTACACCCCGAACGACGAGGAGAGCCGCCGCGGCATGGACGCGCTCTGCGGCAGCTGATCCGGGTCCGGCGGAAACGCCGGATCCCGCCCCCTGTTGGGGACGGGATCCGGTGATTGTGGAGCTAAGGAGAATTGAACTCCTGACCTCCTGCATGCCATGCAGGCGCTCTACCAACTGAGCTATAGCCCCTCGTGTTCCTCGCGCTCCGCGCTGCGAACAAGAAGAACTTTAGCGTGTGACCTGCCGGAAAGTGAAATCCAGGTCAGTCGTCGTCGCCGAGCACCGGCTCGGGCAGCGTGCCGGCGTTGTGCTCGAGCAGCCGCCAGCCGCGGGCGCCCTCGCCGAGGACGGACCAGCAGCAGTTGGAGAGCCCGCCCAGGCTCTCCCAGTGCCGCGGCTCCAGGCCGAGGAAACGGCCGATGGTCGTCCGGATCGTGCCGCCGTGGCTGACCACGACGAGCGTGCCGTCCTCGGGCAGCTTCTCGGCGTGCTCCAGCACCACCGGGGCGGCGCGGTCGGCGACCTCGGTCTCCAGCTCGCCGCCGCCGCGGCGCACGGGCTCGCCGCGCTTCCAGGCCGCGTACTGCTCGCCGAACCGGGTGGTGATCTCCTCGTGGGTCAGGCCCTGCCACTCCCCCGCGTACGTCTCGCGCAGCCCGGAGTCGTGGGCGACCGTGTGACCGGTGAGGGCGGCCAGCTCGGCGGCCGTGGCGGCCGCCCGCTTCAGGTCGGAGGCGACGATGGCGTCCGGCTTGAGGGCGGCGAGCAGCCGGGCGGCACGGCGCGCCTGGGCCAGACCGGTCTCGGTCAGCTCGATGTCCGTGCTGCCCTGGAAACGGCGCTCCAGGTTCCAGGAGGTCTGGCCGTGACGCCAGAGGACGATCCGGCGGCCGGCGCCGCTCTTGGCGGTGCTCAGCTCAGCTCACCGTCCGTCTCGTCGGCACCGGTCAGCGCGGCGTGCTCGGCCATCTTGCCGCGGGTCTTCAGGGCGTCGTCCGGCAGCGGCAGCTCGGGGCAGTCCTTCCACAGCCGCTCCAGGGCGTAGAAGACCCGCTCCTCGCTGTGCTGGACGTGGACGACGATGTCGACGTAGTCCAGCAGGATCCAGCGGGCGTCGCGGTCGCCCTCGCGGCGCACCGGCTTCGCGCCCAGGTCCTTGAGCAGGCGCTCCTCGATCTCGTCGACGATCGACTTGACCTGGCGGTCGTTGGGCGCGGAGGCGAGCAGGAAGGCGTCGGTGATCGACAGCACGTCGCTGACGTCGTACGCGATGATGTCGTGCGCGAGCCGGTCGGCCGCCGCCTGGGCGGCGGCGCTGACGAGTTCGATGGAGCGGTCCGTGGCGGTCACAAGCAGGCTTTCGTCGGTGGTCGGGAACACATCCAGGGTCTCACGGACGGCGGACCGCCCGGCAAGCGAATACACGACGGTGCGGCAGGCCGGTCCTGCGCGGACCGGCGCCGCCGCACCGTGCGGGCCTCCGAACGGGCTCAGGACCCGTTCTCGGCCTTGTAGTCCTTGCCCAGGACGACCATGACGTCGGCGTTCCCCGAGGGGGCGCCCTTCTTGACCGCGCCGGCCGGCAGGCCGAGGGTCTTGGCGACCTCGCCGGCGGCGATCTTCTGCACGTCGTCCCGGTAGACGACCTGGGACTTCGCCTCGCGGTCGGCCTTCGCGCCGCCGACGAAGGCGTAGCCGCCGTTGATCAGCACGATCCGGGCCGTCTCGGTGGCGTCGGCGTCGCCGCTGCCGTTGCGGATCGCGACGCGGACCGCGGCGCCCTGCTCCGGCGGGCTGACCTTGCCGCCCAGGACGTCCTTGACGACGCCGCCGCTCGCGGACTCCTTCAGGGTGCCGTCCTGGCCGACCGGCAGCAGCGCCGTCTTGTAGTCGCCGCCCTTGGCGCGCTCGGCGAGCTTGGCGAGCGAGGCGCCGAGGTCCTTCTCCGGGAGGGAGGGGTCGAGGATCTGGGCGAGCGTCTGGACGGTGACCGTGGCGCTCTTCGGGTCGGCCGAGATCTTGCGCAGCACGCCCTGCATGACCTGGCCGAAGCGCTGGAGCTGTTTGGCCTCGGCCTCGCCGGGGCCGCGGAACGTGGCGTAGGCGACGGCGGCGCGACCGTTCAGGGTCTGGTTCTCGCCGCGCTTGACCAGCGGCTGCTCGCCCTTCTTCTCGCCGGGGACGTCGGCGTCGGTGGTCAGATCGATGTTGCCGACCAGCTCGACCAGGCTCTCCAGGTACGGGGTGTCGAGGCGCCAGGTGCCGGTGATCTTGGTGCCGAGCAGGTTGCCGAGGGCGTCACGGGTGCCGGTCGAGCCGTCGTCCTCGACGGACTTGCCGAGGGTGGTAGCCGCGCCCTCGTCGTCGGCGACGGAGAGCTCGTTGGGCAGCAGCACGGTGGTGCCCTGCTTGGTGGTGACGTTGTCGACGAGCAGGGCGGTGGAGGTGCCGCCCTTCTTGGTGTTGTGCAGGTGGACGACGATCACGTCCCGCTTCTGCGGGCCGGTGGCGGTGTTCTGCTGCTGTTCGGTGTCGTCGCCGAGGCCGGGGAGCTTGCCGGCCGACCACAGGTAGCCGACTCCGCCCACGGCGACGAGGGCGAGCACGACGACGAGGGTGACGAGGCGGTTGCGGCCGCGGCGGCGGGCCTCCTCGCGGCGTTCCGAACGGCTCTCGGTGAACTTGAGCCAGTCGATGACGTCCTCGGAGTCCTCGTCCGGTTCGTCGATGAACGAGAACTGCTCGGTGCGGTAGTCGCGGTCCTCGCCGCCCGGCGCCCCGGGGGCGGGACGGCGCTGGCCGGGGACCCCGGCGGGCGCGGCGACCGGCGCCTGCGGCGGGCGCGCGGGCCGCTGGGGCTGGGCGGGCTGCTGCGGCTGCGGGGACTGCTGAGGCGGGTACGGCTGCCCGTAGGGGTCGTACGGCTGCTGGGCCGGCGGCTGCGGGGCCTGCTGCGGGCTCGGGGCCTGGCCGGCGTACGGGTCGTACGGCTGCTGGGCGTACGGGTCGTAGCCGTAGCCCTGCGCCTGGTGGGACTGCTGAGGCTGCTGGGCGTAGGGGTCGTAGTCGTACCCCTGGCTCTGCTGGGGCTGCTGGGGCTGCTGATAGACCGGCTGCCCGTACGCGTCGTAGCCGATGACCTGCGGCTGCTGCGGGTAGTACGGGTCGTACGGACTCTGCTGATCGTTCACCGGTGCCCCTCGCTCACTCGCCGCGGTACAACTGGCGCTTGTCGATGTAGCGCACCACACCGTCCGGTACCAGGTACCAGACCGGATCCCCCTGCGCGACCCTCGCCCGGCAATCGGTGGAGGAGATCGCGAGGGCCGGCACCTCGACGAGCGAGACCCCGCCCTTCGGCAGACCGTCGTCGGTCAGGTCGTGGCCCGGCCGCGTGACGCCGATGAAGTGGGCCAGCCCGAACAGCTCCTCCGCGTCCCGCCAGGTGAGGATCTGGGAGAGCGCGTCCGCGCCGGTGATGAAGAACAGGTCCGCGTCGGTGTTGAGCGCGTGCAGATCCCGCAGCGTGTCGATGGTGTACGTCGCCCCGCCGCGGTCGATGTCGATACGGCTGACCGAGAACTGCGGGTTCGACGCCGTCGCGATGACCGTCATCAGATAGCGGTCCTCGGGGGCCGACACCGCCTTGTGGCTCTTCTGCCAGGGCTGCCCGGTCGGCACGAACACCACCTCGTCGAGGTGGAACAGGGCGGCCACCTCGCTGGCGGCCACCAGGTGTCCATGGTGGATCGGGTCGAACGTCCCGCCCATGACACCGAGGCGGCGCTTGCCGCGGCCAGTAGGCACTTCCTGCTCTCCCATGCGTGCAGAGCCTACTGGCACGTCGGCGCGCTCCCTCCGGGCGGTCGACCGGATCAGC
The DNA here is from genome assembly GCF_043199435.1 of Streptomyces sp. NPDC048604. Classification (NCBI taxonomy): domain Bacteria; kingdom Bacillati; phylum Actinomycetota; class Actinomycetes; order Kitasatosporales; family Streptomycetaceae; genus Streptomyces; species Streptomyces sp. NPDC048604. The sequence continues at coordinate 645,275 of NZ_JBICVX010000001.1, forward strand.
GGTCGCGGTTGAAGCGGGTGGTGACCCACAGCAGCAGGAGCAGCGCGAGCAGCGCGCCGCCGCCGGTGACGTACGGGTTCAGGCTTTCGTGGTTGCCGCCGTGCTCGGCGCCCTCGGCAAGGCTGACCAGGTTGAGTGCGGTGCTGTGCAGGCTCATCTTCGGCAGGACCAATCGATCGGGGATGGGAGCGAGACTTCGCGCACATCGTATGCGGGCGGTCCGGGCACGCTCACGCCGACTCAGTCGTTGTCGTAGTCGTCGTCACCACGGCGGCACCCCGCACCCGGTTTTCCACAGCACCGAGGTTGTCCACAGGCTCGGGCGGGCTTCCGGGCCAAGGACCTACGCTGGGGTCTGTCAGGGGGACGAGCGAGAACTCGTAAGGAATCAGGGGGATCCATGACCGACGGCACCGACAGCGCCCGGGAGAACGTTCCGAGCAGGCAGCGCAAGCGCTTCCCGGACATCTCCTCGCGCGCGTACGAACACCCTGCGGACCGCTCGGCCCTGGTCGCGCTCCGCAAGCTCAGCGGCTTCGACACGGTCTTCAAGACCCTCAGCGGGCTGCTGCCGGAGCGCAGCCTGCGGCTGCTCTTCCTCTCCGACTCCGTGCGGGTGAGCGACGCCCAGTTCACCCACCTCAACGACATGCTGCGGGACGCCTGTTACATCCTGGACCTGGAGAAGGTCCCGCCGATGTACGTCACGCAGGACCCGAAGCCCAACGCGATGTGCATCGGTCTCGACGAGCCGATCATCGTGGTCACCACCGGCCTGGTGGAGCTGCTCGACGAGGAGGAGATGCGGGCCGTCGTCGGCCACGAGGTGGGTCACGCCCTCTCCGGCCACGCCGTGTACCGCACGATCCTGCTCTTCCTGACCACCCTGGCGGTGAAGATCGCCTGGATCCCGCTGGGCAACATGGCGATCATGGCGATCGTCACCGCGCTGCGGGAGTGGTTCCGCAAGTCGGAGCTCTCGGCCGACCGCGCCGGGCTGCTCGTGGGCCAGGACCTCCAGGCCTCGATGCGCGGGCTGATGAAGATCGCCGGCGGCAACCACCTGCACGAGATGAACGTGGACGCCTTCCTGGCGCAGGCCGAGGAGTACGAGGCCGGCGGCGACCTGCGGGACTCCGTCCTGAAGATCCTGAACGTGCTGCCGCGGACGCACCCCTTCACCACGGTCCGGGCCTCGGAGCTGAAGAAGTGGGCGGAGACCCGCGACTTCCAGCGGATCATGGACGGGCACTACCCGAAGCGCTCGGAGGACAAGGACACCTCGGTGACCGACTCCTTCCGTGAATCGGCGAACCACTACGCCGAATCGGTGAAGTCCAGCAAGGATCCGCTGATGAAGCTGGTCGGCGACATAGCGGGTGGCGCGGGCGACCTCGCGGGCGATCTGGGCGGCAAGCTGTTCGGCCGCTTCGGCGGCAAGAACGGCTCCGGCGACGAGAAGAGCGGGGCCGAGGGCGAGGGCAGGGCCGAGGGCTCGCGCGGCGAGAGCTGAGGCGGCGAAGGCTCGGGCCAGGCGAAGGCTCGGGCCAGGCGAAGGCTCGGGCCAGGCGAAGGCTCGGGCCCGGCCAGGGCCGGGCCCGCCGTTCAGAGGCGGGGCTGGGCGTTCGGGGCCAGGGTGCCGCAGAGCGGGGTCACGGCCCGGTCGCCGGTGGCGTACGGATCGGTGACCGCGGGCGCGTCCGCCGGGGGCGTCCGCTCGCCGGCCAGCAGCGGCCGCAGGGTGCCGCCGGCGTCGGGGGCGCAGGCCTGCGGCCCGGCGGCGACCTGGCTGGTCAGCAGCTCGGCCCGGTGCATCCGCAGGTCCTCGCGGTCGAAGCGGAACTGCAGCTGGCGATGGACGGTGAACAGCGAGGCCGCGCGCTCCGGTCCGGAGGCGGCGGGCCGCAGCGTGTAGGTGAAGCTGTGGTCCGCGGTCACCTGCAGCAGGTCGGCGTCGATCTCCGCGAAGCGGAGCGTGCCCTGGACGCGGGTGGCGGGGTCCACGGTGGCCCGGGCCGGGTCGAAACTGATCAGCCAGCCGGCGAGGGCGTGCCGTCCGTCGGCCCGGGAGGCGTCGACGCTCCGGTCGAACTGGGCCTGCTGGTCGGGGTCGATCAGCAGGCGCACCGGCCGGGTGGTGGCCCCGGACAGCACGTCGGGCGCCAGCGAGGAGGCCACGAGGTAGTCCTTGGCCACGGACAGCGCGGTGACGACCTGGCTCTCCGAGAAGTGCTCGGTGCGGCCCGCGTTCGGGAGGTTGATGCCGGCCGCGCCGGCGTGGTACTCGGCGGCGGGGCTGTGGGAGAGCAGCTCGGCGGGCTCGCCGCCGGGCACGGGGCCCTGCGGGGCGAGGGGGGTGACGGTGGTCCACAGCGGTTCGGCGCGGTGGACGGCGGGCGGCTGGTAGGGGTTGCGGACCCCGAGGTAGATCGCGGTGCCGAAGGCGAGGAGGATCAGCAGCACCAGGACGACGGGCTGCCGGGAGCGGCGGCCGGGTTCCCCGCCGGGGCGGGAGCGTACGGCGCGGGCGTGCTCCCCCATCCGTTCCTGCGCGGAGAACTCCTGGAGGCGGGCAGCGCGGACGAACGACTCGTCGAAGACGACGGATCGGTACTCGTCCTCTCCTCCGCCGGGGAGCCCCTCTGGGGTCCCCTCAGGCGGGTCGCCACGCCCTGCCATACCTTCAGAGTAGGTCGGTACGGACATCCGTAAACGCGCAGGTACACGACAAGTTCGGAAGTTTCCCGACGGGACTCCCGGCGCGACTGCCGACCGCGCCGCGCGGCGCGGTCAGGGAGCGGCGGGGCCGGTGGCGGTGGGGACGACGACGGGGGCCACGGCGGAGGTGGCGCCCGGCGACGGGATGTCGATCCCGGAGGTCGTGGGGACCGGGGCGGGTTCCTGACGGTTGGCCGTGGCGCCGCGGTAGACGGCGGTGAAGGCGAGGGCGACCATGCCGACGCCCATCACCAGCGCGAGCACCCAGGCGACCGGCCGGTGCCAGCGGGCGCTGCCCCGGTAGGGGCGCAGGGCGCCGCCGTGGGGGCCGTACGGGCCGGTCTCGTCGTAGTCGTCGAGGTCGGGGCCGCCGAGGCCGCTCGCGGGGTCGTAGCCGTCCTCGTAGAAGTCGTCGTCGCCGGCGGCGCGGCGGGCGCGGGCCCGGGCGGCGTCCGCCTCGGCGCGGGCCTGGGCGGCGGCGAGCAGCCGCTCGACGGCGGTCGGCTCGTGGAAGGCGGCGGCCCGGACGAAGTCCTCGTCGAAGACCACGGCGGCGAATTCGTCTGCGCCTCCGCGGTCGACAGAGTCCTCGGGGTCCTGGCCGTCCTGGAACGGCTTGCCCCCCACGTCGTCCGGCACGGCTTCAGAGTAGACCTGGGAGGGGGCTTTGGGCAGGGAGAGTGCGAACTATCCCTGCCCCTTCGAGACAGTCCGATTACCGTACGTGACCGTCGCCGGTGACGATGTACTTGGTGGAGGTCAGCTCCGGGAGGCCCATCGGGCCCCGGGCGTGCAGCTTCTGCGTGGAGATGCCGATCTCGGCGCCGAAGCCGAACTGACCACCGTCGGTGAACCGGGTGGAGGCGTTCACGGCGACCGTGGTGGAGTCGACCAGCTGGGTGAAGCGGCGGGCGGCGGCCTGCGAGGTGGTGACGATCGCCTCGGTGTGACCGGAGGACCAGAGCCGGATGTGCTCCACGGCCTTGTCGAGGGAGTCGACGACGGCGGCGGCGATGTCGTACGAGAGGTACTCGGTCTCCCAGTCCTCCGGGGTGGCGGCCACGACGGTGGCCTTGCTGCCCTCGGCACGGGCGAGCACCCGCTCGTCGGCGTGGACGGTCACGCCGGCCTCGGCGAGGGCGTCCAGGGCGCGCGGCAGGAAGGCGTCGGCGATGTCCCGGTGGACGAGCAGGGTCTCGGCGGCGTTGCAGACGCTGACCCGCTGGGCCTTGGAGTTCACCAGGATCTCGACGGCCATGTCGAGGTCGGCGGCGGCGTCCACGTAGACGTGGCAGTTGCCGGTGCCGGTCTCGATGACGGGGACGACGGACTCCTCGACGACCGTCTTGATCAGCGAGGCGCCGCCGCGCGGGATGAGGACGTCGACGAGACCGCGGGCGCGCATCAGCTCGCGCACCGATTCGCGGGACTCGCCGGGGACGAGCTGGATCGCGTCGGCGGGCAGCCCGGCGCCTCCGACGGCGTCCCGCAGCACCTTCACCAGGGCGGTGTTGGAGGAGTACGCGGAGGACGAGCCGCGCAGCAGCACGGCGTTGCCGGACTTCAGGCAGAGGGCGGCGGCGTCGACGGTCACGTTGGGCCGGGCCTCGTAGATGATGCCGACGACGCCCAGCGGGACGCGGACCTGGCGCAGGTCGATGCCGTTGGGGAGGGTGGAGCCGCGGACGACCTCGCCGACCGGGTCGGGCAGGGCGGCGACGTGCCGGACGTCGGCGGCGATGGCGCGGATCCGCTCGGGCGTGAGCGTGAGCCGGTCGATGACGGACTCGCTGGTGCCGGCCTCACGGGCGCGGGCGATGTCCTCGGCATTGGCCTCGACGATCTCCCCGGTCCGGACCTCGAGCGCGTCCGCGATCGCCAGCAGGGCGTCGTCCTTGGCCGCGCGCGGAAGTGGCGCGATCTCGGCGGCGGCGGCGCGGGCGTGGTAGGCGGCCCGGGCGACGGGGGACAGGTTGTCGAGGGGCGTGAGCGAGGTCATGTCCGCAGGGTACTGGCACCGCTGCGGACTTCCCTCGTACATCCCGTTCTGCGAGACGTTCCCCGGACGGCCGGAAACCGCCCCCGCCCGTCACGGCCGTCAGTAGGGGTGCACCCCCACCGGGGCGGCGGGCGGCGGGCCGTAGCCCTCGGCGATCCGCTGGTGGTACGTCTCGCGGTCGATGACCTCCAGGCCGACGATCTCCCACGGCGGCAGCTTCGCGGTCTGCCGGTGCTCGCCCCACAGGCGCAGCGCGACGGCGGCGGCGTCGTGGAGGTCGCGGGCCTCCTCCCAGTACCGGATCTCGGCGTGGTCGTTGGCATAGCGGCTGGTCAGCAGGAAGGGGTGGTCGTGGGCCAGCTGTTCGAGCCCGCGCCTGACCTCCTTCAGCGGGGCCTCCGCCCCCGAGACCGTGAGCGTGATGTGCCAGAGCTTGGACACCACCCGCTCCTCGACGCGTGCCTCGGTCGTGTCCGTGCTGCCGTCCACGACGTCGTCCTTCGGCGCACCGAAGTCGGCTCCGGCCTCGACGCTCGTCAGGGCGCGTTCGGACGTCCCGCGGGGCGCAGCCCCTGGGCGCGCTCGTCTCACCGGCGGCCTCCTGTTGTGATGCGTGTGCTGCTGTGCTGTACCCCGCCTTGTCTTGCCCCCGAGACAAAGTTGACCAGTCCCGGGCCGCAGATGGGGCGGTTTTGGTGAACCTCTCCAACGGATGACCGGAGTTTCAGCCTTTTCAGGTCCGGTCAGGTCCGGTCAGGTACGGACGACGACCAGATCGTCCCGATGGACGACCTCGCGCTCGTAGGCGGGGCCGAGTTCCTTGGCGAGTTCGCGGGTGGAGCGGCCGAGGAGCTGCGGGATCTCCTTGGCGTCGAAGTTGACCAGCCCGCGGGCGACGGCACGGCCCTCGGAATCGCGCAGTTCGACCGGGTCGCCGGCGACGAACTCGCCCTCGACGGCGGCGATGCCCGCCGGCAGCAGCGACTTGCGGCCCTGGACCACCGCGCGCACGGCCCCGTCGTCGAGGGTGAGCGCGCCCTGCGGGGTGGAGGCGTGGGCGAGCCAGAGCAGCCGGTCGGCGGAGCGGCGGCCGGTGCGGCGGAAGTACGTGCCGGTGTCGCGGCCGGCCAGCGCGTCGGCGGCGCGGCTGGCGGAGGTGAGCACCACGGGGACGCCGGCGGCGGCGGCGATCCGGGCGGCCTCGACCTTGGTGACCATGCCGCCGGTGCCGACGCCGGCCTTGCCGGCCGTGCCGATCTCGACGTGGGCGATGTCCTCGGGGCCGGTGACCTCGGCGATCCGGGCGGTGCCGGGCTTGGCCGGGTCGCCGTCGTAGAGCCCGTCGACGTCCGAGAGCAGGACCAGCAGGTCGGCGCGGACGAGGTGGGCGACGAGGGCGGCGAGCCGGTCGTTGTCGCCGAAGCGGATCTCGTCGGTGGCGACGGTGTCGTTCTCGTTGACGACCGGCAGCGCGCCCATCGCCAGGAGCTGGTCCAGGGTCCGGTAGGCGTTGCGGTAGTGGGCGCGGCGGCTGGTGTCGTCGGTGGTGAGCAGCACCTGGCCGACGCGGATGCCGTAGCGGGCGAAGGAGGCGGTGTAGCGGGCCACGAGCAGGCCCTGGCCGACGCTGGCGGCGGCCTGCTGGCGGGCCAGGTCCTTCGGGCGGCGGGCCAGTCCGAGCGGGGCCAGGCCGGCCGCGATGGCACCGGAGGAGACCAGGACGATCTCCTTCTCGCCGCCGCTGCGGACCTTGGAGAGGACGTCGACGAGCGCGTCGACGCGGTCGGCGTCGAGGCCGCCGGCCGCGGTGGTCAGCGAGGACGAGCCGACCTTGACGACGATCCTTCGGGCTTCCGTTACGTACTGCCTTGCCACTGTCACGAGTCCGAATCTATGTCAGGTCCGGCGCGGGTCGCTTGCGTATTCCAGCCGCTGGACAGGGGCTGGACAAAGAGGCCGCAGGCACTCTCGCGCGAACCGCGTGTGCCGCTCTCGCGTAAACCGCGTGCGCGGCACGCGGCCGGTTCAGGTGAACTTCCCGGCCGTTCCGGACGAATCGTCCGTCGTGGCTCGTTCTACCCGCTGACCGGTCCCCCACGCGCCCTCTGGAGTCCGCCGTGCGCCCTCTCGCTCGTCTCCGCCGGACCGGCCGACGGAGCAGACTGCGGCGGTTCGGTCCGCTCGCGGCGCTAGGCGCCGCCTTCGCCGGGCAGGTCGCGGGGGCCGTCGGCCCCGACGCCGGCCTGCTCGCCGCCTCCACCGCCGCCGGGCTGGGCGCGGAGATGCTGCTGCACCGCCGCCACCGCGGGCTGAGCCGGGTGCTGTCCAAGGCCCGCGCCGATGTGATGGTGCGCCACCTGATCCGCGACCTGCTGCTGGTGGCCGGGCTGATGAACCTGGAGCCTGACGGCCCCGGGCGGCACTATCTGCCGCTCTGCTACGGCCTGTTGCTCTGCTACGCCCTGTACTTCGCCTGCCAGGGCGCGGTCGTCAAGGTGCGCCGCAGCCGTGCGCTGCCGGTCCTCACCCGCAACATCGACGCCTCCGCGCTGCGGCTGCGGCCCGCGCCGCCCGCGCTGCTCGCCCGCCGCCCCGGCGTCCGGCTGCTCGCCACCGGACTGCCCGCCACGTCCGGACTGGTGGCGACGGCGCTGACCGGCGACGGCCGCTGGGCGGGGGCCGGGGTGGCGCTCTCCGTGCTCCTCGCGGGCGCGGGACTCGCGGTGCTGCTGGCCTGGCTGCTGCCGGGGCGGCGGCCGGCCGGGGAGGCCGAGGTGCTGGCCTGGTTCGACGCCTGGCTGGCCGTGTACCGGCCGACGGTCGGGATGTACTTCTCGGGCGGTACGAGCTCCGCGTACCAGGCGAACATGTGGCTGGAGCCGCTCGCGGCGCTGGGCGGCCGGCCGGTGATCGTGCTGCGCGAGCGGTTCATGATGCAGAAGATCGGCCCGACGGACCTCCCGGTGATCTGCGTGCCGAAGGTCGCGCATCTGATGCGCCTTGAGCAGTCGACGCTCGGCGTACTGCTCCACCCGGCGAACTCCGGCAAGACCTCGCAGGTGCTGCGGATCCCCTCCATCAAGCACGCCTTCGTGAACCACGGCGAGAGCGACAAGCTCTCCAGCTGCAATCCCTACGCCAAGGCGTACGACGAGGTGTGGGTGGCCGGTCCGGCGGCCCGCGAGCGGTACGCGCGGGCCGAGGTGGGCGTGGACGACCGGGACGTGGTGGAGATCGGCCGGCCGCAGCTCGCCCCGATCGAGCCGTACGCGGGCCCGCCCGCCGGGCGGCCGGTGACCGTGCTGTACGCGCCGACCTGGGAGGGCTGGACGGACGACCCCGGGAACACCTCGGTGATCCTCGCGGGCGAGAACCTGGTCCGGGCGCTGCTGGCCGACCCCGGCGTACGGCTGCTGTACAAGCCGCACCCCATGACCGGGTCCGTGAGTCCGCGGGCGGCCGCGGCCGATGCCAGGATCCGGAGGCTGGTGGGCGCGGGCCGGGTACGGGACGGGGCCGGGCCGGCCTCGGGGAGGTCCGCGAAGGACCGGGCGTTCCCGGCGCGGGCCGACGGCGCGGAGCGGATGCTGCTGCAGGGCGCGCCGGAGCCCGGCCGAGCGGCGGCGGTGGCCGCGGCGGAGGCCGAGCGGGAGGCGGCGTACTGGGCGGCGCTCGGTCCGCGCGAGCACCGCGTGGTGACCGGGGCGGGGCCGTCGCTGTACTCCTGCTTCAACCGGGCCGATCTGCTGGTCAGCGACGTGTCGTCGGTGGTCTCGGACTTCCTGGCGAGCGGGAAGCCGTACGCGGTGGCGAACACCGGCGGGCTGTCGGAGGACGAGTTCCGGGCCGTGTTCCCGACGGTGCGCGCGGCCACGGTGCTGACGCCGGACGCGCGGGGGGTGCCGGCGCTGCTCGACGCGGTGCGGGATCCCTCGAAGGACCGGCTGGCGGGGGTGCGGGCCGAGCTGAAGGAGCAGCTGCTCGGGCCCGCGGACCCGCCGTCCCCGGTCCGCTTCGCCGCCGCGGTCGAGGCGCTGAGCGCCCGGGCGGCGGCGCGGGGGGCACGGGTGCCGGGGCCGCGGGGCGAGTCGGGGACGCGGGTGGCGGGGCGGGACGGCTGAGTCAGCCCCACAACCTCCGTACCTTGCGCCGCAGTCGCTGCAGCGGCGTCGGGCCCATGACCTCGTACGTCCACGCGGGGATTCCCGCCGCCCTGTCGCCGAAGTACGGCAGCGCCAGGTAGCGGCGGCCTCGACGGGTGACCGTCTCCGGCTTCTGCTTCGTGCGCCGGTACTCCGCCACCGCCTTCAGCTCCGTGGCCTTGCCCAGCGCGACGCAGGTCAGGCGGAGGCGTTCCTCCGGCTTGAGGCGGCGGGCGACGCCCTTCGTCCAGTACGCGCTCATCAGCGGCGCCGCCAACTCCAGCTTGTGCCGGAGCGTTTCGTCGTCCTGGCGCAGCAGAACGTGGCCGAACTGCGGCAGCAGTGTCGTCACGAACGGGCGGATCATCAGCAGGTCCCGCTGCTCGCCCGGGGGTTCGTGCGCGGCGATCAGCTCCATCAGGCGCTGCGCGGACAGGAACCGGATGTCGTACTCCCCGGACTTGGTGAGGTGCTTGCCGTCGTCGCGGCCCACCAGGTAGTAGCAGGTGTAGTCGGCGACGACGGAGACGCCGTCGCCGCGCAGGTACGCCTCCATGGTGAACAGCGCGTCCTCGCCGGTCCGCATCGTCGTGTCGAAGCGGATGCCGTGCAGCATCAACAGCTCGCGGCGGAACAGCTTCTGCGCGCTGAGCGTGAACTTCACGTTGGACGTGTAGATGTCGGCGCGTTCGACGGTCGCGCCCCACATCGACTTGGCCGCGTTGCGGTTGACGCCCTCGATCCGGCCGAGGACGACGTCCGTGCCGGCCCGGTCGCCCATGGCGACCATCCGTTCCAGCGCCTCCTCGCCGAGGTGGTCGTCGGCGTCGAGGAAGAACACGTAGCGGCCCTCGGCCAGTTCGAGGCCCGTGTTGCGGGGGCCGCCGGGGCCGCCGGAGTTGGCCTGGTGGACCACGCGGGTGCGCACCGTGCTGCGCGCCGCGAAGGCGTCGAGGCACTCCCCCGTGCCGTCGGTGGAGCCGTCGTCCACGGCGACGATCTCGACGCGGTCCGCGCCGATCGTCTGCTTCTCGACGGATTCGAGGCACTTCTCGAGGTACGGCATCGCCTCGTACGCCCCGATGATCACGGTGACGTCAGGGGTGGCAAGGCTGGTGTTTTCGGTCATCGGCACGCAGTCTGGCAGTTGCCGACGGAGACGCACAAAGGCCCGCGAACACTGTCGGACAGTGTTCGCGGGCCTTCTCACGTGCGTAAACGTGAGACGAACGGGTCGTAAAGCCGCGTCAGCGCGTCGCCGCGGTGCGCTCCTCGGGCTCCAGGGAGTCGTCCGCCTCCCGGTCGATCTCCGGCGCCGTCGGCTGCTCGGCGAGCCGCTGGGCGAACCCGGCGTTGCGGGCCTCGGCCTTGCCGGCGAGGGTCCGCAGGGCCGCGTCGAAGCGCTCGATGGACGTCGGCGAATCCGGGCCGAGCAGGTAACGCCGCAGGTCACGGCGGGCTTCGGCGAGGGTGTCGGCGGCCGGGTCGGCGACCGCGTCGAGCAGCCCGTCCAGTTCGGCGGCCGAGTTCGTCAGGATGACGGCGGCACGCACGGCGGTGTTCTGCCGCTTGAACTCGTCCGCCCCGACCTCGGCCGAGTCCGTGACCGCGTACGGCTTGCCGCTCGCGATGAAGTCGGAGACCACACTGGAAATGTCCGAAACCATTCCATCGGCCTCATTGAAACAGTCGTAGAGGTGCGGCTTGGCGCCGGTGACGGCCTTGTGCTCCCACCCGCCGAAGGAGCGCCAGTACGCCTCGTTCCACTCGGCCCGCAGCCGCTTGGTCTCGGCCAGCCGCTCCGGGTCCGCCAGCGCGACCCGCGACTCCTCCGACTCGTCGCCGCCCTTGCGGAACGGGTTCTCGAGCACGGCGAGCCGGGCCTCCAGGCGGACCAGCTCGGCCTTCGCGGCCTCCTGCCCGGCACGGGCCGCGGCGGCCTCCTCGGCCCAGCGGGGCTCGGCGGCGCGGGCCGCGGCGGCCTCGGCGATCATCTTCCGGATGCGCTCGTCGACGGCCTTGGCCTTCTTGTTCACCAGGCCGGTGAAGGGGTGCGGCTTGTAGACGACCCGCACCGGGTTCTTCGCGGTGAGCAGCGCGCGAACGATGTTCTCGCCGGCCAGCAGCAGGGAGGTGTTGCCGGGGTTGGCGTCCCAGCCCTCCCAGGTGGGGGCGTAGAGGATCGTCGGGACGGGGTTCTTCGGGGCGCCCGTCCAGCTCTCGATCGGCGCCAGCTGCGGGCGGCCGACCTCGACGATGTCCTCGTCGCGGACGCCGACGTCGGCAAGCGCGTAGCGGTCGCGGCCGGCCCGGCCGGCCGTCCAGACCTCGTCGTACACCTTGGAGAACGGGTTGACGCTGGCCAGCTTGTCGCTGTCGCCGTGCCCGATGAAGACGTGCTTCATCGTGGGCACGCGCAGCATGTGGATGTTCTTGCCGACGTTGGCCGGGTAGAGGCAGACCCGCGCGGACGACAGGTCGAGGTTCATCATGTGGGTGCCGCCCGGCACGCAGATGATCGGCACGTCGGTGGCCGCCAGCTTCGGGACGAGGCTGCGCTCACGCATCACGACGACCGGACGGCCGTCGATGTGCTGCATGGTGTCCAGCCACATGTTGACCTGGTACGCGGAGGCGTCGGCACCGGAGAAGTACATGACGACGGTCGGCTGGTACTCGTGCAGCCAGTTGTTGACGGCCTTCAGCACGGCGGGCGCGGACGGCACGAGCCGGCTGCGGCGCAGGTACGGCACGAGGAGCAGCACGTACAGCAGGCCGAGGCCGAGGGTGATGCCGATGCCGACGAAGCCGGCGAGGGTGCGGCCGGTGGCGGCGGCCCAGAGCAGACCGGCCACGGCCGGGACGTCCAGGTGGAGCATCTTCTCGCCGGAGCGGTGCACCAGGGCCTTCGGCGGCGCGTCCGCGATCCGCAGGGCGTGCAGGTCGACGTTGCGCGTGACGACCGGCATGGTGCGGCGCAGCCGGATCAGGGTGGTCAGCGCGCCGTGCGGGGCCTGGAGGGCGTAGAAGAGCAGGAAGCAGGCGACCGCCGCGTAGAAGACCGGCTGCTCGGCGAGGTCCTCGCGGGCGAGCAGCAGAATCAGCAACAGCTGGCGCACCAGGAAGCGGATCGGCAGGCCGGCTCGGACCTTGGCCAGTCGGTCGACGAGGTAACTGCGCTTGTGGTGCAGATACCAGTCGGTGGCGTAGGTCACGGCGCTCGCACCCGCGAACAGCCAGATGTTGGGCAGCAGGGCACCGGCGAGAACGCACGGATACCCCAGCGCCATGAGCAGAGCGGCGGCCAGCTCTGACCTGCTGCCCACGCGCGCCAGGCGAATGGCGGTCGAAATCACGAAGAATCTGCTCCAGAGGGGGGGTGCAGCTTATTCACATGAAACATGGGGAGAACGTGGGGGGGAAGTCCGATGAATCGGACGTTCATGAACTCGGGCCTCTGCAGTGGCGATTTGGCTACTGAAGAGGCCCGAAAAACACATCTGGCGAGTATTACACATCTTCCTGGCGGTCAAGCACGGCGGCCAGCGCCTGCTCGAACCCGGACGCTTCGGACGCCTCCCGCGTCGGATCCTGCTGCCGGACGTCGATCACATGTCCGGTCAGATCCGAGAGCAGGACGTCCACCGACGTGCGGGCGACCGCCTCGGAGGAGAGCAGCGAGCCGGCCGGCTCCTGGCCGAAGGCCTTGGTGCGCATGGGCGTCGCGGTGCGCTCCGGGTTGACGCAATTGACCCGGATTCCCTCGGCGGCCCATTCGTCGGAGAGAGCCTGCGTGAGATTCACCATGGCGGCCTTGGTCGACGAGTAAAGGCTGTACTCGGCGCGGCCGCGGGTGTAGCTGGAGGAGGTGTAGAGCAGCAACTGGCCCTTCGTCTCCGCCAGGTACTTGTACGCGGCACGGGCAATCTGGACCGGGGCCAGGTAATTGACGTGCAACGCTTCCTGAATGGTCGCGTTGTCGGTTTCCGCGAGCTTTCCGATGCGGAGCACGCCGGCGGTGTTGATCACGTAGTCGATGCGGCCGGTCTCGGAGTACGCGGTGGTCAGCGCCTGCTCGACGTGCTCGGGGTTCTCCACGTGGGTGCCGGTCGTGGAGCGGCCGAGGGCGTAGACCTTGGCGCCGTACTGCTCGGCGAGCGCGGCGATGTCGGCGCCGATGCCGTACGAGCCGCCGAAGACGACGAAGGTGCGGCCCTGAAGGAGCTCGCGGTAGCGGGCCTCGTCGGCCGGGCGGGGGGCGGCGGTGGAGGCCAGCTGGAACAGCTTGTCGGCGATGAAGACGTCGACGGGCTGGGTGACCTTCATGTTGTACTCGTCGCCCGCGACGACGTGGATCGGCACGTCGGGCAGGTACTTGAGCACGACGCTGCAGTCGTCGGTGGCCTGGAAGTTGGGGTCGCCGGCGGCGATCTCGTAGGCGCGGCGGATCGTGGAGAGCTTGAACGCCTGCGGGGTCTGGCCGCGGCGGAGCCGGGAGCGGTCGGGGACGTCGGTGATGAACTCGCCGTCCTCGCCGTGGGTGCGGGTCACGATGATCGTGTCCGCGGACGGGATGGCCACGTCGACGGCCTGGTAGCGGTCGAGGGCGTCGACGCAGTCCTTGATCACGCGCTGTGACAGAAGCGGACGGACCGCGTCATGGAAGAGGACGTTGCGGTCCTCGCCCTGCGCGAGGCCCTCGCCAAGGGCGGCGATGGCGCGCTCGGTGGTCTCGTTGCGGGTGGCGCCGCCCTCGATGATGCGGGTGACCTTGGTCAGACCGGCCTTGGCGACGATCTTCTCGACGTCCGGGACGAAGCCGGGGGCCATCAGCACGATCACGTCGTCGACGCAGTCCGCCTGCTCGAAGATCGTCAGGGTGTGCTCGATGACCGCCTTGCCCGCGATCTTCAGCAGCTGCTTCGGGATGGCGAGCCCGACGCGCTGGCCGGTGCCGCCGGCCAGGACGACTGCCGTGGTGCGGAGCTTGGCTTCATGCGGCACAGACACGAAAACGACCTACCTTGCGACGACGGGAGACCGTGTGATGGTCGCACTCTCCGTGAGCGTCTCGCAAGGCGGACGGCGACGGCCCCACATCGCCAGGACATGCTCTGTTCACCGCCCCGCCAGGGCTGTTGCACCGCCCACGACAGCCGACGGCCGTGACGGAAGACACAGACACCGGCCGGCCACCGAAACGATGACCGGCCGCTATGTCGTACCGACTGGAAGGGCTCGAACCCGTCGAACCAGAACGGATCGAACTCGTCGTACTCGCGCTGTGCGTCGTCCCGCTCGGCCCCTCGGGCTGTAGCTTCGACGGCCGCCCTCGCACCGCTCGGCCCCAGGGGGCCTCACGGGCTTCGGACGTCTGCGCCGGACTCCGTCCGCCGGCCCGTGCGCGCCGCCCTCCCGACTAGAACGGATCGAACTCGTCGTACTCGCGCTGTGCGTCGTCCCGCTCGGCCTCTCGGTCCTTGCGGCGCTGGGCGGCGGGGCGGGGAGCCTCCAGGCGGTGGTCCTCGCCGCGGCGGCCGAGCATCTCGGCGCCGGCCATCATCGTCGGCTCCCAGTCGAAGACGACCGCGTTCTCCTCGGAGCCGATGGCGACGCCGTCGCCGGCCCGGGCGCCTGCCTTCATCAGCTCGTCCTCGACGCCGAGGCGGTTGAGGCGGTCGGCGAGGTAGCCGACGGCCTCGTCGTTGTTGAAGTCGGTCTGGCGGACCCAGCGCTCCGGCTTCTCGCCGCGCACGCGGTACACGTCCTCGTGCTCGTCGTAGGTGACGGTGAAGCCGGCGTCGTCGACGGCCTTCGGGCGGATGACGATCCGGGTCGCCTCCTCCTTCGGCCTGGCCGCGCGGGCCTTGGCGACGATCTCGGCGAGCGCGAAGGACAGCTCCTTCAGGCCGGTGCGGGCGACCGCGGAGACCTCGAAGACCCGGTAGCCGCGCTCCTCCAGGTCGCCGCGGATCATGTCCGCGAGGTCCTGGCCGTCCGGGATGTCGATCTTGTTGAGGACGACGACGCGGGGACGGTCGTCGAGGCCGCCGTACTGCTTGAGCTCGTCCTCGATGACGTCGAGGTCGGAGACGGGGTCGCGGTCGGACTCCAGCGTCGCCGTGTCCAGGACGTGCACGAGGACCGAGCAGCGCTCGACGTGCCGCAGGAACTCCAGGCCCAGGCCGCGGCCCTGGCTGGCGCCGGGGATCAGACCGGGGACGTCGGCGATGGTGTAGACGGTCGAACCGGCCGTGACCACACCGAGGTTGGGGACCAGCGTGGTGAACGGGTAGTCCGCGATCTTCGGCTTGGCGGCCGAGAGCACCGAGATCAGCGAGGACTTGCCGGCGCTGGGGTAGCCGACGAGCGCGACGTCGGCGACGGTCTTCAGCTCCAGGACGATGTCCTGCAGATCGCCGGGCTCGCCGAGCAGCGCGAAGCCGGGGGCCTTGCGGCGGGCGGAGGACAGTGCCGCGTTGCCGAGGCCGCCGCGGCCGCCCTGGGCGGCGACGAAGGTGGTGCCCTGGCCGACGAGGTCGGCGAGCACGTTGCCCTGCTTGTCCTGGACCACCGTGCCGTCGGGGACCGTCAGGACCAGGTCCTGGCCGTCCTTGCCGGAGCGGTTGCCGCCCTCGCCGGGCTTGCCGTTGGTGGCCTTGCGGTGCGGCGAGTGGTGGTAGTCGAGCAGCGTGGTGACGGACTGGTCGACGGTCAGGATGACGTCGCCGCCACGGCCGCCGTTGCCGCCGTCGGGTCCGCCGAGCGGCTTGAACTTCTCCCGGTGTACGGAGGCGCAGCCGTGGCCTCCGTTACCCGCGGCGACGTGCAGCTCGACGCGGTCCACGAAGGTGGTCATGGGGTGTTCCTCCAGGTACAGACGGGAATGTCTATTGCTTAACACGCGAAAGGCGGACCTGCTTCCCGTGCGGAAGATCCGCACAGGAAGAGAGGCCCGCCTCCGCAGTGGTTCCGGTCAGGCGACCGGAACGATGTTCACGACCTTGCGGCCGCGGAAGGTGCCGAACTGCACCGAACCGGGCTGCAGGGCGAACAGGGTGTCGTCGCCACCGCGACCGACCCCCGAGCCCGGGTGGAAGTGGGTGCCACGCTGGCGGACCAGGATCTCACCCGCGTTGACGACCTGACCGCCGAAGCGCTTCACGCCGAGCCGCTGGGCGTTGGAATCGCGACCGTTCCGGGTGGACGATGCGCCCTTCTTGTGTGCCATTGCTCAGTCCCTCTTTACTTCGCGGCCGTCGGGATGGACGTGACCTTGATCGCCGTGTACTGCTGACGGTGACCCTGGCGACGGCGGTAGCCGGTCTTGTTCTTGTAGCGCAGGATGTCGATCTTGGCGCCCTTGTGGTGGTCCACGACCTCGGCCTGGACCTTGATGCCGGCCAGGACCCACGGGTCGCTGGTCACGGCGTCGCCGTCGACGACGAGCAGGGTCGAGAGCTCGACCGTGTCGCCCACGTTGGCGGTGGAAATCTTGTCAACCTCGACGATGTCGCCGACAGCAACCTTGTGCTGGCGACCACCGCTGCGCACGATGGCGTACACGCGGAACTCTCTTTCGCTCGTTGGGGACCCCTGAAGCCAGCCGACCCGGCCGAAATGCACGGGCGGCCTCCCCCGAGCCGCGATGCGACCGGGAGGTGAGGTGCTCAGTGGCTGGCGTGCACAGAGACACGCCGACGGTCAAGATTACGGGGCCCTGTCGTAGCGGTCAAACCGGCCCGACGGCCAGGTACCACCTGCCGGTGGGCCCGCATCGTGGAATCGAACGCGACCGGCCGATCCGCCTCCGCCCGCGCCTGGGACTTATGCTCCCGTGAGCCCGTCCCGGCCGTCCGGGCCGACGGGGCCCGAACACGAGGTGAAGGTGCAGTGACGGACGATGTCCGGCGGTCCGCAGGGGCTCTGGGTTCGATCTTGGTGATCATCCCGACGTACAACGAGGCCGACAACGTCGCAGTGATCGTCGAGCGCGTGCGTTCCGCAGTCGCCGACGCGCACATCCTGATCGCGGACGACAACAGCCCCGACGGCACGGGCAAGATCGCCGACGAGCTCGCCGAGGCGGACTCCCACGTCCACGTCCTGCACCGCAAGGGCAAGGAAGGGCTCGGCGCCGCCTATCTCGCCGGATTCCGCTGGGGCATCGAGCGCGGCTACGAGGTGCTCGTCGAGATGGACGCCGACGGGTCCCACCAGCCGGAGGAGCTGCACCGGCTCCTCGACGTGCTGCCCGGCGCCGACCTCGTCCTGGGCTCCCGCTGGGTGCCGGGCGGAAGCGTGGTCAACTGGCCGAAGTCCCGGGAGTTCCTGTCCCGGGGCGGCAGTCTGTACTCCCGGATCCTGCTGGGCGTCCCGATCAAGGACGTCACGGGCGGCTACCGGGCGTTCCGCCGGCACACCCTCGAAGGGCTGGGCCTCGACGAGGTCGCCTCGCAGGGCTACTGCTTCCAGGTCGACCTCGCCCGACGCGCGACGCATGCCGGCTTCACCGTCAAGGAAGTCCCGATCACCTTCGTGGAGCGGGAGCGGGGCACCAGCAAGATGAGCCGCGCCATCGTCGTCGAGGCCTTGTGGCGGGTCACGGCGTGGGGCGTCCAAGGCCGTCTCCGCCGGCTCTTCGCCCGGCGTCGCTGAGTCGCCGAGCGCTGAGTCCCTGAGCGCTGAGCCGCTGAGCGCTGAGTCGCTCGTACCTCTTCGCAGACCCAGAAGACCTTCACAAGAAGCAGCGGAGATCACCCATGTCCGAAACACGGACCCGCCCCGCGCCGGCGTCCGCCACCGAGGCGGGACGCTCCCGTCGTGCACGGCCGGCCGGTTCCCTGTCCGCCCGCGTACGGACCGTCCTCCGGCCGGTCTGGCCGGCGCTCGCCGGCTACGCCCTGGTACGCCTCATCGGCGTGGTCGCCGTGGGTCTGCGCGTCGGGGAGAACGGGCCGAGCCTCGGTCAGCTCCTCGCCACGCGGTTCGACACGGCCTTCTACGTGCACATAGCCCAGTACGGCTATGCGGACCTGCGGCCCGGTTCCTGCGCCGTCCAGGGCGAGCTCTGCAATTACGCCTTCTTCCCGCTCTATCCGGGGCTGATACGCGGCCTCTCCGCGGTGCTCCCGCTGCCCGTGGGCCAGGTGGCCTGGCTCATCTCGGCGATCGCCTCGCTGCTGGCGGCCTGGGGCATCTACGCCGTCACCCGCCATGTGGCCGGCCAGCGGGCCGGTGTGATCGCGGCGGTGCTCTGGGGCATCGTGCCGCACGCCATGGTCGAGTCCATGGCGTACACGGAGCCCGTGTTCACCGCGCTGGCGGCCTGGGCTCTCTATGCGACTCTCACCCGCCGCTGGGTGGCCGCGGGAGTGCTGGCCTGCCTCGCGGGGTTGACCCGTCCGTCCGGGTCGGCGGTGGTCGCCGCGGTCGTCCTCGCCGCCCTGTGGTTCTGGTATGCCGAACGGGCCGGGAAGCGGGACGGGACGGTCCGGCCCGGACTGCTTCTGACCGCCGTGGTCGTCGCTCCCGTCGGCTGGTTCGCCTGGTTCGCCTGGGTCGGATACCGCGCCGGCGACTGGCGGGGTTATTTCGACGTGCAGGAGAAATGGGGCAGCACATTCGATGGGGGCAATTTCACCCTCCACCGCATCGCCGACGTGTTCCTGAAGGTCCCGGTCAATCTGAACACCGTCGTGGGCGCGGCCACCGTGATCACGGCCGTGGTGCTGTTCTTCGTCTGTCTCCAGCAGCGGCAGCCACTCGTGCTTCTCGTCTACGCGGGCGTCATGCTGCTCATCGCCGTGGGCGGTGCCGGATATTTTCACTCGAAAGCGCGATTCCTGCTCCCGGCTTTCCCGCTGCTCATCCCGTTGGCACAGGCCCTCGCGAAGGCCCGGCCGGCGACCATGTACCTCGTACTGACGGCAGCGACGCTGGTGTCGACCGGGTACGGTGTCCATCTCATGCTCGTCTGGAAGTTCTCGCCCTGATTGCACTGCCGGGCATGGGCCAATAGCCCCGACCAGGGGGTTCCTAACGGGTGAGATAATCCGTACGGTCCATGTCCTACCCCGGATCGTGGAGCTGCACCGTGCCGACACCCGAAATACCCGATGAACGGCTGGCGAACATCGCGCAGTGGGCCATCGCCCGGATGGCGCGTTCCGACCGGGCACCGGTCGCCGAACGCATTCTCGGAGCGGCCGGCCAGCGCGTCCAGGATCCCCGGGTGCGGGCGGACCTCCTCATCGACGGGGCCGAGGCCCGGCTCGCCCGGGGGCATGTGCCGCGGCATCTGACCAAGGCGTACGTGGCACGGCTCGAGCGGGCCGACCAGGAGCACGAGGCCGGGCGCTGGGCGGCCGCCGGAAGCGAGACGACGCGGGCGCTGCTGCTCGCGTACCACCGGGTGCTGCACGTCGACGGGCTCACCTCGCCGCTCGCCGACCACCCCGGCCGCTACACCGGTCCGCTGCGCAAGAGCCGCGCCGCGGCCGCGCTGCGCCGGCCGCGCGGGCGCACGGGCACGGCCGCCGCGCCGCCGGCCGGACGGCCGCAGCGGATGCTCTTCGTGCACCACGACAACGACAACTTCCTGCATCCGGTCCACGACCGGTACGCGGCGGATCCGGGCGTGGAGACGCGGGTCCTCGACACCGCGCACGACCCCGTCGTCGGGCCGCTGGCCAGGGGCGTCACCCGGATCGTCCAGCGGGCGCTGGGCGGGCAGGTCGCCTACGGCAAGGACCTGGAGGCGGCGCTCCGCCCGCACCTGGACTGGGCCGACACCGTCTTCATCGACTGGTGCGCGATGGGCGCGGCGCTGTTCTCCCTGGTGGACCCCGGCAGCACCCGCATCGTCGTCCGGCTGCACAGCTACGAGGCCTTCAGCCTGTGGCCGCACATCGTCGACTTCTCCCGGGTGGACGACCTCGTGTTCGTCAGCGAGCACCTGCGCGATCTCTGCATCGCGGCCGTGCCCCGGCTCAAGGAGAAGGGCGCGCCCCGGCTCCATGTCATCGACAACGCCGTAGAGCTGGCCCCCTTCGACCGGCCCAAGAAGCCGGACGCCCGGTTCACGCTCGGGCTCGTCGGCGTCGGCCAGGTGGCGAAGGACCCGCGCTGGGCGCTGGAAGTGCTGCGGATGCTGCGGGAGAAGGACGACCGCTACCGGCTGCACCTGATCGGCTCCCCGCTGGACCCGGGCGTCGGCCCGGCGGCGGCCCGCTACCACAAGGCGTACGCCCGTGAGCTGCGCCGTCTGGAGGGGGTCGGCGCGGTGCGGCACATCGGGCAGACCCCGGACGTGCCGGGGGCGCTCGCCGAGATCGGCGTGATCCTGAGCGCGTCGGTGCGCGAGAGCTGGCACCTGGGCCTGGTCGAGGGCGCGGCGAGCGGCGCGGTGCCGGTGGTGCGCGACTGGCCGTTCTTCGCGGGCCGGCCGCGCGGCGCGCGGGCGCTGTTCCCGGAGTCCTGGGTGGTGCCCGACCCGGCCGCGGCCGCGGCGCGGATCCTGGAGCTGACGGCGACCGAGGACGGCTGGCGCACGGCCGGCCGGCAGGCGGCCGGGCATGCCCGGGCGGCCTGGGACTGGTCGCGGGTCCAGCGCGATTTCGACCGGCTGCTGCTGCCGGCCGGCCGGGCCGTATGCTCGACCGGCGAAGCGCCCGCAGAAGGCGAGGAGCCCGAAGCGGCACTGCCCGCAGAGGCACAGCCCGCAGAGGCACTGGGAAAGGCAGCAGAGTGAACTACAGGGTCCAGCCCACCGCGCAGGTCGACGAGACCGCGGAGATCGGCGCCGGCAGCAGCGTCTGGGAGCTCGCGCAGATCCGTGAGAAGGCCCGGCTCGGCGAGGGCTGCGTGATCGGCCGCGGCGCGTACGTGGGCACGGGCGTGCAGATGGGCGACAACTGCAAGCTGCAGAACTACTCGCTGGTGTACGAGCCGGCCGAGCTCGGCAACGGCGTCTTCATCGGCCCCGCGGTGGTCCTGACCAACGACCACAACCCGCGTTCGGTCGGCCCGGACTTCAAGCAGAAGCGGGGCGGTGACTGGGAGGCCGTGGGCGTGAAGATCGCCGACGGTGCCTCGATCGGCGCCCGCTCGGTGTGCGTGGCCCCGCTGGAGATCGGCCGCTGGGCGATGGTCGCGGCCGGTGCGGTCGTCACCAAGGACGTCCCGGACTTCGCCCTGGTCGTCGGCGTGCCGGCGCGGCAGATCGGCTGGGTCGGCAAGACCGGCGTCCGCCTGGTCGAGCGCGAGGGCGAGCCGGGCCTGTGGGAGTGCCCGAAGACGGGCGACCTGTACCGCGAGGCGGACGGCACGCTGACGGAGGCCTGAGCGGCCGCGGACGCGTGGCGCCTGTCGCTGGTGAGGGGACCGGTTCGCCGGTCCCCTCACTCGTTCGGCCGCTGTTCCGCCGTGACGTTCGTCGCGGTCACGCGCCCGTCCCCCTCGCTCGTTCGGCCCACTGCGGACGCATAGGATGTCGGGATTCCCCGCCCCCCGGCGCCCCGACGATGCGAGGCCGACACATGTCCCAGACCGACGTTCAGGTCCCCCCACGCAGGGATGCGAGCGACGGGCCGCAGCCCGGCGTACAGCCGCCCGCGCCGGTCCGCCTGTACGCGCTGGACGCGTTGCGCGTGGTGGCCGCCCTGTCCGTGCTGCTGTTCCACTTCACGGGCGTGGACGCGGCGAGCAAGGCGAACTGGGGCGTCAATCCGCGGGAGCTGTTCCCCTGGCTGTTCCCGTTCACCAAGTACGGCTCGTACGGCGTGCAGCTGTTCTTCATCATCAGCGGCTTCGTCATCTGCCTGTCGGCCTGGGGCCGTGCGCCCGGCGCGTTCGTGAAGGCGCGTTTCCTGCGGCTGTTTCCCGCGTACTGGTTCTCCATCGTGGTCGCGCTGCTGGTCTGGCGGGGGCTCCCGGACGGCTCGCGCGCGGTGCCCTCGTACAGCGACGCGCTGACCAACGTGACGATGCTCCAGGTGCCGATGAAGGCGGCGCACCTGGTGGGTGCGTACTGGACGCTGTGGGTCGAGCTCACCTTCTATCTGCTGTTCCTGGTGGTCATCTGGAAGGGCCTCAGCTACAAGCGGGTCTCGGTGTTCTGCTGGCTGTGGCTGCTGGCGAGCGTGCTGGGGCAGCAGGACCAGGACATCCCGCTCGTGGGGATCTTCGCGCAGCCGCTGAACACGGCCCTGTTCGTGGGCGGTATCGCGATGTACCTGATGTACCGGTTCGGGCCGGATCTGAAGCTGTGGGGGCTGGTCGCCGCGAGCTGGCTGGTGATGCAGAGCGACCTCATCGAGCACGCGGACGGCCAGCTCGCCAAGGGCTACGACCGCTCCCCGTACGTGGCCCTCGCCCTGGTGACCGTGTTCTATCTGCTCGTCCTCGCCGTGGCCCTCCGGAAGCTGGAGTGGGTCTCCTGGAAGTGGCTGACCACCGCCGGGGCGCTCGTCTACCCGCTCTACCTGCTGCACGAGGAGCTGGGCTGGGCCGCGATCCGGGAGCTGTACCAGCGGGATCTCGGGCCCTGGCCGACGCTCACCGTGGTGACGGTGGGACTGCTGGTGCTGGCGTGGCTGACGCATGTGTTCGTGGAGAAGCCCATGGTGCGTTGGCTCAAGGCGCGGCTGGCGCGTGAGGCGGGCGAGCCGAAGGAGCTCGTCCGCGGCTGACGCACCGTCAGCCCTATAGCAGGGCGGAATTCTTCCGTCCACAACCGCGGGTCGAACACTCGGTAAGGATTGTCCGAAGAATTTCGACCCGCGGGTACAACCTACGAAGATCGAATCCCGTCTACCTCCCCGGAACGTCAGGGAGGCAGAGGAAAAATGGGCATTCGATCACGCCGCGCCGTACTGGGCCTGTTCGGTCTCGCGGGGGCCGCGGGCGCCTCGGCGTACGCGCTGCGCGACAGCGGTTCGGCGGCGACGGCCGTCACCGTCGGGGGCAACAGCACGCCCGCCCCGGAGACCTCGCCCACCGTGGCCGAACCGACCGTGCCCGCGACCTCCCCGTCGATCCTCGCGGAGAACCGGCTGCCGGGCTCGAAGGACTGGATCCAGTACCGTGACAACGCCCTGTGCTCCAGCGACATGCGGGGCCAGATCATGGGGTACGCGTCGACCACCTCGGCCGGCCGCGGCGAACTCGTCGACTTCCACGTCTCCGTGCGCGTCAACCAGAACTACCGCATCGCCATTTACCGAATAGGCGACTACGGCGGCGCCGGCGCCCGTCTGATGACCACCAGCGAGCCCCTGCGCGGCATCCGTCGCCCCGTCCCGGCCGCCGACCCGAAGAGCGGTGCCATCGAGTGCGCCTGGCCCGTCTCGTGGAGCCTGCGGATCCCCGACGGCTGGCTGTCCGGCCTGTACCAGGCGGTGTTCACCGCGGACGACGGCCACCGCAGCAGCACGCCCTTCGTGGTGCGCGAGCCTGAGCGCGCCTCCGCGCTGCTCGTCGTCATCCCGTTCGCCACCTACCAGGCCTACAACATGTGGCCGAAGGACAAGCGGACGGGCAAGAACCTCTACCGCGGCTACCTCCCGGACGGAAAGCTCGGCGGCACCGAGCAGCGCGCCCGCAAGGTGTCCTTCGACCGCCCCTACTCCGGCAGCGGCGTGCCCAGCTGGTTCAACATGGACAGCAGCTTCGCGCGCTGGGCCGAGGCCGCCGGCTACGACGTCACGTACGCGAGCAGCCTCGACCTGCACGACGGGACGATCGACCCGGCCGCGTACCGCGCCGTGGTCTTCCCGGGCCACGACGAGTACTGGTCGCAGGCGATGTTCGACTCCGCCATGAAGGCCGTCCACGGCGGCCGCGACCTCGCCTTCCTGGGCGCCAACAACGTCTACTTCCACGTCCGGATGGAGCGCTCCCGTACGGGCGTGCAGGACCGGCTGATGGCCTGCTACAAGTCGAGCCACGACCCGGCCCCCGACGCCGCCGGGCGCACCTCGCGCTTCCGGGAGGTGGTGAGCAACGGAAGCCGGGGCGAACAGCAGCTGCTCGGCATCCAGTTCAACGGCATCGTGCCGACCGAGAAGCCGTTCCCGCTGGTCGTCAAGAACGCAGGCCAC
The DNA here is from genome assembly GCF_043199435.1 of Streptomyces sp. NPDC048604. Taxonomy (NCBI): domain Bacteria; kingdom Bacillati; phylum Actinomycetota; class Actinomycetes; order Kitasatosporales; family Streptomycetaceae; genus Streptomyces; species Streptomyces sp. NPDC048604. Next base: position 669,235 of record NZ_JBICVX010000001.1, read on the forward strand.
TGGCTCTGGGAGGGCACCGGCGTCCTCGACGGCGAGCGGCTTCCCGGTCTCGTCGGCATCGAGGCGGACGCGTACGACCCGAGGGGAACCGAGCCGGCCGGCGCCACCCGTACCCTGCTCGCCGAGTCCCCGTACAAGGACTCGCGCCCCGGCGCCCGTCAGCGGTCCGTCCAGCACACCGCGCTCACCGAGTTCCCGGGCGGCGGCTCGGTGTTCGTCGCCGGCACCTTCCACTGGCCGATCGCCCTGGTCGACGGCGACCCGTGGGCCGACGAGAAGATCAAGGACCGCGAGGCCCGAGTGAAGATCCGCCGGGCGACCGCCAACCTCGTCGACCGGATGCTCGGGTAGAGACCCACGCGAAGGGGCCCCGCCCCGGCTTCGACAGCCGGTGGGCGGGGCCCCTTTCAGCAGTACGTACGCGTCAGCCGCCGATGACGACGCGGCGCACGCCCTCCCAGTTGGCCGGGTCGGTCGTGCGACGGCCGTCGACCAGCACGGTGACGTCCGGCAGGTCCTTCGCGGCCAGGGCGCGGTACTCGGCGTGGTCGGCCTGCAGGATCGCGGCCGTGACCGTCTCGCCGCGGTGGGCCGGCAGCTTGTGCGCCTCCAGCTCCTCCACGGTGTACATCGGGTCGGACACGAACGGGACCGCGCCGCGGGCCTTGAGGGCCTCCACGGTGCCGTACACGCCGGAGAACGCGGTCTCCTTCACGCCGCCGCGGTACGAGGCGCCGAGCACGAGCACGTTCACGCCGGCCAGGTCGCCGTACGCGGCCGCCAGCAGGTCCACCGCGTACTCGGGCATCGCGGCGTTGGCCTCGCGGGCCGAGCGCACGACGGTCGCCTCCGGGTCGTTCCACAGGTACATCCGCGGGTAGATCGGGATGCAGTGGCCGCCGACGGCGATGCCGGGCTGGTGAATGTGGCTGTACGGCTGCGAGTTGCAGGCCTCGATGACCTTCTTGACGTCGATGCCGTTCTTGTCGGCGAACTTGGCGAACTGGTTCGCCAGGCCGATGTTGACGTCGCGGTACGTGGTCTCGGCCAGCTTCGCCAGCTCGGAGGCCTCGGCGGTGACCAGGTCCCACACGCCGTTCGGCTGCGGCAGGTCGTCGCGCTCGTCGAAGTCGAGGACCTTCTCGTAGAACTCGACGCCGGCCTTGGTGGAGGCCTCGTCGATGCCGCCGACCAGCTTCGGGTAGCGGCGCAGGTCCGCGAAGACGCGGCCGGTCAGGACGCGCTCCGGCGAGAACACCAGGTGGAAGTCCTGGCCGGCGGTCAGGCCGGAGCCCTCCTCCAGCATCGGCGCCCAGCGGGTGCGGGTGGTGCCGACCGGCAGGGTGGTCTCGTAGGAGACCAGGGTGCCCGGCTTCAGGCCCTTGGCGATGGCCTTCGTGGCGGCGTCCATCCAGCCGAAGTCCGGCACGCCCTCGGCGTCCACGAACAGCGGGACGACGACCACGACGGCGTCGGAGTCGGCGACGGCCGCGGTGGTGTCGGTGGTGGCCGACAGCAGACCGGCGCCCACGGTCTCCTTCAGGAGACGGTCGAGGTCGAACTCGCCCGGGAAGGGCTCGGTGCCGGCGTTGACCAGCTCGACGACCTTCTCGTTGACGTCCGCGCCGATGACCTTGTGGCCCTTGGCGGCGAACTGAACAGCGAGCGGCAGGCCGATCTTGCCGAGCGCGACTACACAGATTTTCATCGGGTCAGTTTCCTCTTCACACGGGACATCGTCTGGCGCAGTCGCTTGCCCACGCCGAGCGCCGGCTCCCAGAGCGGGGCCGTGGTGATCACGAGCCGCCCCTTGGAGTTCGCGGTGGCCGAGACACGGTACGGGACGGCGTCCCGCCAGCGCCGCGCCAGCGGCAGCGGCCGGCCCTTGGTCCGTACCGGGATCTCGTACATCGAGCCTGCCACATCCAGATAGGCGCGGACGCCGAGGGTGGCACGCTTCACCTGGAGCGGGAACCGGGCGTGCAGCACGGTGCCCAGGCCGTCCTCGGCGGGCTCGTGGTGCTGCTCGCCGCCGGGGGCGGACAGCTCGGTGCCCACCGGGAGGCGGCGGCCGCCGGGCTTGTCCGCGCTCTTCGGCATGGCCCGGTCGGCGAGCCGGAGCACCGCCCCGTCGGCCAGTCCGGCCACCGGGACGCGTACGGCGAGCCGTACCGCCAGGTCCTGGCCGTTCTGGTCCCACTCCGCGGACACCAGGCCGGTGCCGGTGGACAAGTGCTTGGGGACGGCCTCGCCGATCACCTCGAAGAGGCGGTCGGGCAGGCCGAGTTCGGGGTCGCGGAAGCCGGGGTAGCGGACGTACGCGCGCTCGTCCTCGAGCAGCAGCGGCCAGCCCTCGCCCTCGGTGTCGCCCTTGATCGCCTCGATCAGCCGGTCGACGGCCCCGGCCTGCGCGAGCGCGATCCGGACGCGGCGCTGCACGTCCATGGAGTCGCGCAGCGGCTCGGTGAAGTACTCGTCGGCCAGCTTGGCTATGCCGGCGCAGACCTCGACCTGGGTGGGCCGGTCCACGGACGGGAAGTCGTCCTGGATCAGCTTGGCGAGCTCCCAGGTGAAGTGCCGCTTGAAGACCCAGTCGCGCTTCGGGCCGGGCTCGATGAGCTCCGCCGTGTACGCCATGATCCGCTCGACGCAGTGCAGCCGGGCCAGGTGGTTCGCGCGGTAGGTGATGTTGCTCGCGTCGCCGCGCTTGACCGCGTAGTAGCAGGTGTAGTCGGCCACCACGGAGATCTTGCGGGCCTTGACGCAGGCCTCGATGGTGAACGGCTGGTCGCTGCCGACCGGCATGTCCTCGGGGAACCGCAGGCCCAGCTTCTCGACCAGGTCGCGCCGGAACAGCTTGGTGTTGGCCAGGGTGAACGGCAGGGCGGAGTCGTACAGGCTCACGTCCGGGTCGTTCTTCTTGTACAGCTCCTGGTGCACGTACCGGCCGTTGGTGCCGACCATCTTGCCGACGACGACGTCCGAGTCGTTCTCGTCGGCGCAGGCCACCATCCGCTTGAGGGCGTCCTTGCCGAGGTAGTCGTCCGAGCCTATGAAGTACACGTAGCGGCCGGTGGCCAGGTCGAGCGCCCGGTTGCTGGGCGCGGCCGGGCCTCCGGAGTTGGCCTGGTGGACGACCTTGACCGTGCCCGGGTACTTCGCGGCGAAGCGGTCCAGCTCCTTGCCGCTGTCGTCGGTGGAGCCGTCGTCGACGGCGACGACCTCCAGACGGTCGCGTCCGATGCTCTGGCCGAGGAGCGAGTTCAGGCACTCGGTCAGGTACGGCATCGTGTTGTAGACGGCGACGACGACCGTGACGTCGGGGACGGTCGTCACATTCTGCCCCTCTCGGCGGCGCCCGGCACCAGGCGGGTGTACAGCCGGTCGAGGACCTCGGCCTGCGCCTCCCACGTCCAGGTGTCGAGCAGCCCCGGCTTGTCGTACGCGGCCTTGTACTTGTCCGGGTCCGCGAGGACGGCCTTGATGGCGCGCGCCAGGTCGTCGGTGTCCTCGGCCTTGCAGATCTCGCCCTGGCCGGTGGACCGGGTGACCTCGGACATCGTCTTCACATCGCTGACGACCAGCGGCAGCCGGGCGTGCGAGTACTCGAAGAACTTCGTGATCAGCGCGATCTCGTGGTTCGGCCAGTGGTGGATCGGGATGCAGCCCACGTTCGCCGCGGACAGGAAGCGGACCACCTGGTAGTGCGGCACGTACGGCACGGCGTGCAGCCGGTAGCCGACGCCCAGCTCCTCGGCGCGCTTCAGCAGCCCCTGGATGTAGCCGGCGGCCGGCGCGGGCACGACGAACGCCATGTGGACGCCGTCCAGCTTCGGCAGCGCCTCCACCATGTCGCCGAGGCCGCGCTGCGGACCGGGCGAACCGCTGTAGACCACGAGCGGCACGTCCGGGCCGATGCCGCACAGGGCGCGCAGGTCCGGGACGGGCTCGGCGTCCTCCAGGGCCGGGTCGGTCTCGACCGGGCGGTCCGGGGCGTTGAGCACGACGGTCGGCTGCTCGCTCAGGCCGTGGCGCTCGCGCAGCAGGTCGCCGAGGCCCTCGGAGACGGTGACGACGGCGTCGGCGTACGGGGCGAACTCGCTCTCGTGCGCGGTGTTGCCGGGGATCCAGTGGGCGTTGTCCTCCCACGGGCGGACGCCGGGCAGGTACTCGTGCGCGTCCCAGACCAGCTTGACCGAGCGGCCCTTGGCGCGGGCGCGCACCGCGGCGCGGGCGCCGACGCCGAGCATCCGGAAGTCGTTGGCGTGGATCAGATCCGGCTGCAGGGCGTCGATCTCGGCGCCGTACGTCAGCTCGTAGTCCCAGAGCACCGGCTCCAGACGGCGCCAGGCGCGCTTGCCCTTGGCGGCCTTCCAGGTCGCGGTGAACGCGCGGTCGACCGGGCCGCGCAGCGCCTTGCCGGCCTTCAGCGCCTGCCGGGTCTGCCGCGCGCGGAAGCCGACCCACTTCTGCATGAACTTCGACACCGGTCCGGCGACGACGAGGCGGGCCGCCTCGCTCTTGCGGAACAGCGGCGAGCCGACGGCCTCGGGGACGACCTTCAGCGCGGCGCGCCGGGTGGCGACGTCCGCGCGCCAGGCCTTGGCCCACTGCTGCCGGTAGGCCGACATGGGGCCCGGCTGGTACGCGAACGGGCGGCGCAGCAGGGAGCGGTGCCGCTCCGCGTGCCGCTTGGCCAGCGGGGTCTTCAGCGGCAGCAGCTTGACCTCGGCGTCGCCGAGCTTCCAGGTGCGTCCGTTGCCGGAGCGCACCAGGCCGAGCAGGGTGACGTCCCAGCCCGCCGCGGCCGCGGACTCCGCAGCCTTCTGCACGCGCGAGTCGCCCTCGACCTTGTTGTCGACCAGCATGACGACGCGGCCCTTCGGGGGGCGAGGCGCGCCGGCATTCTGCGAATCCATGAACAGCCTTTCTTGACCGATCACTTGAGGAAGCCGCTCAGGACCTGTGCGGTCCAGGTTCCGTCGTGGTAGGTGTGCGCGAACTCCTCCGACGCACGGCCGATGCGGGCCGTGCCCTCACGGTCGTCGAGCAGCGTCTGGAGGACTTCGCGGAGCGTCTCGGGGGTGGCGTTGACGATCGGCAGCGCGCCCTCGGTGACCGCCTTGACCTCGTCGCTGATGTAGCCGACGACCGGGCGGCCGGCCGCCATCGCCTCGACGGCGAAGGTGCCGTAGCTGCCGGTGGTGAACTGGTCGAGCACGACGTCGCAGCTCTGCACCAGCTCACGCATCTCGGCCCACGGGATGCCCTCGGCAAGCTTGAACTCGATGACGCCCGCCTCGTGCAGCTCGGTGAGCAGCGGCATGATCCGGTCGGTGCCCTTGGTCCAGCGCTTGGACGGGGCGTGCAGCACGACGGGACGCTCGCGCTCCATGACCGGGTGCTCGCTGGCCCAGGACTTCACGTCGACGACGAGCGGGGCCCACTTCGCGGTGGGCAGGTCGTCGAGCAGGTCCGGGGTGGTGACGAACAGCGGCAGACCCGCCGCGTCGGCGATCTTCCGGTTCAGCTCCGCCTTGGCCTGGAGCTTCTCGACGATGCCCTCGGGGGCGTCGTGGAAGAGCGAGAAGGCGTGCCGCCGCATGTGGTCGCCGGGGTGCCGGATGTCGCTGCCGTGCGCGAGCAGACCGACCTTGATCTTGGCCTGCTTGAGCGCCGCCAGGTCGCCCTCGACGGACGGACCGTTGAGGTAGCCGAAGACCGGCAGGAAGGCGTCCACGAGCATGTGGGTGTAGCGGCCGACGACCCGCTCGACCTGCTGGAACTGGACGTCCAGCTCGCGCAGCCGGGTGGCGTCGACGTACACGTCGGCCGGGTAGTCGAAGGACTCGGGCCGCTTGTTCATCACGACCTCGACGGAGACGTCGGGGTTGAGACGGGTGATGGCCTGCGCGTACGCGGCGCCCTGGCCTGCGTAGTTGGCCGGGCCGAGGCCGAGCTTGATCTTCGTGTTGCCGAGCTTCTTCCAGACCGGCTGGCCGTCGTCGGTGGTGATCTCGACCTCACGGACCGCGCCGGGGGTCTCCTGGACGGTCCAGGACACCTCGGGCCGCGGGCCGGGCGGGGTCTTCTTCGACAGCTCGCGGTACAGCTGGAGCAGCTTGCCGCTCTGCGCCTCCCAGGACAGGTCCGTGAGGACGTCCTCGGTGATCGCCTCGGCGAGCTTGTCCCGGTTCTTCATGGCCCGGGTCGCGGCGGCCGCGAAGGTCTTCGGGTCGTCCCAGGTCCAGACCTCGCCGAGGCCCTTCTCCTCGACGTACGCCTTGATGACCTTGACGTCGCTGGTGACCAGCGGCAGCCGGGCCTGGAGGTACTCGGAGACCTTCGTGGGAAGGGAGACCTCGCAGTTGGGGACCTTCTTGAACGGGGTGAGGCCGACGTCCGCGGAGGACAGGTAGTCGGCGACCTCGTGCTGCGGCACGTACGGCACCAGGTGGACGCGGTCGCGTACGTCGAGGGCCTCGGCCTGGGCGAGCAGCTCCTCCAGGAGCGGGGTCGTCCGGCCGACGACCAGCGCCAGGTGGTAGCCGGGCAGTTCGGGCAGGCCGTCGATGACCGCGTCGACGCCGCGCTCGCGGCCGATCCAGCCGGAGTACACCATCAGCGGGACCTCGGGGCCCAGACCGCAGGCCTTGCGCACCGAGTTGCTCGACTTGCCGCCGCCGATGACCTCGCGGACCGGCGAATTGCCCACAACCAGCGGGAGCTTGCCCAGCTTGTGGTCGTTCCTGAGCAGCTCGGCCATCTGCGTCGAGACGGTGACGACCGCGTCGGCGCGGCCGATGAACTCGGCCTCCATCGCCGGAAGGGCGTACGCCTGACGCTTGTTGGGCCACTCGACGCCCTTGATGTACTCGTGCGCGTCATAGAGCCAGGCGCACTTGTGGCCGGCGGCCTTCAGGCGCGCCGCGCTGCGGGCCGCGGTGACGATCATCGTGGCGTCGTTGGCGTGGATGACGTCCGGCTTCAGCTTCTCGATCACCGGGCCGAAGGCCAGGTCGAGATCGACGACCTGCGGCCAGTCGCGCCGCCAGTCGCGCACCGGCGACGGGTCCTTCGGCTTGCGCCGCTGCTCCCACTTGAACGCCCGGACGCGGAAGCGGTGCACCGCGCGACGGGCCCGGAGCAGCGCCTTCAGGGACGTACGGCGCGTGCCGCCGGCCCACGCGGACTCGGCGGACTTCTGCCGCACCCACGCGCGGTAGGCCGCGCTGTAGCGATTCAGCGCGGCCTGGTCCTGGATCTGGAACTGGGTGGCGGCGGCACGCACCGGATGCGGCTTGCGGGCGGTCACCGCCCGGAGGTACTCGGAACCCACGGGCACCCGGATCACGTCGATCGGGCCCATCTTGGAGTGCTGGACGCGCCTGGTGTCGCTCCTGCCGATCAGGGTGACGTCCCAGCCGTCGCGCGCGGCGGCGACGGCGGTCTTCTGTACCCGCGAGTCGCCGGTGATTCCGTTGGCGACGATCACCGCGAGCCGCGGCCGGCGGGCGTGGGATTCCATGAGCTACTTCCTCCGGGAAGACTTACGTTCGGCGTCCCCGGCCTCCGCACGCGGGAGGCCGGGGACCGGCGGGCAGCGGCTACCCGCCGCCGAGATGGGTCAGGCAGCTCCACCCGCGTTGTCGTCCAGACGGACAGTAGTCCGGTCGGCAGCGGAGCGCAGAACCGCCGCGGCGACCTCCACCGTACGCAGACCCTGCCGCAGGGTGCAGATGTCGGCGTCCTTGCCGAGCATCGCGTCGCGGAACAGCTCGTGCTCGACGAGCAGCGGCTCACGCTTCGGGATCGCGTAGCGGATCATGTCGCCCTCGGACACACCGCGGAACGCCTGCAGCGCCTCCCACTCCGTCGCCTGGGCGGCATTGGAGTAGAAGGTGAGGTCGGCGGTGAGCGTGTCGGCGATGAAGCAGCCGCGCTCGCCGGTCACCGAGGTGAACCGCTCCTTCAGCGGGCTCAGCCAGTTGACCAGGTGGTTGACCATGGTGCCGTCGGAGAGCTGGCCGACCGCGGAGACCATGTCCTCGTGCTCACGGCCGGACTTCGACACCGTGTGGGCGGCGATCGAGGTGTACGACCGGCCGGTCACCCAGGCGGTGAGGTCGATGTCGTGCGTGGCGAGGTCCTTGACCACGCCGACGTCGGCGATGCGGTGCGGGAACGGGCCCTGGCGGCGGGTGACGACCTGGTAGACGTCGCCCAGCTCGCCGGCCTCCAGCCGCTGGCGCAGCGAACGCAGCGCCGGGTTGCAGCGCTCGATGTGGCCCACGCCGGCCACCAGGCCGCGGGACTCGAACGCCTCGACCAGACGGCGGGCGCGGTCGACGGTGTCGGCGACGGGCTTCTCGATGAGCGCGCCCACACCGGCCTCGGCCAGCTTCAGGCCGACTTCCTCGTGCAGGGCGGTCGGGCAGGCGACGACGGCGTAGTCGACACCGAGCGCGATGAGCTCCTCGACGGTCGACAGGACCGGGGCGCCCTGCGCCCAGCCGTTCTTGTCGCCCATCGGGTCGACGACACCGACGAGCTGGACGCCGTCGAGCCCGGCGAGTACACGGGCGTGGTGGCGTCCCATGGAGCCGAGGCCGATCAGGCCGGCTCGCAGTGCAGCGGCAGTCACAGGTTCTCTCCCAGCGCGTTCACGGCGGCGACGATGCGCTCAAGGTCGTTCTCGGACAGGGACGGGTGGACCGGCAGCGAGACGACCTCGGCGGCGGCCTTCTCCGTCTCGGGCAGGTCCCAGTTACGGCCGGCCTTCTGGTCCGGCTCCCAGTACGGCTTCAGGCGGTGGATCGGGGTCGGGTAGTAGACCGCGTTGCCGATGCCCGCCTCGGTGAGCTTGGCCATCGCGGCGTCGCGGTCGCCCTTCACCCGGATCGTGTACTGGTGGTAGATGTGCCGCGCGCCCTCGGCGACGATCGGCGTGACCACGTTCTCGGCGGTGATGTGCTGCGAGAGGTACGCGGCGTTGGCGATGCGCTGCTCGGTCCAGCCGGTCAGCTTGCCCAGCTGGACGCGGCCGATGGCGGCGCTCACGTCGGTCATGCGCATGTTGGCGCCGACGATCTCGTTCGCGTACCGCTGCTCCATGCCCTGGTTGCGCAGCAGGCGCAGGGTGCGGGCGATCTCGGCGTCGGCCGTGGAGATCATGCCGCCCTCGAGCGAGTGCATGTTCTTCGTCGGGTAGAAGCTGAAGGTGCCGCCGGTGCCGAAGGCGCCGACCGGCGTGCCGTTCAGGGCGGCCGCGTGCGCCTGGCAGGCGTCCTCGACGACGGCCAGCTTGTGCTTGTCGGCGATGGCCATGATCTTGTCCATCGCGGCCGGGTTGCCGTAGATGTGCACGGGCATGATCGCGGCGGTGCGCGGGGTGATCGCGGCCTCGACGGCGGCCGGGTCGATGTTGAAGCTGCTCGCCTCGATGTCGACGAAGACGACGTCGGCGCCGACCAGGCGGACCGCGTTCGCCGAGGCGGCGAACGAGAAGGACGGAACGATCACCTCGTCGCCCGGGCCGATGCCCATGGCCATCAGAAGGAGGTGCAGCGCGGAGGTACCCGAGTTGACGGCGACGCAGTGGCGTCCCTGGACGACCTCCGAGAACTCCTCCTCGAAGGCGGCCACCTCCGGGCCCTGTACGACGCGGCCGGTGCGCAGTACGCGGACCGCGGCCTCGATCTCCTCTTCACCGATGACCGGGCGGGCAGCGGGAATGGGCTGCTCGTTGATGCTCGCCATGGACGTCCTCCTTGAACACCGCAAGAGCTCTAGTGGCAGAGGTCTGGGGTGTGGCGGGCGTCTCGCGAGGCCGCGCGTACCCCTCCGGCGCGATGCCGACGCCCTACCGAGGAATGCTGGGACCGAGTCTTCCCGACCCGGGTCGGTCACCGACCGTAGTCCCGTGCGGAGGCCCGAGTCGGCGGCGACCGGGCGTCACATTATCAGGAATTTCCTAGTCAATTTCTGGGCCGTTTACGTGGCCAGGCATCAATTCTGAAACAAAGTCCTGACCTCGTCGGACACTCTCGGACCGCCCGCACGAGGTGTTCAATCCACGGCCATCATTCGTTCAACCGAACAACAGCGGGGAGTGACGACCGTCACGCGACGGACGTCACTCCCCTTGGCCGTGGGCCCAGCGGGCCGGACGACTACTGCTCGGCCGCGGCGGTCTTCGTGGCCGTCGCCTTCGTGGCCTTCTTCGCCGTGGTCTTCTTGGCCGCGGTCTTCTTCGCCGCCGTCTTCTTGGTGGCGGCCTTCTTGGCCGTGGCCTTCTTGGCGGTCTTGCGCGCGGCCTTCTTCGCCGGCGCGCCCTCCTCCGTCTCGGCCTCGGCCTCCGCCGGGGCCTCGGCCTCGGGAGCGCTGGTCACCACGACGACGGCGGCCTCCTCCGCACCGGCCGGCGCGCCGGCGGGCGCGGTGGCCTTGCGGACGACCCGGCGGCGGGCCCGCGGCGGGGCGGCCACGGGGGCCTCCTCGACGACGGGCGCCTCCTCGGCCGGGACCTCCGCAGGAGCGGGCGTCTCGACGACGACCGGGGCCGGCTCGACGACCTCGGCGACCGGCCGGGCCTTGGCCGGCGCGGACACCTCGCGGACCACCCGGCGACGGCGGCGACGGCCACCGCCCATCGCGGCCTCCGCCTCGGCGGCGGAACCGTACAGCTCCTCGTCCGCCCCGATGGGCTCCTCGACGGCGACCGGGGCGGCGAGCTCCGCCGCCACCTCGGCCTCGGTCTCGGTCTCGGCCGTCTCCGGCTCCACGACCTCGACGTGCTCGTGCTCGTGGACGTGCTCGGCGCCGCCGCGGCCGCGCTTCTTCGCCCGCTTGCCGCTGCCGCCGCCCCCGTGGGTGGTCGGCTGCTCCATGTGCACGATGACACCGCGGCCGTTGCAGTGGACGCAGGTCTCCGAGAAGGACTCGAGCAGACCCTGGCCGACCCGCTTGCGGGTCATCTGCACCAGGCCCAGCGACGTGACCTCGGCCACCTGGTGCTTGGTCCGGTCCCGGCCCAGGCACTCCAGCAGACGGCGCAGCACCAGGTCGCGGTTGGACTCCAGGACCATGTCGATGAAGTCGATGACGACGATGCCGCCCAGGTCGCGCAGCCGCAGCTGGCGCACGATCTCCTCGGCCGCCTCCAGGTTGTTCCGGGTGACGGTCTCCTCGAGGTTGCCGCCCTGCCCGGTGAACTTGCCGGTGTTGACGTCGACGACGATCATCGCCTCGGTCTTGTCGATCACCAGCGAACCGCCGGACGGCAGCCAGACCTTGCGGTCCAGCGCCTTCATCAGCTGCTCGTCGATCCGGTACGTGGCGAAGACGTCGACCTCGCTGGTCCACCGCGACAGCCGGTCGACCAGGTCGGGCGCGACATGGCCGACGTAGCCGTGGATGGTCTCCCAGGCGTCCTCGCCGCTGACGATGACCTTGGAGAAGTCCTCGTTGAAGATGTCGCGGACGACCCGGACGGTCATGTCCGGCTCACCGTAGAGAAGGGTCGGGGCGTTGCCGCTCTTCGCCTTCTTCTGGATGTCCTCCCACTGCGCCTGCAGACGCTCGACGTCACGGCGCAGCTCGTCCTCGCTCGCGCCCTCGGCGGCGGTGCGCACGATGACGCCCGCGTCCTCGGGGACGATCTTCTTCAGGATGGTCTTCAGACGCGCCCGCTCGGTGTCCGGGAGCTTGCGGCTGATGCCGGTCATCGAGCCCTCGGGCACGTAGACCAGGTAGCGGCCGGGCAGCGAGACCTGCGAGGTCAGACGCGCGCCCTTGTGGCCGATCGGGTCCTTCGTCACCTGGACGAGGACGGACTGGCCGGACTTCAGCGCGGTCTCGATGCGGCGCGGCCCGTTGGCCATGCCGAGCGCCTCGAAGTTGACCTCGCCGGCGTACAGGACCGCGTTGCGGCCCTTGCCGATGTCGACGAAGGCGGCCTCCATCGACGGCAGCACGTTCTGGACCTTGCCCAGGTAGACGTTGCCGACGTACGAGGTGGCCTGCTCCTTGTTGACGTAGTGCTCGACGAGCACGTTGTCTTCCAGGACGCCGATCTGGGTGCGCTCGCCGCTCTGGCGGACGACCATGACGCGCTCGACGGCCTCACGGCGGGCCAGGAACTCGGCCTCGGTGATGATCGGCACACGGCGGCGGCCCTGCTCGCGGCCCTCGCGGCGGCGCTGCTTCTTCGCCTCCAGACGCGTCGAGCCCTTGATGGACTGGACCTCGTCGGACGGCTCCGCCTTCGGACGGGGCTCGCGGACCTTGACGACCGTGCGGACGCCGTCCTCCTCGGCGGCCTCCGCCTCGCCGCCGGACTCGCCGCTGCGGCGACGGCGCCGGCGACGACGGCGCGAGCTGGCGCTGCCGGACGGGGCGTGGCCCTCGGCCTCGTCGCCGTCCTCCTCGCCCTCCTCGAACTCCTCCTCGGCCTCCTCGGCCTCGGCCGCGGCCTCCTCGGCCTCGTCGGCGTCGGCGTCCGCACCGCGGCGACGGCGGCGGCCGCCCCGGCGGCGACGGCGGGACGGACGCTCCTCGTACTCGTCCGAGTCCTCCTCCGCCTCGGCGGCCTCGGGCTCCTCGGTCTCGACCTCGGGCTCGTCGGCGACCGTGCTCGGGACCGGCTCGACGGCGACGGGCTCGCCACGGCGGCGACGGCGGCGACGGCCGCTCTCGCGCTCGGCGGACTCGGCGGCCTCGACCGTCTCCACGACGGCCTCGGCCGTCGCCTCGTCCTCCTCCGGCTCGACCGCGGCGGCAGCCGCCGCGGCAGCGGTCTCCGGCGTCTGGAACATCGGCTCGGTGAACACCGGGGCCTGGAAGACGGCCACGGCGGGGCGGGCGCCACGGCGGCCGCGCGCCGGCTGCTCCTCGGCCCTCGCCTCGGCCTTCGGCTCAGCCTTCGCCTCGGTCTTCGGCGCCGGCTCCGCGGTGAACTGCGGGGCCGTGACGCGACGGCGGGTACGGCCGCGGGTGGCGGCCTTCTCGGCGGCCGCGACCTCGGCGGCGGCCGGGGCCTCGGGGGCGATCTGCTCGACGACGTCCTGCGGCAGGGCCTCGCCGGCGACCTCCTCCTCGGCGACGGCCGGGGACGTCACGGGCGCGGTGGCCTTGCGGGTGGCGCGGCGGCGGGCACGGGCCGGCGGAGCGGCCTCGACGACCGGCTCCTCCACGACCTCGGCCGTCTCCTCGACGACCGGCGCCTCCACCACGACCTCCTCGGCCACGGCCGGGGACGTCGCAGGAGCGGTGGCCTTGCGGGTGGCGCGGCGGCGGCCACGGGCCGGCGGAGCGGCCTCGACGACCGGCTCCTCCACGACCTCGGCCGTCTCCTCGACGACCGGCGCCTCCACCACGACCTCCTCGGCCACGG